>JAJFGN010000070.1 GCA_021776115.1 Kiloniellaceae bacterium | reverse complement strand
CGGGGGTAAAGGTCGATTCAATCACGCTTATTCTCGCCTCCTCCTGTGGGTCGCGGCTTGTAGGCCCCGGTATGGCAATACACCGGCGGATATCGCCGGAGATATTGACCTCAGCTTGCGGTTGGTGGGCAAACGATACCCCTACCCCTCGCCGCCGGCCTTCGCCGGCGCGTTCAGACCGCTCTCGATTTCGGGACCAAAGCAGATATGGGAACGAAAAGAGAACAATTCAAGGGATTGCCCGCGTCGGGCCCGCGTCTCGAAACGAGGTTCCCGCGTCAACATCGACGGGGCCATTGACTTAGATCACGGCGTCGCGGTTGGCGAATAAGCAACATGAGCGCTGCGGTGAGCCGACGGTAAGGACACAGAGGCGTTGAGAGGTCAGGATTGTGGTTGAGCAAAATACCCGCCGCCGGATCGTGATCCTGGGTGCCGCCGGGCGCGATTTTCACAACTTCAACGTGGTCTATCGCGATGATCCGGAGGTCAGAGTTGCCGCCTTCACCGCTACCCAAATCCCAGGCATCAGCAAGCGCCGGTACCCGTCGGCTCTTGCCGGCGATCTCTATCCGGAGGGTATCCCAATTGTGGAGGAGGCCGAACTGGAAGCCTTGTGCCAGCGCGAGGATGTCCATGAGGTGATCTTCGCTTACAGCGACGTGCCCCACGCCCATGTCATGCATCTGGCTTCCCGCGCGCTTGCCGCCGGCGCCGACTTCGGCCTGCTGGGCCCCGACAGCACTATGCTCGACTCAAGCCGCCCCGTCATCTCGGTGACCGCTATACGCACCGGCTGCGGCAAATCGCAGACGGCGCGCTGGTTGGCCGGACATCTTGGCAGACGCGGGCTCCGAGTCGCTGCCCTGCGTCATCCCATGCCCTACGGTGACCTGGAGAAAGAGCGGGTGCAGCGCTTCGCCAGCCTGGACGACCTTGACGAAGCCGCCTGCACCGTCGAAGAAAGAGAGGAATACGAGCCCTATATCGCCGCGGGCCACGTCATTTTAGCGGGCGTAGACTATGCGGCCATCCTTGCCGCGACCGAGCGGGAAGCCGACCTCATCCTCTGGGACGGCGGCAACAACGACTTTTCCTTCATCCGGCCAAATTTGAGCATCGTCCTGGCTGACGCGCTGAGGCCCGGACAGGCGTCGTCGCACTACCCCGGCGAGGCGGCGCTGCGCATGGCCGACATGGTCGTGGTCAACAAGGTCAATTCGGCCCCGGCAGCGCAGGTTGATCGAGTGGTCGACGAAGTGCGGGCCATAAACCCGCGAGCACCGGTGATCCGCGCCGCCTCCGCCGTCCGCTTAGAGGATACCGCTTCCGTAGCTGGCAAACGTGTACTGGTTGTCGAAGACGGACCTACCATTACCCACGGCGGCATGGCCTATGGCGCGGGTTTCGTCGCGGCAAACGCCTGCGAAGGGGCGGAGATCGTGGATCCACGTCCTTTTGCGGATCCGGAGATCCGCGCCGTGTTCGAGACCTATCCCCATATCGGTCCGGTTCTTCCTGCCGTGGGCTATGGGGCCAGCCAGCTGGCCGCCCTCGCAGCAACCATCAACCGAGCCGATGTCGATGTCGTCGTCAGCGGGACCCCGGCGGATATCTCCTCGCTCGCCGCTCTCAATAAGCCGGTGGTACGGGCCCGTTACGAGTTCGCGGATGCCGGCGACCCGACTCTCGGTAACTTCGTCGACCAATGGCTGGACGCACAGGGCTTGACCTGTCGCGCGGCGCCGCAATCAGAATAGGATCGAGTCTCCACGGCAACGTCTTTGTGAAAGGAACCAGGACTTGCGGGTCGTCGTTGCCCTCGGAGGAAACGCGCTGCTGCGGCGCGGCCAGGCTCTGACCGCGGCCAATCAACGCGCGAATGTGCGGGTAGCCGCTGGGGCACTTGCCGAGATTGCCAGAAAACACGATCTCATTATCTCACACGGCAACGGCCCGCAGGTCGGCCTTCTGGCCCTGCAGTCGGCAGCCTTCAAGAACGTTGAAGACTATCCGCTCGATGTCTTGGGGGCAGAGACCGAAGGCATGATCGGCTACATAATCGAGCAGGAACTGGCGAACGAGTTGCCCGACAGCGACATCGCAACCCTGCTCACTCAGATCGAGGTGGCGGCAAACGATCCGGCTTTCCAGGCGCCCTCAAAGCCTATCGGACCGCTCTACACGAAATCCGAGGCCGAACGCTTGGCGGCCACTCACGGTTGGGCGGTCGCGCCCGACGGATCAGGTTACCGCCGGGTCGTGCCCTCCCCACGGCCCAGGCGAATCTTCGAAATCAGCGTGATTGAACTCCTCGTCAACAAGGGCGTCATCGTGATCTGCGCGGGCGGTGGCGGTATCCCCGTGGTGGTGCGCGAGGACGGCAGCATGATCGGCGTGGAGGCCGTGGTCGACAAGGACCGGGCCAGTGCCCTGCTGGCGTGCGAGCTCAAGGCCGATGCCTTCCTCATGTTGACCGATGTCGCGGCCGTCTGGGACCGGTGGGGTGAACCCGGTGCGCGGGCCATCCATCATGCCGCGCCAGGGGCGATAAGGGCGATGTCCTTCGACCCAGGGTCCATGGCCCCCAAGGTGGAGGCGGCTTGCAACTTTGCCGAGGCGATAGGCGGCATTGTGGGCATCGGCGCCCTGAACGACGCCGCCGCGATCCTGCGCGGCGAAGCAGGCACGACCATCGCCATAGGGGCCGAAGGCATCAGCTTTCATGGCACAGAGCCTACGTGACGGTGCTGTCAACTTAACGAAGGCGGATCGCAGTTGAACGCTTGAACTGAGCGGCTCCAGCAGAAGCGGTCGCGGTCCGCCACGCGATCATCGCTTCACCGCGGAACTGGCGCATCGCGCCAGCCTAATATCGGTCGCGCGTTCCTGCCACGCCAGGTTATGCGACAAATCCGATGACGATGCCCTAAAATATTTTAACGGATGCTACTCATGGTCTCTAAGTGCGGCAACCGCTTGGCGAAGACCGTCCGCGATCCGTTCGTATGTATCCTCACCTTGGCCCAGCATTTCTAACTCAGCGGCGTTCATGGGCTGCCCGAAAACAACGGTGATACGGCGGAGGCGGGGCACTTTCCGGCCGCGTGGGAGGGCCTCGAGCGTGCCGGAAAGGAAGGTTGGGACCGCGACGACGCCCGATTGCCGGAGCAGCATCCCCACGCCTGGGAGGAACGGCCCGAGCGCTCCGGTGGGCGATCTGCGCCCCTCAGGGAACCAAATCAGGATGCGCCGGCGCTCAAGGACGGCCTTACCGAGGGCAAGGCCGCTCGCCGGTTCACGATCCGGGTCGACAGGGAACACCCTCGTGATGCGGCTGAGGAAACGGCTGGCCGGCCCGGCGAACATCTTGCCGGTCCAGCCGGCCCAATGGACGTCTCGCAGGCACCCCATCGGCAGGGCGGCGGCGGTGGCGGCTGGATCGAGAAAACTCGAGTGGTTCGGCGCCACGATGTACGGCCCCTCGCGCGGAAGCCTCTCCACGCCCTCGACCCGAAGCCGAAAGGCGGTGCGCATGACAAACCGAATTAGCGCATATGTCAGCGTGCCCAAGAGCGATAGCAGCGGCCCTATAGGCCGTAACGATCGGGCTTCCTCGAGCGTTTCGGTCTGTCCGCTCGTAAGGAGATCGCGGTCCGGCTTCACCTTGGCCGCGGCCGTTATCTCATGCAAAAGATCACGTATCGTGACGATCCGCGCGATTGCATCGCCCGTCAAGCTGACACCAAAGCGCTCCTGGATTTCAAGGCTCAGGGTGACCCATTCCAGCGAGTCTATCTGTAGATCGAGCTGCGGACTGGTATCGAGTGTGAGTGCCTTTTCGGAGAATCGCCGTATCAACCATTCCCAGACTCTATTCGCGGCCTTCGACGCCAACAGGCGCCGATCCTCTTCGGAAAGCTGTGGCGCGACAGGGGGGGCGGCGCCGCGTTCCGCCCTGTCGTAGATGCCGGCCAGCAGATGACGCCGCAACTTGCCTAAGTGTGTACGGGGCAACGGCTCACGCGTCACGCTGAACGCGGTTATGCGCTGATAGGGTGGCAATCGAAGAGAAATGTCCTCGATCTCGTCTCGAAGAAGGTCTCGGGCCCGTGCCGATCCTCGTATGCGTATCGTTTCGTCGTCGGGCACAAAGAGAGCGGCCAGGACACCTTGACGCTCCAGGATCGCGACCTCCCGAATCAGCGGGCTGGAAGCGTAGGCGTCTTCGACATCCTCGGGAATCACGTTTTTCCCGTCGGGCAGGACGATGACCTCTTTCACGCGTCCAACAATGTGTAAATAACCGTCTCTGTCTACAGACCCGAGGTCACCGGTACGAAACCATCCATCAGGTGTGAAGGCGAGCTTCGTCGCTTCCGGGTTGTTTCGGTAGCCTGCGAACACGTTGGGTCCACGCACGAGGATCTCTCCGGACGCTTGGCCGGGTTCCGCGTCTATGCGAAGCGAGACGCCGGGCAGTGGCAGCCCGGCCGAGTCGATCCGCTCGCGGCCGCGAGGGTTGAAAGTGACGATTGGTGAGGTTTCTGTGAGGCCGTACCCGGTAAGAACTTCCCAACCCAATGCCTCGAGTTTCCACGCTACGTCAGGGTCGAGACGTGCTCCTCCGCACCCTAAGATGCGAAGATCGGGGGCCAGGTCTCGGTGCAGCCTGCGAAAGAAAAATCTGCCGATTCGGAGCCCAAAGCTTTTACGAATCAGCATCGATATCTTTAGCAGGAGCCGGAAAACCGAACTTGCCTTCGTGCCAAGTCTCGCCGCCTTGTCCTCAATCGCGGACAGCAGGGCAGTGTAAAGGCGCGGCACGCCGATGAGGATCGTGGATCTCGATACTTTGAGCGCCCCAGTGATCTGTGGGCCGCTGATGCCGGCAGGAAGCACCAGGGTGCCACCGGTTGCGAGCGTGCCGAGGAGGCCGACGGTGAACGGATAGGCATGATGGAGCGGCAATGGCAGAAGGACACGATCCTCGGGCCCGGCTAGTTTGCCCGCCACCACCGCCTCCACATTTGCCAGTAAATTCCGGTGGGTCAAAGGCACCGCTTTCGGTGTTCCGGTTGTCCCTGAAGTGTAAAGCAGAGAAGCAAGGTCATCCTGGTCGATGCTGGGAAGCTGGCCCCGGCTTTTGGCAAGCAGGCTATGCCAATCCTTCACCTTTCGCCCATCTTCGGCGCCATCGAGCACGATGATATCGATGGCAGCCTCTACGCTCAGCGCCTCTAGGGCCGGCACGTGAGATCGCGATGTGAATATCCGCCGGGCGTTGCTGTCGGCGAGAACGCGAGCCAGATCCTGATCGCTCGATAGGTCGTCGAGTGGAACCGCAAGTGCGCCCGCGCAAATGATCGCAAAATAGGCGATCACCCACTCCGGTGAATTTGGCGCGCACAGCAACACGGGTTCGTCGCGGCGTACCCCTGCCTCGACAAGCCCCGTGGCAAGCAGCGAGATGTCGTTCGCGAGATCGGCGTAGGTCCATGTTTCCACGCCATGATCACGAAACACGACAAGGGCGGCCGCGGCGCCCCGGCTGGACAGGCGACCCGCCATCTCGGCGAGGCTTCGGTCCCTATTCAATTGGGCCGTTCTCCGTACGAATTCCGGCTGTGAACCGAGATCGTTCACAAGAGGCCCTGCTATCATGGCAATCTCGAAGCCTCGTTGACGAGGATCAATTTGGGCATGGCAGCCCGCCGCGGGCACTGCGCAGTTACATCAGGCGGCCGTTATTAAACAGATGCAGTTACCGGTATCGTTTCTTTACGATACGTTCTTAGATTGTCGGTGGCTCCGTCTCAGGCCGTGCAGCATGTGACGGAATGCCCAATGTCAATCCCGGGTTCTCAGCCCCAAACACCCTATGGCCCGCTACGTGACTGCGTGGTCGGGTAAGCGACGGTTAAGAGCACCAAGAGGCCCGCCACGAACAGGCAAAGAATTGTCGCCATGCCCAGACGCTGGCTTGCAAACTGTAAAGTGACCGTGCTCACCAAGAAAGGGCCGAGAAATGCCGTCGCCTTTCCCGAAAAGGCAAAAAGGCCGAACATCTCGGTTTCCATATCCTTCGGAGCTAACCGTGCCATGAAAGAACGGCTCGCTGCTTGTACGGGGCCGACGAAGATGCCGATTGCGGATCCCAGAAGCCAAAACAAGGTTTTCGACTCGACGAGCAGAAGGGCTCCGCCGAAGATGATCAGGCATACAAGGGAAATCAGGACCGTTTTTTTGGACCCGATCCAGTCGTCGATCCAAGCGAACGCCGCGGCACCAAGGCCAGCGGTCACATTCAGTACAATGCCGAACCGGATTATTTCGGAAACGGTCATGCCGAACGTGCCGGCGGCATAGATGCCGGCGAACGAAAAGAGAGTGTTGAGACCGTCGGTGTAGAGCATCCGCGCCACCAAGAACTTCGCTATGTTACGGTGTCGCCGAACATTGCGGAGGGTACTAAATAGCTCGCGGAGACCGCAACGGATCGCCATTCCAATTGGGCGCCCGGCTCTTCCGGGGTCGGGCGTGTAGAGGAAAATCGGCACCGAGAAGATACCGAACCAAACAGCAACCAATAGCATTGTGGCGCGCACATGCTCGGCTCTGTCGACGTCCAACCCAAACCACGGCGCATCGGTCCGCACAAGCCCGAGAAGCGCGATCAAGAGGCAAACTAAGCCACCTGCGTAGCCTGCGCCCCAACCCCAGCCCGATAACCGCCCGATTTTGTTGGGCGGCGCCAATGCCGGCAAGAGCGCATTGTAGAAGACGGCGGCGAGATCGAAAGCGACAACGCCCAGACCGACGAGAAACAAGGCGAGTAAGGCATAACTCGGGGAGGGCTCAATAAACCACAGCATGGAGGCGGCCAGAACCGAAATAGCCGTAAAGCCGCCAAGCCAAGGTTTGCGCGATCCTGTCTTGTCGGCTATCGCCCCAAGTACAGGGCTGGAAAGGGCGACGATCAAGGCCGCCAAGCTCACAGTGCGTCCCCACAGGGCGGTTCCAACGATAGGAGTCTCCGCGACGCTTTGTGTGAAATATGCAGCGAAAACAAACGTGACGACGAGGGTTGAGAAAGCCGAGTTGGCCCAGTCATACAAGCACCAAGAAAATGGCGCGAGCAGCGACAACTGCGCCGGCTTTGAGTCCGGACGCTTTTTCTGGACTATCGATCCGGTCCCCGAGTCTCCTCCACCCATATGCGGCGCCCCCGCTTGCCTTCCGCGTACCTGCTCATCCGGCTTGGCGCGAAAAAAGTCTAGCGCGCCAAGTGTTCGAAGGTCCGGTACAGCCCGTCCGTCACGCGCGCCAGTTCCCGGTAAGACAGCCGGTCGGGCGTGTCGCCAGGGCTATGATAATAGGGGTATCTGTAAAACGCGGTGTCCGTGATCATGAAGGCGCGAAAGCCTTCGCGCCAGAACGAGCGATGGTCGCTCCAGGACACGCCGGGAACCACGCTGAGCGTCGCCACCTGCTCCAGCGGAAAGTCGGATTTCTCCCGAAAGATGCGTGCGCTCCGGCGCATGACGCCGCGCGAGCGGAGATTGGAGACGAAAGCCAGGAAGTCACCACGATCGGGATAGAAGAATCGAAACAATGGCGGATAGTGCTGGCTGCCAGGCTCGGCCGAATAGCATCCGATGGTCTCGAGCGACACCATCAGCCGGATATCGTCGCCGCGGGCCCGGGCGGCCTTGGCATAGACTCGGCTGCCCTGCTTTGCGGTCATGAAGAACGGCGGCTCCTCGTTGACGAAGGCGACGAATCGCACCGTCATGGCGGGCGCGGCCGGGACAAACAGCCTGGACAATTCCAGGAGAGCGGCGACCCCGCTGCCATTGTCGTTGGCGCCCGGCGACCCCCTGACGGTATCGTAATGCGCGCCGAGCAAAAGGATTTCGTCCGGCCGGCTCGCTCCAGGCCGAGTTACCCCCAGGTTCGCGGAGCGCACGCCGCGGACGTCGTACCATTGCCGGGTGACGGCGTAGCCCTGCGAGCGCCAAGTCGTCTCGATATAATCGGCGGCGGCGGCGAGGGCGCCCGGCCGAAACACATTGCGTTCGCCGATATGCCCGGCAAGCCGCGCCACATGTTCGCGCAGGATCCCGGCAGTCATGTGCCGGCCCTCCGCTTGATCCATGAGCCTCTCCCCAGGCGCGGCCCCTTGCCTGACCTTGACAACGGTTTCATACCTTAACCCGAGGTACCTTGAGGCAAATCAATTTGCCGGGGTGCCGAGGCCTTATGCCGGAATCCGGCGAAAGCGCATGTCGCGCCCGCGGCGTGGCCGTCGAGAGGTGGGCGATGGCGAAATTCGGCATTGTCACATAAACTTCGCAGCCGGAAACTTGGGTGGCAAGGATCTGTGATCAGGCGGCGGCACTCGCGGATTTCCAAGCATCGAATGATGCAGTTCGAAGTTCTTTGTAAAAGGGTCGTCTGTTGAGGTGGCGCTGATGATAGAAAGTGTTGTATGTCGCCGAGTGGATTGAGAGGAAGCGTTGCGCCGACCCGGGCGACTTGAACCTTTGCAGTTTACGCTCCCGTCTTCGGACCGGCTGATGCGAGTTCTCGGCCCTGTTGTTGGCTCTTAGACCGCGATCGTGTTCTGCTACAAGGCCAATACCTCGAAAGGCGGCAGGGTAAGACCGAAGTTTGTTGGTCACGATTCTGCCTGGAGCGAAGCCTTGCTTGTTGAGCAGCTTTTTCATCAGTTTCTTGGCGGCTTTGGTGTTGCGTCGACTTTGGACGAGGAAGTCCAGAACTTCGCCTTCATTGTCGACGGCTCGCCAGAGCCAGTAGCGCCGTCCGCGAATGACGATCACCATTTCATCTAGGTGCCAATGATCGCTGGGCCTGGGGCGGGTGCGGCGCAGGTTGGCGGCGATGACGGATCCTATCTTCAGGAACCAGCGGCGGATGGTCTCGTAGGAAACGTCCAGACCCCGTTCCGCCAATAGATCTTCCACATCGCGGAAACTCAGAGTGAATTTGGCGTACAGCCAGATTGAATGGCGGATGACTTCTGGTGGAAAGCGGTGACGCTTGAAGGAAAGCTGGCGCATCGGGCGAACCTAATGCCGGCTGCACGTCCATGCCACTTCAGTTTATGTGACAATGCCGTCTCAGGTGACCACGACGACGCTAATCGAGGGCGTAACCTGCGGAAAAGAGTCGGCAATTTCGACTCTCTGAATCATCAAAATATCATTCAATATCAATGACCTAAGCTGTGGCGGAGGGAGAGGGATTCGAACCCTCGATACGGTTTCCCGCATACACGCTTTCCAAGCGTGCGCCTTCAGCCACTCGGCCACCCCTCCAGGAGCACGTAGGCAGAACCGTTCTAGAGCACCGGTCATGCCCTCCTCACGCGCCCGGTTCCTATAGCCAAGCAGGGGGCTGGATGCAACGCCGTTGGTCCCGGCGACGGGGCGGTTGGCCATGGCCGCTGGCGAGGCGTCGGTAGAATCCGAGCCGGTATCCCTTGGCCCCACTGTCCGGGGGCGCTAACTTGGCCGCCGCCGAAGAGATGAGGTCGAAGTCGTGCGATATCTACTGTGTATTGGGGGCTGGGGCTTGGCTCTAGCCGCCGTGGCGACGGCGGGCTGGGCCATGGCCCTGGCCGGGCCAGGAGGCATCCTACAGCGCCCCTTGGGCGAGCTGTGGTTCAAGCTCGACGTAGGCAGCCTGAACCTGGTTCAGGCCGTGGTGGAACGCTATATTTGGCCGCCACTCTGGGATCCCGTGATCGCCAGTGTATTGCAGATCCCCGCGACAATCTTCTTCGCCGTACCGGCAGCGATCCTGGTCGCGCTTTGCCATTTGCGGCGCCGCAAGAAATAAGGTCTTCGCCGCCGGCGTGCGAAGGTTGCCGGCACGCCGTGAAACACGCGACGCACCGGCATTATTCGGGCCGATTTATGCCTTGCCGTTGATCTGAGCGACCGCTTCGTCGGTCGACCACAGCGCGTTGGCGATGTAGCGGAAGTTGATCAGCGCGGCCAGGTAGCCATCGCCCTCCGGCAACATGGCGGCCGCCGTTGCATCCTTGATCACCGCGACCTCGAAGCCCATTTCAAGAAGTTCGCGCAGGTGCGCTTCGACGCAAAGGTTCGCCGACATACCGGCCAGGATCACCTGTTCGACGTGTGCCTTGCGCAGCTGCAGGGCCAAGTCGTTCTGCTCCGGCCCGTAGACCTTGTGCGGCGAGCAGATGATCGTCTTTCCGTCGTGGATGTAGTCCTTGTACTCGGGCATGAAGTCGGCGCCGGAGCCATCGAATTTGGAAACGTCGTAAGCACTCTTGCGATCGAACATCCCGATAGCGTGCATCAGCTTTTCGAGCGGGCCGCCAAAGCGCCAGCCGTGATCGGTCGGGTAATAGTAGTGCGGCGAGATGGCGACGGTCATGCCCGTGCCCTTGGCGGCGGTGAACAAGCGCTTGATGTTGCCGACCGTGCCGTGCTGTTCCACACTTTTGCCGACCACACCCCAGGTGACGCCCTTGGGGCTGAGGAAATCGATCTGCGGATCGGTGACGACCAGCGCCGCGCGCTTATGATTGAGCTTGAACCCGGTTTCAGGCAAGGCGCCCTTCGCCGGCGGCGCATAGGGGTCATCGCCCGCCGCCTGAGCGCCGCGTCCCCTTGCAGCGGCGACGGTCACGGCCGCGCCGGCCGCGATTCCTCCGCGCAACAAGGCGCGGCGATCTAGTTTCCGATTGTGTTGATTGTGTTGGTCGTGATCGTGGGGGTCCTGACGGTCGCACATGGGGTTCTACTCCTCCCGAATTGCAGATTAAACCTCAACTTATCCGGACCGGGCGTGCCAAATCCGCCAGGAGTCGTGCCGTCACGAACACGTCCTCACGGTTTCGTGTGCCCCGGTTTTTTTGTGTGCGCCGACTTTCCACCCGCCGTTTATCGGTTAAGCTAGGTGCCGGACGCGGCCTCACGAGGGTACGATGACGGCACTCGATAAATTATTGTCGGCCTTCGATGTCGAGGTCGACCCCTTCGCCATATGCGACGTACGCGAGGGCTGGCGCCTGGATCTGGCGGGCCAAGGGTGCGTTACCGTGCATTACGCCCTGCAAGGCGCCGGCGCGTTGTGTCTGGGCGATGCCGCCCCGATCCCTTTTGTACCCAACACAATCATTTTGATACCGCGCGGCATGGCGCAGAGCATCGCGGCGCATAACGCCACACAATCCTGCCCGGCCGACGAGACGACTTGCGTATCTCTGTCCGAGGGGTTGCGCTGGCTGCAAGCGGGCGATGGCGCGCCCGATATCGTGATGGCCTGTGGCCGGGTTCGCGCCACCTATGGCGAAGGAACCGGGGTATTCGATCTATTGAATCTGCCCATCGTTGAGTCCTTCCCACCGGGCCACACGATCCAGCACGCCTTCCAGGCGCTGCTGTCGGAGATGTCGGAGCGGCGCCTAGGCAGTAGCGCCTTGGCGGAAGCCCTGATGAAACAGTGCTTGATCTTCGCGTTGCGCCGCTTGGCGGAACGGCGGGACGCGCGCCTGCCGTGGTTGCGCGCGATGCAAGATCCGCGCTTGAGTGCGGCGATCGACTCCATGATGACGCACCCTGAGAGAGAAATCAGCGTCGAGGAATTGGCCGCGCTCGCGGGCATGAGCCGTTCCAGCTTCGGCACCCATTTCGCGCGCGCCTTCGGCCGCTCGCCGCATAGTTTTCTGATGGAGAACCGCTTGCGCCGCGCGGCTCATTTCCTGCAAACGACCGATCTACCGGTCAAAACGATCGCGGGAAAGATTGGCTACCGCAGCCGCAGCAATTTTTCCCACGCGTTCAAGACGCTTTACGGTATCGATCCGAATGCCTATCGCCAGAACGCGGAAAGAGATTTGCCGGAAGTAACTTGATCCGCAGAGCCGCCAAGCCGCGGACGAAAATTATTCGGCCGCCTCGGCCTCGTCAGCCTCGTCGGCCACCGCCAACAGCCGGTGGTAGACTTCCCAATCGGGGTCCAGGTCGCGGTGTACCTGAACAGGCAGGTCGTTCTCGCGCGCCAGTTCCATCACATAAGCAGCGACCGCGCCGCCGTCGTCGGCATAGACCGTCCACTCCTTGGCACCCTTGGCCGTCGCGACGATGGCCAGGCAGGCGTTCATCCGACCTTCCACGGCCTCTACCATAACGTCCTCGAAAAAATCCATCCGGGCGCTGTCGATTTCTTTGGGCAAGCCGTCCTGCTCCGAGTCGTAGGTCCAGACGATGCCTATCCGGTCGCTAAAGCCGCCCGCATCTATGTCGTCGGGAACCTCGACAATAAGACGAAAGATCGCCGGGCAGCCGGCAACTTCGTGCAGGCAAACCAGCCAATAGTCCCCGTCCGAATCGTCGGGTTCCAGAAGGCTGGACTCTTGGGATACATCGACCATGACACGCTTCCCATCGCCGCGGCGGAAGGCCCCACGCCCGGCCCAAGGGAAATGAACGAAAAGCCGGGTGGTTCCAGGGACGCTCGCGCCCGTAGGGAAATCATGCCTCATGGCGGGTTAGAACTTCGCTAAGACTGAAAGATGGTTAAGGAAACTCTACCGGACCGGGGCTAAGCCCTGGCGGCGGATCCGGCTTAGATCCAGCGCCGGACGGCGCGCTTGTAGTTTAGATATTCGTCACCGAACTTGCGCTCCAGGTAACGTTCCTCGCGGCGGATAACACCGAAGTGCATGACCATCAGGACGGGCAAAACCAGGCCCAGAATCCAAAGACTGTCAGCGGCAATCGCGATCCCGATATAGAGCATCGTCATGGAAAGGTAGATTGGATTGCGCGAGAAGCGGAACGGTCCGGCCGCGACAACCGCCGTTGTCGGCTTGCGCACGTCGAGGTTGGTGCCCGCCTTGCGAAAAAGCTGCATCGCGGTAATCGCGACTGCAAAGCTCGCGGCGATCAAAGGAAATCCCACCGCATACTGAAGCCCGTTCGGCAATACTGAGATTGGAAACAGGAAATCCAGGGCCAGGCCAAGCAAAAGAAATGCGCCGTAGATGAACGGCGGAATCGCCACAACGCCAGGCGCATCGCGTTGACCAGTCTCTAGCACTACTCGTCACCCATCTTGAGCGCCGCCAGGAACGCCGACTGCGGGATCTCGACATTGCCGATCTGGCGCATGCGCTTCTTACCCTTCTTCTGTTTTTCCAACAGCTTTTTCTTGCGCGTGATATCGCCGCCATAGCACTTGGCGGTCACGTCCTTACGCAGGGCGCTGACCGTCTCGCGTGCGATCACCTTGCCGCCGATGGCCGCCTGTATCGCAATCTTGAAGAGCTGGCGCGGGATCAGACCCTTCAACCGCTCGCACAGCACCCGCCCGCGCGCTTCGGCCTGCGCCTTGTGGACAATGATCGAGAGCGAGTCGACCGGCTCCGCGTTGACCAGGATCGAAACCTTGACCAGGTCGCCCTCCCGGTATTCGTCTATCTGGTAATCGAAGCTCGCGTAACCGCGCGTCACCGATTTAAGCCGGTCGTAGAAATCGAACACAACCTCCGCCAGGGGCAAACGATACACCAGCATGGCCCGGTTACCGGCATAAGTCAGGTCGAGTTGCTCACCGCGCCGGTCCTCGCACAGTTTCAGAACTGCGCCCAAAAACTCATCGGGCACCAGAACCGTCGCCTTGATCCAAGGCTCCTCGATCGTGGCTATGCGCACCGGGTCCGGCATGTCGGTCGGGTTATGCAGATCAATCTGCCCGCCGTTGGTTAACTTGATCCGATAGACCACGCTGGGCGCGGTCGCAACCAAGTCCAGATCGAATTCGCGTGCGAGGCGCTCCTGCACGATCTCCAGGTGCAGCAGGCCAAGAAAACCGCAACGAAAACCGAAACCGAGCGCGGCCGAGGTCTCGGCTTCGAATTCGAAGCTGGAATCGTTGAGCGCAAGCTTGGCCAAGGAATCGCGCAAGTGCTCGTACTCGCCGGCATCGGACGGGAACAAGCCGCAGAAAACGACCGGCACGCTGGGCTTAAAGCCGGGCAGCATCTTTTCCGCCGGGCGACGCTCTTCCGTGATGGTGTCGCCGACGTTGCAATCCGCGACCGACTTTATGCTGGCCGTAATGAAACCAATCTCGCCGGGCCCCAGCACTTTATGGTCGGTCATCTTGGGCCGGAAGACGCCCACCCGGTCGACCTGATGCGTCGCGCCCGTGCCCATCATGCGAATCTTCGCCCCGACCTTCAGCTCGCCATCGACGACGCGCACCAGGGTAATCACGCCCAGATAGGAATCGTACCAGCTATCGACCAGCAGGGCCTTGAGCGGGGCGGCCCGGTCGCCCCGAGGTGGCGGGATGCGTCGAACCAGGGCTTCCAGAACCTCGGCCACGCCCTCACCGGTCTTGGCGGAAATCGGCAAGGCCTCTGAAGCGTCGAGACCGATGACCTCCTCGATCTGCTCCTTGATCCGCTCCGGCTCGGCGGCCGGTAGATCGACCTTGTTGAGCACGGGGATGACCTCGTGGTCGGCGTCGATGGCCAAGTAGGCGTTGGCCAGGGTTTGCGCCTCGACTCCCTGGCTGGCGTCAACCAGCAAGAGCGAGCCTTCGCAGGCCGACAAGGAGCGGCTGACTTCGTAGGAGAAATCGACATGGCCGGGAGTGTCGATCAGGTTCAGGACATAGCTCTCGCCGTCCTTCGCCTTGTAGTCCAGGCACACGGTCTGGGCCTTGATCGTGATACCGCGCTCCCGCTCGATATCCATGGAATCGAGGACCTGCTCCTTCATCTCACGCAGGGTCAGGCCGCCGCACATCTGGATCAAGCGGTCGGCCAGGGTCGATTTCCCGTGGTCGATATGGGCGATGATCGCGAAGTTACGGATATGGGCGGTGTCGGTCATGGCGGGCTGGCTATAGCACCGCCATGGGGGTAGGCCAAGAGGGCGCGCAAAGCCGCCAAAAGGGCTCGTCTTGCTGGACCGGAGCCTTCAGCGCCGGGATCGCCGGACCCGATCCAAGACCAGCTTTACCGCCAGCGGAACCAGCGTGATCGCACCCAGCGCGAGGACCGCCAGACCGGCTCGCCGCAGGTTGGCGGAGGCAAGCTCGCCGCCGAAATGGGCAAGCAGGAAACTGGCGGGGACGATGCCGAACAACGTCGCGATCGCGAAGCGCCAAGCTGTGAGCGGGGTCAAGCCGGCCGCATAACTGATCATATCGAATGACAAGAAGGGCAGCAGCCGCGACACGAATACCGTGACCATCAGGGCGTTCTGCGACCCCATGAAGCGGGCAAGCAGCCCGCTCGGCATTCGGTTACCCAACCAGGATTGCACCGCGTCATAGCCGGCCAGGCGCGCGATCGCGAAGGCGATAAGCGCACCGAGCTCGGCCCCGGCGGCGACATAGACCGTGCCCCAGATGTGGCCGTAGGCGGCGCCCGCGGTGAGCGCGATGGGGGCACTGGGGATCGGGCTCATCACGATGGCGAGGGTCATCAAACCGACGATCAATAGCGGGCCCGCGAAGCCAAGGTCTTCGATTGACGCCCGCAGCATCGAACCGTCGAGCAGATCTTCCAACAAACCGCTGCGCGCCAAGACGATGTAGGCCAGGACCATGAGCAGCACCAGGGCGAGTCCGACGACCGTTCGCCCGCGCCATGGCCGGGGCGGCTTGGAACCTGCCGTGCTGGATTTGTCCGGTGCCTTGGATGCGGTCAGCGGTTTGCTCCTTGTCGGCCTGCCTACGTCTCGATGCAGGAGGTCCGTTTCCTTTCGCGGCACTATAGATGGTATCGTGGCGTTGTCGCGTCGATATCGGCGGCCCGGCGCCCGCGACCCTGAGGCCGGACGAGGACGATTGGCAAGCACTGTGACCCACCTGATCCGAAACTTCCAACGTTTGGCCCGGTACAATCGCTTGGCCAACGACTTGCTTTATACCGCCTGCGCGCGCCTGAGCGACCTTGAGCGCAAGCGGGCCCGGCCCGCCTTCTTCGGCTCGATTCACGGCACGCTCAATCACATCATGGTCGGCGACCGGATCTGGCTGGCCCGCTTCGAGGGGTGCGAGGTGCCCTCGAGCGGCCTGGACGCGATCCTCTACGAGGACTTCGCGGCCCTGCGGGAAGCCCGCCAGGCGGAGGACGCGCGGATCGAGGCTTTCGCCGCCGGCCTGACACCGGAATTTCTGGCCGGGTCCATCGCCTATGTTAACAATGCCGGACTATCTTTCGAGGATTCGGCCGAGATGCTGGTGGCGCATCTCTTCAACCACCAGACCCACCACCGGGGCCAAATCCACGACATGCTGAGCCAGACCGAGGTCCCTCCACCCAGCCTGGACCTGCACCGGGTCCTGGTGCCGGTTCCACCGGCGTAGCTCGGCGACGGCAGCCCACACGAGGAAATCCGACATGACAATCGAATCCGACGACGATTTGGCGGGGCTGAAGGTCATTGGCCGCATCGTGCGCAACTGCCTGCGGGAAATGGCACGCCATGTTCGGCCTGGCATCGCGACGGCGGAACTCGACGACATCGGCGGACGATACCTGGCGGCGCACGGCGCCCGCTCCGCGCCGCGTTTGGCCTACGATTTCCCCGGCCACACCTGCATCAGCGTCAACGACGAGGCCGCCCACGGCGTCCCGGGGCCCCGTACGCTGCAAGCCGGGGATCTGGTCAACATCGACGTTTCGGCGGAGCTCAACGGGTATTGGACCGATACGGGGAGCAGTTTCCCGGTCGGACCGGTCGCGCCGGCGGTCGAGAAGCTGTGCCGCACGACAAAGGCCGCGCTGCGCAAAGCGGTCTACGCGGCCAAGGCCGGCCGCCCGATCAATGCGATCGGCCGCGCGGTGGAGCGCGAAGCCCGGCGCGGCGGTTATCGGATCATCGCCGATCTGGCGGGGCACGGGGTCGGCCGGGGCATTCACGAGCCGCCCACGGTTTCCAACGTCTACGTTGCTGGAAACCGCCAACGCCTACACGAAGGTCTGGTCATCACCATTGAGCCATTCCTGACCGAGGGCGCGGGAGCGGTCTTCGAAGCCGAAGATGGCTGGACTCTGAAGACGGCGGACGGCGCCCTCTCGGCCCAATACGAGCACACCCTCGTCATCACCAAGGGCCAGCCGATCGTGGTGACTTGAGGGCAATTTACCCCCTGAGCACGCCGCCGGTTGCCTTGGTGACGGCGGCGACGATCTGGCCCGCGATGGCTTCAATCTCGGGATCGGTAAGGGTGCGGTCCTGGGGCTGCAAGGTGACCGCGATGGCGAGCGACTTCTGGCCCGCTTCGACACCCTTTCCAGTGTAGACATCGAAAAGATCGACCTTGGCGATAAGCGCCTTGTCGGCGCCCTTGGCCGCGCGGATCAGCTTGTCGGCCGGCACGTCCGCGCCGACCAAGAAAGCGAAATCACGCTCCACGGCCTGAAACGGGGAGAGCGCGGGCGGCGCCTTGAGCTTACCGTCCTTAGCGCGCGGCATGGGCACCTTGTCCAGAAACACCTCGAAGGCGGTGACCGGTCCACGCAGGGAAAACTCGTTGAGCAGGCGCGGATGCAACTCGCCGAACTGGGCCAGGATGTTGGGGCCAAGGCGCAAGACCCCGGAACGACCGGGATGGTACCAGGCCGGAGCATCGCGCGTGGTTTGCAGTTTATCGATCGGCGCGCCGCAAGCCTCCAGCACCGCCAGGGCGTCGGCCTTGGCGTCCAGGGCATCGACGGTGCGCGATTTAGCGGCCCAATGGCGCGATCCGGCCAGACCGGCACGCAAGCCAGCGGCGACCCGGACCTGTCCCTTGGGGGTCGCGTCGGCATATTGCGGCCCGATTTCGAATAGCGCGGCCTCGCTCAAGCCCCGGTCCGCGTTACGCGCCGCCGCCGCCGTCAAGCCGGGCAGCACGCTGGGCCGCATGACATCGAGATCGGCGCTGATCGGATTGTCGAGACGCAGGGCCGCGGCCCCGCCGCCGAACAAGGCGGCCTCGCGGCCCGAAACGAAAGAGAAGGTCACCGCCTCTTCCAGCCCGCGCCAGGCCAGGGCTGTGCGCGCGATGGAGACGCGTTTCTGTGCCGGCGTGACGGCCGGCCGCGGCAAATCGCTTTGGCGCGGCAGGGGCACCACCGGGATCGCGTCGAAGCCGCGAATGCGCAGGACTTCTTCGACCAGGCATGCCTCGCACTCAATGTCGCCGCGCCAGCCCGGGACGCTTACTTCGATCATTGCGCCGCTTTCGGCAACCTCGAAGCCTAGATCGCTTAGTATGCGGGCCTGATCGCCGGCCGGCACCTCGACGCCGCCCAAGGCCGCGACCCGGGCCGGGCGCAGGGCGAGGCGGCGCGTCGCCGAAGGCATCTCTCCGGCGCTCACGACATGGCTGACCTCGCCGCCGCAAATTTCCAGGATAAGGCGTGCCGCGACCTCCGCGCCCCACACAGCCGATTGCGGGTCGAGGCCGCGCTCGAAACGATAGCGCGCGTCGGAAAAGATACCCAACGTCCGTCCCGTGGTGGCGACCAGCACCGGATCGAACAGCGCGACCTCCAGGAAAACCTCGCTGGTCTCGGGGGTCACGCCGGTGAGCTCACCGCCCATGACGCCGCCGATACCCTCCGGCCCGTTGTCGTCGGCAATGACCACCATCTCAGGCGAAAGACGGTAGGTCTCCCCGTCCAGCGCCAATATTTCCTCGCCGGCGCGGGCCAGGCGCATGGTCGGGTCGCCCTTGACCTTGGCGGCATCGAAAACATGCAGCGGCCGGTTGAGATCGTAGGTCACGTAGTTGGTGATATCGACCAGCGCCGAGATCGGCCGAAGACCGATCGCGCGCAGTCGGGCCTGCATCCAGTCGGGACTGGGGCCGTTCTTGACCTTGCGGAACAAACGGCCGGCCACGAAGGGACAGGCACCCTGCGCCTGCTCCGGCAGATCGCGGCGCCAAGCCATCGGGCTGTCGAAGCTGCCGGGCACGGGCGAGAGATCGACCGGCTTCAAGGCGCCCAGTCCGGCGGCGGCCAGATCGCGTGCGATACCGCGCACGCCCAGGCAATCGCCCCGGTTGGGGGTGATGGCGACGTCGATGACCGGATCGTCAAGGCCCGCGACCTGGGCGAAGGGTAGACCGATCTTGGCGTCGCCCGCGACCTCGATAATGCCCTCATGCTCGTCGGAGATGCCCATCTCGCGCTCCGAGACCAGCATGCCGTTCGACTTCTCACCGCGAATCTCACCCGGTTTCAGCACCATATCGGTGCCGGGGATATAACTGCCCGCGGGCGCGAAGATGCCCTTCATGCCGGTGCGCGCGTTGGGCGCGCCGCAGACGACCTGAACGACTTCCTCGCCGGTATCGACCAAGCAAACCCGCAAGCGATCGGCATTGGGGTGCGGCCGGGCTTCCTTGACATAGGCGACCCGGAACGGCGCCAGGTCCTTGGCCCGATCCTCGACCCCCTCAACCTCGAGCCCAATCATGGAGAGCTTGGCAACGACCTCCTCCAAGCTCGCCTGGGTCTCCAGGTGGTCCTTCAGCCAGTTCAGCGTGAATTTCATAGCATATGTATCGTTTGTTCTTGGACGAAGGCTCCGGGGCTTGGCCCGGGGCGCGGCGGATTTTTCCCAGATACGCGGGGACGGGGCAAGCGGCTTTGCCGGGTCCGTCTGCGGCCCGGGGCCGAAATTCCGGTCAAATCCCGGCAAGTATCCCTTAATTCTTTTGAAAGGCGGCGGGCGCACGAATATAGGAACAGTATGAGATCGACCGCCAACTTCCGCCCGCGTCAGGACATCTGGACCGCCTCGTGAACCACCCGGCCGCGATATCCGCCACAGCGCTCCGCCCCGACCCGCGCTGGGCCTTGCTTACGGACGTGGACGGCACGCTTCTCCATTTGGCGGATACCCCCGATGGCGTGGCGCGAAGCGACGCGGTATGCGGGCTGTTGGCGCGCTTGCTGCAAGGGCTGGGGGGCGCCGTGGCGTTGATCAGCGGCCGCACGATCGAGAACCTGGATCGCCTTTTCGCACCGCTGCGCTTGCCCATGGCCGGCCTCCATGGCCTGGAACACCGCGATGCCCGGGAACACCTGACTGTACTGGGCGAGGCCGGGGCGCTCGACCACCTGCGGGCGCCGCTCGCCAAGCTTGCTGCGGCGCACGAGGGCTTGCTTTTGGAAGACAAGGGGCGCGCCCTGGCCTTTCACTACCGCCTTGCCCCGGAACAAGGCGCGCGCATCGAGGAAGCGATCGGGTCCCTCGTCGGCGCGACCCAAGACCTGCGATTGATACACGGGAAGATGGTTATCGAGGTCAAGCCGCGGCATGCCGACAAGGGCTCGGCCGTGCGCGCCTTCATGGCCGAGGCGCCGTTTAGAGCGCGGGTTCCCGTTTTCCTGGGCGACGACGTGACCGATGAAGATGCCTTCGAGGCGATAAACGCGCTGGACGGCATCTCAATCCATGTCGGAAAATCGCTAAACAGCGCCGCGCGCTACCGGCTCGACGATGTCGACCAGGTCTTACGGTGGCTGACTAGCTTGGCGGACTCGCTCGAAACTGTCGGTACGGAGCAAACATCTTGACCACACTCGATCTCTCGATCCTCGGCAACGGCAGTTTCAATGCCTTGCTGGACGCGCATGGCAAGATCGTCTGGTGCTGCTTGCCGCGTTTCGACAGCGATCCACGCTTCTGCTCTCTTTTGCACAACCATAGCGACGGCGACAAAGGCTTCTACGAGGTGGAGCTTTTCGATCTCGAGAAGTCGCAGCAGCGCTATCGTCACAACTCCGCGATTGTCGAAACTATCCTTACGGACAAGCATGGCGGCAGGGTCCAGATTACGGATTTCGCGCCACGCTTCAGGGACCTTGGGCGCATGTTCCGCCCCGCAATGCTGGTCCGGCAGATCATTCCGCTCGCCGGCACGCCGCGAATCCGAATTCGCAACCGGCCCACCTTCGGCTATGGACAAAGCCGGCCAGAGACAACACGGGGCTCAAACCACATACGCTACGTCATGCCGGACCTGACCTTGCGGATCACGACCAACGGTTCCGTCACCTACATATTGGATGAGACGCCCTTTGTCCTGGAACGTCCCATTTCCCTGATCCTGGGCCCCGACGAGACCTTCACCCGACCGATCGCGGAAGCCAGCCGCGAGTTCATGGAAAAGACCGACGAATATTGGCGGGGCTGGTCGCGCAGTCTTTCGCTCCCCTTCGAGTGGCAGGACGCCGTGATTCGAGCCGCCATCACCTTAAAGCTTTGCAGTTTCGAGGAAACCGGCGCGATCGTGGCCGCCGCGACGACATCGATCCCCGAGGCCGCGAATAGCGGGCGCAACTGGGACTACCGCTTTTGCTGGCTTCGCGATTCATATTTTGTCTTGCACGCCCTCAATGCCCTGGGCGCGACGCGTACCATGGAGGAGTACCTCGGCTACATAACGAACATCGTGGTCGCGTCCCAAGACGGCTATCTGCAACCGGTCTTCGGCATCGCGCTTGACAAGCGCTTGACCGAGACCGAGGTCGATACTTTGGCCGGTTACCGTGGCATGGGGCCGGTGCGCGTCGGCAACGATGCCTACAAGCAGGTTCAAAACGATGGCTACGGCGCCGTGATCCTGGCTTCCGCGCAGGCTTTCTTCGATCGCCGGCTGGAGCACCCCGGCGACATCAACTTTTTTCACCGGCTGGAGCGGCTGGGCGAGCAAGCGGCCGCGCGCTGGAATCAGCCGGATGCGGGGATTTGGGAATTTCGGGCCAAGGAAGCCGTTCATACCTATTCCAGCGTCATGTGCTGGGCCGCCTGCGACCGCTTGGCCAAGATCGCCGAACATCTCGAACTGGCCGATCGCTCGAAGTATTGGGCCGACAAAGCCGATACCATGAGGCGAGCTATACTTGTTCGGGCCTGGAATCCGGAATTGGAAAGCTTTGTATCCACTTTCGGTGGGACCGCGGTCGACGCCGTGCTGCTGCTGCTACCGCAATTGGGTTTCATTCCGGTACAGGATTCGCGCTATATTAAGACCGTCGAGCAGATCGAGAAGGCGCTGTTGCGCGGCACGTACGTGTTTCGCTATGCGGATGCCGACGATTTGGGAGTGCCCACGAACGCATTCAATGTCTGCACCTTTTGGTATATTGAGGCTCTCGCGTCTCTCGGGCGAAGCGACGAGGCGCGCGCGCTGTTCGAAAATATACTGGCGGCGCGCAACTCGGTGGGTCTGCTGTCCGAGGATATAGATCCAGCGACCGGGGAGTTGTGGGGTAACTTCCCGCAAACCTATTCGATGGTCGGCATGATACACTGCGCCATGAGCCTGTCGCGATCCTGGGAGGAAGCCTTTTGAGTCGCTTGGTTGTGGTCTCGAACCGCGTCGCGCCGATGCGCCCCGGCGGTGGCACCGGCGCCGAGGGCGGTTTGGCGGTCGCGATGCAGCGGGCATTGCGGGACCGGGGCGGCGTCTGGTTCGGCTGGAGCGGCAAGACGTTGCCGAGCGATTCCGGCGACGCCAGCATCGTCGAGATCGGCCCGGTATCCTATGCGACAGTGGATCTATCGCAACAGGATCACGACGAGTATTACACCGGCTTCGCGAACTCGGTACTCTGGCCCCTGTTCCACAATCGGATCGACTTGACCGACTTCACCCGCCGCGACATGGCCGGCTACCTGCGCGTCAACGCGATGTTCGCGGGCCGTCTTCTGCCCTTGCTGCAGAGGAACGACGTGCTTTGGATTCACGACTACCATTTCATACCCTTGGGGGAGTCGCTTCGGCGGGCGGGCTGCCGGCAGAAGATGGGGTTCTTCCTGCATGTACCCTGGCCGCCAATGGAAATCTTGCTGGCATTGCCGAATCATGTGTCGCTCGTGAAGCAACTCTGCACCTACGACCTGATCGGATTCCAGACCGAGGCCGACAAACATTCGTTTCTCGAATACATTCGGCAAGAAGCCGGCGGCGAGGTCCTTCCCAGCGGACGAATCAGGGCTTTTGGGATGTCCCCGATCGTGAAGTCCTTTCCGATCAGTATCGATACCGCCGAAGTCGCCGAGCTGTCGCGCCGGGCCGAAAAAGGCGCGCAAAGCAAGCGGCTCAAGAAGAGTCTCATGAAGCGCCAACTGGTCACCGGTGTTGACCGCTTGGACTACACCAAGGGCCTGATCCAGCGCCTCGAATCCTACCAGCACCTGCTTTCCAACTATCCGGCGTTCAGGGGCCGCGTCACTTTGCTTCAGATCGCGCCGCCATCGCGCAGCGACCTAGCCGATTATCAGAGGATAAGACACCAGGTGGAAACGATCGCCGGTCACATCAACGGCACCTTTGCCGAATTCGACTGGTCGCCGGTGCGCTACTTGAATCGGGGCTTCAAGCGGCAGACGCTGATGGGATTCTTGAGGGCGAGCAACGTCGGCTTGGTGACGCCGTTGCGCGACGGCATGAATCTGGTGGCGAAGGAATTCGTGGCCGCGCAAGACCCGGAGGATCCCGGTGTCTTAGTGCTATCGCGGTTTGCCGGCGCGGCGCGCGAGCTGGAGAGCGCGCTGCTCGTCAACCCTTACGATATAGAAGGTGTCGGCGATACTCTCGCCAAGGCTCTGACTATGCCGATCGAAGAAAGACGTGAGCGCTGGGCCGCGATGTTCAAGCACCTCCAGCGCTATGACCTGGTCTATTGGCGCGATACCTACATGGGGGCTCTCGAAGCCGCCCCCTGCGGTGCCGCCGCGGCCTGATTATACCAAAGTGACCCTTAGCTTGGTTCGATGAGCCGCGATTACATACTGCTAGGCGACATCGGCGGCACTAACGCGCGTTTCGCCCTAGCGCAGGGGCAGGATATCGCGGATAGGGCAAGCCTGAGCGTCGCCGCGCACGCCACGCCCCTCGATGCAATAGCTGACTTTCTCAAGAACCTGCCGCCAGGACACCAGCCACGCGCGGCGGCGATGGCTTGCGCCGGGCCGCTCGAGGGCAACGCCGTCGCGATGACGAACAGTCCCTGGCGGATCGACGCCCGGGAGATCGAACGCGAATTCGGCCTTGGCCACGTCTTGCTTGTGAACGACTTCGAAGCCGTGGCCTGGGGCCTGTCGTGTCTCAAGGCCCCAATGCTGCGCGGCGTTGGCGGTGGCAGCGCCCGCGCCGACCGCCCCGCCGCGGTCTTGGGACCGGGTACGGGCCTTGGCATCGCAACCTACCTTCCGCCACCCCGGGGACCCGCCGTGATCGTAGGCGAAGGTGGCCACGCCACCCTGCCGGCGGCCGACAACGAGGAGACCGCGCTCCTCGCCAGGTTGCGGGCGGAATTCGGTCATGTCTCGGCCGAATGCGTGATCTCGGGCGATGGTCTGGTGCGCGTCTACGAAGCCCTCGCCGCCCTGAAAAAAGAAACCCCGCCGCAACGCAGCGCGGCGGAAATCACGCAGGCCGCGACAGCGGGTGGATGCGAAGCATCCAAGGCGGCTCTGGATATGTTCTGCGCCATGCTCGGCACGGTCGCGGGCGATCTGGCGCTCACCTTGGGAGCTCAGGGCGGTATCTATATCGCGGGCGGCATCGTGCCCCGGATCGCAGACTATTTCGCCAACTCCCGGTTCCGCCAGCGCTTCGAGGCGAAAGGACGATTCCAGGCTTATCTCGCCGCGATCCCGACCTGGATCGTGACGCATCCGGAGCCCGCTTTCCTGGGCCTGGCGCGGCTTTTAAGCGAAGAGCGCTGAAGGGCGCGCGCGTCCGGCGCTATAGCCCGCGCACCATGCTTGGCGCCTCGAGCGGCAGGAAGCCGTAGTGGCGCAGCCAGCGCAGGTCGGATTCGTAGAAGGGGCGCAAATCGGGCATGCCGTATTTCAGCATGGCAATACGCTCGATCCCCATGCCGAAGGCGAAGCCCTGATAACGCGTCGAATCGATGCCGCAATTCTCCAGCACCTTGGGGTGGACCATGCCGCAACCCAGGATTTCCAGCCAATCTTTGAAGTGGCCGATCTTGAGCTGACCGCCTTCGCGGCTGCATCCGATGTCGACTTCGGCGCTGGGCTCGGTAAAGGGGAAGTAACTCGGCCGGAAGCGGACCGGCAGATCGTCGATCCCAAAGAAAGCGCGGCAGAAGTCGATTAGGGTTCCCTTCAGATGCCCCATGTGTGTGGCCTCGTCGATGACCAGGCCCTCGACCTGATGGAACATGGGCGAATGGGTGGCATCGGAATCGGCGCGGAAAGTACGCCCCGGCACGATGATACGGATCGGCGGCTCGACGCTTTGCATGGTTCGGATCTGGACCGGGGAGGTGTGGGTGCGCAGGACCATACGTGCTGCGCCCTCCTCAATCGGGGGCAGGTAGAAGGTATCGTGGTCCTGGCGCGCCGGATGCTCCTCCGGGATGTTAAGGGCGGTGAAGTTGTGGAAATCGTCCTCGATGTCCGGGCCTTCCGCGACCGAAAAGCCCATTTCACCGAAAATCGCGACCAATTCCTCCAAGGTCTGACTTATGGGGTGAATGTGCCCGACAGGCGCCGGGCGCACAGGCAGCGTTACGTCGACCGTCTCGCGCTCCAGACGCGCGCTCAATGCCTTATCGGCGAGCTCGGCCTTACGCGATTCGATCGCGCTCGCCAGGGCGTCCTTGACAATGTTGAGGGCTTGCCCGGCGGTCTTGCGGGCCTCCGGCTCCAGGCCGCCTAGCGTTTTCATACGCTGGGTCACCGCCCCTTTCTTGCCCAGCGCACGCACGCGCACGGCCTCAAGGGCGTCGAGGTCGCCCGCGGCGGCAACCTCGGTAATCAAGCTGCTGCGCAGGTGATCCAGGTCTTCCATGGCGATGCCAACGGAGGATGGCCGACCCTGAGAGGCCGGCCTTGGGATGGGGCTTAGGCGGTCCCGGCCGCAGCCAGCGCGCTCTGCGCCTGCTCGGCCAGGGACTTGAAAGCCGCGGGTTCGCGCACCGCCAGATCGGAAAGGACCTTGCGGTCGACCTCGACCCCGGCGCGCTTCAACCCATTCATAAACTGCGAATAGGTCAGGCCGTGCTCCCGCGCGCCCGCGTTGATCCGCTGGATCCACAGGCCGCGAAAGGTCCGCTTACGAACCCGCCGGTCGCGGTAGGCGTATTGCAAGCCTTTCTCGACCCGCTCGACGGCGGTGCGAAAGACGTTCTTGTTCCGGCCGTCATAGCCCTTGGCTTGCTTGACGACTTTCTTGTGCCGGGCGCGCGCGGTCACGCCGCGCTTTACGCGTGCCATGTCCGTATCTCCTTAAGCGTAGGGAAGGAAATAGCGCTTGACGACCTTAGCGTCGGGCGCGGCCATAATCTGGGTCCCGCGCGCCTTACGCTTCATTTTCTGCGACCGCCGACGAAGCATATGGCGTTTCTTGGCAAAATTCATCACCACCTTGCCACTACCGGTCAGGCGGAAGCGCTTGCGCGCGCCGCTCTTGCTCTTCAGCTTGGGCATTTCACGGGTCCTTATGTATATGATTTACCAGTGTTTAAAGCGGCTGGGCATGCCCTTTTAGCCGGACCGCTCATGTCAGAAGGCGCAGGTTATAACCTTCAGGCCACACCATTGCAAGGTATGGCCCCTGGCCGGCCAATCCAACCCCAGTAGAGGGCCCCAGTGCTAACGGGGGGCTAGAACCATGACCATTTGCCGGCCCTCGAGCCTAGGAAACTGCTCGACCTTGGTAAGTTCCTCAAGCTGGTCGCGGACCCGCATTAGGACCTTCAGGCCAAGGTCCTGGTGCGCCATTTCGCGGCCCCGGAAGCGCAAGGTCACCTTGACCTTATCGCCTTCTTCCAGAAATCTCAGGATCGAACGCATCTTCACGTCATAGTCATGCTGGTCGATATTCGGCCGCATTTTAATTTCTTTGACGTCGATGACCTTCTGTTTCTTGCGCGC
Source organism: Kiloniellaceae bacterium (assembly GCA_021776115.1). Lineage (GTDB taxonomy): Bacteria > Pseudomonadota > Alphaproteobacteria > Kiloniellales > J153 > JAJFGN01. Next base: position 170,691 of record JAJFGN010000070.1, on the reverse strand, counting down.
CTCGGCCTTTTTCTTCTGGTCTTCGTACTTGAAGCGCCCGAAATCGAGGATCTTGCACACAGGAGGGGCGGCGTTCGGTGAAATCTCCACCAGGTCAAGGCCGGCATCGGCGGCTCGGCGCATGGCCTCGTCGCGGCTGACAACGCCGACGTTCTCTCCGGTCTCGTCAATGAGCCGAACGTCGGGGACATTGATATGTTCGTTGGCACGCGGCCCATCGCGGGACGGTGTCAGATTAAATGGCGGTCGTGCTATGAGTAATGCTCCCTCTCAGTTAAGTGTTCCACCTTGCGCTTTCCTGCGTCAAACAACACCGGAACATTCGCACGAGCCTTTGGGCGTCAAGCGCCGGCGGGCGAGGCGGATTCTGCCTGTACTCTAGTGACTGCTTCGTGGAGTGCAAGAAACTCCTGCGCCTTGCCGCCCAGGCGGCGCAAGGCGACCGTGCCTTCTTCGGCCTCGCGCCGCCCGACAACGGCGATGATGGGCACCTTGGCCAAGCTGTGTTCTCGCACTTTATAATTAATCTTTTCGTTACGCAGATCCGACTCGCAACGCAAGCCCGCCGTCGTGAAGGCCTCGCGAACCTGCGCGGCATAGCCGTCGGCGTCGGAGGTAATCGTCGCCACAACGATCTGAACCGGCGCCAGCCATAACGGGAACCGGCCCGCGAATTGCTCGACCAAGATGGCGAGGAAGCGCTCGAAAGAACCGAGGATCGCCCGGTGCAGCATGACCGGACGGTGCTTTTCGCCATCCTCGCCGACATAGCTCGCATCCAGGCGCTCAGGCAAAACGAAATCGACTTGCAGGGTCCCGCACTGCCATTCCCGCCCAATCGCATCGCGCAGAACGAATTCCAGCTTGGGCCCGTAAAAGGCGCCTTCGCCAGGGTTGAGCGTATATTCGAGGTTAGCCTCCTCAACCGCCTCGCGCAAAGCGCCTTCGGCCTTATCCCAGGTCTCGTCCGTGCCGGCGCGCGTCGCCGGGCGGTCGGAGAACTTGACCGCCACCTGATCGAAGCCCAGATCGCGATAGATCGATTGCAGCAGCGCGCAGAAGGAAACCGTCTCGCTATTGATCTGATCTTCGGTGCAAAAAATGTGGGCATCGTCCTGAGTGAAGGCGCGCACCCGCATCAAGCCATGTAGGGCGCCCGAAGGCTCATTACGATGGCAGCAGCCGAACTCGGCCATACGCAACGGCAGATCGCGATAGCTGGTGATGCCCTGGCGGAAGATCTGCACATGGGCGGGGCAATTCATGGGCTTGAGCGCCAGGATCTTGTTCTCGTCCGCCTCGGCCGTGAACATATGCTCGCGGAACTTTTCCCAATGCCCTGAAGCTTCCCAGAGCGCGCGGTCGATTAGCTGCGGCGTCTTGACCTCTTGGTAGCCCGCCGCGTCCAGCCGGGCGCGCATATAGGTCTCAACCGTGCGATATAGGGTCCAGCCCTTGGGATGCCAGAAGACCGATCCGGCCGCTTCCTCCTGCTGGTGGAACAGGCCCATCTCTCGGCCCAGGCGGCGGTGATCCCGCCTTTCTGCCTCCTCCAGCATGTGGAGGTAGCCCTTAAGTTGCTTTTCCGTCTCCCAACAGGTTCCGGTGATGCGCTGTAATTGCTCGTTGCGCGAATCGCCGCGCCAATAGGCGCCGGAGACTTTAAGCAACTTGAACGCGTGCCCCAGGCGCCCGGTCGAGGGTAAGTGCGGGCCTAGGCAGAGGTCCAACCAGTCGCCCTGCCGATAGATCGAGATGACCGCGTCTTGCGGCATGGTTTCGATATGTTCCGCTTTGTACTTCTCCCCGGCCTCGTCGAAATGCCGGATGGCGGCGGCGCGATCCCAAACCTCACGCACGATCGTCTCGTCGCGATCGACGATCTCGCGCATGCGCTGCTCGATCCTCTCCAGATCCTCCGTCGTGAAGGGCTGCGCGCGCGCGAAATCATAGTAGAAGCCGGTTTCGGTCGCCGGGCCGAAGGTTACCTGGGTGTTGGGATAAAGCTCCTGCACCGCTTCGGCCAGGATGTGCGCGCAATCGTGGCGCAGGATCTCCAGCGCATCGGGATGGCCGCGCGTGACGATTTCCAGCCGCGCGTCGGCTTCGATCAAGGTGGCGAGATCTTTTAGCGATCCGTCAAGCTTGACCGCCAAGGCGTCCTTGGCCAGGCGGGGGCCGATCGCAGCCGCGACCTCGGCGCCGCTGACCGCGCCGTCGAAGGACCGCACGCTTCCGTCGGGCAGCGTGATGGCTACCATGTTCGCTTGGGTTCCGAGTTATTTCGCCTGAATTCGAGCGGCTGCACTGTAGGAGGAATAGAAAGCCTGTCAAGAACCGGCGGGGCGGTTACTGGCCGCGGCTTGGCCCGGCACGGCAAACGGCGCCAGGCGCGGGGCGGCTTGGAGCACCTCCCGGTACAGCGCCAGGGTTGCTTTGCACATCTTGTCCTTGGAGAAGTTGGCCCGCGCGTGTGTGCGCGCCGAGAGCGAGAGGATTTCACGTTCCGGCGCCGTCAGACCCAGCGTCTTGCGTAAGGCCCCCGCCAGGGCCTCTCGATCGCGCGGCGGGAACAAAAAGGCCGTGCGCCCGTCCAACACTTGTTCCGGCACCCCGCCGTGATTGCTGGCGACAACCGGGCAGCCCATGGACTGGGCCTCGCTGACCACACGGCCAAAGGCCTCGGGATCGGTCGAGGCGCAAACGACCACGTCGGCCAGCATATAGGCGGCTGGCATGTCATCGCATTGCCCGGGCAGAAACACGCGGCTGCCCAGATCGTGCTTGGCGACCAAGCGCTCAAGCTCCGCCCGATAGGCGGTCCGGCCTTGGTCGGAGCCCACCAGAACGCACAAGAAATCGAGATCGCGCAGCCGGTTCAGGGCTTCGATCAGGTCAATCTGCCCCTTCAGGCGCGTCAGGCGGCCGGGCAACATGACGATCGGCACGCCGTCGGGCAACCGCCAACGGGTCGCGAGCTGGATCACGCGTTCGGCGCTTACCTTTTCCGGGTCGTAACGGTCCAGATCGATGCCGCGGTGGATGACCCGAACACGTGACGGGTCGACGCTATAATTCTCTTTAATATGACTCTCGATGAAGGTCGAGTTCGCGATGACCCTTTCGCCCGAGACCATGATCGCGTTGTAGCGCCGCTTGATCCCGTTGTTGAAGTTGTAGGCGCCGTGAAACGTGGTGATGAAATGGGCGCCGGTGCGCTTGGCCGCGGCTGCGGCGCTCCACGCCGGGGCGCGCGAGCGCGCATGAACGATATCGACATTGTGAGCCTTGATGACATCCACCAAGCGCGCGACATTGCGGTACATCGTGATGGGATTCTTCGATGCCAAAGGCAAGGTTATATGAGTCGCCTTGGCGCGGCGCAGTTCGTGCTCCATCGGCCCGCCCTCGGAAGCGATGAGCGACGTGCCGCCCGCGGCGGCCAACGCGGCCGCGATGTCGATTGCGCCGCGTTCGGCCCCGCCGGTGACTAGGCTCGGCAGGACCTGGAGGACAACCGGTCCATTCGCTTTCGCGACTTTAGCGCCGGTGTTAGTCTTGGCAGACTTAGTCATCGTGTCCTGGAACCCATGGCAATCGAAAAAACCGCGAACGACGTAGCGGCCCGAACTTTAGCACGCGCCGACGGCACAACCATCGCGTATCATAGGACGCGCGCCGACGAAAGGCGTACCCGTGGCACGAAAGTCACGCTGCCCGGTATCATCTTCCTCAGCGGCTTCATGTCCGACATGACCGGCAGCAAGGCGCTGGCGTTGGAAACCTATGCCAGAACGCGCGGCCAAGCCTTCGTACGTTTCGATTATCTGGGCCACGGCGCCTCGTCCGGGCGGTTCGAGGAGGGCACCATAGGGCGCTGGGCGGACGACGCGGTCGCCGTGGTCGATGAGTTGAGCGACGGGCCGCAAATTCTGGTCGGGTCCTCCATGGGCGGGTGGATCATGCTCTTGGCCGCCCTTGCCCGGCCCGAACGTGTGGCCGGCCTGGTCGGCATCGCGGCCGCGCCCGATTTCACCGAGACACTGATGTGGAACGCATTCGGGCCCGAGATCCGGGCCACGATCCAACGCGACGGCGTTTATCGCCAGCCCTCGGACTACGATGAGGGGCCCTATCCCATCACCCTGCGCTTGATCGAAGACGGGCGCGACCACCTGCTGATGGACAAGCCGATCCCAATCGCCTGTCCGGTGCGCCTCATCCATGGGGCCGTCGATCCGGACGTGCCTTACGCCTTGTCGCTCGAGCTGATGGACAGGTTGGAATCGGCCGATGTCGAGGTCACGCTGGTCAAGGGCGGCGGTCACCGACTTTCCGAGCCCCAAGACCTCGCGCGCCTCACGAACGCCGTCGCGGCCTTAAGCGATCAAGTGGGTTAGCCGCGCGTTTCGGCGGCAAGCAACGCCTTCAACCCCATTTTGTAATCCGGGTAGGCCAGCGCGACCCCAAGCTCCATCTTAATCCTTCGGTTCGAAACCCGCTTGTTGTCGCGGTAGAAGCTGCGCGCCATGGGCGACAGCTCCGCTTGCTCGAAAGGCACCAGGGGCGGCGGCGCCACACCCAAGAGGTCGCAGGCATGTGCGATCACCTCGGCCGGCGGGGTGGGATCGTCGTCGCAGAGATTGTAGGCCCGGCCCGGGTTGGGATGCGCGAGGGAGGCTTCGAGCACCTTGGCAATGTCCTCGACGTGAATACGGCTGAAAACCTGACCGGGCTTGTCGATGCGCCGGGCCTTGCCGGCCCGCACACTTGCTAGGGCGTTTCGGCCGGGCCCGTAGATGCCGGCGAGGCGAAAGAGATGCACGGGCAGGCCGTTTTGGGCATACAACTCTAGCCAAGCGCGCTCGGCCGCGACCCGCCGATGGCCGCGCGCGCCGGTTGGCTCCAGCACCGAGTCTTCGTCGACCCATGCGCCCATGCGGTCGCCGTAGACCCCCGTGGTCGAGAGGTATCCGACCCACTGTATCCCATCGCAAGCCAACAAGTCGGCGGCATGGTGGTCGATGACGGGGTCTCCCTCCGCCTCGGGCGGCACGCTGCTCAAGATGTGAGTCGCGCCGCGCAGGGCTGCCGCCGGATCGGCGAGCGGCAGGCCACGGTCGAAGACGAAGGCCTCGATCCCCTGATCGCACAGCGCCGCCGCCTTGTCCGCGTCCCGCGTCGTACCCGCGATGCGCCACCCTGCGGCTTTCAAACACGCCGCCAGTGCGCAGGCGCTGTACCCAAGTCCAAAGCAAAACAAGCGGCGTTCGGTCATGGTGCTCCTAAAAAAGAACGCAGTCGGTACTTGCGGAGGCGGCCGCGCGCGGCGACTTTAGGGGCATGCTAGAGCCCCGACAACACCTCGCCGCCGTGTTTTTGGCCAGCGTCGTCGCGGCCTTGCCCCTGCCCGCGGCCAGTCAGACTGCTGGCCCGGGGGCGCAGTCGAGCTACGCGGCCTGCATGTCCCTGGCCCAGGCCGACCCACAGAGAGCCTTCGACGAGGCTGAGATTTGGGCCGCGCAGGGCGGCGGTGAGTCGGCTCAGCACTGTGCCGCCATATCGCTGTTCGGGCTTGGCCGTCACATCGAGGCGGCGCAGCGCCTGGAGCGCCTATCCGGCGCCATGGCGGTCGCCGCTATCGGTCCACGCGCCAGGGTGCTCGCCCAGGCGGGTCAAGCCTGGCTGCTGGCCGGGGAGGGCACGCGGGCAGAGCAGGCGCTTAGCCGGGCGCTGGAGCTGACCCCGAACGACGTGGAGTTGCTAATTGACCGCAGCATTGCGCGGGCCACGACGGCGCAATATTGGGAGGCGGTTGACGATCTCAACTTGGCAAACGACCTTTTGCCCGCGCGGGCCGATATTCTGGTCCTGCGCGCCAGCGCCTATCGCTCCTTGGAGGCGACGGACCTGGCCAGCGACGATCTTTCCCGGGCCCTCAAGCTAGATCCCGGCAACCCGGACGGCCTTTTGGAGCGCGGAATCTTGCGCCGCTTGGCGGGTGACCCCGCAGGCGCGCGCGCCGACTGGAGCCAAATCATCGAAACCGCCCCAGACTCGCCGGCCGCGCAAGCGGCACAGAACAATTTGGCCAATTTGGAGAAGGCCGTGAATTGATGCGCAATGACTACGGTCATTACCCGCATGTGTTTTTTTAGGGGCCAAGGCTCCCCTCTGGAGAACCCCGGCTTAGCTCTAGGACTTGCTTTACCGTGGCCGTCAGCCAAGCCATTACAACCCGTATCCGAATGAGGTCCCGCATTTCCGGATGCACCATCAGCCATAACTCCCTCGATAAGGCGGGTGGACAATTTTCGAGGCGAACAAGGGCCGGCTCCCTCTCCCCGATCGCGACCGGGAGCAAGGACTTTCCGGCGCCCGCCTTTACACACTGAAGAATCGTTTCCGCATCGTTGGCCAAGAGTTGCGGCGCGGCGACTTCGTCACGGGCAATTCGCTCCGCGATCCAGCGGGATTGTGGCAGATCCGACATTGTGTCGGCGTAACTAATCCATGGCAGCGGCTCGCCTCGCCGCTCTAGCGGGCCATATACGGCGTAGTCCAGAGTTCCGATCCGGCGGGCGACGGCACGAACTTCCCTTTGCGGCCGCGCGAGCCGCAAGGCGATGTCCGCTTCGCGTTTTGTCAGACTAAGGTCGCGCGGATCGGCGATCAATTCGATCCCAAGGTGGGGATGCGGCGCCAGCACCGGCGGCAACGCGGGCACCAAGACGCGATTCACGAGAAGTGGCACCGACGTCACCCGAACCGAGCCCGCGGCGCGCTCATCGGCCCCCGATAGGATCCCTTCCGCCCCCTGAACCTCCAACTCAATACGCTCCACCCGCCGGATCAACTCGGCACCGGCCTCGGTAGGAGTCAGTCTTCCAAGATTCCGTTCGAACAGACGGGCACGCAAGCGCCGCTCCGCTTGCGCGATCCGGCGGGTCACGGTGCTCTCGTTCACCCCCAGCCGCCGGGCGGCGCCCGCATAGGACCCCGTCCGCGCCGCACCGAGAACGAACCTGAGATCATCCCAATTTTGATCCCGCATTTTTGCCTAATATTTGCGCAAATTTGCCAGTTTAAGTAGCAAAAAAGCTAATATAGCTTGCCAAGCCATCCGCATCAACAACACCCGAGGCAACGCCAATGACCTATGCCGTGCTGTTCGAAGATGACGACACCTATGCAGAAATGCGGGCCAAGCTTATGAGAGATCACCTTGCATTCCTTGAGCGCAATGCCGTCAGCATTCGTGCTGCGGGACCCTTGAAGGACTCAGATACCGGCGCCGCAGCAGGCGGCCTCTGGCTGGTAGAAGCGGAAAGTCCGGAAGCGGTCAAAGCGCTTATCGAAACCGATCCGTTTTGGCCTACCGGTCTTCGTAAATCTGTCCGTGTCCTCCAATGGACACAAGTGTTTGCCGCCGGCAGGGTACAGGCTTGAGACGGTCGCGCCTCGCGTCTACGCGCCCTGGTTGGATTTCAGATAGGCCCTGAAAGCCGCCAAGCCCTCGTCGATTCCGGCTCTGCCGAAACCGATTCGGAAGCGGTCTTGGGGCGTCTCTAGAAGCTCGGACCGGTAAACTTTTGGCGGCAGGAGCAATAGGCCCGCTTTGCTGACCAAATCCTCGCAGAAGCTGTCCGTGCTTTGCGGCCCCTTGTAGCGCGGGAACCCGACACATCCGCCATCGGGACGGGTCCAATCGAAGAGATCGGGGAACTCGCTGAAGAAAGCGCCAAGCTTGTCGGCGTTCTGGCTCGTCAAAGCGCGGTTCCGCCCAAGTATCTCATCCCGCGCCCTTAGCGCGATGATCGCCAGCCGCTCGCTCGGCGCGGCATTACAGATCGAGAGGTAATGCTTATACCGCTCCATCTTCTGCAGGATCTGGGCATCCTGGGTCGCGATCCAACCGACACGCAAGCCCGGCAAACCATAAGCCTTGGACATCACGTTGAGGGACAGCCCGCGCTCATAAACATCGGCCACTTGTGGCAGTCTGATGGCCGGATCGCGTTCTATCAGCCGGTAAACCTCGTCACTGAAAAGATAAATGCCGCGCGCGCGGCATAGCTCGACAAGCGCATCGAAGCGGCCGCGTTCGAGAACGGCGCCGGTCGGGTTGTTGGGGAAGTTGATGGAGATCAGCTTGGTGTTCGGGCGGATTTCCTTCCGCACCCGGTCGATATCGAGGGACCACTTGTCCGCGCCATCGAGGGGAACTCCGGAGACGGCGCAGATATCGAGTGGCAAGGTCTCCGCGGCTTGATAGTTCGGCACCACCACGATGGCGTGGTCATCTTTGTCGAGCAATACGCGCATGGCGGCGTAGACGCCCTCCTCGGCCCCCGCGAAGCACAAGATGTCACTCGGCGCGACCGTATCGTAGGTTTTCGATATTTCCTCTCGCAGCTCGGGGTGACCATGGGTCTCCGTATAGCCTAGCCACTGCTGCGCAAAGGCGTCGCGGTCCTGCGGCGTCGCCATAGCTAGGAGATCGGCAACAGACAGGCTCTCCAGGTCGGAGGCGGTCATATGATACCGCGCGGAAAACTCCCACTTTGAGAAATAGGTTTCGAGAGCGAAGTCGCGCATGTTCCGCCGGTCCTACCTAGCCCAGCTAGAAATCCAAGTCGGCGTAGTAGGCGGGCGGCGCCGCGCCGGCGACGTGGTCGGCCAGGATGGCGCGCATGGAGGGGCGCGACTTCACCCGGGCGTACCAATCCTTGGCGCCCGGATGCTTGTCCCAGGGCACGTCGCCAAGGTAGTCGACGACCGAGAGGTGCGCTGCTGCCGTGACGTCGGCAAGGGAATAGCTTTCCCCCGCCAGCCAACGGCGCCGGTCGTTCAACCAGGCCAGGTAATCCAAATGGTAGTGAATGTTGGCGTGGCCGGCGCGGATCGCGGAAGTATTGGGCTGACCCAGCTTGAGAAAGCGCTTGTTGATCTTCTCCTCGACCAGATTGCGGCTGACCTCGTGCGCGAACTTGACCGCGAACCACTGGGCCAGGCGGCGCACCTCGGCCCGGTCCAAGGGGTCGGCGCCGATCAGAGGCGGGTCGGGATAAGCCTCATCCAGATACTCGGCGATAACCGGCGCCCCGGCGATGGAAGTGCCATCGGTTTCCAGTAATACCGGCACCTCGCCGGCGGGGTTCAGTTCCAGGAAGCTCTCGCGCCGCTCCCAAACCTGTTCGGTCTTGAGGACGAACTCCAGGCGCTTTTCACCCAGGAGGATACGGATTTGCCGACAATCGGGATCGAGCGGCAGGTGATAGAGCGTTCGCATGTCGCGCGACTATAGCGTGCCCGCGGCCTGCTTGGGAGTGTCGCTTTTGCGGCACGGCCTTGCGCCCAACGAGGGGGGCGTGCCCTCAGGCCCGCTTTTCGCCAACCTCTTCGGTGCGCACCGGATGCGTCAGGCGCCCGAGCATCTCCCGAGGCACGACCTGCCAGAAATTCGCCTTCTCGTTACGCCAATCGACCAGCATACGCTCCGCATAGCGTGATTGAGTCTCGCGTACGTGCTCGCGGATCAGACCTCGCACCACGCCGTCCCAATGGGCAGTTTCGATTCGCTGATAGAGGACGTTGTCGGTATTGATTCGCTCCGGCAAGCTCTCGTCGGGGTCGTAGACGAAGGCCATGCCGCCGGTCATTCCAGCCGCGAAGTTATCCCCAACCGAGCCCAGAATGACGACGGTGCCGCCGGTCATGTACTCACAACCGTTGGAGCCGCAGCCCTCAACCACCGCGACCGCATCGGAATTGCGCACGCAGAAGCGTTCGCCCGCCTGGCCGGCGGCGAACAGACGCCCAGCGGTGGCGCCATAGAGCACAGTGTTGCCGATAATCGTGTTCTCGTTTGTCGCCAGCGGGCTGGAGGTGAGGGGCCGGACCACGATGGTGCCGCCCGACAACCCTTTTCCGACATAGTCGTTAGCGTCGCCGAAGACCTCCAGCTTGACGCCTTGCACGGCGAAGGCGCCGAGCGATTGCCCGGCGGAGCCGCGCAGGCGTACCGTGACGTGCCCGGGCTTCAACCCGAACATGCCGAAGCGCCGCGTGATCATGGACGACAGCTTGGTCCCGATAGCCCGGTGCGTGTTGCGGATCGTGTATTGAAGCTGCATCTTTTCGCCCAAGTCGAACAGCGGCTTGGCATCCGCGATCATCTGGGCATCCAGCGTTTCCGGAACCTCGTTGCGGCCCTTGAGCGTACAATGGACCGGTTGATCCGAGGCCTCGGCCTTGGTCAGCAGGGGATTGAGATCCAAGTCGTCGAGGTGCGCCGCGCCGCGGCTAACCTGGACCAGCAGATCGGTGCGCCCAATCACCTCATCGAGCGAGCGGGCGCCGAGCGAGGCCAGAATCTCGCGCACCTCTTCGGCGATGAAGCTGAACAGGTTGACGACTTTTTCCGGTGTACCGGTGAATTTCTGCCGCAAGGCCTCGTTCTGGGTGCACACGCCCACGGGGCAGGTGTTGGAATGGCATTGACGGACCATGATGCAGCCCATGGCCACCAAGGACGCGGTGCCGACACCGAACTCCTCGGCGCCGAGCAAGGCCGCGATCACCACGTCGCGCCCTGTCTTGATGCCGCCGTCGGTGCGTAAGATGACGTTCTGGCGCAGGCGGTTGAGGGTGAGAACCTGATGCACTTCGGACAGGCCCATCTCCCAGGGAACGCCCGCGAACTTGATCGAGGTTTGCGGACTGGCGCCCGTGCCGCCGGCATGGCCGGAGATTAGAATCACATCTGCCTTGGCCTTGGCCACGCCGGCCGCGATGGTGCCGATACCCGAGCGAGCGACCAGTTTCACGCACACGCGGGCGTCGGGATTGATCTGCTTCAGATCATAGATGAGCTGTGCCAGATCTTCGATCGAATAGATATCGTGATGCGGCGGCGGCGAGATCAGCATCACACCGGGCGTCGAATGGCGCAGCTTAGCGATCATTTCCGTCACCTTGAAAGCGGGTAGCTGCCCACCCTCGCCAGGCTTGGCGCCCTGCGCGACCTTGATCTCGATCTCGCGGCAATTGTTCAGGTATTCTGCCGTAACGCCGAAGCGCCCGGAGGCGATTTGCTTGATCGCGGAATTCTCGTTGTCGCCATTGGCACGCGGCACGAAGCGCGCCGGGTCTTCGCCACCCTCGCCCGAATCCGACTTGGCGCCAATCCGGTTCATGGCGATGTTCAAGGCGCCATGCGCCTCCGGCCCCAAGGCGCCCAGGGACATGCCGGGCGTGACAAAGCGCTTGCGCAGGGAGGTGATGGACTCGACCTCCTCGATTGAGATCGATGCGACATCGTCGTGCTTGAAATCCAAGAGATCGCGTAGTGTGACCGGCGGCAACTTGGCCACATCGGCACTGTATTTCTTATAGGTTGAGTAGGAGTCGGTCGCGACCGCGGCCTGAAGCGTGTGGATGACGCCGCCTTCCCAGGCGTGCGTCTCGCCGCCGCGCCGGTACCGGTAGAAGCCGCCGACCGGCAGCGCAATGGTATCGCCTGACCAGGCCGCCTGATGCCGCTCCGAAACGTTTTGCTGAATGCCGGTCAGACCGATGCCCGAAAGGCGGCTGGGCATGCTCGGAAAATACTCGTCGACCAAAGTGCGCGACAGACCGACCGCTTCGAAATTGTAGCCGCCACGATAAGAAGACAGAACCGATATGCCCATCTTGGACATGATCTTCAGCAGCCCGTCGTCGACCGCCGTCTTGTAACGCCGCACACAGGCCTCCAGACTCAAGTCGCCGAACAGGCCACGACGATGCCGATCCGCGATCGACTCTTGCGCCATATAGGCGTTGACGGTGGTGGCGCCGACGCCGATCAAAACCGCGAAATTGTGGACGTCCAAGCAGTCGCCCGCGCGCACGTTGATGGAGGTGAAGGTGCGCAGGTTCTGGTGCATGAGATGCGAATGCGCGGCGCCGGTCGCCAGAATCATAGGGATCGGCGCCCGTTCGGTCCCGACATTCTCATCGCTTAGAATAATGTGCTCGCAACCGCCGCGTACCGCGTCCTCGGCCTCGCGGCGGATGCGCTCTAGCGCCTCTTTCAACGCGGCTTCGGCGCCGCTGACCTCAAAGGTGCAGTCGATACTGAAGGCAGTCGCACCCATATAGGTGCGCATGGCTTCAAACTCCGCGTTGGATAAGACCGGCGAGTCGAGCTGTAGCAAGCGGCACTGGGTTTCGTCTTCGTCCAGAATATTGCCCAGATTTCCGAGCCGGGTTTTGAGCGTCATGACCCGGCGCTCGCGTAAGGAATCGATAGGCGGATTGGTCACCTGGCTGAAGTTCTGGCGGAAGAAGTGGTGCAGACCGCGGTTGAATTCCGACAGCACGGCCAGCGGCGTGTCGTCGCCCATGGAACCGGTGGCTTCCTTGGCGTCCTCGACCATGGGATGCAGGATCAATTCCATGTCTTCCATGGTCAGCCCAGCGGTCAATTGCCCGCGCCGCAGTTCGTCACGATCGAGGGTGCCGGGTTCGCCGTGGTCGGGGCGAATCAGATCGTCGATGCGCTTGATGTGTGCGGTCCAGGCGCCGTAGGGCCTTTGCGCCGCCATAAGGTCCTTGATCTCGGCATCGTGAAATAACTTACCGTCCTGCAAGTCGACCGCGATCATCTGGCCCGGCCCCAGGCGGCCCTTCTCGACGATCCTTGTTTCTTCCAGGCGAACCATGCCGGTTTCCGACCCCGCGAACAGCAGCCCATCGTCGGTAACGGAATAGCGCAGCGGGCGCAGGCCATTGCGATCCATGCCCGCGATCACCCAGCGGCCGCCATAGGCGCACACCGCCGCCGGCCCGTCCCAGGGTTCCATCACGGCATTGCAGTAGCTATAGAGACGCTTGTGAGCCTCCGGCATGGGACTGTCGTCGCGCCAGGCCTCTGGGATCAACATGGACTTAGCCAAGGGCAGATCGCGGCCGGCACGTATCAAGAGCTCGAACACCGCATCCAACGTCGCCGAATCCGAGCCCCCCGGCTGTACGATGGGCTTGAGGTCCGCAATGTGATCGCCGAAGGCGGGCGCGGCCAGGCGGCACTCGTGGGCCCGCATCCAATTCGCGTTGCCTTTCAGAGTATTGATTTCGCCGTTGTGGGCGAGGACGCGGAAGGGTTGCGCCAGGCGCCAGGTCGGGAAGGTATTGGTCGAATAACGCTGATGGAAGATCGCGAAGGAGGATTCGAAACGGGGATCGCGCAGATCGGGATAAAAGACGTCGAGCTGCTCTGCCAGGAACATGCCCTTGTAGATGATCGAGCGGCAGGACAGCGAGCAGATATAGAAGTCCTTGATCGATTCCGTCTCCGCCGCCCGCTCGATCCGGCGCCGGATGATGTAAAGGTCAACCTCGAATTCGCGAGCGGCGGTATCCCGGCTATTCGCGATCATGATCTGTTCGATCTCGGGCCGGGTGATTTCAGCCTTTTCGCCGGTGACGCGCGTGTCCACCGGAACCTGCCGCCAGCCGTGAATGGTGTAGCCGTAGTTCAGGATTTCACGCTCGACCAGAACCCGGCAACGCTCCTGCGCCGCGAAATCGGTGCGCGGCAGAAAGATCATGCCGACGGCGATCCGCCCCGAGTTCGGGGCGTGCCCGGTACGCGTGACGTGTTCGCGAAAGAAGTCCTGGGGGATCTCTACGTGGATGCCGGCGCCGTCGCCGGTCTTGCCGTCGGCATCGACCGCACCGCGGTGCCAGACCGCCTTCAAGGCCGCGATACCCGCCTCGACCACCGCGCGGCGCGGTTTGCCATCGATCGCGGCGACCAAGCCAACGCCGCAAGACTCGTGCTCCTCGGTCGGATCGTAAAGGCCGTCGCGCGCCAGGCGCGCGGCATTGTCTTGCCAGGATTGGATAAACTGTGCGGCGGATTCGGGTCCCGCGGACGATTTGGCGGACGGTTTTTCGGTCGAACTCATGCTACGCGCCTCATTGCAGGTCACTCCGCCGCGACCGGCGCGCGCGCGTCCGCGCCGCTTATCCGCTTGGCTGAAATGTAGTCGTGGATACGCTCGGCGGCATCGCGGCCATCGCGGATCGCCCAGACCACTAGCGAGGCGCCGCGTACGATATCGCCGGCGGCGAAGACCCCGTCCAGGCTGGTCTTCATGTCGCGGTGATCGATCGCGATCGTACCCCAGCGCGTGACCCCGAGTTTCGGCTCCGCGAACTGGGCCTGCAGATCGTCGGGGTCGAAGCCGAGCGCCTTGATCGCCAGATCGGCGTCAAGAGAGAAACTCGATCCCTCAATAATCTGCGGCATCTGGCGGCCGGTCGCGTCGGGCACGCCCAGGTGAACCCGTTGCGCGCGCACGGCGCGCACCGCGCCGTCGCCCAAGAAAGCCTCGGGCGCGGACAGCCACACGAATTCGACGCCTTCTTCTTCGGCATGGCTAACTTCGCGCTGAGACCCGGGCATGTTCTCACGGTCGCGCCGGTACAAGCACTTGACCGCCTTGGCCCCCTGACGCACGGCCGTGCGCACGCAATCCATGGCCGTGTCGCCACCGCCGATAACCACGACATTCTTTCCGGCCGCGTCGAGAGAGCCATCGTCGAAGCGCGGGACCGTATCGCCAAGGCCCTTTCGGTTGGAAGCAATTAAGAAGTCGAGGGCCGGAATGACGTTGTCCAAGCCGACGCCCGGCAGCTTGATGTCGCGCGCGCGGTAGACGCCTGTGGCGATCAAGACGGCGTCGTGGTGCTCTCGCAGTTCCGCCAGGGTTATGTCCCTGCCGATCTCGCAATTGAGATGGAAGACGACCCCGGACTCGCTCAGAAGATCGGCGCGCCGGGCGACGATCCGCTTCTCAAGCTTAAAGTTCGGGATGCCGTAGACCAACAAGCCACCGACCCGGTCATGGCGATCGTAGACATGGGCCTGGTATCCGCGGCGGCGAAGCGCTTCGGCAGCCGCCAGGCCGGCCGGGCCCGCCCCGACGATACCTACCGACTCCCGGCGTTCCTGGCGCGGCCTGGTCGGCTTGACCCATCCCCGCTCCCAAGCCGTATCGGTGATGTAATTCTCAATCGACCCGATGGTGACCGTGCCGTGCCCGGCCTGTTCAATCACGCAGTTGCCTTCGCACAGGCGATCCTGCGGGCAGATCCGGCCGCAAATCTCAGGAAAGGTGTTGGTCGACTGCGCGAGTTCGTAGGCCTCTTCCAGCCGGCCCTCGGCCGTCAGCATCAGCCAGTCGGGGATGTTGTTGTGCAGCGGGCAATGGATTTGACAAAAAGGCACACCGCACTGTGAGCATCGCCCGGCCTGATCGGCGGCGGCGGCGGGATCGAAGTCCCGATATATTTCGGCAAAATCTGTCCGCCGAGCGTCACCCGAGCGTTTCGCCGGCCGGCTTTCTCCCAACTCAACAAACTTCAACATCTTGCCGCCCACAGGCCCGCCTTTTCCTCTGTGCCGAGGTTCGCGCGCCGGCGAAGCATCGGTCTCTGGCACCGGCAAGCCCGCTCAGGCTCCGGTCCGGTCCTCGAAAACCGGGCGGCAGCGCTTAGCGACTAATCGGGCCCCCTAACTGAAGGGGCTATATACCACAGAATTCAAGGCGACGCACGTGATTTGAGTTTAATAAGACAGTAATATTGACCTAAAAATCTTAACTAGAAGCAGCTAAATTTTGAAAAGCATCGAACCTTTGCCCGCGCTTAGTATTTAGTTCCGATGCGGGACTATTTTGAGGGCTCCGGCCGGAACAATCGAGGCTTGTGCGAATCGAGCCCCACAGTGATATAAGCCGCTAACCGCGGCCTGGTAGCGCCTGGGTAGATCGCCTTGCCTCTCCTGCACATATTTATCCTCGCCCTCGTGCAAGGCATTACAGAGTTCCTGCCGATTAGCTCGTCGGGACACCTCGTATTGGCGTGGGAATTCTTCGACCGCGCCGGGTGGGAGGCCATTCAGCAGACCGGCAGCGAGCGTTTGATCATGGATATCGCGGTCCATGTCGGCACCCTGGCGGCAGTTTGTGTATATTTTTGGCGCGACCTTTGGTTTATGGCCCAGGGCGTGGCCAAACTCCTAGTCGGCCAGTGGACGCCGGGCGCGCGTTTGGCGTTCTTGGTTATCTTGGCGACCCTGCCGGTTGTCGCCGTGGGGTTCCTGTTCAAAGACTTCATTACCGGCACCCTGCACGACAGCGTGACGATCGTTGCCTGGACCACGATCGGTTTCGGCGTTCTTCTGCTGGTCGCGGACCGTATGGGCATGACCGTGCGCCGGGTTGAGCACATCACCGTGTTTCAAGCGCTCATCATCGGCGCGTCGCAGGTCCTGGCCCTGATTCCTGGGACCAGCCGCTCTGGCATCACCATGACCGCCGCACGGTTTTTCGGATACGAGCGGCCGGAGGCGGCGCGCTTTTCTCTGCTTCTATCTATTCCGACGATTCTAGGCGCCGGGACTCTGGCCGGCCTCGACCTTCGCGAGACGGGTGACCTGGCCTTGCAATACGAAGCGCTAGTCGCTGTGGCCATCGCGTTCGCGACAGCGCTGCTTGCCATTGCGCTGATGTTACGCTGGCTGCGTCACGCGGGCTTCATGCCTTTCGTGGTGTACCGCATTGTCCTGGGCGTCGTGCTTTTGGTCTGGGCCGCCTGACCCGCCAAGCGCCGGCCCGGCGGCCTATCGTGTGGTCGTCCGATTGAAACGGCCACCCTTTCGATACCGGTCCAGATACATCGGCAGAATCGAATCCGGTGCGGTTGGCACGATATTCAGATCCGTTAGGGTCAAGGCGTCCTTCGAAACCAGGTTGTCATGGCGCAAAAGCTTGACTTGATCGCGTGTGAGCGGCGGTACCGGGAGTTTTTCCAGGAAGGCGGCCTGTAAATCGGCGAGCGCGAACGGTAAGGGCGCCAAAAGGCGCTTGCGCCCGATCTGGGCCAGCACGAGCACCATCAGGTCCTTGAAAGTATAGACGTGCGGCCCGCCTAGCTCGTAGATCTTGCCCTGGGTCGCGGGGTCGATCAGGCAAGCGGCGATGGCGTCGGCCACGTCACCGACATAGACCGGCTGGAACTTGGTCGTCCCGCCGCCAATTAACGGCAAGACCGGCGATACGCAGGCCATTGCCGCGAAGCGGTTGAAAAAATCGTCTTCCGGTCCGAAAACCACGCTGGGGCGCAAAATCGTCGCCGCAGGAAAGGCGGTCTTGACCGCCGCCTCGCCAGCGCCTTTCGATCGGGCGTAGTCCGCCTCCCCATGCAAATTTGCGCCGATGGCCGAGATATGGACAAGCCGCTCGGCGCCCGCCTCGGCCGCGGCGAGCGCGACGTTTTGCGCGCCCCCGACATGGATCGCCGCAAAGTCGCGATCGCCTTTCTCATAGAGGATGCCGACCAAATTGACCACGGCGCGCGCGCCAGCGGTTGCGGCGCGGACCGCGGCGGCATCTTGGATCGGGGCGCGTATGGGCGTGATCTGGCCCACGTCGCCCATGGGTTTTAGAAAAATCGCGGAAGATGGTCGGCGCACCGCGACCCGGACCGTCCAACCTTGCTTGGCCAAACGCCGAACCAGATGGCGGCCCAGAAACCCCGATCCGCCAAAGACCGTGATCAAGCCTCTTGCCATGGCTGCCCCCTGCTCTTGCTGCGCAGACCTCCGCGCCAACGCTGTCCTTGTATACTAATCCGGCGCCCTTCGTGACAGAAGCAATTAGCGCGCACCCGGAAACCCCCGGTAGCTCTTGACAGAATCCGGGGCCTGGCGAGAATGCCGCAGCGGTCCGGCGCAGGCTTCGCGACACGCCCCCTGCGCCATCAAAGCGATGAGATTAGCTCGTGAAATTGCATCTCCACCAAAACGACCTGCCGGCCGGCCTCAGCTTCGGTGACTCGGTTGCGATCGACACGGAAACCATGGGCTTACAGCTGGCGCGAGACCGGTTGTGCCTAATTCAGCTCTCGGCCGGGGACGGAGAGTGCCACCTGGTGCAATTTCGCGGCGGCAATTACAACGCGCCCAATCTGAAGGCGTTGCTGACCGACCAAAAAGTACTGAAGCTATACCATTTCGCCCGCTTTGACCTGGCCGTGATCCAGCGCAATCTGGGCGTGACTGGCGGCCCGGTGTACTGCACGAAGATCGCCTCGCGCCTGGTACGAACCTTTACCGACAAGCACGGCTTGAAAGATTTGTGTCGCGACCTCTTGGGCGTCGATATCTCCAAGCAGATGCAGTCTTCGGATTGGGGCGCCGACAAGCTGAGCGACGAACAGCAGCGGTACGCGGCAAGCGACGTTTTGCACCTGCATCGGTTACGCGAGGCGCTGGACACCATGTTGGCGCGCGAGGGCCGTGACGATTTGGCGGCCGCGTGCTTTGGATTCCTGCCGGCGCGCGCCGCGCTCGACCTGCGCGGCTGGGCCGAAATCGACATCTTCGCCCATCATTGACGTCGCGCGGCAATTGAGCGCCCAGCGTGAAGAGGCGCTCCGGCTCCCCGGGGATACTCGCCGTACCTCTTGCGAATCATTAGTTATGCAAGACATGTGCCTTCTTACGACAGTTCGGTTATAAGGCTTGGAGAGGGGCCGGGCCGGTTTGCCTCTTTGTGTGACGACCGGCATCACGACGATGCGCCAGCGGATAATTGATCCAGGGAATAGTTGACGATGACCGCCACGAATCGACTTCCAGGCCATGACAGCGCGCCCAGCGCCACCAAGCGGGACTTGGAGGCAGGACGCCGTGTCATTGGCCAAGAGGCGGAGGCGCTCGACTCCCTGGCTCGCTCACTCGATGGCAGTTTCGGGCAAGCGGTCGGTGTACTTGCCGCCGTCACCGGGCGAATCACCGTAACCGGAATGGGTAAGTCAGGGCACATCGCCCGCAAGCTGGCTTCGACCTTGGCATCGACGGGCACCCCGGCGCAGTTTGTCCATCCGGGCGAGGCCAGCCATGGCGATCTCGGCATGATCGCGCCGGGCGACGCGGTCGTCGCATTGTCGAATTCCGGCGGCACCACGGAACTCAGCGATATCATCGCTTACTGCCGCCGCTTCGCGATTCCCTTGATCGCGATAACCCGGCGGCGCGACAGCATCCTGACCGAGGCCGCCAATGTGGCGCTGGTCCTGCCCGACGCCCCGGAGGCCTGCCCTATGGGCCTGGCGCCAACCACCTCGACAACGATGATGCTGGCCCTGGGTGACGCCATCGCCATCGCGTTGCTGGAGCGCAAGGGGTTTACCTCACAGGACTTTCAGGTCCTGCACCCGGGCGGCGCGCTCGGCCGTACGCTGTTGCGTGTCGCCGATATCATGCACCGGACGCCGGAATTGCCCCTGTGCGGGCCCGAAACGGTCATGGCGGAGGCGATACTGATCATGACGGAGCGCCGCTTCGGATGTGTCGGGGTGACGGGAATCGGCGGCGTCTTGGCCGGCATCATCACGGACGGTGACCTGCGCCGCCACATGGCAACAGGCCTGCTCGATATGACGGCCGGAGAGGTCATGACCGCCAAGCCGCGCACAGTCCGCCCGCAAGCCTTCGCGGCCGAAGCCTTGGGCATAATGAATGGCGTGCGCAACGAACGGCCGGTAACCAGCCTGTTCGTGGTCGAGGACGAGAGGCCAATTGGTATTCTGCACATTCACGACTGTCTCAGGGCCGGCGTCGCTTAGTGGAAAGAGCAATGATCACAGGCTCTTAGACATGGCACAGACAGCAAGCTCCGCCGATCTGCCGCAAGATGCAAAGACGTCCGCCGCCAACTCGACGCGGCGGGCGCCGCCGCGTCTGTCTCTGCGCGACCGCTACAGTATGTTCGTCGGCACGATGAAGATGCTGCTTCCGGCCATGGCGGCAGCCCTGATCCTGCTGATTGTGGCGTGGCCGCAACTAACGGGCGAGAAAGAGAAGTTCCGTCTTGGCGCGGCGAAGCTGGGGCCCGATCATCTAGAAAACCTGAGCATGTTGAATGCGCGCTTCGATGGCATCGATGAGAAGGACCGGCCGTATTCCCTTACCGCCGACGTCGCCACGCAGTCGCGCGACAGTGAGAATCTGATTGAGCTGGAGCTTCCAAAGGCGGACGTGTCCATGGCCGACGGAACCTGGTTGGCCCTGACGGCCCGTGCCGGCGAATTCGATCGCGAAGCCCGGCTGTTGTATCTGTTCGGTGACGTGAGCCTGTTTCACGACGAAGGTTTCGAGATGCAAACCAGCGCAGCGCGAATCGATTTGGCCAATTCTACCGCCGAGGGCGACGAGCCCGTCGAAGGGCAGGGCGCCGCGGGTTCTATCCAAGCTGAAGGGTTTCGGGTCTTGGATCGCGGCCAACGCATCCTCTTCACGGGCCGCAGTCATCTGACCCTCCTCCCCGCAGGCAAGGAGTCGCTGCGGTGAGCGGAAGGTCACTACCGCACCTATTGCGGCCGCGTTGGTCCAGCCTCGGCGCGGCCGTGCTTGCAGCCGTATTGTGGTTTGGATCCGCTGCCCCGGGCGCCGCTCAGGCGCTGCAAGGGCTGCAAAGCGGCGACTCACCGCTCGAAATCAACGCCGACGACGGGATCGAGTGGCGCCGCGACCAACAAGTCTATATCGCGCGCGGCAACGCCCTGGCAGTGCGCGGAAATATCTCGGTTTACGCCGATGAGATGACGGCTCATTACCGTCAAGCCAAAGAGAACGGAACGGAAGTCGACAAGATCGATGTCGTGGGCAACGTCCGTATTGTCTCTCCCACCGAGACGGTCTACGGCGACCGCGGTGCCTATGACGTGATAAACGGGGTCTTGGTCCTGGTCGGCGAGGATTTGCGCCTAATCGGAGAAAACGACACTATTACCGCGCGCGACAGCCTGGAGTATTGGGAAAAGAAACAGATGGCGGTGGCCCGTGGGAACGCGGAGGCCGTGCGCGAGGACAAGCGCATCAAGGCCGATGTATTGACCGCCTATTTCGAACCCGGCGCGGACGACAGCCTCGAACTGAAACGCATTGAGGCCTTCGGCAACGTCCGTATCATCACGCCTCAGGAATATGCTCAGGGCGACCACGGCATGTATTATGTCGCGCGCGAGTTAGCCACGCTCGACGGTGCAGTAAAGATTACAAGAGAGGACAATCAGTTGAACGGCGAGTATGCGGAAGTGAATCTGAAGACCGGGATCAGCCGTATATTGGCGGGTCCGCCGGGCAGCACAAAGGGCGGCAAGGTGCGCGGCCTGCTGGTGCCGAAGCGCAAACCTGGGCCGGGAGGCGACTCGTGAACCGGCGCGGCCGAAAATTCTCGCTCGACGGTGGCGGCCGATGAGCCGGAAAGTAGAAAAACTTCGCGGCGCCCCTCCGGCATCGGCCTCTCGCTCGGAGCCAGGTCAGGCATCACCGCGCCTGGTCGCGGAGAACGATGGCCTCACAGCGGTCAATATTGGCAAGAGCTTCAAGAAGCGGCCGGTCTTGCGCGGCGTTAATTTGAATGTGCAACGTGGCGAGGCGGTGGGCCTCCTTGGGCCCAACGGCGCCGGGAAAACGACCTGCTTTTACATCATCACCGGCCTGCTCGCGCCGGAATACGGCTGGATCACGCTAGACGGGCATGACATCACAGATATGCCGATGTACCGGCGAGCCCGTCTTGGAATCGGCTATCTGCCGCAGGAGGCCAGTATCTTCCGTGGCTTGACCGTGGAGCAGAATATCCGTGGCGTCCTCGAGGTGATCGAGCCCGTGCGCGAGCGACGGGAGGCCGTGCTGGACGACCTGCTGGCCGAATTCTCGATCACTCATTTGCGGCGTACGCCCTCACTTGCCCTGTCGGGCGGGGAACGCCGGCGTGTCGAGATCGCCCGGGCATTAGCCTCGCAACCGAACTTCATCCTGCTCGACGAACCCCTGGCCGGCATCGACCCGATCGCCGTCAACGACATCCGCGACCTTGTTTCGCATCTCAAAGACCGTGGTTTGGGCGTCTTGATAACCGATCACAACGTGCGCGAAACCCTCGACGTGGTCGACCGCGCCTACATCATTCACGACGGCATCGTCCTCATGGAGGGCGAGCCCGCAGAGATTGTCGCCCACGAAGACGTCCGCCGCGTTTACTTGGGTGAAAGATTTAGCCTTTAGGATTCAGGGCTATGGCGGTGTCGCAACGTCTGGATCTGCGCCAGACCCAATCTCTTGTGATGACGCCGCAGTTGCAGCAGGCGATCAAGCTGCTGCAACTCTCCAACATCGAACTTGCCAGCTACATAGAACAGGAACTCGAGCGTAACCCGCTGCTCGAGCACGACGAGCGCGACGAAAGCGGCACGCCCGGTACTGAGGGATCCGGCCCCGAGCTTGAAGGCGCCGCGAAACGAGAGACCGGCGAGGCGCCCGACACCGCGACCCTAACTGGCACCGAGACAATGCAAGGCGAGCAGGATGCGCCGCTCGACGCCGATTTCGAGAACGTCTACGACAATGGCCCAGCCGAAGATTGGACTGCTTCGCAAAGCGCTTTCTCACAAAGTGGCGGGTCCGGTAGCTGGGACGGCGAGGATCCGTCTGTGGAGCAGCGCCCGTCCGAACCCGCGACGTTGCGCCAGCACTTGCTCGATCAATTGAACCTGGACCTGCGGGATCCGGCCGAAAGGCTGATCGGGGTTCACCTGATCGAGATGCTGGACGATTCGGGGTACTTGCGGGGCAATATCAATGAACTCGCCGAATCGCTTGGCTGCGAATCCGCGGCGGTGGAGGCGGTCCTTAAAAAGCTTCAAAGGTTCGACCCGACCGGAATCTTCGCTCGCTCTTTAGGCGAGTGTTTGGCCCTCCAACTGGCCGATCGCAACCGTCTAGACCCTGCGATGGCGGCTATGCTGGAAAACCTAGATCTCATTGCCCGGCGCGATCTCGCGGCATTGGGCAAGGTTTGCGGCGTGGACGACGAGGACTTAGCGGAGATGATCGCCGAAATCCGTGCCTTGAACCCAAAGCCCGCTCAAGCTTTCGATTTCGAGCCGGCGGAGCCGGTGGTGCCCGACGTTTTGATGCGGCCCGGCCCGGATGGCAATTGGATTATCGAGCTAAACAGCGAGACCCTGCCCAGGGTTCTCGTCAATACACATTACCACGCCATGGTTTCCTCGCGCGTACGCACTAAAGACGAACGCGAATATCTCAGTGAGCAGTATCAATCGGCCAACTGGCTGGTGCGCGCGCTGCACCAGCGGGCGACAACGATTCTAAAAGTCGCGAGCGAAGTGGTGCGCCGGCAAGACGCCTTTTTCCGTAAAGGCGTGCAACATTTGCGCCCCTTGATATTGCGCGATATCGCCGAAGCCATTGAAATGCACGAATCGACCGTGAGCCGCGTTACCTCCAACAAGTATATCGCCACCCACCGTGGCATTTTCGAGTTAAAGTACTTCTTTACCCCCGCCATCCCCGGGCACGACGGGAAAACCCATTCCGCCGAATCCGTACGCCATCGGATCAAGGCCTTGATCGACGCAGAAACCAAAAACACCGTCCTCTCGGACGATTCGATCGTGGAGCGGCTTCAGCTCGAAGGCATCGATATTGCGCGGCGCACCGTCGCCAAGTACCGCGAGGGCATGAGAATTCCATCCTCGGTACAGCGCCGGCGTGAAAAGGCCCTGCCCGCCTGAAAACCGGCGCGACTCCATGGCCAAACCCACATTTGCCTCGAAAAATCGACCCTAGCGGGACGCTATGAGAGCATATTTTGGCGCTGGAACCCGAGTAAATCATGGCCCGAGGTATGCTTGACTCGCCCATAGCTCGCTCATATGGTGGCGCCGCCGCCGACCACCCGGGTCCATACCTGGCGGTTGAGACGCCGGGGCGGTTAAAACGCCGGGTCTGCCTGTCGGAATTGTCGGAAAAGTTATAGAATGCAGCTATCCGTCAAGGGAAAGCAGCTCGACGTTGGGGACGCCTTGCGCACCCACGTCGGGGACAGCCTGTCGCGTATCTTGGACAAGTACTTCGGTGATGCCATCGAGGTCGGAGTCACCCTGACCAAGGAGGGCCATCGTTTTCGGGCCCAGGTGACCGCGCACGTAGGCCGGGGAATACAGTTACGGGCGCAGGGCGAAGCGGAGGAACCCTACCCGGCCTTCGACAACGCGGCCGAGCATCTGGCGAAACGGTTACGCCGTCATAAACGGCGGCTGCGTGACCATCGTAGCGACTCCGCGGCGGAGGCCGAAATTCTGACGGCACAGCAGTATGTGCTCGCGGATCCCGGCGGCGAGGAATTGGAGAACAACGATTCCGAAGGGAAACCGGCTGTGATTGCGGAAATGACGACCGAGATACCCAGCCTGACGGTCGAGCAGGCGGTGATGAGGATGGATCTGGCTGACGTCCCCGCGCTGATGTTCCGCAATTCTTCGCACAGCGGTTTAAATATGATTTATCGGCGCGCCGATGGGCACATCGGTTGGGTCGACCCCCGCGGAAACCGCGGCTAACTAACTCAGCTTTTCACGAGATTGCCATGGACGTTGTCGAACTTTTGAACTCTCAGTGCATTGTCGCGAACTTGAAGGTGTCGAGCAAAAAGCAGGCCCTTCAGGAACTGGCTAAGCGCGCCGCGCGGCTGACGGGGCAACCCGAGCGCACGATCTTCGATGTACTCGTCGAGCGCGAGCGCTTGGGAACCACGGGCGTTGGCCACGGCATCGCGATTCCCCACGGTAAGCTGGCCGAACTGGATCGCCTCTACGCCTTATTCGCGCGGCTGGAAACGCCGATCGACTTCGACGCTATCGACGAGCAGCCGGTCGATCTTATTTGTGTGCTGCTGGCCCCGGAAACGGCGGGCGCAGATCATCTGAAAGCTTTGGCCCGTGTCTCGCGCCTGCTCCGCGACAGCGCTATTTGTGAGAAATTGCGTGGCGCAGATAGTGCCGAAGCGATCCATGCCTTGATCAGCGAATCGGCAACCAGCCACGCGGCCTAAATCGCGCGATCCCGCCGCGCGGGCGAAACTTTCGAGACGCGCCCGGCGGTCCTTATCAGTGGACGCTCATAGCTTCCAGATCATGGTGCCGAATGGCCACTTCCGCCGAATCACGGCTCTTCATGATCGCAATCTGCGTACCGTCAGCCGCGTGGACCGCGAATACGGCATCACCCTCAATTTCTACGGGCTTTATGTAGGCGATCTGCTCCAAGCCCAAGGCCATTAGGTCTTGCGGCGAGAGTGTGCCTATTCGAACCATCTCATTCATCGGACTCTGTCCCTCCGGGAATTTTCCCCTCGTGGGCAAGTTGGCCATTTCCACCCGCTCCCTTCCGCGCAAGGGACGAGGTTTT
The DNA here is from genome assembly GCA_021776115.1 of Kiloniellaceae bacterium. Lineage (GTDB taxonomy): Bacteria > Pseudomonadota > Alphaproteobacteria > Kiloniellales > J153 > JAJFGN01. Next base: position 145,358 of record JAJFGN010000070.1, on the reverse strand, counting down.
ATTGTCGGCAACGATGTCGATCTTACGCACCCGCGGCACATTGACCGGCCGCTCTAAGTCCAGATGCAGCAAGCCATTATCCATCGACGCGCCGGTTACTTCGATGCCGTCAGCCAGAACAAAGCTTCGCTGGAATTGGCGGGCCGCGATGCCGCGGTGCAAATAAACCGCTGACTTGTCTTCGTTCTGGTGGCCCCGAACTACTAGCTGGTTATCTTGAACCTGAACCTCAAGATCGTCAGGCCCAAAACCCGCGACCGCGAGGGTGATGCGCAGGTGATCCTGGTTCAACTGGATTACGTTATAGGGAGGATAGCCATCGGCCGACGCCTTGGTGATACGCTCCAAGGCCTCTTCAAAAGGCTCGAAACCCAAAAGAAGTGGGCTGTTGAATAGAGACAGTCGCGCCATAACTCAGCGTCCTCCTCAGGGTGAGCAAGGGCTGAAAACAGGGGCCTTTCGATCCGTAAGAGCGGCACCGAGACGCCCCACGGCCCGCCCAAGCGGCGCCGCTACCCCGATATGTGGTGTGCCCCGCCGCCAGGATCAAGCATGGCGGGACCCGTGTCACGCCGGACGGTGCAACACCTCGCACGCACCAAACCTCCCGAACTTAAAGCCCAGACACAAAAAAGACGGGAGCTAACGGCCCCCGTCTTCTTTGCAAAGTCTAGGTACAGTGGCTTACATGCTTGCCACGGCGCCATTGCGCCAAGCGCTGACCGGACGCGCCGCGGCAACGCGGCGACGGGCGGCCTTGCGCTTCGGAGCGGCACGCTTCTTCGCGACCTTACGCTTCTTCGCGACCTTGCGCTTCGGCGCAGCGCGCTTCTTCGCAACCTTGCGGCGCTTGGCCGTGGTGCGACGCTTGGCCGTGGTACGGCGCTTGGTCGTGCTGCGACGGGTCTTGGACGCCGTCCGCTTCTTCGCGGCAGCGGCCTTCTTCGCGGCAAGCTTCTTGGCCTTCAGCGCACGGGCCTTGGCCTTGACGAGCGCCTTCTTCATGGCGGAAAGCTTCTTGGCAGCGGCCTTCTTAGCAGCCATCGCCTTCTTAACCGCACGACGCGCGGCCGTGATCTTCTTCTCAGTAGCCTTCAGGGCCTTGGTAGCCGACTTGACGGCAACGGCCAATTGAGCGGGGGTCTTAGCCTTAGACGACTTCCGCTTTCTTTTGATGGTAGCCATATTCAATTTCCTCACTTAGCCAGCAAAATGATAGGCGATGACATCACCGCCAGTAATTGATTTAACGGTTCACCTTTAATAAATGGTTACCGCGATGCATTAGTTTTGGTCCGTTGCTAGAAGTCGCAAGGTCGGCAAATAGGAAGCCAAGACGGCGTTTGGTTGCCAACCCGATTTATGAGTATTTCTAGCTCGCAAATACCCAGCCTAGGGCTTGAACTTGGGTTTACCTACCGCCGACGATTGAGTATTAGCGGTATTAGAATTAGCGCAGGCCGATCAAGACCAAGCCGATACCTTTGACTGCTTGGCGAATACCGGCCCAACCCGGGCAATGATCGGGTATGTCCTGCACTTCTCACCAAAATCTCTTTAACATATTGATATATATATGATATATTGAAAGTTTCGCGAGTGCGGCGCATGCCCTACAAGCTCTACCAAGCGGATCTGGGGCCGCTTGAAGTACAAATACACTAAAGGCCCCAGCTCATGAGCTGGGGCCTTTAGTGTGCCAAACTACGGTCAAGATCTTGGTGGAGCCGGACGGAATCGAACCGACGACCTCTACAATGCCATTGTAGCGCTCTCCCAACTGAGCTACGGCCCCAGGCAGATTGGCGCGACGCGGCACGCCGTGACGTCGGGAAGTTAGGAAGCGCCCCCAGACCGCGCAAGGGAAAAATCGTTGGGCATGCCGGCCGATATGGGTTCAAGCGTCCACCGCGCGGCTGCGACGGTGACCACGCCCAATAGCCCAGCCGGCGCAGCCGTCAGCGATCGTCGTCGCCATCACCCTTTTTTTTAGCGCCAACGACATCTTTGACATCATCGCCACCCAGATCGGAGGCATCCGCCAGCACCGAATCGTCTTCGTCATCGGTATCGTCCAGATCCACGACATCCTCGTCATCGAGATCGACGCCAATCGCCGTATCCTCGTCTTCGTCTTTAGCGGGTTTGAGGACCTGGGCCGGCTTGGGCGGTTTGGCCGCTTTACTTGCGCTACTCGGGCGGCTACGGCGCGCCTTCAACAAAGTTTCGGGATCGAAGGTTGTTGTGCATTTAGGGCACACGATGGGTGTACGGCCAAAATCGTAGAATTTCGTCGCACAGGACTGGCATAGCCTCTTTGTTCCCCAGTCTTGTTTGGCCACGGGCGCTCCTCCGATCCTGGCATGGGCGGTAACGGGCGAGGCAATTGCCACGATCCAGGGTCCCTGTCAAAAGGTAATTCACGCACCCACACTGGCTCACGCTTGAGGGAGTGTGTTAGGAACGCCGCTCCACAACCGAATTTGGAAAGACCAACCACCGTGCGACCCATGACCGCCAATCCGAGCGAAGCCATCGAAGGCCGCGCGCGCGTGCCGGGCGATAAGTCCATATCGCATCGCGCCTTGATGATCGGTGCGCTGGCCACGGGTCAAAGCACCATAGAGGGCTTGTTGGAAGGCGAGGACGTGCTGCGCACCGCCGCCGCGATGCAAGCGCTGGGGGCGGAGGTCGAGCGCGACTCCAGCGGCACCTGGCGCGTTTGGGGCCGTGGCATTGGTGGCTTGATCGAACCAGATCAGGTGCTGGACATGGGTAATTCGGGGACCGGCGCCCGGCTGCTTTTAGGCATCCTGGCCAGCCATTCTCTAACCGCCATCCTGACCGGCGATGCCAGCCTCCGCAGCCGGCCCATGGCGCGCGTTGCCGCGCCTTTGCGGGAAATGGGCGCCCAGCTTCTCGCGCGCGAGGGGTGCCGCCTGCCGCTGACCGTGGTGGGCTCGGGCGAAGCCGCGCCGATCTCCTATAAACTTCCCGTCGCCTCCGCCCAGGTTAAGTCGGCAGTCCTATTCGCGGGCCTGAACGCACCCGGAGCGACGAGCGTGATCGAGCCGACGCCGACGCGTGACCACACCGAACGCATGTTGCGTACCTTCGGGGCCAATATCAACATCGTCCAAGGCAACGAGGGCCGCGTCATTACTCTCCAGGGACAACCAGAGCTCATGGGGCAGTCGCTGCGCGTGCCGGGCGATCCCTCTTCAGCCGCCTTCCCGCTTGTCGCCGCGGCGATGTTGCCTGGCTCGCGCTTGAGTCTCGAGGGTATCGGCATGAACCCGCATCGCACGGGCTTGATCGACACTCTCCAAGAGATGGGCGCGCGCATCGAAATTGAGAACCCGCATGAAGAGGCCGGGGAGCCGGTCGCGGATATCTCGATCGAGGCGGGCCCTTTGAGCGGCGTCGAAGTCCCGGCATGGCGTGCGCCCAGTATGATCGACGAGTACCCGATCCTCGCAGTTGCGGCGGCTTGCGCCCAGGGCGTGACTGTCATGCACGGTCTGGCCGAGCTGCGGGTGAAGGAAAGCGACCGCTTGAGCGCCGTGGCGCGCGGCCTGACGGCCTGTGGCGTCGAGGTCGAGGAAGGTCCCGATTCCGTGACCGTCCACGGCATGGCTGGGCGTGTACCCGGCGGCGCGGTCGTCGAGACTGCTTTAGATCACCGCATCGCGATGAGCTTCCTGGTCTTGGGTCTGAACGCCGAGCGCCCGATCGCGGTCGACGACGCAGGCCCGATCGAGACCAGCTTTCCCGGCTTCGCCGAGCTGATGACCGGATTGGGCGCGAAATTAACGGCACCATGATTATTGCCCCATGATTATTGCCCCATGATTATTGCCATCGATGGCCCCGGCGCGTCGGGAAAAGGCACGCTCGCGCGACGCCTCGCCGCAGCGTTCGATCTCGCCTATCTTGACACCGGGCTGATTTATCGCGCCGTGGCGGCCAAGGTGCTCGAAGCCGGCGCGATTCCCACCGACGCCGAAGCCGCCTGCGCCGCCGCGCGGGCGCTTGCGTTCGCCGATCTGGCACGGCCGGGATTGCGCCAGGAGAACATAGGCCAGGCGGCCTCCATCATCGCCGCGATCCCCTCGGTACGCGCCGCACTCTTGGATCTACAACGCCGCTTTGCCGCTCACCCGCCAGAGGGCAAGAAGGGGGCCATCCTTGATGGGCGGGACATTGGAACCGTGGTTTGTCCGCAAGCGGACATTAAGCTTTTCGTCAGCGCCAGCCCTGAGGCCAGGGCGGGGCGGCGCCATAAAGAGTTGCTAGATCGGGGTGAGCCGAGTATATACGCGCGCGTTGTGCAGGAAATGGAAGCCCGGGACGCTCGCGACAGTGCCCGTGACGCTGCGCCGCTAAAATCCGCGCCCGGTGCGTTTGTCCTAGATACCAGCGAAATGGACGCGGACGCGGCTTTCGAGGCCGCCAAGCGGATCGTCTCGGCGTATCGCCCCCCATCCCCCGCACACGGGCCGCAAGGCGAAGGTTGAGACGGGCCGCGAGGCCCAGGTTTAAGACGGGCCGCGAGGCCCAGGGTTAAGACGGGCCGCGAGGCCCAGGGTGATGTACCGAACACGCGCCCGGGACGAATCCCGGGAAGACCGCCGGAGCCAACCGGTCGGCCCGTATATTTCGAATAGTGAAAGGAACCTAGTCTATGGCTCAAGCAGCCGCACAATCCCCCGAATCAGGCAAAGAGAGCTTTGCCGCCCTGCTCGAAGAATCCCTCGGCCAAGCGGATGGCCTGGAGGGCACAGTCCTTAAAGGCACCGTCATCGCCGTCGAGGGCGACGCCGCCGTCATTGACGTTGGCTTGAAGTCCGAAGGGCGCGTCGCCTTGAAGGAATTCGCGGAGGCTGGCCAGGCGCCGGAGATCAAGGTCGGCGACCAAGTCGAAGTCTATCTCGAGCGCATGGAGAACAAGGACGGCTTGGCCATGCTGTCGCGCGAAAAAGCCAAGCGCGAGGAAGCTTGGACCCTGCTTGAGACGTCTTTCAACGACGCAACGCGCGTGACCGGTGTCATCTTTGGCCGGGTAAAGGGCGGCTTTACCGTCGACCTCTCGGGCGCCGTGGCCTTCCTGCCGGGCAGCCAGGTCGATATCCGCCCGGTTCGCGACGTCGGACCGCTGATGGGTTCGCCGCAACCGTTCCAGATCCTCAAGATGGACCGCTCGCGGGGTAACATCGTGGTGTCGCGTCGCGCCGTGCTTGAGGAGACACGCGCCGTACAGAGATCTGAACTGATCGCCGGCCTGAAAGAGGGCCAGGTCCTCGACGGCGTGGTCAAGAACATCACCGATTACGGCGCTTTCGTGGATCTAGGCGGGGTCGACGGCCTGCTCCACGTCACGGACATCTCCTGGAAGCGAATCAACCATCCAAGCGAATCCTTGTCGATCGGCCAACAGGTCAAGGTGCAGGTTATCCGCTTTAATCCGGAAACCCAGCGCATCAGCCTGGGCATGAAGCAGCTGGAGGCCGATCCCTGGGAAGGTGTCGCCGCCAAATACCCGATCGGCACGAAATTCACCGGTCGGGTCACCAACATTACGGACTACGGCGCTTTCGTCGAATTGGAAGCCGGCATAGAGGGGCTGGTCCATGTCTCCGAGATGAGCTGGACCAAGAAGAACGTGCATCCCGGCAAGATCGTCTCGACCAGCCAGGAAGTCGAAGTCATGGTCCTGGACGTGGACGAGCAAAAACGCCGAATCAGCCTGGGTCTGAAACAGTGCCTGAACAATCCTTGGGATGCTTTCGTCGAAACCTATCCGGTCGGCCGCGAGTTGAGCGGCGAGATCAAGAACATCACCGAATTCGGTTTGTTTGTCGGCCTGCCCGGCGACATCGACGGGATGGTTCATTTTTCCGACCTCGACTGGAATCTGCCCGGCGAGGAAGCCGTCAAGCAGTACAACAAGGGCGATGAGGTCAAGGTCAAGGTCTTGGACGTCGACATCGAGAAGGAGCGCATCAGCCTCGGCATTAAACAGCTCAGCGACGACCCCTTCGCGGGTGCGGCGGGCGATATCAAGAAAGGCGCGATTGTTACCTGCACCGTGCGACAGGTCGTCGACAATGGAATCGAGGTAGAGGCCGGTGACGGTCTGGTCGGCTTCATTCGCAAGGCTGAACTATCGCGCGAGCGTGCCGAACAGAAGCCCGAGCGCTTCGCCGTCGGCGAAAAATTTGACGCCAAAGTTACGACCTTCGACCCAAAAACCCGCAAGCTAGCCTTGTCGATTAAACAGCGCGAGGTCGAAGAAGAGAAGAAGGCCATGGCCGACTATGGCTCGACCGAATCGGGTGCGAGTCTGGGCGATATCTTGGGCGCGGCAATTTCAAAAGCAGCAAAAGAGAAAGAATCGCCCTCGAGTGACGAGGGCGCCAAGACAGAAAAACCGAAACCGGCGAAAAGCGCCAAGAAAAAGGCAGCGGCCAAGGATGAGGCTGACGACGATAGCGGTGACAATAACGACGGAGTCGCCGAACCCGACGCGGACTAAGCGCTCGAAAAAATTAGGGGGTTGAACTTCCTTTCGACCTTGTCGGTTGTGGTAAATTTCGCGGCCCGGTGCATTGCACTGGGCCGCTTTTATTTTGATCCTTGGCGGGCACCGAGAGGCTTCCTCAACCCGCTTCAAAAAAGCTCATTGTTCTGAACGACTTACACTTGACGGCAGACAGTAACTTTGACAGGCTAACCTGTTGGCGTGGGATAGGCTGCGCATCGGCGCGTACACGGTGGCGGGTAGCATCGAGTGGGCTGTATTCGTCGTGCACGCTTCGGTGGGCCGGTTGATTTCGGATCGTGCTGGCCATGATTGTGGGGGAAGGGGCACCATGACAAAGTCGGAACTAATCCAGCGAATCGCGGAGCTGAACCCGCATCTCTATCACCGAGACGTGGAGCGAATCGTCTCGACTGTCTTTGACGAAATTGGGATCGCCCTGTCTCGCGGAGATCGGGTGGAGTTGCGCGGGTTTGGCGCGTTTTCCGTTAAGCATCGCGATGCGCGCGTCGGCCGTAATCCACGGACCGGCGCAGCGGTCGAGGTCGATGAAAAGCACATTCCCTTCTTTAAAACCGGTAAGCTATTGCGCGATCGGCTTAACGACGGCGCCTGACCGCGAAGACGCCCCAGCGGCCCCTAAATAGTATTTACGGCGGTCTGACCGGAGAAGCGGGGTTTCGATCCGGTCCTGCGCTGGTTAAAGTGGTCGAACAAGCTAAAATTCGGGCCCCCGAAAAATGCGAGTCCCGTGAAATACCTATCCTGGATATTGACCGTTCCCTTGGCGATCGTAGCCATTGTGTTCGCGATCTCGAATCGCGCCGGCGCGACGCTGAATCTATGGCCACTTGGCATCACCGTAGAAGCGCCTTTGTTCATCCTGGTCTTGGGCAGCGCCCTGGTTGGCCTGATCGCGGGCGGCTTTATCGCGTGGCTTTCCGCCGGCTCAACGCGCAGGCGCCGGCGCGAAGCTGTACATAGGGCGGAAGTCGCGGAGCGTGACTTGGATTTCCTGCGCCGCAAGATCGAACGTGAACGCAATGCGGCCTTGGCGCCACGCAACGCGGTACCCGACGCACCGGTGAACGACGCCAGCCGAAGCGCGCAATCCGGGCCGAACCAGCTACCGGCCGCACGCGCCTAAACAGATGCGTATTATCTCCGCCGGCGAGGTCGAGTCCGCCTTGGATTTCGAAAGCTTGGTCGAGCGCTTGCGCCAGGCATTCCGCCGCGACACCGAATCCCCGGTACGCCACCATCACACGATTGAGACTGCCGGCGGGGCGGATGCGACCCTGCTGCTGATGCCCGCCTGGCAGCCGAACCGGCACATCGGAATCAAACTGGTCACGGTCTTTCCCGACAATGTCGAGCGCGGGCTGCCGGCGGTCATGGGTGCGTATTTGCTCTTGGACGGAAAATCGGGCTCGCCACTCGCGCTGCTCGACGGGCCGACACTGACAGTGCGCCGCACGGCGGCGGCTTCGGCACTCGCCTCGCGCTACCTGTCCCGCCCAGACAGTGAGCGCCTGCTTATGGTCGGAACCGGCGCCCTGGCGCCGCACCTGATCCTTGCGCATGCCGCGGTCCGGCCGATCTGCAACGTCCTGATTTGGGGCCGAAGCGAGGAAAAGGCGGCCAAGTTGGCTAAGCGCCTGAACCGGGATGATTTCCGGGTCGCCCACACAACCGGCCTGGAGGAAGCTGTGCGCGGCGCGCATATCGTTTCCTGCGCGACCTTGACCAAGGATCCCTTGATCCGGGGCGATTGGCTTCAGCCCGGACAACATATCGATCTGGTCGGCGGATTCCGTCCCGATATGCGTGAGGCCGACGACGAAGCGATCCGGCGGGCACGCGTTTTCGTCGACACCCGGGCGGGGGCATCGAAAGAGGCCGGAGATATCGTCCAACCTCTCGAATCCGGCGTCCTCGCGCCCGAGGATGTCGCCGCCGACCTCTTCGAGCTGACGCGCGGCGACAGAGCGGGGCGCCGATTTTATGATCAGATCACCCTGTTTAAGTCGGTTGGCACCGCGGTCGAGGACCTGGCTGCCGCGCAATTGACGGTCGAGCGCACCTGAAGCGATCCACGGGTACGATCACTAAAGCCGTCAAACATATTGTTGCCAAAAGCAACTATATGTTTGATAATGACAAATAGCTAGAGGGCAATTTATCGAGGATAGCGGGGACGATGCAGGAAGGCCGCGACATGGAGGACCGGCGGGTCGCGGCGGTGCGACGCTTCACGCGCTTCTACACCCAGCATATGGGCGTTTTGGACCGGAAGCTGCTGCACAGCCCCTTTTCGCTGAGCGAAGCGCGGGTACTTTATGAAATTGCGCACCAGGAGGAAGCATCGGCAGCCGCGCTGGGCAGCGAATTAAAGTTAGATGCGGGTTACCTCAGCCGCATACTGAGCGGCCTAGCGCGGCGCAACCTGATCGAGAAACGCCCTTCCGACACCGACCGCCGGCGCAGCCATTTACATCTGACGCCCGATGGGCAAGCGGCTTTCGCGGCGTTGAACGCGCGGTCACATGGCCAGACCGCGGACATGCTGGCGAGTCTCTCAGCCGATCAGTGCAAACGCTTGGTAGACGCCATGGGCACGATCGAGGGCCTGCTTGGCGCCCAACCGCCGCACCGCATACCCTACATACTGCGGCCGAACCGGCCCGGCGATATGGGCTGGATTATCCAGCGCCATGCCGTCCTCTACAGCGAGGAATATGCCTGGGACGAGACCTTCGAGGCCATGGTCGCGGAAATCGCCGCCAAGTTCGTGCGTGACTTCGACCCGGCGAAGGAAAGGTGCTGGATCGCGGAGCGGGACGGCGAAAATGTGGGCTCCATACTTCTGGTCAAGGAATGCGACAAGATCGCGCGAATTCGCCTGCTGCTGGTAGACCCCAAAGCGCGGGGCTTGGGCATTGGGCATCGCCTGGTTGAGGAAGCCCTCGCCTTCGCCCGGCGGACGGGATATCGCAAGGTCACGCTGTGGACCAACGACATCCTCCACGCTGCGCGGCGAATCTATCAAGCGGCGGAATTTCGCCTGGTCGAGGAAAACCCTCATCGCAGTTTCGGTCACGATCTGATCGGCCAGACTTGGGAACTGGACTTGTGACCCCGTGACCGCTCCCTGGACCTCTGGTATATCCGGGCCATGTCCGAACCCAACGCCCACCAGCCGGCCCGTGCGCCAAGTCACGCCCAGGAGCGAATCTTCGTCGCGCTGGACACGCCCGACCTCGCCCACGCCGCGAAGCTGGCGCGCGCGTTAAGGGGCGCGGTCGGCGGTGTCAAGGTCGGCAAGGAACTCTTCACCGCGCAGGGGCCCGATGGCGTGCGTGCGGTAAGCGGCGGGGAGCGCCTGTTCCTCGATCTGAAGTTCCACGATATCCCGAACACCGTGGCCGGCGCGGTACGCGCCGCCGTGCATCTGCGACCCTTCATGCTTAGCCTGCACGCCTCGGGCGGGCGCGCCATGATGCAGGCCGCGGCCGAGGCCGCGCGCGAGGCTGCGGAAGATGCCGAGGCGCCGCGCCCGCGCCTGATTGCCATCACCCTGCTGACCAGCCTGGACGAGGCCGACCTGGAGACGCTCGGGCAGCGCGGGCCCGTGAGCGAGCAGGTCAAGCGCCTGGCCGCGCTGGCCCGCGACAGCGGCCTGGACGGCGCTGTGTGCAGCCCGCGAGAGATCGAAGCCTTACGCGCCTTGTGCGGCCCGGACTTTACCCTGGTCGTGCCCGGTATCCGCCCGGCTGGGGCCGCGCCGGGCGATCAAAAACGGGTCATGTCGCCGGCAGAGGCGCTTCAAGCCGGCGCCGATTACCTGGTCATTGGCCGGCCGATCACCGGGCAAGCCGATCCGCTCGCGGCCGCACGGCAAATCGCCGAGGAGATATCGCAGGCCTCTGGCGGTGTATCGTGACCCAAAGCAGCAGCCCGCCCGCTTCTGCGATCCAGCGCGTGCCGGTCGGCCAAACCATGCGCGCGGCCTACGCGGCCGTGTTCAGTTCGCTTCGCCTGCTGCTTCAGGCCGCGGCTCTGCCCTTCGTGCTTTCGCTGGTAGTTTTGGCTTTGGCCTTCATGGCCGGGGAGAACGTCTTCCTGTCGTTCGTCCTGATGGTCGTCGGCTTCGTCCCCTACACACTGTTTGGAGTCGCCTGGCATCGCCTGACCCTGCTCGGCCCGACCCAAGGCGCGCCGGTCACTTTTCCGTCCTGGAAGCCACGGCATTGGCGGTTCCTGGGTTACGTCATGGCCGTGACCGGGTTGTTCTATCTCTTGGTCTTGCCGTTTATGGCGCTTGGACTTGGCGATCCTGGTGCCGAGGGAGCGGCGACCGTGGGGACCAAGATATTGCTTCTGGCTTCGGCAGGTTTGGCCGCGGCAGTTGCCCTACCCTATGTCCTGCTGAGGTTCAGCTTTGTGTTTCCTGCCGTCGCCGTGGACGAAGAATATACCCTGGCTAATTCCTGGGCGCATACGCGTGGCCAAGGCTTCAGGTTGCTAGCCACCCTGTTCGTCACCGCGCTGCCCATGCTGGCCGCGATCTGGGCTGTAAGTTCGCTGCTGGGGGTTCTTTTATTGCCGGAGATTGCGTCCAGCGCCCAGGATTCAGGTATGAGCCCGCGGGACGCCTTACACCAGGCCCTGCGCGACAATGCGGTTGCCTTTGGCTTGGCGCAGTTAGTGCTGGCGGCGCTAAATTACATCCTCGCGGCGTTGATGGTCTCGGCGGTGTCGATCTCCTTTCGTTTCTGTACCGGCTGGGTACCAGCAACTGGCGCCGGACCGCCGGTCACCCCGCACAGCCAAGGCGGCGTAGAGTCATGACCGTTGAAGCCAAGATTTGCGGCATCAACACTGCCACGGCCGCGGCCGCCGCTGTGCACGGCGGCGCCGACTACATCGGCCTGGTGTTGTATCCGCCCAGCCCGCGCGCGGTGTCGCCAAAGCAAGCCCACGCGATTGCCGCCGCAGTACCGGTGCGGATAAAGAAGGTCGCCCTTCTGGTCGATGCCCAGGATGCCACCCTTCGCGAAATTTGCGAGGCAGTGCCGCTCGACCTGCTGCAACTGCATGGGAGCGAGAGCCCGGAGCGCGTCGCCCAGATTAGGGCCCGATTTGGGCTACCGGTTATGAAAGCCGTCAAGATCGCGAACGCGGCGGATGTGGCCGGTGCGCAAGCTTATCTGCCCGTCGCCGACCGCCTCCTATTCGACGCCAAACCGCCCAAAGACATGAAAAACGCGCTTCCCGGCGGCAACGCACTCGCCTTCGACTGGGAGCTCCTGGCCGGGCGATCTTGGCCGATCCCCTGGATGCTGTCTGGCGGCTTGCATGCGGGCAACCTGGCGGACGCCGTGCGCACCTCGGGCGCGCGGGCGGTCGACGTCTCCTCAGGTGTGGAGGACAAACCGGGGCTAAAAAACCCGACTAAGATCCAGGCCTTCCTGGACACTGTCAGGTCGCTCTAGAGAGGCTTCTCAGGCGCCCCCGGCATTGCGGTAGCTGGCGATATCGGGCAGAGTGCGCCCGCATACGAACAGTACAAAATGGCGCCATGGCCTCTCTAAATACATACCGCAGTGGACCCGACGAAGGTGGCCATTTCGGCCAGTTCGGCGGCCGATTTGTGGCTGAGACCCTGATGCCGTTGATCCTAGAGGTGGAGCGTGCCTATACGGCCGCCAAGGCGGACCCGTCCTTTCAAACCGAGATCGACTATTTTGCCAAACACTACGTGGGGCGGCCGAGCCCGCTTTACTACGCGGAGCGGATAACCGAACACCTGCGCCGGGGCGGCAAGGGCGCGAAGGTCTATTTCAAACGCGACGAGTTGAACCACACGGGCGCGCACAAGATCAACAATTGCATGGGCCAAATCCTGCTCGCCCGGCGCATGGGCAAGCGGCGGATCATTGCCGAAACCGGCGCGGGTCAACACGGCGTGGCCACGGCCACCGTGTGCGCGCGCTTCGATTTGCCCTGCGTCATCTACATGGGCGTCGAGGATATCGAGCGGCAGAAGCCCAACGTTTTTCGCATGAAACTTCTGGGCGCCCGGGTGGTGCCCGTGACCAGCGGCAGCCGAACCCTGAAAGACGCCATGAACGAGGCCCTGCGCGATTGGGTCGCTAATGTCGATAACACCTTCTACATCATCGGAACCGCCGCGGGCCCCCATCCCTACCCCGCGATGGTGCGCGATTTCCAATCGGTAATCGGCAACGAGGTGCGCGAACAGATCATGGAGATGGAGGGGCGCGGCCCCGATTCCCTGGTCGCTTGCATCGGCGGCGGATCGAACGCCATCGGCCTGTTCCACCCCTTCCTCGACGACAAGGACGTGCGCATGTTCGGTGTCGAGGCGGCGGGCCTGGGCCTGGACACGGATAAGCACGCGGCCTCGCTAACCGGCGGCCGACCCGGCGTGCTGCATGGCAACCGAACCTATCTGCTGCAAAGCGACGACGGCCAGATTCTGGAGGCGCATTCGATTTCGGCCGGCCTGGATTATCCGGGAATCGGGCCGGAGCATTCCTGGCTGAAGGAAACCGGGCGCGTCGAGTACGTGTCGGCGACCGATGACGAGGCGCTGGAGGCCTTCAAGTCGTGCGCGCGGCTAGAGGGTATTCTGCCTGCCCTGGAGCCCGCACACGCCCTGGCTTTCGTCAAGAAACTGGCGCCGAGCCTGCCCAAGGACCACCTTCTGGTCATGAACTTGTGCGGGCGCGGCGACAAGGACGTCTTCACCGTGGCTGAGGCCCTGGGAACCGAAATATGAGCCCATCCGGCGCGAAAAGCCGGCTGGAGCAGCGCTTTGCCGAGTTAAAAGCTCAGGGGCGAGGCGGACTGATCACCTTCACGACCGCCGGCGACCCGACATTCGAGTCCTGCCTGGAGCTGGTTCGGGGCCTGCCCGACGCGGGAGTCGACGTGATTGAGTTGGGGATGCCGTTTTCCGATCCCATGGCCGACGGCCCAGCCATCCAGGCGTCAAGCCTGCGCGCGCTGGGCGCAGGGATGACCCTGGCCAAGACCCTAGACTTGGTGCGCCGCTTCCGGGAAAAGGACGAGCAAACGCCTATCATCCTGATGGGATATTACAACCCGATCTACAGCTATGGTGTGGAGGCATTCCTGTCGGATGCGAAGCGGGCCGGCGTCGACGGACTAATCGTTGTGGACCTGCCACCCGAGGAAGACGCCGAGCTTTGCCTGCCAGCGCTAAAGGCCGACCTGCACTGGATTCGCCTAGCCACACCCACCACCGACGACAAACGGGTGCCGACGGTACTCGCTAATACCAGCGGCTTTGTTTACTACGTCTCGATCATGGGCATTACGGGAACCCGCACGGCACAAGCCGATGTTGTGCGCGTAGCGGTTGAGCGCTTGAAGCGCCATACCGAGTTGCCGATCGCGGTCGGCTTCGGGATCAGAACGCCGGAGCATGCGGCGAACATTGCGCGCGTCGCGGATGCAGCCGTTGTCGGCTCCGCCATGGTCGAGCGGATCAAGGGCGGGCTGGACAGCGAGGGCCGGCCACGGCCCGGCATGGTGCCCGATGTTCTGGGGTTCGTGCGCGCACTTGCTGCGGGTGTGCGCAAGGCGCGGAACGGGTAGAGATGGGGTCAGGCCGTAGGGCCGCGCGCCCGGGAACACCTACCAAGGGGGCACCTAGATGAATTGGATCGCTAATTTCGTCCGCCCCAAGATCCGGGCCCTGGTCAATCGCGAAGTCCCGGAGAACCTTTGGCACAAGTGTCCGTCTTGCGCACAAATGATCTTCCACCGCGAGCTGGAAGCGAAAAACCGGGTTTGCCCCCATTGTGGCCATCACATGCGCATCGGGGCGCGCCAGCGCTTGTCGCTGCTTTACGACGACGGCGAGTTCAATCTGATCGAGCTACCCGACACGCCAATCGATCCGCTGAAATTCCGGGACCGCAAACGCTATGGCGATCGCCTGAAGGAAGCGCAAGCGGGGGGCGAAAGCAAGGAAGCTATTCTGGTCGCGCATGGCAAGATCGGCGGCATGCCGGTCGTCGCCGCCGCCTTCGATTTCGCCTTCATGGGCGGTTCCATGGGTGTCGCGGTCGGCGAGGGCCTGATCGCGGCCGCGCGCCTGGCCATCCTGCAAGAAGCCGCGTTCATTGCGGTGCCGGCCTCGGGCGGCGCGCGCATGCAGGAGGGCGCGCTCTCGCTGATGCAGCTGCCGCGCACGGTTATCGCGGTCGAGGATGTTAAGAAAGCGGGCTTGCCCTATATCGTCCTCCTGACCGATCCCACGACCGGTGGGGTCTCCGCGTCTTTCGCCATGCTCGGCGATGTCGCCATCGCCGAACCGGGGGCGATTGTCGGCTTTGCCGGACAACGGGTGATCGAAGAAACGATCCGCGAAACCCTGCCGGAAGGATTCCAACGGGCCGAGTATCTTTTGGAACACGGCATGATCGATATGGTCGTGCATCGCCACGATCTTCGTCCGACCCTCATTCGCCTACTGCGCCTGTTGCGCGACAAAGGCCCCGTGGCCGAGATTGTCGCCTTACCCAAGGCCGAGAGCGCGCCGACCCATGATCCATCCCAAACCGGCAAACCCGGCGAAGAACCCACCCCAGCCGCCCAAGAGTGAAACAATCGGCAGCGACGCGGTTCTCGCGCGGCTGACGCGGCTGCACCCAAAAATCATCGACCTGTCGCTCGGACGGGTCGAGCGTCTTTTGGCACGCTTGAATCATCCCGAGAGACGTTTGCCACCGGTTGTGCATGTCGCGGGCACTAACGGCAAGGGCTCCTCCATCGCCTTTCTTGACGCCATGATGCGCGCCGCCGGCAAGCGCGTACAGGCGTACACTTCGCCGCACCTGGTACGCTTTCATGAGAGAATTCGTCTGGCCGACGGCCTGATCGACGAGACCGTGTTGATCGAGCTCCTGGAGGCCTGCGAAGCCGCCAATGGGCCAGACCCGATCACTTTTTTCGAAATCACAACCGCCGCAGCGTTTTTGGCTTTCGCCGGCGAGTCCGCCGATATTCTTTTGCTGGAAACCGGCCTGGGCGGGCGTCTGGACGCGACCAACGTCATCGAGCGGCCACGCCTCACGGCGATCACGCCTGTGTCGGTCGATCATGTGCAGTATCTGGGCGAAACGATTGAAGAAATCGCGTACGAGAAAGCCGGTATTCTCAAGCCTGGAGTCACGGCTGTTATCGGACCGCAGCCCGCGCCGGCCCGCGCCATCATCGGGAGCCGCGCGCACGAGGTCGGCGCGCCGCTGTTTCGTTTCGGTGAGGAATGGCATGCGCGCGCCACCGGCGCCGCCTTGCGGTTCGAGAGCGCGGCAGGCGTTCAAGACTTTCCCATGCCCAACTTGCTAGGCCGCTTTCAGGTCGAGAATGCCGGGCTCGCCTTGGCCTGCCTGGCTCAATTAGCGGAGTTCGGCCTGGACAATGCCGCGCGCGGCACTGGTTTGGAACACGCGCAATGGCGCGCGCGCCTGCAACACCTGCAAGGTGGCCGCCTGGCCGCCTTGATGCCCGAGGGCTGGGAGCTGTGGCTCGATGGTGGCCACAACGCGGCCGCGGGAAAGGCCCTGGCCGAAGTCGCGGCGGGGTGGACCGGGCGGCCGTTGCATCTCATTTACGGCATGCTCAATACCAAAGCGGCGCGCGATTTCGTTCGGCCCCTAGTGCCGCTCGCGCAAAGCCTGCACGCCGTCGGCATACCCGGCGTCGAAGCCGCGCTCTCGGCCGAGGCCGCGGCTGCCGAAGCCGTCGCCGCCGGGATTCAAGCGCGCGTTAGCCCAGATGTCGAGACGGCGGTTCGAGAGATTATCACAGAGCAGTCCGAGGACGCGCCGCCCGGCCGAATTTTGATTTGCGGATCGCTCTATCTAGCTGGCGCTGTATTGGCCCAAGGCGCCTAAGAAAAAACCCCGCCTGTATCGGCGGGGTTCAAACTCTGTCTAACGAATTGCAGGAGGCGGTTAGAGCACCGACTCGACCCATTCTTGAAGCTGCCCTTTGGCCATGGCGCCGACCTTGGTCGCGGCGACCTGGCCATCCTTGAACAGCATAAGTGTCGGGATGCCACGCACGCCATACTTCTGTGGGGTCAAGGGGTTGTCGTCAATGTTGACCTTGGCGACCGTTACGCGGCCGTCCATCTCCTTGGCGATATCTTCGAGCGCGGGTGCGATAATCTTGCAGGGTCCGCACCACTCGGCCCAGAAATCGACCAAAACGGCGCCTTCGGCCTTAAGCACATCGGCATCGAAGGAATTGTCGCTAACGGGGACGGTAGACATGCACAACCTCAGAATGGATTCAGGCCAATCGCACACCTACGATGTGCCGACAGCCTATCGATGAGTCTAATGTAGGAATGGGTGCCCGCGAGCGTCAAGGTGCGTAAGCAGCCAACGACGCATCGCTGAGATGCATGAGGAGCGGCCCATCACTCCACAGTAAATAGCAGTCGATCTGGCGGCCGGGATAAACCTCCGTCAAAACAGCACGATAGGCCGCCATTTGTCGCCGGTAGAGGGGTGCAACCTCGGATTCATGTGCTGGAGCTGGGCGATTGGTCTTGAAATCCACAATACGGATACGGTCATTTTCGACAACTAAACGGTCGACTTGGCCCGAGATGACCTCCACCGCCGCGCCTTGCCCGATGACGCCGACAACCGGCACCTCGGCACGGCTGCCGGGACCGAACAGAGGTGCGAAATTCGCGTCTTCGAGGATTGTCAGGGTGACAGCCGCGATCTCGGCTTGCTGAGCGGCACTCAAGCCATGACCGCCAGCCGAAAGAAAGCGCGCGGCAGCGGCGCGCCGGGCGTCGCGCGGCAAATCGGGCAGGCTTTGCAGCAGGCGGTGTATCAAGCGGCCGCGCAAGAATCGGCGGCTCTTGTCTGCACCAAGTGGAGAGACCGCTGCGGGCTCCGCTTGCGATGGGCGCGAAGGCGCTAGGGGGCGCGGCGGCGCGGCTTCATGCGGGGGTGGCCGGCACGCCCAGGCCGGCAAGGGTTGGACTTCGGCGTTAGGGCGCGCAGCCTCGGCATCGGGTCCATCCGGTCCGGCGGCCTGCGGACCCACCAAGCGCCACCCGGGACCGGCCCAACCGCCAGCGGCACCGTCACCCAAAATGAAGTCGGCGGCCTCACCAACCGCGGACAATGCACCTTCCACCAAGGTGTACCAGCAATCGGCCGGCGGCGTTTTTTGCGCCGCCCAGCCACAAACATAGAGCCGGTCCTCCGCGCGGGTCAGCGCAACATAGAGCAGACGCCGGTATTCCCGATCCTGCACGCCTTGAGCCTCCGCGCGCGCGTGCGCCGCAACCGGGCCGTCCAAAGCCTTGCGCACTGGCCAAAGTGCTGGACCTTCACCTTCACCGCCACCTTCGCGATCGCTCTCCAGCCAGAAAACGCCTTTGCGCGCCTGCGGCGTTTGCAGAGTATCGGGCAAGAAAACGACCGGCGCTTGCAGGCCCTTGGCCCCATGCACGGTCATGACGCGCACGGCGTCCTGCCCCATGTCCAGATCGCGTTTGACCATCTGTGCGCCGGCTTCGACCCAATGGAGGAAACCTTCCAGCGAGGGCGCATGCTCGCGCTCATGGGTTAGGGCGAGAGAGATGAATTCCTCGATCGGATCGTTGGCGTCGGGCCCCAGGCGCGCGAGCAACCGCGACCGGCCCGAAGCGCCGTCCCAGTCGCGCGTCAGTACATGAGCGAAAAGCTCGTAAGGGGGAACGAAATCGGCACGCGCGAGCAGATCGGTCAGATGCTCGCGCGCAACGGCGTAGGCCGGATCGCGCTCCGCGTGCTCCGCGAGAGACTGCCACAACGTCCTCGACTTGCGGTCATAGGCGATTTCGAATAGCTGCTCCTCGCTCAACCCGATCAACGGCCCCTTCAAGACACTGGCCAGCGTCAAATCGTCTTCGGGCAAAAGCAAGAAGCGGCCAAGCGCGGCCAGGTCCATGACCGCGAGCTGGTCGCGCAGCACCATGCGGTCAACCCCGGCGACCGGCACGTCGAGACGCTTCAATTCGCGTACCAGTTCTTCGACAAAGGCGTTACGCCGGCGCACCAGCACTAGAACGTCGCCGGGCCGCAGCCGCCGTCCCTTGGACGCGAGCCAGGCCTCGTGTCCCGGGCCCAATTGCCCCGCCGCGACAGGTGCGCGGGTCCACTCATGTATCCGCTGCGCGATCAGGCGGGCCAAGCGGGCGCGCGAAGGCGCCGCGCCGCGCCGCGCCGTGGGTGGCTCCCATGGCGCCGGATCGCCACCGATCTCGGCGGGCGCGGGCGGCCAAAGCTCGACCAGACCCGCTTGACCCAGACGCACGGCGGCGTGGGACAGGGCGGCCTCCTCGAACAACACACCCTCGCGCGCCGCCTCTTGTGCGAAGACTGCGTCGACCACCTGCAAGATCGCCGGACAAGAACGAAAGGAATGCGCCAGATCGACCTTGGCCCAGCCTTGACCGGCGCCGTGGGCCTTGGCCGCAAAGTGTGCCCGCATGCGTCCAAATGCCGCCGGATCGGCACGCTGAAAACTATAAATCGATTGTTTCGCATCGCCGACCGCGAAAACCGTACGCGGTCCCTCGCGCGCACCCGCGCCGGCGAAGAACTCGGCGCTGAGCATGTCGATCACGTCCCACTGTTCGGGATTGGTGTCTTGCGCCTCGTCGATCAGGATATGATCCAGACCGCCGTCGAGCTTGAATAAAACCCAAGAGGCCGCGCCCTGGCGCACCAGCAGATCACGGGCGTTTAGAATCAGATCGTCATAGTCGAGCAAAGCGCGCGCGCTTTTGTGCCGGTCGTAAACCGCCAGGATCGCGGTGCCAAGACGCAGCAAGGCCGCCGTCGCCCGGGCAACAGTCAGGGCGTTCAGCTTGGTCCTGACCACCATGAGGCGCTGCGCTTCATCTTCGAGAACCCGATCGATCCCGGGCGCGGCGGCGAGGGCGTCCTTGTAGACAAGCTTCTTGAAGGCATCGCCCTTCCCGCCTTCGGTAAAAAAAGCGCCCAGGTAGAGATCGAAACTCTTGACGCGGCCCGTTGAGTTCTCCAACCAAGACGCGATCACCGCACCATGCTCGCGATCTTTCTTGCCGCCCGCATCCAACATCGCTTGGACGGCACGGTGCAGCCCGGCAAGATCAAAGCCCTCGTCGGCGCACGCAGTACCGAGCACGCCCTCCGGCGTCTCATCCAGGTCAAGATTCAGCAGGCGGTAAACCGCCGCCTCGGCGGCGTCGATACCCCCGGGACGCGCGCATAGCCGCGCGACGCGGCCGCGCTCGCGCGCCAACTCGTCCAATAGCTCGGTGAAACTCTGTTCCTGCACATGCACGGCGACTTCAGAAATTTCGCCGGCAAAAGCGGGGTCGATCAAAATCTCCTCGCGCGCAGCCCGCAGCATCTCCGCCGCTGAGCGCTCATCGAGGACCTGAAAGTGCGGCGCGATACCGGCCTCCAAGGGAAACCGTCCGAGCAACGATTGGCAGAAAGCATGGATGGTTTGAATCTTCATGCCGCCCGGGGCATCCAGTACGCGGGCGAACAACTGCCGCGCGCGGGCGCGCATGACCTCATCCGGCGCGCGGCCGAGCAGATCGGACAACTCAAGGATCAGATCGCCATCTTTGATCGCGGTCCAACGCGCCAAACGATTGGCCAGGCGGTTCGCCATTTCTGCGGCCGCCGCCTTGGTAAAGGTCAGACATAGAATGCGCGCCGGCGCGGTCCCGTGCAGCATGAGGCTGAGCACGCGGTCGGTCAGCACCTTGGTCTTGCCGGTGCCAGCCGAGGCGCCGACCCAGACCGAACCGGCAGGATCCGCCGCCGGACGTTGCGCCGCAGCGGCCCGATTGCGCGCGAGTGACGCCTCGGCGCTCATGCGCCTTCGTCCCCGCCGTCGTCTCCGGCCGCCCACTCCTTGACCCGCGCGAGGTGGCCATAATCGCTGTAGCGCCCGGCCCATTTGGGCCGGGGCCGCGCGAGGTAGGGCGTCGCCGGATCGTCGAACTTTGTGATCAGTTGCCCCAACCCCTCCAGCGCTTCCGCCGCCCGCGCACTCGGATCGCCCGCGAGGGACCTGATCATGCCCGGCGGCTCGGCACCGGTTAGACGCCAGTATTCCAAGCGCGCCACCGGTGCACCGGGCACGGATTCGAAGCCGCCCGCCGCCGCGATTGCGGCTTCGAGCGGTAGTTGTGGAGAAAACCCGAACTCGACCTCTTTGGCCGAGGGCACACCGCCGGTCTTGTAATCCAGGATCGTCAAGCTTTCGTCGCCGCGCAGGTCGATGCGGTCGGCCGTCGCGGTCAATTCGAAATCGCCGCCGGGCGCAGCGATGACCAAGCGTCCCTTGACCTCGGCGAAGCGGCGCCCGATGTCCGCGCCGCCCTGCTCCTGAGCCGCGAACCATTGAGCGATGCGTTTGAAACGAGGCCACCAGAAGGCACGAATGCCAGGGGGCGTGGCATCGGCCTCGAAGACCGCACGGCCGCAGGCGATCAAGGCCACTTCGGGATCGTTAGGCGGACCATCCGGATGACCGCGGAGGTAAGATTCGAGCGCCGCGTGCACAAGCGTTCCCAACTCCGCCGCGCCGGGATCGGCGTCGAGCGGGTCGAGCGCGGCAAGATCCAGAATGCGCCGGGCGTAGAGATCGTAAGGATCGCGCATCCAGGTCTCGACCGCTGTGACCGAGAGCTTTCGCGGCCGTGCCGCGCGCGGCGGGCGGGGCGCCGGTGGCCCGGAGTCGATCCAACGCCTGGGCCGATCCAGCGCCTCGGCCCAGGCGATGGGGGACTGAGCCTCCGCGCTTAAGCTCGGCCGGCCCTCGAAAGTGCTGAGTAAGGCGTCGAGCCGCAGGAGCCAACGGGAGGGCACAGTGGGCGTGCCATCAACCCGAATGGCCCGCGTCAACACCACGTTCGGCGCGCAAAACGCCTGGGCGAAATCGTGTGCGGACAAGCCGATGCGCCGCTCCGGCGCGGGCAGGCCGAAAGCGGCACGCATGGGCCTGCTGAGCCAGGGGCCAGGTTCGACCTCGGCCGGCCAGGTACCTTCATTCAGCCCGCCCAGAATGACGAGATCGACATGTTGCAGGCGGGCTTCCAAGGGCCCCCAGATCGCCAGGCGCGGATGGCGGCCGTAGCGCGGGCGCACCGCCTGGCCCACGAGCACGGCCGACAACAAGGCCGGATAGCGCGCGCCCATACCCTTGCCGGCCAGATCGGGCACCTCCGCCGCGGCCCCGCGCAACTCGGCCAGGAATTCGGCCATGGCCTCGCCTGCCTCACCGGCCCAGAGGCGCTCCGCCCCGGTCTCTTCGGACGTCGCCGCCAGGCCCTCAGCGACGCCTATATGCGCATCGATCAACTCGCTTAGCGAGCGCGCGCCGCGCATCGCCTTCACCAGCGGCGCGCACAGGGCCTCCAAATCCTTCAGCCAGGCGATCAGCGCCTTATCCGCACGGGTGGCGCGCAACGCCGGTCTCAGGCCGGCGAAGCCCGGTGCCGGCCTGGCTCCACGCAGGATACACCGCTCGAGAGCGCGGACGCGGCTACGAAAACCGCCCGGCGACCGCCCACCAGCCGCGAGCGGATGCTTGAGCGCGGCGAGCAGCCCCAGCGGGGCCAGACCTTCGGCTACCATCTCCGCCGTCAAGCGCATAAAGGCGCCCAACGGTGTGTCGGCCAAGGGAGTTCCGGCGGAATCGTCGACCGCTATGCCCCAACGGCCCAAGGCCGAGGCGACCCGGCGCGCCAGAATCCGGTCGGGCGTGACCAAGGCGGCCCGGCGGCCCGGCTCCTCCAGCGCCTCGCGCAACAACAGCGCGATAGTCCCAGCCTCCTCGCCCGGCCCGGGACAATCGATACGCCGCACGCCGCCCAAGGCCGTCTCGAGCTCCTTGGGTGCGACTCCCTTGCTTGCCGCATGCCACTCGGCGGTGGCAGAGGCGGGGGCGAGCGCGAGGTTGGCCAAGCGGACTCTGCTGTCTGGCGCACCGGGCGGCTCTCCGCCCGGCCAGTCCCGGACCGCCTCGCGCGGGACCTCCAGGCGGGCGAGCAGGGCGGCCAAGCCATGCTGTGCGTGTGAGGGGTCTTCTTGAATGGCCCCCCAGGTTGCATCGTCGCAGGTGCGGTCTAAACCGGGCAAGACTACGGCCCCCTGCGGCAAGCGCGCGATCACACCCAAAAGTGCGGCGGTCGCAGGAATACTGCCGGTCGAGCCGGCGGCAACGACCGGATGATCGGGCGGGGCGCCGGTCCACGCCTCGGCTTGCAACTCCAGCAAGCGGCGGCGGCGCTCGGCCGGACCGATGCATCCCAGCTCGGCCTGAACCGCCGGCCAGCGTTCGGTCAGGATGACCAGGAAGCGCAGGGTGATCTGCCAATGATCGGCGTAGTCGGCCGGGGCCAGGCCTTCCAGGCCGGTGAAATCGAGGCCCTCCGTCTCGACCTGATCGAGCAGGCGGGCCAACTCTCCGGCCAGGCGCACGGCCAGATCCTCGCTCGGCGTTTGGCCACGCACCTGGGCCCAATGCTGGATCAGGCGCGCGAGCAAAAGCTGCCGGCGCAGGACCGGAATCGCGGGTGGCAGGGTCAAGGCATCGATGGTCCCGGTTCTGGCGTCGTCGCCGGCCAGGATCAATTCCTCGGCATCGATGTCGCCCAGCGGTACCAGGCGCGGCAGCAACAGGGGCCGGCCTTCGCTGGCACGCAGGAAAGCCTCCTGCAACGCGCGGCAGGCGCGCCGGGTCGGCAGGAGGATCATGTGCCGGGCGAGGGTCAGCGGATCGCCGGCGCTGCGCGCCAACAAGCCCCGAGCCAGGGCATCGACGAAGGAAACGTTGGGCGCGATGTTATAGAACGCCGGCGCGTCCCTGCTTGACGCAAATGCCCCAGAGTTCATAGGGCGCTCACGGAACGCTCACCGGTGCACCGAGTGAATGCTCAGATGATGCAGTTCATCCTCGACCTCGGCGAGCTGTTCGGGCGTTCCGACGTGAAACCAATCGCCGTCGTGGCGCAGACCCCAGAGGCGTTCCCGCTCGGCCGCCGCGTTATACAAGCGGTTGAGTGAAAAGGCACCATCCGGCGCATCGTCGAACAAGCGCGGGTGGAGAATTTGCATACCGGCGAAGACAAAGGGGGCAACTTCGCGCTCCCCACGGCGGCGCAGACGCCCGTGGGGATCCAGGAAAAAGTCGCCGCGTCCTTCGTAGCCAACCGCGAAGGCCGTGGGGTGCACCAGTAGCAGCGCGTCCATTCGGGCGTCGTCCCAAGCGGCCGCCAAGCGGTCCAAAGCCGGCGTGCAGCCGTCGAGCCAACAAATGTCGCCATTGATGACGAAAAACGTCTCCTCGCCAAGCAACGGCAGGGCGTTGCGCACGCCGCCGCCGGTTTCCAAACGCTCGGCTTCGGGTGAGAAGGAGACGCGCGGATGCGTGCGGTCCTTTAGATGCGCCTCGATCATATGTCCGAGGTAGTGCAGGTTCACGACCGCCTCGTTCACACCGGCTGTCTCCAGACGATCGAGGACGGAATCGATCATCGCGCGCCCCCGCACTTCGATCAGAGGCTTGGGCCGGGTGGCGGTCAGGGGCCGCATTCGCTCACCCAGGCCGGCGGCCAGGATCATGGCCCGTTTTGGGATGACCGTTTTATTCTTCTGGGCCGGGGGCTTTTTCGTGGCGCCCCTCATGGCCGCACCTCGACGGGCGGCGTTATACGCTGTTCGGCCGGCACCTCACGATCGAACCATGCCTTGACCGGGGCCAGTACCGGTCCTTCCAAACCCGCCTCGAGCAATCGCCACAATCGCGGGATGTGGCGCAAGTACTGCGCCTTGGAATCGCGCCGCTGCAGACGCGTAAATATCCCGATGATCTTGGCCGCGCGCTGCGCTCCCAGGACGGCGTAGGAGTCCTGGAACGCGGCCCGGTTCAGATCCGGGAATGCGTCGAGGTAGCGGGTCAGCATGGCCTCCACGATGGCGGGCGCGATATCGCGCCGGGCGTCCTCCAACAAGGAAACGACGTCATAAGAACAAGGCCCGATAACCGCGTCCTGAAAATCGAGCACACCGCAGGCCGCGATTCCGGCGCGATCCTGGAGCAGCATGAGATTATCGACGTGATAATCGCGCAAAACCAGGGTATCGGGCACGCCGTGCGCACCGGGCAAAACAGCGCGCCACGCCTCGAGGTACGAGACCTTGAGGACATCCGGTGTCTCCACGCCCCGCACCGCGGGCAGAAACCACACGGCGAAAAGCGCCGCTTCCTCGAGCAGGCGCACGTCGTCATAAGGCGGCAAGCCTGTAGCGTCATGCGTCGCAGATTGCCAGGCACGATGCAACGCGATCAAGGTATCGATCGCCAAGGGATAAAGCGTGGAGTCTTCCACTCCCTCCGCCAGGGCTCGGGTGAAGGTACGGTCGCCGAAATCTTCCAGCAGCAGCAAGCCGGCGGACTCATCGACATGCAGCGGACGTGGCGCGCTGAGCCCCAGATCGATCAGCCGCGTTGCTACCCGCAGAAAGGCCGTCACACTTTCCTTGGGCGGCGGGGCATCCATAAGGACCGCCCGCGCGTCTCCACGCGTGACCCGGTCATAGCGGCGGAAGGAAGCGTCGGCGGCCAATAAGCGGCGCGACGACCCGGACCAACCCGCAGCCGCGAGAAACGCGTCGATCAGCGGGGCGCGATTTGCGGTCATAAAGACAACTCCCCGCACCGCGTCGCCCAGCTTCCGTGGCCGCTCAGTTCGGCCAGGCGCGCGTTAGGATCCGCGGCGAAATTCAGTCTCAGGTCGAGCCGGTCACGCGGCAGAAGCGGACCAAGACGTTCCGGCCACTCGATCAGCGATATGCCTTGCGCCAAGGCGTCCTCGAAGCCCAACTCATAGACCTCTTCCGGCCGCTCCAGGCGATAGAGATCGAAGTGCCAGACCGGCGCGGGCGCGCGTTCGTAAACTTGCACCAGTGTGAAGGTTGGGCTGGGCACGTCTTCCTCGGCGGCGCCGGATAGCGCATGGATAAAGGCCCGCGCGAAGGTCGTCTTGCCCGTGCCCAGATCGCCGAACAAGGCGACGACGTCGCCCGGACGCACGCGGCCGGCCACGGCTTGCGCCAAGGCGGCGGTTGCCGCCACATCGGGCAAGTCCAGACTAAGACTGATAGAGCGCGAAAGCGGCGCGGCCATAACCCGAGCTTTTACCGGCCAAGGCGCAAAGCGGCAACCGGAGAGGCGGTGGCGGCGGTAGCGCGCGTTACGTACTGGCAAGACTTGCAAAACCACGCCGCCCGTGGTTCTGCTTGGCGAACAAGCGGGGTGCCATGACCGAGCATACCACAGACATCGCTATTATCGGCGCCGGCCCGGTTGGCCTCTTCGCCGTCTTCGAATGCGGCATGCTGAAAATGCGTTGCCATGTGATCGATACCCTGGAGGCCGTGGGTGGGCAATGCGCCGCGCTCTATCCGGAAAAGCCGATCTACGATATCCCCGGATTCCCTAAAATTCTGGCCGAGGATATCGTCACGCGCTTGGCCGAACAGGCGGCGCCCTTCGATCCAGTGTATCACCTGGGTCAGCAAGTCACGGGCCTGACGAGAAATGGCGAACGCTGGTTGGTCGAAACCTCGGCCGGCACCCGGATCGACGCCTGCGCCGTGATGATCGCGGCGGGCGGCGGCGCCTTTGGCGCAAACCGGCCACCCCTGGCGCACCTTGCGGAGTTCGAGGGCACCAGCGTGTTCTACACGGTCAAGCGGCGAGAAAATTTTCGCGGTAAGCGCGTTGTGATCGCGGGCGGCGGCGACTCGGCGCTCGACTGGGTGCTATCGCTCGCGGAACTGGCGAGCAAAATTTATGTCGTGCACCGCCGGCCCAAATTCCGCGGCGCACCGGAAAGCGTCGGGCGCCTGCACGCTTTGGCCGAAAGCGGGGAGGTTGTCGAGTTAGTCGTGCCCTATCAGTTGGCCGGACTGGAGGGCGAGGGCGGCCGGCTGGAGGCCGTGACCGTGAAAACCCTGGACGGCGAAATGCGCCGCCTGGAAGCCGATGTTCTTCTGCCCTTCTTCGGTCTATCCATGAACCTGGGGCCAATCGCCCAATGGGGGCTGGATCTCGACCACAATCACGTCACCATCGATCCGAAAACCTGCCAGAGCAGCGCGCCGGGCGTGTTCGCGATCGGCGATATCGCGAGCTATCCGGGCAAGCTGAAGCTCATCCTCTGCGGTTTTTCCGAAGCGGCGATGGCGGCGCACGCAATCCATGCCCTGGTTTACCCGGACCAGGCCCTGCACTGGGAATACTCGACCACCAAGGGTGTGCCAGGGCACGGTTGACAAAATGCTTGAAAGAGCCGGGCGCTTGCGGCTAGGCGGTCGCGCCGAGGGGCGGCGTTGCCTCACCCGCCGCCTGTAGGGGGATATGGCAAATCACCTGCGTCCCCTCTTGCGGGGTGGAGCGCAGATCGACCCGACCGCCGTGCAATTCGACCAGGCTTTTTACCAGCGAAAGGCCTAGTCCAGCCCCCGTCTGTCCCCCTTGCCCGGCCTGGGATGCGCCGCGCTCGAATTTTCTAAAGACCCGGCCTAGATCTTCTTCGCTGATTCCGACACCGCTGTCGGCGACAATGAGCTGGATCTCGTTATCTGTACGCAACGCCGACACCGTGACCGATCCACCGTCCGGCGTAAATTTAAAGGCATTGGACAACAGGTTGAACAAAGCCTGCTTCAAACGCCGCCCATCCGCGATCACGGTGCCGATACCCTCGGGGCATTCCACACGTAGCGAAATATTCTGGGTACGCGCGCGTTCGTGGCCCAGGGTCTGGATGCTCTCGAGAATTCCCTTCACATCCACCGTGCCGAGGTCGAGCTCCATGTAACCGGCCTCGATCGTGGCCAAGTCGAGGATATCGTTGATCAGGGCAATCAGACGCTGAGAGGCTTCGACGATGCCGCGGCTGTATTCCAGTTGCCTTTCGTTCAAGGCGCCGAAGAATTGGTTCTCCAGAATTTCGGCAAAACCGACGATGGCGTTAAGCGGCGTGCGCAGCTCGTAAGAGATATTGGCCACGAACTCCGATTTCAAACGATCGGTCGTCTCCAGAGCATCGTTGCGGTCGCGCAGAGCCCGTTCGACCCGGTTCGAATCGGTCACGTCCAGGAAGGTGAACAGCGAAGCACCGTCCGGCAGAGGTACTTGGGTCCAATCGATTACGGAATCGTCCGCCCGGGCGCGCCGCCCGCTGCGCGGCTCCGCCTCGGTCGCGCGCGCCGCCCGCGATTCGACGTATTCGTCCCAGGGCTGCGCGCCGGCTTCGAAGAATGGCCGCCCTTGCTCCAACAATTGCCGCACGTGCGGTTTCTGTTCCAGCAGGTCCGTGGCCAGGTTCCAGATGCGCGAATAAGCAGGATTGAAGAGCTTGAGCCTACCGTCCGCGCCAAACACCGCAACACCCTCGTAAAGATTGTCTAGCGTCTCGCGCTGTACCTCAATCAGGGTGTTGTAGGAACGCTCCAACGTCAGACGGTCGGTTACGTCTTCGTAGATGAAGAGCACGCCACCGAAGGGATGTGGGCTGGCTAGGCTGCGCAGCGTCGTTCCGTCCGGCAGGTGAACCAATTCCTCCATGGTGTCGATCATGGTTTGCAAGCTGCGAATCCAGTCGCGCTTGTATTCGGGGAAGTTGGGATGCTCCGGAAGGCGCCGCTGCTCGCGCAGAACCTCCAGAATATCTCCCAGCCCCGGCTCCGTACTCAGGAAAGACTCTTCCAGGTG
Source organism: Kiloniellaceae bacterium (assembly GCA_021776115.1). GTDB lineage: Bacteria > Pseudomonadota > Alphaproteobacteria > Kiloniellales > J153 > JAJFGN01. Next base: position 116,956 of record JAJFGN010000070.1, on the reverse strand, counting down.
CCACAGGCGGGCATAGGCCGTATTGAAAAATCTCAGATGCAAATCCTTGCCGAAGATGGCAATGGCGCTGCCCAGGTTCTCCAGCACGTCGTCGTGAGCTTCGACGTGGCGCTTTAGCTCGCCCGCCAAGTCCTCGGCGTCCGTGCGGTCCACCGCGTGACCGACCAGGGTTCCGTCGCCCAGCGGGCTTTCCCCAATCTCCAGAAGACGCCGCGCGCCGTCGATCACAACATGATGGGATTCGCTCGCGGGCGCCTCGCTCTGTGCGGCTCGGCGCGCGAGCGCCAGAGCGGATTCCGACTTGGCCTTGCCCAAAAGCTCGATCGCCTGGCTCAATACAGCCGGCCGCTCTGCGTCCACTGCCCGGGCGTACGCGGCGTTGCAATAAACTAGGCTCAAACCCTCATCGCGCCGCCACACCGGCAGGGGCAAGGTATCCAGAATACCGGTCAGCGCGTCCCGCTCGGCCTCCGCTTGGGTTAAGGCGTCCACACTCTTTGTCGTGTCGTGGAACCAAACGAAATCGACTGCCGCCTCGCCGTCGGTAGCGTGAGCGCGTGTACCCGTAACGTCGAATGTGCGGGCGCCGTCGGCGGCGTGCAGCTTGTGCGCGAATCCACCGCCTTGCGCGAGCAGCGCCTCGAGGGCGATCGAAAGCTTTCGCGCGCTCGCATCCTCGAACGCGCCCAACACGCCCGACAGAGCGACCGTGGGCTCATTCTCGTTCAACTCCAAGGTCTCGATCAGGCGCGGAGACGCTTGAATGGTCCCGTCAAGGTGGGAAAAAGCCAGACAGCCCAAGGGCGCCGCCGACAAAGCAATCTCAGCGGAATCCACACGCTGCTCAGCCTGCGACCGCGCATCCTCCGCGCGGCGCCAACGGGCGCGATAAATCAGGGCGAAGGTGGCAAGGATTACGCATAGGGCCACTGCGGCCCAGCCGCCATACTGTGCCAGCAGATTGATTGCAATTATGCCCGACGGCATCGGTGCGACGCGAATCCCTCGGGGCCATGCGATTCGGTGCTTCGCGGCAGCGCGGCCTGGCCCCCCGTTTTGACCGGCATCCTGCCGAATCGTCGATCTGTCGAGAGTCTAGGTCTTTCGCACGGCGCCGACAAGACACCACGCGCAGGGTATTACCTTAGTCCATTACCCTAGGCGTTAGTAACGGTATTGTTCCGGCTTGAACGGTCCTGTGACCGAAACGCCGATATAGTCAGCCTGCTGCTGGCTCAACTTACTCAAGTGCGCCCCGACCTTGGCCAGATGCAACGCTGCGACCTTTTCGTCCAAATGCTTGGGCAGGACATAGACTTTCTTTTCATAAGCGTCGGGCTTGGTCCAAAGCTCGATCTGCGCCAACACCTGATTGGTGAAGGAGGCGCTCATCACGAAGCTGGGATGCCCGGTCGCGCAACCCAGATTCACCAGGCGCCCCTCGGCCAGCAAAATGATCCGCTTATCGTCGGCAAAAGCGATCTCGTCGACTTGCGGCTTGATGTTGGTCCACTTCAAGTTGCGCAGCGCGCCGACCTGAATCTCGTTATCGAAGTGGCCGATGTTACACACGATCGCGCGGTCTTTCATGGCGCGCATGTGGTCGATGGTGATGACGTCGAGGTTGCCGGTCGTGGTGACGAAGATATCGCCGCGCGGCGCGGCATCTTCCATGGTGACGACCTCGTAGCCTTCCATCGCCGCCTGCAAGGCGCAGATCGGGTCGATTTCAGTGACTAGCACCCGGCACCCGGCGTTGCGTAGAGAAGCGGAAGACCCCTTGCCAACATCGCCAAAACCGGCGACCACCGCGACCTTGCCCGACATCATGACGTCTGTCGCCCGGCGGATACCGTCGACCAGGCTTTCCCGGCAGCCGTAAAGATTATCGAACTTCGATTTGGTCACGGAGTCGTTGACGTTGATGGCCGGAAAAAGAAGGCTGCCTTGCTTTTCCATTTGATAGAGCCGGTGCACGCCCGTCGTCGTTTCTTCGGTGACGCCACGTATGTCCTTGCCGATTTTCGAATACCAACCCGGCTGACTTTCCAACCGCTTCTTGATGGCGGCGAACATGAACTCCTCTTCCTCGGTCTCCGGTTTGGACACGAGCGAAATATCCTTTTCCGCGCGCTTACCCAGATGGACCAATAAGGTGGCGTCGCCACCGTCGTCCAGAATCATGTTCGGTGCACCGCCATCGCCCCACTCGAAAAGGCGGTGGGTAAAGTCCCAATATTCCTCAAGCGATTCGCCCTTGTAGGCAAAAACCGGGATCCCGGCCTTGGCGATCGCAGCCGCGGCATGGTCTTGGGTCGAATAAATATTGCACGACACCCAACGAAGATCCGCGCCCAAGATCTTGAGCGTTTCGATCAAGACCGCGGTCTGGATCGTCATGTGCAGCGAGCCGGCCACACGCGCGCCCTTGAGCGGCTTCTTGGTCCCGAACTCGTCACGCAGCGCCATCAGGCCCGGCATCTCGGATTCCGCTATATTAAGTTCCTTGCGGCCCCAGTCGGCGAGCGAGATATCTTTGATCTCGAAATCGGTGAACTTGGTCATGCGGGTCTCAATCCTTCTGCATTGGGGCTCTCAGGGGGCGGTCCGGAATCGGAGGCTGGCGCTGCGGGACTCGGCTCGAATCCGGGCTCTCTTGGGCCGGTCCTTTATCAGCCGCACGCGGTTACGGCAAGCCGCGAGCGTCGTTTAGCTGGCATCGTTGAAATCGTCGAGCAAGGCTGCGATTCGGCCCGCGTCGTACTGGTCCATGATCATGTCCGCCCGCTGAGTCGCGGCCTGCATATCCAGGTTCAGAATACGGCTTTTAATGCGCGGCAAGGCGTTCGCCCCCATCGACAACTCGCGCACACCCAACCCCAGGTTTAGGGCCGTGAAACGCACATCGCCGGCAATCTCACCGCAGATCGAGATCGGGATGCGGGCGCGCAGCGCTGCCTGAACGGCGAATTGCATCAACCTCAGGACGCTGGGATGGAGCGGGTTATAAAGATGGGCAACGCTTTCCTCGCCACGGTCGATCGCCAGTGTGTACATCGTCAGATCGTTGCTGCCGATGGCGAAGAAATCCGCGACCTTGGCCAAGGCGTCAGCCGTAAGGGCGGCGCCCGGTATTTCGATCATAACGCCGAGCGGCGGAAGAGGATCGGCAATCCGCACACCCCGACGCTTGAGCCGGGCCGCGACGTTGGCCAGAATCTTGCGGACTTCCTTAACTTCCGAGACGGTCGATATCATGGGTAGGAGGATGCGCAGATTACCCTTCGCGCTGGCACGCAACATGGCGGCAAGCTGCGTTTCCAATAGCTTGGGTTCCTTAAGCGACAGGCGAATCGCGCGCAAGCCAAGCGCCGGGTTCGATGTTTCGGCGAAATGCGCCCCCAGGGAGGAGGTCAACTTCTCACCCCCGATATCCAGGGTGCGCACGGTAACCGGGCGCCCCGGCATGGCTTCGACGATTTCGGTTAGGGCCGCTGTCTGTTCGTCCTCGCTCGGTAAGTCGTCGCGATTCATAAACAGGAACTCTGTGCGCAAAAGGCCTATGCCCTCCGCCCCTGCCGCGACCGCTTGGCCAACTTCGCGCGGCAATTCTAGGTTCGCCTGCAAGGTCACACGGATACCGTCGCGCGTCACCGGCGCGACGTTGCGCAGGCGGCCCAAGGCCTGAGTCTCACGCTCCATCGCCTTGCGCCGGCGTTCGTAATCGCTCCGGCAAGCCGCCGATGGATTGATCACCACCACGCCGTTCGAGCCGTCGACAATCACGGTGTCGCCACTGTGCACGGCGCCGATCAATGCGCCGACACCTAGGACCGCCGGCAGGCCCAGCGAGCGCGCCATAATCGCGGTATGCCCTTCCGCACCGCCGATCGCACAAGCGAATCCACCTACGATGCGCGGGTTCATCAAGGCTGTGTCGGCGGGGGTGATTTCTTCCGCGATGACGATGCTGCCCGGCTCTAGGTGATCGAACCCACTGAAAGTCGCCTTGGCTAGATTCCGCACGATTCTCAGGCCGACTTCACGCACCTCCTGGCCGCGCGAGCGTAAATAGGCATCGTCCATTTCGGCGAAGTTTCGCGCGATAACACCGATCTCGGCCATGACCGCCGCTTCGGCGTTGCACAATCTGGCCTGGATGCGCTGCCTAATTCCACCGACAAGGCTGCGGCTCTCGAGCATGTGAGTGTGCGCGTCTAGCAGAAATCCCAGTTCTTCGGCCGCCGTGCCGTGAAACGTCTTGGCCTTGGTTTTGAGCTTCGCGACCTGACGCAGGGACTGCGCGACGGCACCCTGAAACCGCTCTAGTTCGCTCTCAACCTCGCTTTTGGCGATCTGGCGCTCGATCACCTGGACATCGCCACCGTCGCGCTGATGCGCTTGGCCAATCGCGATTCCCGGCGAAACGCCAAGACCTTCGAATACACTTTGCCCGCGCGGATCGGCGACTGGAGCCTTGGCCTTTGCGCGCGGCTTTTCCGCCCCACGCGTTTTTGGCGCAGCACGCTTGGCTTTTTTTGCGGGCTTTTCAGTCTTCATCGAATTTCTTTCCGACCAAGGCCGCCAGGGCCTCGACAGCGGCGCGGGCCTCGGGGCCCCTAGCCGTCAACAAAAGTTCGCATCCAGTCGAGGCCGCGAGCATCATCAGACCCATGATCGACGAGCCCGGCACCTCGGTTCCATTGGCCTGCACCATGACCTCGGCGTCGAAGGTGCCGGCCAATTTAACGAATTTCGCCGCCGCGCGGGCGTGCAAACCCCGCCGATTGCGGATCGTCGCACGGATCGTCGCGGGCGTCACAGTCATATGACCCCCCGTGTCTTCAGCTCTTGTCCGCCAGCAACTGCGACGCGACGTTGATGTATTTTCGGCCCGCTTCCTGCGCTTGCGCCACCGCCGACGTCAAAGTCTCGCTCTCGCGCAAGCTCGCTAGCTTGATGAGCATCGGTAAATTGACCCCGGCAATAACCTCGACCCGCCCCTGGTCGAGCACGGAGATCGCCAAATTGGATGGGGTGCCCCCGAACATGTCGGTCAAGAGTACGACCCCCCGGCCTTTGTCCGCCTTGCCGACACTTTCGATTATTTCGCGGCGGCGCTGTTCCATATCGTCGTCTGGACCGATGCAAATAGCGGCAATATTCTTCTGCGGCCCCACGACGTGCTCCAGAGCGGCAACGAATTCCGAGGCGAGCCGCCCATGGGTAACGAGCACCATTCCGATCATTTCACGATCCTTTGAATAGCAAACCGCCGGGTTCTAGCGCGAATCAGCCCGCAAATCATCCCCGTAATGCCTAGTGCGCGGGATTGCCGCCTGACTCAACATCGCGGTGGCTGATCTCCGCCGGCCGGCCCAGCTCTTGAAACCAGGCGCCAAGCCGCTCCGCGACCAAGACCGAGCGATGGCGGCCGCCGGTACATCCAACGGCGATCGTCAGATAGCTCTTCCCCTCGCGCTCGTACCTCGGGAGCAGCGGCGCAAGCATGCCGGTCAGGCGGGCCATGAAATCCGCGAATTCTGGGTCTTTTTCTATATAAGCGGCAACTCTGGGGTCGCGTCCGTCGAAGGGCCGAAGCGCGGGTTCGTAGTGGGGATTGGTTAAGAATCGCACATCGAACACCAGATCGGCCTCGCGTGGCAGGCCGTGACGAAATGAAAAGGAGGTCACGAATAGCGTCATGCCCATACCCTCCCCCAGGCCAAGATGCCCAGCCAAGACACGGCCGAGCTCTCCCGGAGAATATACGGAGGTATCGAGCATCAGGTCGGCACGCGCTTTAAGCGGCGCGATTAGTCCACGTTCGGCCGAAATGCCATCGGCCACGGGGCGGTCCCGCGCCAGGGGGTGGCGCCGGCGTGTCTCGGTGAAGCGGCGCACAAGGACATCGTCCTGGCAGTCGAGAAACACCAGAGTCACAGCCAAGTCGGTATGGGTGGTCAGACTGTGTAGGTGATTGATCACGGTCGCGGCGGCAAAGCGGCGGGTGCGGGTATCGATGCCAACGGCGAGAGGCCGGGTCGATTCGGCTTCAAACAAGACCGCGTCGAGCAGGCTGAGCGGCAGGTTGTCGATGGCCTCGTAACCCGCATCTTCCAAGACTTTCAGGGCCGTAGAATGCCCCGCGCCGGACATGCCTGTGACCAAAACAACGCGCCTGCGCTCGATCTTGGTCTTTGATTCGGCAGCCGTGCCGGGCACAGCGGCGGAGCCGGGCGCCGCCAATTGGCCCAGAGCCAGGCGCAGCTTGGCCGGCGCCGAGACTTGGAACGGATCGAGCGCCAGGCACGGCAGCGCGACGCCCATAAGGTCCTCGCACAAAGGCTCCGGCAGGCGTTCAACCGCGTCGCCGCGAACGAGATCGACGATCAACACGACCTGCGCCTCGGCGACGCGGGGCGCCTCGACGATGCCCAGTCCACGCGCTTCGATCCGCCCAGCCAGAGCGGCCGGGGCCCGTGCGATCACACGCGGCGCTACACCTTGGCCCGATTCGTCCAGACTGAGCTCGCACCGATCGTCGGCGACCAGGCGCGCGCCCTCGTCAATCAATCGAAGCGCCAGATCGGATTTACCCGCCCCGGAGGGACCGCGTAGCAGGATCCCACACCGGCCTGACGTCCCATCGAGCGCGACGCAGGTCGCGTGAACAGTCTGCGTTTTCATCGGCGAATCCGTTTCCCTGCCGTCCAAGCGGCGCAATTCGGGTTTCCTGGCGGGCAGCCACAGTTTAGGCCGCCGGCAAGCGAACCGTAAATGCCGCTCCGCGTGGCCTACCATCGTCGCCGCACCGGTTCTCCGCCGCGATCGTGCCGCCGTGGGCCTCGACGATCTGCTTCGAGATGCTCAGGCCCAATCCCGAGTGGGTGCCGAATTTCTCACTGCTGGGCCGTTCGGTATAGAATCGATCGAAGATAGCCGAGAGCTTGGTTTCGGGAATACCGGGGCCCGCGTCCTCGACAGTCATGACGACCCAGAACCCGTCGCGCCGGGCGGAGAGCACGATCTCGCCGTTGGACGGGCTGAAAGTGATCGCGTTGCTAATGAGATTGCGCAACACTTGACCGAGCCGGTCTTCCATACCCAGAACGGTCAGGTCCTCCCTGGAATCGACCTCCAGCCGGAAACGCGGGCCGTCGGCCGGCGCCGTGGCGTCGTGCGCTTCGACCAGGGTCGTGAGCAAGTGGGCGATATCTACTGGCGTGCTCTCGGCCCGCGACAGTTCGGCGTCGAGGCGAGAAGCTCCGGATATATCGCTGATCAATCGGTCCAGGCGCTGCACGTCGTCGAGAATAATCGACATGAGGCGTTTTTGCTGATCCGGATCTTCGACCCGGGCCACGGTTTCGACCGCGCTGCGCAAAGACGTCAGCGGGTTCTTGATCTCATGCGCCACGTCGGCGGCGAAGCCCTCGATGGCGTCGAGCCGGGCCCACAATGCGGCCGTCATGTCCCGTAAAGCGGCTGAAAGGTCGCCAACTTCGTCGCCCCGGCGGGTGAAATCCGGAATTTCATACTTGCGGCCTTTACCGTAGCGTACCTGATCGGCCGCCAGGGCCAACCGGCGGATCGGCCGGGCGATGGTCCCGGCCAGATACAACGACAAAAGCACGGTAACCGCCAAGGCAACACCGAAAACAAGCAAAATATCCAAGCGGCGAGCGCTCACGGCGGCGTCGACCTCGGCCCCGTCCATGGACACCATGAGCCCGCCCAGCACCTGGCGGTAGCGCTGGACCGGTACGGCGACCGAGAGCATCAGGCGGCCCCGGCGGTCGGCCCTAGCCACGCCGAGCGCCTCGCCATTCAGGGCCCGCTGAACTTCCTCATAATCGGCTGCAGTTTGCGTGCGCGACTCCGTGTAGAGAGGCAGTTCATCGCTTGACGGCAGCCAGTCGGTGACCCTGTCGTACCAGCGCTCTAACGCGGCCAGTAAGCCGCTTTTGTCGGCAGCCGGAAGCTCCACCACCTGAACCAAACCGCCCGGCCCTACCAATACGAAACTATCGGCCACGAGGTCGCCGCCACGGTCGAAAATGCGCGCCCGCACGCCGGTGTCGTATAGTAAGACGCGCATCAAGTGGCGGGCCGATTCGGCCATTAGACGCTCCTCGCCGAGCGGGGTGCCGACCACGGCGGCGCTCCCCAGGGTCAAAGCGAAGGTACGCGCCTGGACGCGCAGGCCGTCCAGTGCGGAGGCAATCAGCGTATGGCGGTATTGGTCGAGGTGCAGTAGGCCCAACACGGGAATCACCAGCACCAAGACATTGAGCAGAAGAATCCGCCTGATCAGCGGCGAGCGAACCCCAGGCCGCCGACGTCTGCGCCGCACCCGCGCCGTCGCGCGCTCGGCGGCTGCGGGCTGCGGAGCGCGCATCCGCCTGCCCGCGGCCGGACCCGTGGACCGTCCTTTGGTGTCATGATCGGCGCTCATGGCTTCCAGAATACAGCACCGGAGGCGCCGCGGGAAATCGGCGAAGCGGCTCCCCCACACCGCTGGCGCCGCCGCTATCGATCCTTATAACGATAGCCGACACCGTAAAGAGTTTCGATCTCGTTGAAATCGTCGTCGAGGTCTTTAAATTTTTTGCGCAGCCGTTTGATATGACTATCGATGGTCCGGTCATCGACGTAAATCGATTCGCCGTAAGCCGAATCCATCAGCTGATCGCGGCTCTTCACGTGTCCCGGCCGCGCGGCCAAGGCTTTGAGAATTAAGAACTCAGTTACAGTCAAATTGACGGGCTGGTCCTTCCAAGTGCACAGATGACGCGCCGGATCGAGCACCAGATCGCCCCGCAACATGGGTTTTTCACCGGACCCCGCGCCCGAGTCATCCTTCGCACCACGCTCGCGGCGCAGCAGGACACGAATTCGTTCGATCAAGAGGCGCTGCGAGAACGGCTTGGTGATGTAGTCGTCGGCGCCGAGGCGCAACCCCAGAACCTCGTCTACCTCGTCGTCCTTCGAGGTCAGGAAAATTACCGGCATGTTCGAGGAACTACGCAGGCGGCCAAGCAACTCCATCCCGTCCATGCGCGGCATCTTGATATCCAGAATGGCAACGTCCGCCGGACTGGCCGAGAGGCCGCGCAAGGCCTCCGCGCCGTCCGCATAGGTCCGCACCTTAAATCCTTCCGCCTCCAAGGCGATTGAGACTGAAGTAAGAATGTTCCGGTCGTCGTCAACCAGGGCGATGGTGTGCTGCATGGCCACCCTCCTGTTCCAGGCCGCTTTGGGATACCACGACCTACCGGACAGGAACCAGGGGTCCTTGATTCCTACGAGGATGTCGTGCGCTTAGACCCCGGCGGATCGGCCGGTGGCGGGTATTTGCTAGCCCCAGACTATGGCGCTTCTGAGGCACGTTTGGGGCCATCATTCCTGCGGGTTTACGCCCCAAATCCTCGCGAATTTGCGACAGAAACTTGACGCGAATCCGCAGGAATACCGGCCTGCCTTGACCTAGATGTAACGGAATACCTGGGTGGTCGGGCCCTCGATCCGAGGGACCCCATGCCGGACTGGAGTCGGGACATGGTACAAGAAATCGCTATCGGACCGCAGGCAATCACCTGGGCCGAGGTTCTAGCGGGAATCGACAGGCCGATCGAGCAGGCCAAGGGCCTGCCCAACGTGGCCTACACGGGGCCGGATTTCGCGCTTCAGGAGCGCGACGGCGTTCTGGCGCGGACCTGGACCTGCATCGGCATGGCCAGCGCCATCCCCGATCCGGGCGACGCGCGCCCGGCCGACCTTGTGGGCCTGCCGCTGATGAGCGTACGCGGGCGCGACGGCAAGGTGCGCGTCTTCCACAACGTGTGCAGCCATCGCGGCCACCGCCTGGTGACGCAGCCCTGCAAGAGCCTGACGACCCTGCGTTGCCCCTACCACTCATGGGCCTACGATTTCGAGGGGCGGCTGCGCGCCACGCCGTCGGTCGGCGGGGTTAGGAAGAACAACGTCGAGGGCTTCGACAAGTCCCGGCATGGCCTGCGTGAGGTGCGCAGCACCGTGTGGCTGGACCAAATTTTCGTCAATCTCTCGGGTGACGCTCCAGCCTTCGAGGATCACGTCGCGCCCCTTGCCGCGCGCTGGGCCGATTTCGACCTAAGCCTGATTCGCCACGGCGGGCCGGATTCCTCCCTGCGTTTCGAGGTAGGATGCAACTGGAAGCTCGCCGTCGAAAACTACTGTGAGGCCTATCACCTGCCCTGGATTCATCCCGGCCTGAACGCCTACTCGCGCCTTGAAGATCATTACAACATTGCGGAAGACGGCTTTTTCGCCGGCCAGGGTAGCACCGCCTACAAGCCGCAAACGTCAAATGCTGACCCGGCACTGAACCGCTTCCCAAAGCTGCCGGCGAAATGGGACGGAGCGGCCGAATACATCGCCCTGTTTCCCAACCTCCTGCTCGGCCTGCACTGCGATCACTTCTATGCGGTGCGGCTGGAGCCATTGGGGCCGGACCGCACGATCGAGCATTTCGAGATCTATTATGTGGGCGAAACGCCCCTGGGCCCCGATTTCGCCGGCGTGCGCGCGGCGAATGCCGAGAACTGGCGCGCGGTTTTCGCCGAGGATGTCAACGTGGTCGAGGAAATGCAGCGCGGCCGCGCCTCGCCGGCGTTCCAGGGCGGTGTCTTTACCCCGGTCTTGGAACCGCCGACCCATTGCTTCCATCGTTGGATGGCGCGGTCACTGGCAACAGCCGAAAGCGCAGGGGCCGCGGCCGACGGCGCGGGCGCGGCCTGACCGTCGGGCCCGCCGGTCCTGGGCCAGCGGTGCGAAGTCGGATAGACTGGCCGCATGGCTCGTATCCGCGCACCGCGAACTTTCGGGTTCTTCCTCGTCCCCAAGTTCGCCATGTTGGCCTTCACCTCGGCGGTCGAACCGCTGCGCGCGGCCAACCTATTGAGTGGGCAAGAGTTGTACCGCTGGCGCGCGATCTCCCGCGACGGCCGGCCGGTCGCGGCTTCGAACGGCCTGCAGGTCGTCGCCGAGGCCTCGACCGAGGCCGCCGGGGGATTCGACGATATCGCCGTATGCAGCGGCCTCGACGCGCACCTCTTCAAGGACAAGGCTGTCTTTGCTTGGCTGCGCCGTGCGGCCCGCGAAGGTGCGCGGGTCGGCGCCTTGTCGGACGGCGCATTTATTCTGGCCCGCGCTGGTCTCCTGACCGGATATCGCTGTACCATCCATTGGCAATGCCTACCCGGTTTTGTCGAGACCTTTCCCGATATCGAGGTCGGCGCCGAGCTTTACCGCATAGACCGAACCCGTTTCACCGCTTCCGGCGGGACCGCGACCCTCGACCTGATGCTGCACATGATCGAAATCGACCACGGCCGCGAACTGGCGATCGCGGTCGCGGAGCAGTTACTGCATGAACGCATCCGTGAGGACGATCACCGCCAGCGCATGCCGTTGCGTGTGCGCCTGGGCTTGGGGCATCCCAAGGTCCTGGAGGTCATAGCGCTGATGGAGGAAAACCTGGAGGAACCGTTATCCTGCGTCGAGCTGGCTGAGGGTTGCGGCATATCTTCGCGCCAAATGGAGCGCCTGTTCCGCAAGTACCTGGCGCGCACCCCCCGGCGGTATTATTTGCAATTGCGCCTGCAACGGGCCCGTCGTCTGCTGAACGAAAGCTCGCTCCCGGTCATGGAGGTCGCTTTGGCCTGCGGTTTCGTGTCGCCGTCCCATTTCGCCAAGTGTTATCGGGAGCAGTACAAGCAAGTCCCCAAAAGCACGCGTCAGACCGGCGCGATACCTCCGACACAGAGCGGCACGCTGGCCGCCGAGTAAGACGAGAGGCCGTGCGCCATGGAGAAAATGGCCGACCAGACCCGAGCGCTGCTGCGCGACGCCGGTCAAGCGGCGCTCGCCACCGCCCTGGTACGCGACGGAAGCGGGTGGCCCTATGTCTCGCTGGTGCTGGTTTGTGTCGATCCGAACCACAGCCCGGTCTTGCTGCTGTCCGATCTGGCCGATCACGCGAAAAACCTGAAAGCCGATCCGCGCGCCGCCCTCCTGTTTGAGGATACAGGCATCCGGCAAAGCGAGTCGGACCCGCTGGCGTTACCGCGCGTGACGCTTCTAGGCCAAGTAAGCGTGGTCGAAGAGGGCGATGAATGCGACCGTCTGAAGAGCCGGTTTCTGGCGCGCCATCCAAGTGCGCGTACCTATGCCGGTTTCGGCGATTTCAAGCTCTACCGCATGAGCGTCGAGAGAGCCCATCTGGTGGCCGGCTTTGGTCAAGTGCATTGGCTGAGCGCGGGCGAAGTCCTGGGCCTTGCTTCGGATTAACTGTACCTGGCGCTTGGCAGCCCAGGTACCGATATGCCAGTGTGCCGGAAATGGCGAAAAGACTAGGGGCCGGCCATAAGCCGGCTAGAGGGAGGGTAAGAGTGAGCGATATCGGACCGGTCGTCAGCCGGCACGGCTTGGCGCGTCATGGCATCGCGAATCCCGCGACCGCCCATTGGAACTTAAGCGCCCCGGCGCTGTACGAGCACACCCTCAAGGGCGGCCATGGCCGCCTGGCGCCCGGCGGCGCGCTGGTCGTCTATACCGGCCAGCACACGGGACGCTCTCCACTCGACAAGTTCATCGTCGATGAGCCGACCACCACCGACGACATCTGGTGGGGCGACGTTAACGTTGCGACCAGCGAGGAACGCTTCGAGCGCCTGCATGCCAAGGTGCTGGCGTATTTCCAGAACCGCGATCTGTTCGTGCAGGATCTTTACGCTGGCGCCGATCCCGACTACCGGTTGCCCGTACGCGTGGTGAGCGAAAGTGCCTGGCACGCAATGTTCGCGGCCAACATGTTCATTCAACCTGGGCACGATCGGCTAAAGGATTTCACGCCCGGCTTCACGGTCCTGCATGCCCCCTACCTGCATGCGGACCCGGAGCGCGATGGCACTAATTCCCAAACCTTTATCGTGGTGCACTTCGGCCGCCGCCTGGTGCTGGTGGGTGGCACCAGCTACGCCGGGGAAATTAAGAAGTCGATCTTCTCGGTCCTGAATTACATGCTGCCTTTGCGCAATGTTTTGCCGATGCATTGTTCGGCGAACATCGGGCCCGCCGACGATACCGCGATCTTCTTCGGCCTTTCAGGCACCGGCAAAACGACGCTGTCCGCAGATAGCACGCGACATCTGATTGGCGACGACGAGCACGGCTGGTCGGACAACGGTGTGTTCAATTTCGAGGGCGGTTGCTACGCCAAGGTGATCCACCTTTCGGAGAAGGCAGAGCCCGAGATCTACGCCACGACGCGGCGCTTTGGAACGATCCTGGAAAACGTCGCGATGAACGAGGTGACGGGCGAGCTCGACCTCGACGACAACCGCTTTACCGAAAACACGCGCGCCAGTTACCCCATCGACTTTATCCCGAACGTGAGCGAAAGCGGGCGCGGCGGGCACCCCAAGAACATCGTCATGCTGACCGCCGACGCCTTTGGCGTCCTGCCGCCGATCAGCCGGCTAAGCCCCAGCCAGGCCATGTACCATTTCCTGTCCGGCTATACCGCGCGCGTCGCGGGCACCGAAAAGGGATTGGGCAATGAGCCCAAGGCGACCTTCTCGACCTGCTTCGGGGCCCCTTTCATGCCGCGCCACCCCTCGGCGTACGCCAAGCTGCTGGGCGAGAAGATGGAGCGTACGGGCGCGAATTGCTGGCTGGTCAACACCGGCTGGAGCGGCGGATCCTACGGCGTCGGCGCGCGCATGCGCATCGAACACACCCGCGCCCTCGTGCGCGCCGCGCTCGATGGCCGCTTGGCTCAGGTCCCGACCAAGGCCCATCCGAACTTCGGTGTGGCGATGCCAGAATCGTGCCCGGACGTGCCGGGCGAGGTTCTCGACCCACGTAATACATGGGCCGACAAGAACGCCTACGACCAAACGGCCCGCGACCTCTCCGGCCGCTTCGAAGCCAATTTCAAGCAATTCGAAGCCTATGTCGGCGAGGACGTGAAAGCCGCCGGGATCTACGCCGCGGCCTGAGACGCAATCTTTTTCGCCATTGGGTGTCGTCCGCGGCTGTCTTCGCGAAGGCAAAACGCGCGCCCGGTCACGCCCAGGTGACATGCGCGCGCATTTAGCCTCTGGACCGGAAACGCCTCGGGCGTTAACCTTCGGGCTTTCCAATCGAAATTGGTATTACCACCATGCCACTTTGGGTTCGCTACACACACCAGGATGAAACTGGGTTCGGCACGCTGGAAGGCGACGCGGTTCGGATTTACGAGGGTGAGATGTTCGCCAAACCCGTTGAGACGCCGCGCCTGCTGCCCTTGAACGAGGTCAAGATTTTGACGCCTTGCGAGCCGGGCAAGATGATCGCGCTGTGGAACAACTTCCACGCCCTGGCCGCGAAGATGGAGAAGCCGGAGCCCAAGTCTCCGCTCTATTTCCTCAAGGCCAGCAGCTCTTTCCTCGGCACCGGGGAGACGATCCGGCGGCCGCGAAGCTACGACGGGCCCGTGGTCTATGAGGGTGAGCTGGGAATCGTCATAGGAAAAGTGTGCAAGGATGTATCGGAAAAAGACGCTGGCGTATGTATTTTCGGCTATACATGTATCAATGATGTGACCGCCGCCAAGCTCATCGGCGAGGATGCCACTTTCGCCCAGTGGACGCGGTCCAAAAGCTTCGATGGCTTCGGCGTCTTCGGCCCGGCGATCGCGACCGAGGTAAATCCTGAGCAGCTTTCCGTGCGAACGGTCCTGAACGGCACCGAGCGGCAGAACTATCCATTGAGCGATATGATCATCCCGCCGCGCCGCATCGTCAGCCTGCTCTCGCATGACATGACACTGATGCCGGGCGACGTCATTTGCTGCGGTACCTCGCTCGGCGTCGGGTCCATGAAGGAAGCGCGCAACACGGTCGAGGTGAGCATCGAAGGGATCGGCACGCTCAGCAACGTCTTCGAGCAATAGAGCGGAGCGCGAGCCAATACGGACGGGAGGAGACCATGAAGATTTGTGTTGTAGGCGCCGGCGCCATCGGCGGCCTGATGGCGGCGAAATTCGCGCTGGCGGACGAAGAGGTCACCGTCATCGACCAGGGCGCGCACCTGGCCGCGATTAAGAAGAACGGTCTGAAATTAATCTGGCAGGATGGCAGCGAGCACGTCGTAAAAAATATCGCCGCCACCGACAGCTTCGAGGAAATCGATCCGCAGGACCTGGTGATCCTGGCGCTCAAGGCGCACTACCTGGAATCGATCGCGCCCAAGGTGCCCTCGCTCCTGGGCGCGGGGACCATGATCGTCACGGTGCAGAACGGTATACCCTGGTGGTATTTCCAGCGCCACGGCGGGCCCCACGACGGCCAGCGTCTGGACTCCCTCGACCCGAGCGGCGTTCTGGCGAAGAACATCGACGCCGCGCGCCTCATCGGCTGTGTCGTTTATCCCGCCGCCGACGTGCCGGAACCGGGCGTCATCCACCATGTCGAGGGCGACCGCTTCCCCATAGGCGAACTGGACGGGAGCGAAACCGAGCGGGTCCAGCGGCTCTATGACGTGCTGGTCAAGGCCGGGTTCCGCTCGCGCATCCTCGACAACATACGTTCGGAGATCTGGCTCAAGGCCTGGGGCAATCTGTCGTTCAATCCGATCAGCGCCTTGACCCACGCAACGCTGGCCGCGATCTACCAGTTTCCCGAAACCCGGAAGTTAGCGGCGACCATGATGCAGGAGGCGCAGGACATCGCCGGCAAGCTAGGGATCGCCTTCCGCCACACGATCGAAAAACGCATCGAAGGCGCGGAAGGCGTCGGCGCGCACAAGACCTCGATGCTGCAAGACGTGGAACTCGGCCGTTCGCTCGAGATCGAGGCCATCGTCGGCGCGGTGCTGGAACTCGGCCGCATCACCGAAACGCCGGCACCGTCGATCGCCGCAGTCTATGCCTGCGTCAAGCTGCTCAACAAGACCATGCTGCTCGAAGGCGGGGGCGTGAAACTCGGCGACGCGGCGTGAGGGGCGGCAACCCCGCGCCGTCTTTCCCCAACCCCGCGTTCTAAGGAGAGGTTGCGGCCTGATTCGGCCCTGCACGATCTGCGCGGGCAACGTCCGGAGGGGCGTTGCCTCCTGAAGAAGCACCATGCATCATGCCTCGTTCTGATCGATTCTCCTGGCGGGAGGAGACGGCCATGACGGCATTACCTTTGAAGCGGACAAATATTGTCTGGCTCCTCTTGGCGTTTCTGATCCAGGGATGCTCGGTGAATGACCCGTTTGACGGCCACGAAGCCCGCAAACCTATATTCCGCGACGATCCCACACTCGCCGGCCTGCGCCCCGAGGCGCGCTTTCCGGACGCCGGGGATGCCCCGGTTCCGGGGTTCAGGATCGCGAACACAATACTCGTCGATGAGGCGACCGGAACGGTATACGAGCAAATTTCAACGCAGGTCATCGAAACAGTGAACGGCTACTCATTGATTATTAGTGACGCTGTTAGAAACATACGGTGCAACCCGGAGACGGCTACGAAAGCTGTGACGCTGGCAGGCATAATGGATTTTCTGATGACCAGCCATATTTCATCCCCACGATGCCCAAATATTGGAGATTCCGTTTCGCGGACCGAGATCGTCGAGGTAACAAATGTTTCCGGCCAAATGTTCCCGCTCGCCGTCGGAAATAAGCAGTCATATTCATATCGTGAGCTTCTGAAAAATGACGATGGTAGTTGGGGCAATCCAGCCGCTGGAATATCTGACCGAGAGCGATCATTGGACGGGCAATACGAAGTTGTTGAGCACCTTGATTCATACCGGCTGGGCAACGGTAAAGATGTGGGTGAAGTCTTCATAATTCGCCAAAAACAAATCTTAGAAAATTCCACGGAATTCTTATTGGATTTGTATTTTTCTACCTCACTCGGATGGATAGTATTGCGTCGATGGCACGGTGGTGATCTGGTCATCAAGTTGGTGGATTGGCAATGAGTGCCGTCCGGCTTTTCATCTTGCTTACGGTTGCATTTCTTGGCGCTTGTGGAACCTATTACGATCCCAGTGACAATTATGTGCGTGGCGTCCGGTTCTATGACCGAGGTGATTACGTAACTGCGAAGGAGCTTTGGCAACCAATGGCGGAGGCCGGAGACTGCGATGCCGCCTTTCGCATGGGCACTCTCTACATCGAAGGGCGCGCCGTAGAAGTCAACTTGGAGACAGCTATATCTTGGTGGCGGATAGCTGCCAACCAAGGGCAACCACGCGCGCAGTTTTCGCTCGGTGATATGTATGGCAGCCGCGAATATGGAACCAACTATTGGTGTAGCGACGACTGCGAGAAGGATCCGGCAACGTCCTACAAGTGGTATCTCTTGGCGGAGAGATTTGCTGGCTATGACAACGACAAACGATACATTGCAAGATTACTCTCAACGACCCGGGAACACCTCACCCCGGCCGAACGCGCCGAAGGTGAACGCCTTGCCAAAGCGTGGCGGCCCTCCCCGCACGCCTGCCAGACCCGCGTCCTACTATGATGGGCAGCCCGGCTATGAGGTGGGACGAAAACACCCAGGACTGACCCGAACCACCGGAACACCGTCCTATCACGCCGCCTTCATGAGGTTCCTGAGCACGTAGTGCAGGATGCCGCCGTTTTCGTAGTACTCGAGTTCGTCGGCGGTATCGATACGGCATAGGAGGGTAATCTCTTCGCTTTTGCCGCCGGGGCGGGTGATCTTGCAGGTCACGTCCATGCGCGGCTTCAGGCCCTGCGAAATGCCGGCGATGTCGAACAGCTCCTCACCCGTCAGCTTCAGCGTCTTGCGGGTTTGGCCATCCTTGAACTGCAGCGGCAGAACGCCCATGCCGACCAGATTGGAGCGGTGGATACGCTCGAAGCTTTCCACGATCACCGCGCGCACGCCGAGCAAACGCGTGCCCTTCGCCGCCCAGTCGCGGCTGGAACCGGTGCCGTATTCCTTGCCGCCGACGACGACCAGCGGCACACCCTCGGCCTGATACTTCATGGCGGCGTCGTAGATCGGCATGACCGTGCCGTCGGGCTGGTGTTTGGTGACCCCGCCCTCGGTGCCCGGCGCCATCTCGTTCTTGATCCGGATGTTGGCGAAGGTGCCGCGCATCATGACTTCATGGTTGCCGCGCCGCGCGCCGTAGGAATTGAAGTCGGGCGCGCGCACCTGATGTTCGAGCAGATATTCGCCGCCGGGGCTGTCCTTCTTGATCGCGCCGGCCGGGGAGATGTGATCGGTGGTCACGGAATCCCCCAGGATCGCGAGCGGCCGGGCCCCGGCGATGTCGGCGAGCGCCTCGGGCTCCGCCGTCATGCCGTCGAAGTAGGGCGGATAGCGGACGTAAGTGCTGCCGCCTTCCCAACCATAGGTCATGCTGGCGGCGGTCTTGATATCCTGCCAATCCTTCGGCCCCTCGAAGACGTTGGCGTAGCGCGCGCTGAACATCTGCGGCGTTAAGCAGTCGTCGATGGTCTCGCGGATTTCCTTGTCGCTGGGCCAGACATCGCGCAAGAAAACCGGGGCGCCGTCCGGGTCTTCGCCAAGCGGGTCCTTGAGCAGATCGATCTTCATCGAGCCGGCCAAGGCATAGGCGACGACCAAGGGCGGCGAGGCCAGGTAGTTCGCCTTGCAGTGCGGAGAAATCCGGCCCTCGAAATTGCGGTTTCCGGACAGGACCGAGCACACCAGCAGGTCGCCCGTCTCGACCGCCTCCGCGATCGGCTTCGGCAGGGGGCCGGAGTTGCCGATACAGGTCGTACAGCCATAGCCGACCAGGTTGAAGCCCAGACTATCCAGATCGTCCTGCAGGCCTGCCTTGTTCAGATAATCGGAGACGACTTGCGAACCGGGCGCGAGCGAGGTCTTGACCCAGGGCTTGACCTTGAGCCCGCGCGCGTGCGCCTTGCGCGCGACCAAGCCGGCGGCGACCATCACGCTGGGATTGGAGGTGTTGGTGCAGGAAGTGATCGCGGCGATCACGACGTCGCCGTGGTTCAGCTCGTAGTTCGCGCCCTTGACCGGGACTCCGGCGCCCGAGGCGCCCTCGGCCGTCAGGTGCTTTTTGAACGCCGCCGCGGCACCGGCGAGCGGGACCCGGTCTTGCGGCCGCTTCGGTCCGGCGAGCGCGGGTTCGACCTGCGCAAGGTCAAGTTCCAGCGTATCGGTGAAGACCGGATCGGGCGTCGCGTCCTCGCGCCACATGCCTTGCGCCTTGGCATAGGCTTCGACCAGGGCGATCCGTTCGGGCGCGCGCCCGGTGAAGCCGAGATAGCGGATGGTTTCCTTGTCGATCGGGAAGAAGCCGCAGGTCGCGCCGTATTCGGGCGCCATATTGGCGATGGTCGCCCGGTCGGCGAGCGACAGGGCGCTCAAGCCCGGGCCGAAGAACTCGACGAATTTCCCGACCACACCCTGGCTACGCAACATTTGCGTGACCATGAGAACCAGGTCGGTCGCCGTCGCGCCCTCCGGTAACTTGCCGGTCAGCTTGAAACCGACCACCTCGGGAATCAGCATGGAGACGGGTTGGCCCAGCATTGCCGCCTCGGCCTCAATGCCGCCCACACCCCAGCCGAGCACGGCTAAGGCGTTGACCATGGTGGTATGGCTGTCGGTGCCAACCAGGGTGTCGGGATAGGCCAGCGTCCTGCCGTCTTCGGTCTTGGTCCAGACCCCCTGAGCCAGGTATTCGACATTGACCTGATGACAGATACCGGTGCCGGGCGGCACGACCCGGAAATTATCGAAGGCGCTCTGCCCCCAACGCAGGAAGGCGTAGCGTTCGCCGTTGCGCTCGAACTCTTTTTCGACGTTGTGCGCGAAGGCGTCCGGCCCGCCAAACTCATCGACCATGACCGAGTGATCGATCACCAGATCGACCGGCGAGAGCGGGTTGATCTTGCGCGGGTCGCCGCCCAGGGTCTCCATGGCCTCGCGCATTGCCGCCAGGTCGACGACGGCCGGAACGCCGGTGAAATCCTGCATCAGGACCCGGGCGGGACGAAAGGCGATTTCCCGGTCGGAGCGCCCGTCCTTAAGCCAAGCGGCCATGGCCTTGACGTCCTCGACCGTGACCGATCCCCCATCCTCGAAACGCAGCAAGTTCTCCAGGAGAACCTTAAGCGAGTAGGGCAAGCGGGCCAGGTCGCCAAGACCGGCCTGTTCGGCGGCTTCCAGGCTGAAATAGTCGTAGGAAGCGTCCTTGACGTTCAAGGTGCGGCGGGTCTTGAGACTATCCATGCCCATGCTTGACGGCCTTTACGAATTCGGGGTGGCGGATACGCAGTACGCGTGCGGTGTAGCATTTACCATACTCCCGAAGCCTGTCCAGGGGCCACGGCGCTTGGCGGATCTATCTAATTCGTGCCCAAGGGCCGGGCACCGGCGTGGGACCATCTGCACTTCCGCGGGTCCCCCAAAGCGAAAGATCAGGCGCAAGCCGGGCTGACGACCGCCGGTAGCGGCATGGCGTTTCAGGCCGCTTTCGGCAAAGCAACCCGGCCGGGAGGAAAATCGACAAAGACAGCGGTTCCCTTGCCGACCTCGCTCTCAACGCGGAGGGCGGCACCATGGAGGGCGGCCAACGAAGCTATCAAAGGCAGCCCCAAGCCAGCGCCACCTTCCGACGCGATCAGCGGCCCCGCGACTTGATGGAAGGGCTCCATTAAAAAAGATATTTGTTCCTTGGGTATTCCAACGCCGGTGTCCGAGACACTCAGCCGAAGCGGTCCCTCGGTGTCGTGAGCCGCCTCCACGACGACGCGACCGCCGCTAGGCGTGAACTTGACGGCATTGGAAAGAAGATTGAGCAGGATTTGCTTTAGCGCGTGTTCGTCAGCGTACAAAGCCGGCAGATTTGGCGCGACTTTAACGTCGACTGTAATTCTCTTGTCGGCGGCTCGTGGCGCGATCAGCCGGCGAATCGACTCGATCGTTTCCGGCACGGCGATTTCCGTCTCCTGAAGAACAAACTTCCCAGCCTCGATCTTGGACAGCTCCAGGACATCGTCGATGATGTCGAGGAGGTGCCGGCCACTGTCGTGGATGTTGGCGTTGTACTCGGCATAACGTTCATTGCCCAGCGAACCGAAGGCTTCGCTTCGTATCATCTCCGAAAACCCGATGATCGCGTTCAGCGGGGTGCGCAATTCGTGGCTCATGTTGGCCAGGAACTCGG
Source organism: Kiloniellaceae bacterium (assembly GCA_021776115.1). Taxonomy (GTDB): domain Bacteria; phylum Pseudomonadota; class Alphaproteobacteria; order Kiloniellales; family J153; genus JAJFGN01. The sequence goes on along the minus strand of JAJFGN010000070.1, from coordinate 95,732 downwards.
TCTTGGTCTGGTCGGCCGATTGCGCCCGTTGCATCGCATGCCACAAAACCATTTGGCCGCGGCGCAAGCTATTCAGAACATACCAGCTCAGCAAGCCAACGCATAAGACGACAGCCAACAAGGCGGGCAAGACAACGTAAAGCACATCGCGGCTAGGCAGATCGATCTGCCACGTCAAGGCGCCAAGGGGCTGGTCATCCGCGCTATAGAGTGGCTGTGCCAGGCCCTTGGGTAGGTCGAAATCGGCAACGTGGTGGAGATTTCTCAGACCGAAATCGGTCGCGAGGGTGTCCAGCAATTCTTCGTCGAGCGGCCGCATGAAGGCGGCGACATGGGCGTTGGCTGGCGTGATCGCGGCCTTTGCCAGCAAGTCTTCGGTATGAGGATGGATGGCCCGGACCGCCACGAAGTACAACTGGCCCGCCATCTTGACCAAGCCGCCCGCCGCCTGGAACTCGCCGTCGACCGTGCGGCGCGCCGCTTCGATGAGCTGACCGAGGCCGCCTTCCACCTGGCTGGCGAAATTCTGGGCCTGCGCGTCCTCGACGATCGCCGAGTCCAGCATCAGGCGTAGGATCCGATTGTCCGGCCCGATAACGAAGCTGGCGGTAATACCGAAGGTATCCCGGAGATAATCGCCGGAGCCAAAGTTCTCATCGAAAAAGTCGGGATCGACGGTCTCGACCGTTTTCTGATAGGCCTCGTCCCAGTAGGTGTAATCGGTCAGGATTTTTTTCAGGTTACTGAGCTGCACGCTCAGCGCGGTGCTGGTAAGATGGCGAGAGTCTTCGACCGCGATCTTATCCTGGCTCTTGGCTGACCAGAACAGAAGCGCCAGTGTCAGCGCCAAGCTGAACACCAGCAAGCCGGCCAGCAGGCGGATCTGTGTCGTCAGGCCATAAGGCCGTGCGATTTCGGTTCGTCCACGGAGTGTAGGCTCGATGGCGTCGTCGCCGGCGCCCGCCGACGGTGTCGCTATATTTGCCATCCCGGCCCTCGTGAAGCACGCGCAGTACGGTCCATCCGATAAGTTGACGAGAATGCTTCAATTTTCCCTTAATGAGGGATTTGCGTTGCCGCCTCGGGGTCCGGGCCGAAGGTGCCGTAGGAAGGGTCCTTGACCTTCAGGGTCGGCGGATCTCGAGACTATCCATGCCCACGGCTGGCGGCCCTTACGGTTCCGAGGTGGCGGATATGCGGTACGCGTGCGGCGGCGCATTTACCATACTCCCGACCCTGCCCAGAGGTCGCGGCGCTTAGCCGCGCCTCAGCTTGACGCGCCGCCGGGCCAGGGCTCATCGCCCCGCGATCCCCCTGCCGAGCGCGCCCTTCGTTCGTGGGAGAGTAAGAACCGTTTGGTTGCAATACCGCCGCCAAATCCCGTCAGTGAGCGGTTCGAACCGATTACCCGGTGGCACGGAACAATGATCGGCAGCGGGTTCGCGCCGTTCGCGGCGCCCACCGCACGGCTCGCCGTCGGCCTTCCAATACGCGCCGCAAGCATGCCATAGGACGTGGTCTCGCCGAAGGGGATGTCACGCAGCGCGGTCCAAACGGTGTTCTGGAAAGCGGTGCCCGCAAAAAACAAGGGCAAAGCAAACTGCGTCAATTCGCCAGCAAAATAAGCGCTTAGTTGGGCAAACGCGCCGCCGAAAAGGGAATCGTCTCGGCGCCAGTTGCTTTGTGGCTCCCGCGCGCGACTACCCGTGGGAAAACTGACGAGGTGTAAATGTTCCTCGTCCCCAGCCACCAGCAGTCGTCCGACCGGACTGTCGAAATATCCATATGCAAGCGCCGCGTCAGACATGGGCATTTAGGTTCGTTGCTTAGCTATCCAAAGCCCGCGAGCGCCCTCGAAGAGCCGTGGGCGGGCGGCCGTAAATCTCCACGAACGTCGCGTTGAACCGGCGAACGCTCCTGAAGCCCGCGCGGTAGGCGATTTCTGTAACCGGAAGGTCGGTATCGTTCAACAGGCGCTTCGCGCGCTGGAGGCGAAAGGTCCTTGCGGTCTGAAGTGGGCTGGCCCCGACATATCGTTGGAACAGGCGCGATACATGACGCTGGCCAATTCCGAGACGGTCCGCCAGTTCCCCCACCCCCGCGTTATTTAGCGCGCCCCCCTCGATCAGCCTCAGCGCGCGCTCGACAGTGGTTTTCGCACCGTTCCAGGCGGGGCAGAAGGGCGCCGTCTCCGGACGGCACCGCAGGCAGGGCCGATAACCAGCGCGCTCCGCCGCCGGCGCGCTCGGATAATAGATGACGTTTTTCGTCAGCGGCTGTTTAGCCGGGCAGACTGGGCGGCAATAAATCCGCGTCGTTCTCACGGCGGTGAAAAAGAGACCGTCATACGCGGGATCGCGTCGCAATCGCGCAGCATTGCAGGTATCGAAGTCCAACATTCGTCCATCTTAACAAATCGTGGAAGTTTGAACGAGCCGCCATGGATGATAAGGTCCGATTTCGGCCAATGACGGCAAACGACCTGGTCGCACCAAAGCTCGTTCACGGTTAAGAAGCGAAATTTGGCACTGTGCGGAAAAGCGGCGGTCCAGGAGCGGGAAGCCCGCTTCGCGTTTTTGGGCGTTAAGCTTCAAACATGAGGTTCTCTCGGCTCTCGGGCCGCGAACCCTGCCGAGCACGCCACGTGAACCTTGACGCCCCGGCGGAATTGGACTTACCTAACGGCCGTTTTCTGCCTTGCTGTCATGTATAGTAAGTTGGATTACCAATAATAAGCCGACAAGACAAAAGGGAGGATCGGCGGGTGAACCCATCTGGAAAGATTGGGCGCCGGGGCCAGGTTGCGCGCGATGCTTCGTGGCCGCGCGGAGACTGTCAGTGAGCGGCCCCCTGGACGCCACCGCGTCGCAAGACCTTGGGGCCGCGGGCGCGCCCAAGCTTGCGGGCGACACCTTCCCCAAGTTACTGCTCGACATGGCCAAGCGGCGCGGCGATCAGCCGGCGATCCGCGAGAAAGAATACGGCATCTGGCAGAGCTGGACCTGGGACCAGGTCGCCCAGGAGATCCGCGCCCTGGCCTGCGGGCTGGCCGCGCTTGGCCTGAAGCGCGGCGACAAGATCGGGATCATCGGCGACAACCGGCCTCGCCTGTATTGGACCATGACCGCGGCCCAGGCGGTCGGCGCAATCCCGGTGCCGCTGTACCAGGATTCGGGGGCCAGCGAGTTGTCCTTCGTGATCGAACATGCCGAAATTCGCTTCGTCATGGCCGAGGATCAAGAACAGGTCGACAAGATGCTGACGGTCCGGGAGAGCTATCCCAAGCTCGAGCGGATCTTTTACGACGACGCCCGCGGGCTGCGCCATTACGGACAAGATTTCGTGCGCGACTTCGCCTCGGTGCAGGCGCAGGGCCGGGACTACGACGCCCGCCACCCGGGATTTTACGACGACGCGGTGGCCGCGGCATCGGGCGCCGATACCGCGATCTTCCTCTACACCTCGGGCACCACCGGCCAGCCCAAGGGGGTGGTGCTGAGCTTCGACAACCTGATCAAGACCGCCGCCAATGGAATCGCCTTCGACGCCTTGAACGCGGACGACGAGGTGCTTGCCTATCTGCCCATGGCCTGGGTCGGCGATCATTTATTCTCCTACGGCCAGAGCTACGTCGCCGGGTTCTGTGTCTCGTGCCCGGAATCCAGCGATACGGTGCTGCTTGACCTGCGCGAGTTGGGCCCGACGTATTTCTTCGCCCCGCCCCGCATATTCGAGAACATCCTGACGACCGTGATGATCCGCATGGAAGACGGGGGCTGGCTGAAGCGGCGTATGTTCAAATATTTCATGACGGTCGCGAAGCGCTGCGGCACACGGGTCCTCGACGGCAAGCCGGTGGCGTTGAGCGACCGCCTTTTGTATGCACTGGGCAACGTCATGGTCTTCGCCCCCTTGCGCAACACCCTGGGCTTCACCCGAATTCGCCTGGCGTACACGGCGGGCGAAGCGATCGGCCCCGACATCTTCGACTTTTACCGCTCCATCGGAATCAACTTGAAGCAGCTATACGGCAGCACGGAAGCAAGCGTGTACATCACCATGCAGCCGGACGGCGAGATCCTGCCCGACACCGTGGGCCGTCCGGCGCCCGGCGTCGAGATCAAGATCGCCGAGGATGGCGAGGTCATGTTTCGCAGCCCCGGCGTCTTCGTGGAGTATTACAAAAACCCGGAGGCGACCGCTTCGACCAAGACGGCGGACGGCTGGGTCCACACCGGCGACGCCGGTTTCATGGACGACAACGGCCACCTGAAGATCATCGACCGGGCCAAGGACGTCGGCCATCTGAACGACGGCGGACTGTTCGCGCCGAAGTACATCGAGAACAAACTAAAGTTCTTCCCCGACATCAAGGAAGCGGTCGCCTACGGCCACCAGCGCAATTATTGCGCCGCCTTCATCAACATCGATCTGGAAGCGGTCGGCAGTTGGGCCGAACGGAACAACGTGGCCTACGCGAGCTATCAGGAATTGGCGGCAAACCCCGACGTCTTGAAAACGATTACCAATCATGTCGAGGCGGTCAACCGCGACCTGAGCCAAGACCCTCGGCTGGCCTCTTCGCAGATCAAGCGCTTCCTGGTCCTGCATAAGGAGCTCGACGCCGACGACGGCGAGTTAACCCGTACCCGTAAAGTGCGGCGCAGCTTCGTCGCCGACAAATACGGGCCGCTCGTGGAGGCGCTCTATTCCAACCAAGACCAGGTTCATGTCGAAACGGAGATGACCTTCGAGGATGGCCGCAAGGGCGTCGTCAAGGCGGACCTAAAAATTCTCGCGGCCCAGACCTTTGGCCAAAGCGAACCCCTGAAAATGGTGGGCTGAGCAAGCTTCCCATGTCAGAGCAAGCCAAGAGAATCGGGGACACCCTGCTGCGGGTCGAAGGCATCACCCTATCCTTTGGCGGCGTGCGCGCGCTCAACGACGTAAGCTTCGAGATCAAGGAGCACGAAATTCTCGCAATCATCGGCCCGAACGGCGCCGGGAAGAGTTCGATGCTAAACGTGATCAACGGATTTTATCATCCGCAGGAAGGCACAATTTCCTTCAAGGGGCGGGAGCGCAAACGAATGCGCCCGTACGTCGCGGCTAAACAAGGCATCGCGCGGACCTTTCAAAACATCGCGTTGTTCAAGGGCATGAGTACGCTCGATAACATCATGACCGGGCGCATGTTGAAGATGAAGCGCAACTTCTTATGGCAGGCGCTTTACTGGGGCCCCGCGCTTAAGGAAGAAATCGAAAACCGCGAATTTTGCGAGAAGGTCATCGACTTTCTGGAGATTCAGGCGATCCGGAAAACGCCGGTCGGGCGCTTGCCCTATGGCCTGCAAAAACGGGTCGAGCTTGGCCGGGCGCTGGCGGCGGAGCCGGAGATATTACTCCTGGACGAGCCCATGGCCGGCATGAACGTCGAGGAGAAAGAGGACATGTGCCGCTTCATCCTGGACGTGAACGACGAGTTCGGCACCACCATCGCGCTGATCGAACACGACATGGGCGTGGTCATGGATATTTCCGACCGGGTCGTGGTTCTCGACTACGGACGCAAGATAGCCGACGGCACGCCGGACGCGGTGCGCGCCGATCAACAAGTCATCGACGCCTATTTGGGCGTTTCGCATTGAGCCGGCGCGAGGAGAATCGCTAGTCATGCCCATACGCACCATCTCGATCTGGATGACTGGCGTGCCACTGGCAATCGCCGCGATCGGCTTCTTCTTCAGCTTTCTGGCCAGCCTCAGTCCGAGTTTCTATTTCACTTGGCCGTATTTTCTGGAGGTCTTGAGCGCGGGCTTGCTGCAGGGCGTCATGTACTCCCTGGTCGCGCTCGGCTTCGTGCTTATTTTCAAGGCCTCCAGCGTGTTCAACTTCGCGCAAGGCTCGATGGTCCTGTTCGCCGCCCTGACCATGGTCGGGCTGATCGAGATGGGCCTGCACTGGACCTTGGCCTTCGTCGTCACCGCCGCGGTCATGGTGCTGCTGGCGATTGTCATTGAGCGCGTCGTGCTGCGGCCCATGGTCAACCAACCGCACATCATCATGTTCATGGCGACGATCGGAATTTTCTATTTCCTGGACGGCTTCGGCCAAACGATCTGGGGCTCGAATGTCAAGGTCCTGGACATCGGGATTCCCAAGGACCCGATTTTCGTGCTCACGGGATTGGTCGAAGGCGGCATGCTGGTGAACAGCTTCGACCTGGTCGCCGCCATCGTCGGCGCGGTCTTGGTCGCCGTCCTGGCGGTGTTTTTCCAATACACCCGGATTGGCCGGGCCCTGCGTGCGGTCGCCGACGATCATCAGGCGGCACAGTCGGTCGGTATTCCGCTCAAGACCATCTGGGTCGTGGTTTGGTCGGTCGCGGGCATCGTCGCCCTGGTCGCCGGAATCATGTGGGGCGGTAAGGCGGGTGTACAGTTCACGCTGGCGCTAATCGCGCTCAAGGCCCTGCCGGTGCTGATCCTGGGCGGCTTCACCTCAATTCCCGGCGCGATCGTCGGCGGCTTGATCATCGGCGCCGGCGAGCAGGTCGCCGAGGTCTTCCTAGGTTCGCTGGTCGGCGGCGCGATCCAGGACTGGTTCGCCTACATGCTGGCACTTGTCGTTCTACTGTTCCGGCCCCAAGGCCTGTTCGGCGAGAAGATCATCGAAAGGGTATAGGGCCGTGATTTACCGCGAGGCCGGTCAGTTCAAATCCAGCTACGGTGCCGATCAGGCGATCTTCCCGATCCTGCAGGACCGGATCGCCGTGGCGATCATGCTCGCCATCGCCGTCGTCGTCATTCCCCTGGTCGCCGGCCCCTACTGGTTGGAGACCATCCTGGTCCCGTTCCTGGTTTTTTCCATGGCGGCGATCGGCCTCAACCTGCTGACCGGGTATTGCGGCCAGTTAAGTCTGGGCACCGGCGGCTTCATGGCTTGCGGCGCCTTCTTCGCCTACAAGCTTTCGACCGCGTTTCCCGAACTGCACATCGTGCTGGTATTCCTGCTCTCGGGCCTGGGCACCGCCTTCGTCGGTATCCTCTTCGGCATCCCCAGTCTGCGCATCAAGGGCTTCTACCTCGCGGTCGCGACCCTGGCGGCGCAGTTCTTCCTGGTCTGGATGTTCAACAAGTTCCCGTGGTGGAATAATTACAGCCCCTCAGGCGTGATATCGGCGCCGCCGCGCGCGGTCTTTGGCGATTTTTACCTGACCGGAACGCAGGCGACGCCAGAGATCAAGTATCTGTTCCTGCTCGCCTTCGTCAGTGTCATGGCGCTGCTGGCCAAGAATTTGACGCGCAGCAGGATCGGCCGATCCTGGATGGCAATCCGCGACATGGACATCGCGGCCGAGATCATCGGGATCCGGCCCCTGTTCGCGAAGCTGTCGGCCTTTGCCATCTCGTCCTTTTACATCGGCATTTCCGGCGCGCTTTGGGCCTTCGTCTATACCGGCTCGGTCGAAGCGCTGGCTTTCGACATCAACCGCTCGTTCCAGGTCTTGTTTATGATCATCGTCGGCGGTTTGGGATCAATCCTAGGCTCTTTCCTGGGCGCAGCCTTCATCGTGCTCATGCCGATCTTCCTGAGCAACGCGCCGGCGGCCTTGGGCCTGCATATATCGGTCGAGTTGGTGTCGCACATGGAATTCATGATCTTCGGCGCTTTGATCATCTTTTTCCTAATCGTCGAGCCGAGCGGCCTGGCCCGGCTGTGGCAAATCGGCAAGGAGAAGCTGCGGCTCTGGCCGTTTCCATATTGAGGCGGGCCGCTTCCGGGCGGTTTGGCACGGGGTGGTTTGCCGCGGTTGATCGGCGATGTTAGTTTAGAGCAATGTAATCAGGGCGAAACTGCCCGCCACAAAGGGAGGACTTCAGGATGAGATTTAAGACACTTGGCCTGGCCGCGTTGGGTGCGACCCTGCTCGCCAGCGCCGTCGCCACGCCGCCGGTCGGCGCGGCGGAAGAGCAGTTCGTGCCGCTCTTGGTATACCGGACAGGCCCCTACGCGCCGAACGGTATCCCCTTGGCCGACGGCTTCGACGATTACATGCAACTCGTCAATTTGCGCGATGGCGGCGTCAACGGCGTCAAGCTTGCATGGGAGGAGTGCGAAACCCAATACAACAACGACCGCGGCGTTGAGTGCTACGAGCGCCTCAAAGGCATGGGCTCCACTGGTGCCAGCCTCGTCAATCCCTACTCGACCGGCATCACTTACGCCCTGATCGAACGGGCCACGGCCGACAAGGTCCCGGTCCTGTCCATGGGTTATGGCCGCGCCGATGCCTCGGATGGGCGCGTCTTCCCTTACGTCTTCACCATGCCGATCACCTATTGGGCCGGCGCCGACGTGATGATGCAGTACGCCAAGAAAGAAACCGGGGGCAGCCTGAAGGGCAAGAAGATCGCCCTCGTCTATCACGATAGCGCCTACGGCAAGGAGCCGATCGCGACCCTGGAGCGCCTGGCCAAGGAAGAGGGCTTCGAGTTTTCTAAATTCCCGGTCGCCCATCCGGGTCTGGAGCAAAAGGCGACTTGGCTGCAAATCGGCCGTCAATTGCGTCCCGACTGGGTCTTCATGTGGGGCTGGGGCGTCATGAACTCGACCGCGATCAAAGAAGCGGCCGCGGTTGGCTTCCCGATGGAGAAGTTCGTCGGCATCTGGTGGTCGGCCTCCGAAGCCGATGTTGTCCCCGCCGGCGATTCCGCCAAGGGCTACAAGTCGCTGAATATCACCGGCGTCGGCACCTCGGCACCGATCTTCAGGGACATCCAGAAGATGCACGCCGATGGCAAGGGCCTCGCCGACAAGGCCAACATCGGCACGGTGTTGTACAACCGGGCCTTGGTGAACAGCTTCTACTTCACCGAAGCGCTGCGCACGGCACAAGCCAAGTTCGGCAAGAAAGCAATGACCGGCGAGCAGATCCAGTGGGGCTTCGAGAACCTGGACGTCTCGCAAGCCAAGATCGACGCGGCCGGCATGACCGGGTTGCTGAGTCCGGTGAAACTATCTTGCATGGACCATGAGGGCGGCGGATCCGCCGTGGTCCAGCAGTGGAACGGCAGTGAGTGGAACGCGATCACGGATTTCATCGCGCCACGCCGCGACGCCTTGCGTCAGCAGTACGAGGCCTCCGCCGCACAGTATGCCGCGGAAAAGGGCATCACCCTGCGCGACTGCAAGTAATCCGATCGGGTGCGCGGCCTCCTCTCCCCTTGGGGAAGAGGCCGCGGCTTCCGTGACATTTTTTTTCGCCTCCTAGTTTGAACGAAGATTGCTATGTCCATGACTGGCATCCAAGAAGCAACCCACGACACCGCGCCGCAGGCCGCGCCCGCGGCTCCCTTGCTGGCCGTCAACAATATCGAAGTCATTTACGATCACGTCATCCTGGTGCTGAAGGGCGTATCCTTGACCGTGCCCAAGGGCGGAATCGTTGCGCTGCTGGGCGCCAACGGGGCCGGCAAGACGACGACCTTGAAAGCGGTATCCAACCTGTTGCGCGCCGAACGCGGCGATATTACCAAGGGTTCGATCGAGTTCGAAGGCACGCGTATCGACCAGCTCACGCCCAACGAATTGGTCAAGCGCGGGGTCATCCAAGTCATGGAGGGACGCCACTGCTTCGAACATTTGACCATTGAGGAAAACCTGCTGACCGGCGCCTACACGCGCGGTGGCGCGCGCGCCGCGATCGCGCGCGACCTGGAGATGGTCTACGATTACTTCCCGCGTTTGAAGGAGCGGCGCAGCAGCCTCGCCGGCTACACCTCCGGCGGCGAACAGCAGATGTGCGCGATCGGCCGCGCACTCATGAGCCGCCCCGAGACCATCTTGCTCGATGAGCCCTCCATGGGCTTGGCGCCGCAATTGGTGGAACTGATCTTCGAGACAGTGAAACGCCTAAACGAAAAAGAGGGCGTCACTTTCCTGCTCGCCGAGCAGAACACCAACATTGCCCTAAAATACGCGACCTACGGCTACATTCTGGAGAACGGCCGCATCGTCATGGACGGCGATGCCGCGTCGTTGCGCGCGAACGAGGACGTCAAGGAATTCTACCTTGGCCTATCCGCCAGCGGGCGGCGTAGCTATCGCGACGTGAAGCACTACAAACGGCGCAAGCGCTGGCTGGCATAACCGCCATGGCCGCGCCTCATGACCATTTCGACGACTTGGAAACTCGCGACCCGGCGCTCCGCGAGGCGGCGCTCATGGCCGCTTTGCCGGATCAAATCGCGCACGCCATAGCCAAGGCTCCGGCTTATGCCCGTACCTTAGCGGAAATCGATCCCGCCACGGTGATCGACCGCGATGCCTTGGCCCGCCTGCCGCTTACCCGCAAATCCGACCTGACCGGCCTGCAGGCGGACGCCCCGCCTCTGGGCGGCTTTAACGCTATCGCGCCCGGCGCGGCTGGTCGCATTTTCGCGTCGCCCGGGCCGATATACGAGCTGGAAGCGGTGCGCGACGATTATTGGGCTTGCGCGCGTGCCCTCTATGCCGCCGGGTTCCGCCGCGGCGATATTGCCCACAACAGTTTTTCATATCATCTCGCGCCGGGCGGCTGGATCCTCGATGGGGGCTTGCGCGCGCTCGGCTGCGCCGTGGTGGCGGCCGGTGTCGGCAATACCGAAATGCAAGTTCAGGCGATCGCGCAGCTTCGCCCGGCCGGCTATACCGGAACCCCGGACTTCCTGAAAACCCTGCTCGACAAAGGCGACGAACTCGGCCTCGATTGCTCCAGCATCACAAAGGCGGTGGTTTCGGGCGGCGCCCTGTTTCCAAGCCAACGGGCGGACTACGTTGAGCGCGGCATCGCGGTCTTACAGGCCTATGCGGTCGGAGATCTGGGCGTTATCGCCTACGAATCGGCGGCGGATCAGGGCATGATCATCAATGAGGGCCTGATTATGGAGATCGTCCGCCCGGGCACCGGCAACCCCGTGCCCGAGGGCGAGGTCGGCGAGGTCGTGGTCACCACCTTCAACCGCGAGGCGCCCTTGATCCGTTTCGCGACCGGCGACCTTTCGGCCCTAATGCCAGGTTCAAGCCCTTGCGGGCGCACCAACGGGCGGCTCAAGGGTTGGATGGGCCGGGCCGACCAGACAACCAAGGTCAAGGGCATGTTCGTCCACCCGGCTCAGGTCGCCACCGTCGTCAAGCGTCACCCCGAGGTTACCAAGGCGCGCTTGGTTGTCACCCGTTCGGGCGAGAGCGACACCATGACCCTGCACTGCGAGGTCGGGCCGCACACCGCCCTGTCGCAAGAAGAGGACTTGGCCGCGACCCTCGCCACAACACTTCACGATGTTACCAAGATGAAGGGCGCGGTCGAGCTACATGCCCTGGGCACCCTCGCCAACGACGGAAATGTCATCGAGTACGCTCGAAGCTACGAGTGAAGTTCTCGGAGGCGTCCGCCCAGCGAGATCGAAATTCCACATTTGCGCCTTAATTGCGGCCAAGTTGGACCACAAAGGCCGGCCATAGTCTCTGGTACGGAGACTTCCCCTCTCTGAAGAGGCGTCCAGCCCGCCTCGATAGATAGCCCCCCAATTGGCTGGGAACTTCTGGCGGCAGTCGGCCCAAAAGCCCGGCGGCCGCCGTTCCTTTTTTGGGCCGCCCCGGTCTGCTATACCCTGCCTCGCCGATTCCTGCGCCTGCCGACCCCGCGTGCCGAGGCCCCATGAGCTTGTTCGAAGGACACGACCTGATCTGTATCCGTGGCGAGCGTCACGTCTTCGCTGGGCTCGGCTTTGCGGTGCCCACAGGCGGCGCGCTGGTGTTGGTGGGGCCGAACGGATGCGGCAAGTCCAGCCTGTTGCGTCTTATGGCTGGCTTGATTCGTCCCGCGTCCGGCGGCCTGTCCTGGGCCGGAACCCCGATCGGCGACGATCCGGAGGCGCACCGGGCCCGGGTCCGCTATGTCGGCCACCTCGACTGCATCAAAGCAGTCCTGAGCGTGCGTGAGAATCTGAGTTTCTGGGCAGGCCTGCACGGCCCGGCGGCGGCGGGCGAGGTGCGCCGGGGCCTTGAGGCCTTCGCCCTTGAAAAATTGGCGGACATGCCGGGGCGGGTTCTTTCCGCCGGGCAGAGGCACCGCCTGGCCTTGGCCCGCTTGGCGGCGTCGCCGGGCGAACTATGGCTGCTCGATGAACCGACAGTCGGTCTGGATACAGCCGCGCAGGGGCGCCTGACCGCGGCGATTGCCGCGCATCGCGAGGCCGGGGGACGCGTAGTCGCAGCGACCCATACGCCGCTGGACCTGGAAGACGCGCAAACCTTGGCTTTGGCGCCCTTCGCCCAGGCGGCACGGTCCGCCGAGGCGGACTTAGGCGCGGAGTTCGCTTGGTGAGCGGTTTTCTGGGCCTGCTCACGCGCGACCTGCGCCTGGCCCTCCGCCGGCGCGCCGATGCCAGTCTGGCCGTGCTGTTCTTCGTGCTGTCCGCCGCCCTGTTCCCCTTTGGCGTTGGGCCGGAGGCCAACTTGCTGGCCCGCATGGCCCCCGGCGTGATCTGGGTGACCGCGCTCCTGGCCGTGCTCCTATCGCTGGAGCGCCTGTTTCTGGCCGACTACGAGGACGGCTCGCTGGAACTCATGGTCCTGGCGCCCCAACCCCTGGAATTGACGGTTCTAGCAAAGGCGCTGGCGCACTGGCTCACCACCGGCCTGCCGTTGATCGCCGCCGCGCCGCTATTGGCGCTCCTGTACAACATGGATCCGGCAGGCCTGCCCATGTTGATCCTGGCCATGGCCCTGGGCACCCCAAGCCTGAGCCTGATCGGCGCGATCGGCGCCGCCTTGACCTTGGGCGCGCGGCGCGGGGGGGTGCTGATTCCCTTGCTGGTTTTGCCTCTCAACATTCCGATCCTGATTTTCGGAGTTGCGGCGCTGGATGCCGCCCTGGGCGGCCTCAACCCCAGGCCCCATATCATGTTCCTAGGTGCCTTGTTCCTGGGATCCCTGGTTTTGGCGCCGATCGCAGGCGCGGCGGCCTTGCGGCAGGCCATGGAATGACTAGGTTACAAGGCAGCAAATCCGGGCCCAATAAGGGCCGCAAAGGTAATACCAAGGAACGCTCCTTGGTATAAGGTACGGTATGCATCGTTTCGCTAACCCTGGCCGCTTCCTGCGGCTGTCGAACGTAATCCTGCCGTGGATCGCCGTGCTGGCGGCCGGCTTGATCGCGGTCGGCCTGTATTTGGCGTTATTCGTCTCGCCGGCCGATTATCAACAGGGCGAGAGCGTGCGGATTATGTACGTACACGTACCTTCGGCCTGGATGGCAATGTTCATTTACACCGTCATCGCGGCGGCCAGCGCCTCTTCCCTGATTTGGCGCCATCCTCTCGCCGATCTGGTGGCTAAAGCATCATCGCCGATCGGCGCTTGCTTCACCTTCCTGGCCCTGGTCACAGGTTCATTGTGGGGAAAACCGATGTGGGGCACCTGGTGGGTCTGGGATGCCCGCCTAACATCCGTCCTGGTGCTGTTTTTCCTCTATCTCGGGCACATGGCCCTCATGGGCGCCTTCGACAGCGCGACGCGTGGCGCCCGCGCCGCGGCAATTCTGGCCCTCGTCGGCTTCGTCAACGTGCCCATTATCAAGTTCTCGGTCGAGTGGTGGAGCACGCTGCACCAACCCGCGAGCGTCTTGCGCCTGGACGGCCCCAGCATCCACCCCTCTATGCTGTGGCCCTTGCTGGCCATGGGCCTGGGCTTCAAGCTGTATTACCTTGCCTTAATGCTGGTGCGCGTCAAAAGCGAGCTAATCGCCGCGCGCCTGAACGCGCGGGCGGCCACCGCGGCACAGCTTTCCTAGCGATCCAGGCAAAGCAACCACGGTGTGCCACGAAATGGACACTTTTGCGCTAGATCAGTGACAGGCGCGCCTGCAAAAACTTAATGATAGGCGCCAAACAAGATAGCGGAACAGGACTATGCAGCAGGCAAACGAGTTTTTTACCATGGGCGGATATGGCGGCTACGTGTGGCCCGCCTTCGGCGTGACCGCCCTGATCATGATCTGGCTGCTGGCCGCCAGTTTGCGCCGCTTGCGTGAGAACGAGAACCTCTTGAAGCAAATGCAGGCCACGACTCCTCGACGGCAAGCCGGTCGCGCCGGCGCCGAAGGCAGGGCGTCATGACGCGCAAGCGCCGGCGCATGGTCTTGGTCCTGGCGGGCTTGACGGCGCTTTCGGCTGCCGTGGCCCTGGTTCTCTACGGCCTCAAGGAAACGGTGACCTTCTTCTATAGCCCAAGCGAGGTTCAAGCCGGGGCGCCGCCCCAAGGCCGAGCCTTTCGCCTGGGTGGTTTGGTCGAGGAGGGCTCGGTCAAGAAACAGGGTGACGGCCTGACGGTCGAGTTCAGTATCACAGATATGGCGGTCAGCGTGCCGGTGACCTATCGCGGCATCCTGCCCGACCTGTTCCGCGAGGGCCAAGGTGTCATTACCGAAGGCGACCTGGGCACGGACGGGACTTTTGTCGCACGAGAGGTCCTGGCCAAGCACGATGAAACTTATATGCCGCGCGAGGTGGCCGACGCCTTGAAAGAATCCGGTGTATGGCGCGACGAAGAGGGTTCAAAATGATTCCAGAAATTGGTTTGTTCGCCCTGATTCTGGCCTTGGCGGTCGCACTAGTGCAGGGCACCCTGCCGATGATCGGCGCGGCGCGCGGCCACGACGCCTGGATGGCCTCGGCGGTGCCGACCGCGATCCTTCAGCTCGCTTTCGCCCTGGCCGCATTCCTGGCCTTGATGCATGCGTATGTGACCTCCGACTTCACCGTGGTTAACGTCGCGCTTAACTCGAATTCGGCCATGCCGATGCTCTACAAGATTAGCGCGACCTGGGGCAACCATGAGGGCTCCATGCTCCTGTGGGTCGTAATCCTGGCCGTTTTCGGCGCCGCCGTCGCGCTGTTCGGCGGTAACTTGCCGCCGGCCCTGCGCGCCCGGGTGCTGTCGGTGCAGGCCTGGATCGCGATCGGCTTCTTGACTTTCAGTCTCTTCACCTCGAACCCATTCGAGCGCGTGTTTCCGCCGCCGCTCGACGGCAACGACCTGAACCCGCTGTTGCAGGATCCCGGCCTCGCGTTCCATCCGCCCATGCTCTACATGGGCTATGTCGGCTTCTCGATCGCTTTTTCTTTCGCCATCGCGGCCTTAATCGAGGGCCGCGTCGACGCCGCCTGGGCACGCTGGGTGCGGCCCTGGACCTTGGCGGCCTGGTGTTTCCTAACCGGGGGTATCGCGCTGGGTAGCTGGTGGGCATATTACGAGTTGGGTTGGGGCGGCTGGTGGTTCTGGGATCCGGTCGAAAACGTCTCCTTCATGCCCTGGCTGATGGGCACGGCCCTGCTGCATTCCGCGATCGTGGTCGAGAAACGGGACGCGTTGAAATCCTGGACCATATTGCTCGCGATCCTGACATTCTCCTTGTCCCTGATCGGCACCTTCGTCGTGCGCTCCGGCCTGCTAACCTCGGTTCATGCCTTCGCGACCGATCCGGAACGCGGGCTCTTCATTCTGGCATTGCTGGTTGTGACCATCGGCGGATCGCTGATCCTTTACGCCGTGCGGGCACCGGCCTTGAAAGCCGGCGGCCTTTTCGCGCCGGTCAGCCGCGAAGGCGGCTTGATCTTGAACAACCTGCTGCTCTCGGTCGCTTGCGCGACCGTTTTTCTGGGCACGATGTACCCGCTCATCGCCGAAACTTTCGGTTACAAGGCCACGGTCGGGGCGCCTTTCTTCAATCTGACCTTCTTGCCGATCATGACCCCGCTGGTCGCTGCGATGGCGCTCGGGCCGTTCCTGTCGTGGAAACGCACCGACCTCGCCGGTGTCGTCGGACGCCTTAAATTCGCGTTCCTGGCCGCGATCCTTGCCACCGCCATCACGCTTTATATGCAACAGGGGCCCGTCATCCCCGTCTTAGCCATGGGCTTGGCGGTGTGGTTGTTCGCCGGCGCCGTTATCGAATGGAGCGGGCGGATAAAGCTGTTTCAAACGGCACCGGGCGATTCCCTGCGCCGCGCTATCGGATTGCCGCGCTCCGCCCACGGCATGACCCTTGCCCATGCCGGCATGGCGGTCGTCATCGCCGGCATGGTCGCTTCCTCGACCTGGAAGGTTGAGGAAATTCTTATCATGCGCCCGGGCGATACCACCTCGGTCGCGGGATACGATTACCGCCTCGAGAAAGTCGAGCGCATCAAAGGCCCGAATTACATTAGCGATACCGCCACCATTACTGTCACGCGCGACGGTAAAGCCGTCACCGAGCAAAAGCCCGAGAAGCGCATCTACACGGTGCAGAACACGCCGACGACAGAGGCGGCCATCTACACGACGGCCTTGGCCGACCTTTATACCGCGATCGGCGACCCGGACGGCAAGGGCGGCCAGACCGTACGCATCTTCTTCGAGCCCCTGGTGCCCTGGATTTGGATCGGCTCGCTGATGATGATGCTGGGTGGCGTGATCTCGCTTAGCGACCGGCGGCTGCGGGTCGGCGCGCCCAGGCGCAAACGGCCCCCGACGCTTGCGGCGGCGCAGGCATGAGTGCAACAGCGAAAGACACTATCAAGGACGGAATAGTGGCGCGGCGCTTGATTTATCTGGCGCCGATCTTGTTCTTCGTTGTCGTGTCGGGATATTTCCTTTGGGGCCTAAATCCGGAGCGCGACCCACGCGTCCTGCCGTCGGTGATGATCGACAAGCCAGCGCCCGAGTTTACGGCCGGCCCACTCGCGGGAACGGCGGTGCCGGGTCTGGCGACGGCCGATCTGAAATCGGGCCAAGTCACTCTGTTCAACGTCTTCGCTTCTTGGTGCATCCCCTGCCGGGCCGAACATCCCTTCCTGATGGATCTGGCGCAGCGTGGGGAAGTTGCGATTTTCGGTCTCAATTATAAGAACAAGCCCGAGGAGGCGAGCGCGTGGTTGCGGGATCTGGGCAATCCCTACACGCGCATCGGCACCGACGAGAAGGGGCGAATCGGTATCGATTGGGGCGTTTCCGGTGTGCCGGAGACCTTTGTGATCGACGGGACCGGCCGCATCCGCTACCGCCATTGGGGGCCCATCGACAAGGATGCCTTGGAGCGGACTATCCTTCCCCTGATCGAGGAGTTGCGCGGATGAGACGTGGGCTCGCCACCATTCTGCTGATTGTTTTGGCTTTCGCCGCAGCTCCCGCCGGCGCGGTCAACCCCGACGAAATGCTGGACGACCCGGTCCTGGAGGCGCGCGCGCGCGATATCTCCACCGGTTTGCGTTGCCTGGTGTGTCAGAACCAATCGATCGACAATTCGAACGCGGGGCTGGCCCGCGACCTGCGCCTGCTGGTGCGCGAGCGCTTAGTGGCGGGCGACAGCGACGACGAGGTGCGCGCCTACATCGTTGCGCGTTACGGCGATTTCGTCCTCCTGAGGCCGCCGTTCAAACCGGAAACCTATTTTCTGTGGTTCGGGCCAGGCTTGATCCTGGCGCTGGGGGTGATCGGAGTCGCGGTCTACCTGCGCCGCCGCCCGGCCGCCAGCGCACATGGGTTCGCGCCCCTCGACCCGGAAGAGCAGGCCCGTCTGGCGCGGCTGCTGGACGACGAAGATGGCCTCGCGCCCAAAAGCTGACCGCGCGCCCGACCGTTTTTTCGCCCCTTCGGGCGCGCGATTTTTGCCTTTGAATACGAGCGAAAGCCATCTACCCTGCTCGAAATAATACGAAAAAAGAAGCCGCAGGGAGCGAGTTTGGTTAATGGCTGAGACAGCCGCGGCGGTATCCGCTGCGGAAGCGATGCTGGTCTGTGAAGATGTCCACAAGAGCTTCGGGCCACTCGAAGTTCTAAAGGGTATCTCACTGGATGCGCGCGAGGGCGACGTGATTGCCATGCTCGGGTCGAGCGGATCGGGCAAGAGCACGTTCCTGCGCTGCGTCAATTTGCTTGAGACACCGGACTCTGGCCGGGTCAGTGTGGCGGGCGAGCTGATCCGCATGACCAAGATCCGCTCGGGCAAGACCGTGCCGGCCGATCAAAACCAAGTCGATCGCATCCGCTCGCGCCTGGGCATGGTGTTCCAGCAATTCAATCTCTGGTCGCACATGACCGTGCTGCAAAACGTCATCGAGGCACCGGTCCATGTTCTCAAGGTGCCGAAGGCCGAGGCGATCGAGCGGGCACATGCGGTGTTGAACAAGGTCGGCCTGGACGACAAGCTGGATTACTATCCCTCGCATCTCTCCGGTGGACAGCAGCAACGCGCGGCGATTGCCCGCGCGCTTGCCATGGAGCCAGCGCTCATGCTGTTCGACGAGCCGACCTCGGCGCTCGACCCCGAACTGGTTGGCGAAGTGCTACGCGTCATCCGTCGGCTCGCGGAGGAAGGCCGGACCATGATCGTGGTCACCCACGAGATGGGCTTCGCGCGCGAGGTTTCGAACGAGGTGGTATTCCTGCACGAAGGCCGGATCGAGGAACAGGGACCGCCCCGGGAGGTATTCGGCAATCCGAAGTCGGATCGGTTCCGGCAATTCATGGCCAGCAACCTGTGACAGCTTGGCCGTGGATGCGCGTTAAGGGGGATGGACTGTAAGATAGTTAACCTGACACGAAATTGGTCAACGATAGGGAGCCTGTATCATGAGAACGTTATTTACGAGCGTCGCGGCGGCGGTTGCGCTGACCCTGGTGGCCGGGGTCGCCTCGGCCGAGATGAAGAAGGTCAGGATCGGGACCGAGGGCGCCTACCCGCCTTTCAACTCAATCGATTCGGACGGCAAGCTGATCGGATTCGATGTCGATATCGCCAAGGCCCTATGCGAGGCGGCCAAATACGATTGCGAATTCGTCGTCCAGGATTGGGACGGCATCATTCCGGGCCTTCTGGCTAAGAAGTACGACGCCATCATTGCCTCGATGTCGATCACCGACGAACGCAAGAAAAAGGTCGACTTCACGGATAAGTACTACAACACCCCGGCGAAGTTCGTTGCCAAGAAGGGCATGAATTTCGATATCTCGCCCGAGGGCTTGAAGGGCAAGAGTGTGGCCGTGCAGCGCGCCACGATCCACGAGAACTTTCTGCGCGACAACTTCCCGGGCCTCGACATCCGGGTTTATGCGACCCAGGACGAGGCGAATGCCGATCTCGTCTCCGGCCGCGTCGATCTGGGCCACGCCGATTCGATCGCCTTGCTGGAAGGTTTCATTGAGACCGATCAAGGCAAAGGTTTCGAGTTTGTCGGCCCCGACTATAACGTTCCGAAGTGGCACGGCCTTGGCGCCGGAATCGCGGTGCGCAAAGGCGAGGACGACTTGCGCATGGGCCTCAACAAGGCGATCACCCAAATCCTTCAGAATGGTACCTACAAGAAGATCAACGACAAGTATTTCGACTTCGACGTTTACGGAAAGCCCGCGGGCAGCTAAAGGGCTGTTTCTGTGCGTTTGAGGTAAGGGAGCGCCCTAAGGGCGAGATTGGATCGCGCGAGGGGCGCTCCCAGTATTTAGAGTAAGACCGCTAAGGCGGCAGCCTTCGCAAGAGGATCCCCGGGCCGGTGCTGGATCTTAAAGGCTATGGATGGATGTTGTGGGACGGGGTGCAGGTCACCCTGCTTGTCGGCATCTGCGCCATGGCCTTGGCGCTGCTCATGGGTTTGCTCGGCGCGTGGGGCAAGTTATCGCATTCTAGAACCGCGCGCACCGCGGCCGATACCTATACGACCGTTATTCGCGGCGTGCCGGAACTGATCCTGATCCTTATCGTCTATTACGGCACCCCAACCCTGATCCAGGGCATACTTGAGAGCTTTGGCCGCGATGTCATTCTCGACGTCAATCCGTTCCTCGCGGGTTTCATCACAATTGGCTTCATCTACGGCGCCTTCGCGACCGAAGTCTTTCGCGGTGCGTTTCTCGCCATCGACAAAGGCCAGATAGAAGCGGCGCGCGCGGTCGGCATGAGCAAGGCCTTGGCCTTCCGTCGCATTCTGCTGCCGCAAGTCTGGCGTTTCGCGCTGCCGGGCTTGGGCAATGTCTGGATGGTGCTGATCAAGGCGACCGCGCTTATCTCGGTCATTCAATTGCCCGAGCTTTTGCGCAACGCCGACATCGCGGCGCGCGCCGTGCGCCTGCCCTTCACCTTCTACTTTGCCGCCTCGCTCATCTATCTCGCGATTACCATCGTCTCGATGCTCGCCCTACAACGTGCCGAGACTTGGGCCAACCGCGGCATCCGCAGGGCCTGAATTGTGGACTATGAAATTGTCATAGAGAGCATCCCCAAGCTGCTGAGCGGCGCCGTCCTGACCATCGAGATCACGGCCTTGAGCGTCGTGATCGGCTTGGCTTTCTCGATCCCCATCGCGCTTATGCGCGTGTCGCAGAACCCGGCGCTATGGATGCCGGTTTACGGCTACATCTTCTACTTCAGGGGCACGCCGCTGTTGGTCCAGATATTCTTGATCTATTACGGCAGCGGCCAGTTCCGCGAGGAGTTCGAGGCGCTCGGCCTCTGGCGTTTCTTTCGCGAGCCCTACTTCTGCGCCGTGCTGACACTCACGCTCAACACCGCGGCCTATACGGCGGAGATCCTGCGCGGCGCAATCCGGGCGGTGCCCTTCGGGGAGGTCGAGGCGGCGCGCGCCTGCGGCATGTCCCGCGCCCTGCTCTTTCGCCGTATCATTCTACCCAAGGCGTTCCGCCTAGCGCTGCCGGCCTATTCCAACGAAGTCGTGTTCCTGTTCCAGGCAACCTCGCTGGTCAGCATCATCACCTTGCTCGACCTTACCGGGATCGCGCGCATCATCGTGGCACGCAGCTTTGCCGTTTATGAAATCTACATCGCCGCCGCGGTCATCTACCTGATCGTGACCTACGGAATCCTCTACGTCTTCCGTAGGGTCGAGCATCGGCTATCGGGCCACCTGCGCGAACGTGCCGGCATGGACGAGGCCGCACCCGCAGGGAAGGGTGCAATCCCGGCTGGCCAGCCGGCCCCCGTCACCATCGCAGTGCGCTAGAGAATTTTCCGAGACCTATGCCTGATGGCGCCGCTTTGCCGCGACCGCGCGCCGGTCAACGTCAGCGCCTTCGGGAATGTTTAGCCCGGCACCCCGTAGAGCCCGGAGCACAACCGCGCGATGCGTGGTCCCCTGCTCAGCCGCGAATACACGGATCTGGCGTATAACGCTACGCGGCAGGGTGACTTGAAAGGCAACATCGTCATCCCCGTCGAAATCGCCAGATTCAGCCTCGAAGGCCGCGTAGAGAGTGCGGTTCATCTCGCCCGGGGCGGTTTCGGTTTGCGCCGCGGCACTGCGCCGGGCGGTCAGATCGACCACCCCGCCATCTGCTGCGGGCAGTTCGGGCGAAATATTCTTGCCGGTGGCCGGGACCCTGTGTGGCGAATCGTCCGCGGCGGTTCCTGGACTATTGAGAGGTTCGGCAGTTTCGGCCGCATCCAAGGCTAGAAAATCTGGCTGCACCGGCGGTACGCCACCATGGATGACGTCTCGCGGCCCGGGCGGAACCGGTACCGCCTGGGTCCGGGTTCCGTATTTGATCCCGAGCTTAACCGCCGCCCGCTCCTGCGGTCGGCGCATGAATCTTGGGATGGTGTCCATAAAGGCCGTCATCTTACGCATCGTTCCCCCGTAGGCCCGATCCGCCCGCAAAGGGGCTATCCAGCAATTACCTCAACACTTCAACAAGTTTGAGACATTAGGATTAACGAAAGCTGAATCCGGGCTCAGATGGCCGCTCGCTTTATGCCCAGGGCCCGCGCCGCCCGCGACGACCGCTCTGGGGAATTCGCGACGCCGAGCGGCGGGCCTTGGCGCGGGAACCGCCGAATATAGGGAAACCCTTGCCCTTTAGCGGCACGATCAGGGCGAGCCCGGCCAGGAAACCGCCTATATGCGCCCAATAGGCAACACCGCCACCGCCTGTCGGGGCCATGGCGGACTGCACGAACTGGAGCACGAACCAAAACCCCAGGACCAGCATCGCCGGAACCCGGATCGTCGTTATGAAAAACCCGAGCGGAACCAGGACCAGGACATGGGCGCGCGGGAATAGTAGCGCATAGGCGCCGAGCACACCGGCGATGGCGCCGCTGGCCCCGATCATGGGCACGGTCGAAGCCGGATCCACAAGCGCCTGGCTCATGGCCGCCGCGACGCCGCTGAGCAGGTAGAATACGATGAAACGGCCATGCCCGGTCGCGTCTTCGATGTTGTTCCCGAAGATCCAGAGGTAAAGCATGTTGCCGATCAAGTGCATCCAACCGCCATGCATGAACATGGAGGTCAGCACGGAAAGCATCGGCGGCACGGCCGCGAGATCGGCCGACAGGCGCGCTTCGCCGAAAAGCACCGCCGGAATCACCCCATAGCTATAAACCGCCTGCTCCGCCGCGGCGGGAGGCAGAGATAGCTGCCACAGAAAAACCAGGGTGCTGGCTGCGATTAGACCGATCGTGACGAAAGGGAATCTGCTGGTCGGATTGTCGTCGTGTAAGGGGATCATGTCTTGATCTAGATGGGGCCGCAGGTCCCGATTCCCAAGGAGGTCTGGGGCAAGCTCCTCCCGCGAAATAGCAACCGTGTTGGTGCCGTGCCGGAACAATATCATTTCGGATACGGATTGAAACCGCCGTGAGAGCCGCCGTTGGCCCTCGCTTCGCCCGCCTGCGCCATGCTAAACCGGGCCACTGAAACTAGGGGAGTCTGCTGGGATGGAGACCATCAGGATCGGTGTCGTCGGCTGCGCCGGGCGTATGGGGCGCATGCTGCTAAAGACCATTGCCGAAGCCGAGGGCTGCGAGATCGCGGGTGGCAGCGAAACCCCGGCCAGCCCAGCCGTCGGCAAGGACCTCGGTGAATTGGCCGGGTTGGGTACCCTCGGCCAGGCGGTCATCGCCGATCCCCTGGAGCTTTTTGCCGGCGCGCATGCGGTGATCGATTTCACAGCCCCGACGGCCAGCGTGCGCCACGCGGAACTGGCGGCCCAGGGCCAGGTCGCCTATATCGTCGGCACCACCGGATTCGACCCCGAACAACAGGCGGCGATCGAGCGCGCCGCCGTGCACATCCCTATCGTTCAGGCCGCCAATATGAGCCTGGGTGTCAACGTCCTCCTGGCCTTGGTCGAAAACACGGCCGCCATGCTCGATCCCGACTACGACATAGAAATTGTCGAGATGCACCATCGCTGGAAGGTCGATGCGCCCTCGGGCACGGCGCTGGCTCTGGGCCGCGCGGCCGCGGCGGGACGCGGGGTCGCGCTGGACGCGGTCGCGCAGCGCGGCCGCGACGGCATGACCGGCGCGCGCCGGCGCGGCGACATCGGTTTCGCGGCCCTGCGTGGCGGTGACGTGACCGGCGATCACACCGTCACTTTCGCCGCGGACGGGGAGCGGATCGAAATTACCCACAAGGCCTCGTCCCGCGATATCTACGCGCGCGGCGCCGTCAAGGCAGCCCTATGGGCGCGCGGTAAGCCCAGCGGCCTTTATTCCATGAAGGACGTGCTGGGGCTCCACAACTAGAACCTTATTCGGCCAAGTATTCGTTCCGGGACAAGCGGTAGAATGGCAGGTCTAGGCCGTAGTGAAAGGCGTTGCCCAGACGGTGCATGCCGATCTTCCGCAAGACGCCTTGAGAGGCCCGGTTTTCGGGATGCGTGACCGCCACGATGGGATCGATCTTGAGAACCCTGAACCCATGATCGAGGACGGCGCGGGACGCCTCGGTGGCAATGCCCTGGCCCCAGGCGGACACGGTAAAGCGATAGCCAATTTCGATCAGGCCGCTGTCCTCTAACGCAATTAGACAACACCAACCCAGAAAGCCGGGCCGGTCCAGGAGCTCAACATGCCAGACCGGCCCCGGCGGCCCGTTTAGGCCCAGGATTCGTTCCCGAATCTCGGTCCGGCTGGTCTCGATATTCTCGGGGATAGGGCGAATATAACGCATGACCTGGGGATCGCGGTCCATCGCCACGCGCGCCTCCAAATCCTCCAAACGGGCCGGATAGAGGTGCAGGCGCGCCGTGCGCAGGGGGGTGAGGGATTGGGCGGCGTTCAATTTGCTTGCGGGGCGCAAGGGGCGCACGCCGCGCGGGCCCGAACCAAAGCCTGACGCAAGGCCTTGGTCAGATCGTGGCGCTCCTCCAACGTCAGGAAACGGCCGATCTTCAGTGTCTGGCCGTGAGAGCGCAGGATCAAGCCTCCACCGGGGCCCGCCGGTTCCTCTACTCCAACCTGCATCCAGGCCGGGGTAAAACGCCATGTCCTTTTCTCGCCCCGGTAATCCACGCGCTCAACCGTGAGTTGGTCGCGGGTCAGGCGTAAGCTTTCTTGCACTGAGGCGCGCCGGTAGTTAATGCGGAAAGCCAAATAGATCAGGGCGACATCCAGGCCGAAGAAACCCACGACCGGCCAAGCGCCGGCCAGAAAAAAGGCAAGCCCCGCCGCAAAACTGACCGTGCAAACCGCCACCATCAGAATCACGAAACCACGCGGACCCAGGCTCCGGTTCGGGGTCAAAACGGCATCGAAAAGAAGATCGCCTCTAGGCATGGGCGGATCATAAAGTCCGAGGGGACGCGGGGTAAAGAGGCGCGGCCGCCTGGCATCCGGCGGTTGGCGAAGCTAAACTGCCTTGCCATGAAAAAAGCCGATATCGTCGCGATGTTCGATCGCCTAGCCGCCGCCCTGCCGGAACCGAAGGGCGAGTTGGATTATATAAATCCATACACCTTGCTGGTCGCCGTTGTGCTCTCGGCGCAAGCGACCGATGTTGGGGTCAATAAGGCGACCGGACCGCTGTTCAGAAACGCGGACACGCCACAAAAGATGGTCGCCCTGGGTGAGGCGCGGGTGAAGGACTTCATCAAGACCATCGGCCTGTTCAACACCAAGGCGAAGAATGTGATCGCCCTGTCGCGCATACTGATCGAGCACCACGGCGGCGAAGTGCCGGCCGACCGCGAGGTCTTGCAGAGCTTGCCGGGCGTCGGCCGCAAGACCGCGAACGTCGTGCTGAATATCGCCTTCGGCCAGCCGACCATGGCAGTGGACACGCATATCTTCCGGGTCGGCAATCGCACCGGCCTGGCGCCCGGCAAAAACCCGCTGGAGGTCGAGCACAAGCTGGAAAAGGTTGTGCCCAAGGACCGCAAGCGGCATGCCCATCACTGGCTGATCCTGCACGGCCGTTATGTCTGTAAGGCGCGTAAGCCGGATTGCCCGGCCTGCGTCATCGCCGATTTGTGCGGTTACAAGGCCAAGACAACGTTGGAAGCGCCGGCGAAGCGGGCAAAGAAATCAGCGTGACCGAAGCCTCAGCCGAGCGGCAGGCCCTTGCGCGCGCGGAGGAGCTCGTTCAGACAACGCCGGGCTTCGATCTGCGCCGCCGCGCCGTCGCGCGCTTCGATGTAAGTCACACGCGACTCGCCTGCTTCCTCATAGAGAAAAATATCGAACACGCAGGTCTGGCTGCGGTACTGCCAAATCTGCGCCGGGAGCTCGGTGCGGATCAAGCTGGGCTGGCCGAGCAATTCGTCGAGCGCCGCCGTATCCAGACCGTAAAGCTGCTGTGGGTCGTCGTCGATCACCGGCTCGGGGGGTAGAACCGCGACTTCCGGCGCCGTGGCGCCGGTTTCGATCACAAGCCCCTGCGCCATCCCTTGTGCCGGGTCGCTCCCGGTATCTCCGGCATCCCCATCGCCGGCATCCGCGGCGCCCGGCACCGCCGATTCACCCTCAAGCGCCGGCTCAGTCTCGGCTACGAGAGCCTCCTCCGGCACGGTCTCGCAGGCGGCAAGAAAGACCGCCAAGGTCAATGCCGCCACATATTTACCGGGGCATCGGAAAGACATGCGATTTAACGCCCCGCTGCTCAAGCGGACCGTGGGCCGTCGGAACTCGGGGGTCGGGCGTTTTGAGGACGCCCCGATGGGAGGCGCCCAGGTTGAGCCGCGGCGGCTTGGCCCGAAGCCTCGGCCGCGCCGCGCGCGCCAAAGTCGCCAGCGATGATGCCGCCGCGCTCGATCTCGATCTCGCCGTAGCGCACCTTGCCGGCGACCCGGCCGTTCGCCTTTAGACTGAGCACACCGCGGACATCCAACTCGCCCTCGAAGACCCCGTCGATGGCGCAGCTTTCGATTTGGGCCGCGCCCTGAAAATGGCCGCCGCGCGCGACCTCCAGGCGCTCGGTATCGCTCACCTCGCCCTCCACGAAGCCTTCCACGACGAGCCGCTCGCAGGCCCTGATCTCGCCACTGAGGCGAATTTGGGGGCCGACCAGCATGAGACGCCCAAAGCTTTGCACCTCGGCCGTGCGCGCGGGCTGGGGCCCCGATATCTGCGGCCCCTGGGCGGGCATGGCAGGCGTCATGGCCGCGCTACGCGCGCCGGACACGGGATAGGGCGGAATTACCGGGCGCGCCGGTTGCGAGGCTTGCAAGGGTTGCGCGACAGGGCGCGAGACCGGCCGCGCGGAATCGCGTGAATCGTTTGGCATCGAGGACGCGCGCGAACGATTCTGCATCTCGGTGCGGCCAGGAATGGCGGCCGGGTCGACGGACTTCAGATGCGCGGGCTTGAGGGCGCCGGGTCTCGGGGCGGCATCGAAGGAGGGAGCCGTTCTGTGCCGCGGCAACTCAAGGCGCGGCGGCGGCGCCTCGTCCCGGCTCGAGGCCCCATCTGCCTTGCCTTTGGTGGGCTCGCAAGGCTTGCCCGGTCGTAGCTTCTTGAACATACCGCACCTTTCTATGCCCCGGGTCTATATGCCGGGCTTAGCGCTGAAGACGTGCTGGGCGTCCGCACGCCGCCGCAAACCTTCGAACACATGGAGCATAAAACCAGTGGCCACGATCGGCATGACCAGATTGATCAGCGGCAAGGTCAGCAGGAAAGCAATCACGGCCCCCGCCAAAAGCACCCGCCCCCGATATGCCCGGCGCAATCGCTTTGCCGTCGCCATATCGGTCCGGCGCACGGCCACAAGCTCAAAATACTCCCGACCCAAAAGATAGCCGTTGAGCAGATAGAAAACAAAAAGATTGAAGGGCGGTACGAACAACAAAATGAGATAGACCGGCAAAGCGAGCAGATTGACCACAAGCGCGGCAGCCGCGAAGGCGAGCCCCGCCAGAATCGCCTCGCCGACCGGTTGCGCGCGCGCCGGCTCCAGTCCGGGATAGTGCTTCCGTTCGACCGCCGCCGCGATTTCGTCCAGGAGGATCGACATGACCCCGGCCATGACGGCGGGAAACAGGAACAGGCTGGCGACCAGCACCCCGGCCACCGCGGCGGCGCCGTAGGCCCACTCGAAGACCCGCACCCAGGCGCTTTCGGGGTCACTCTGGGCGATCCAGGCGGCCAAGTCCTCGCCCAGCCAGGCCAGTCCGAACCAGGACAGCGCCCAGAGGGCGGCGAAGACCCCGAGTGACAACCCGATAGACCGCAAGAACACCTGGCGAAACGCCGGATCGCCCACCTGCGCGATTGACTTGGCCAGAGCGGAAAACATAAGGCGAGGGTTTAGCGCGAGCTGGGGACGGAGGGCAAGGCGGGTGGCGGCGGCTCTTCGCGCGTGGCCGCTCGTTATTATTGTTCCCTTGGTTCGCTCGTCCGAGGCGATTGTCGCCCGCATAGCTTTTCGAGCACTTGTTCGCATGCCCCCTTCAGGGCCGGAAGATCGCGTTCCACGATCTCCCAAATCCGCTCGGCGCGCAGCCGGTCGTACTCATGCCGTATCCGGTTCCCAAGCGCGCGGATTTGTTGCCACGGCTGGTCGGGCGCGAGTGTGGCGGCGGTATCGCCGAGCTTAGCCGCTGCCTCGCTGATCCTCTCGAGACAGCGCTCGACGGCGTCGCGAGTCTTGGTGTCCGACATGAAATCGGGCATGTCCATCCCGTCGGTGTAGCGTTCGATCAATTGAATGTTTTCTACGATATCTTTAAAACGAAGCTGTGGCCTTTTAGAAGGCAACGGCCCGCTCCTCATCGATCCGCTCTTGGAGGTGTGTCGCCTCCGCCGGTTCCTCGATCAGGTCAACCGGGCGACCCAGGATTTGCGTCAGGCGTTCTTGTAGTGCCTCGATCCGCCCGAAATAGTCTAATCCGCCCCTGGAGAATTCTGGCGTCAGGCGAACCGCTAGATCGACATCGGAGGTAGCGTCCCAATCGCCGCGCGCCACCGAGCCGAAGAGGGAAAGGCGCTCGACTCCCAGTCCGCGCAACTCCGCCTTGTGGTCGCGAATAATACTAAGAATTTCCTGACGGTTGGCGCTCCGGTATCCCGGTGTCCCCGAATCGCGAAGCATCGCTTGAGCCACACGTTTCATCCTCTCCGCGACAGCGGAACCGACCAAACCTCTGAGTAACTCCGGTGGCGACATGCCTTCGATTTCAGCAAGGGCCCGCAACATACGTGCATCGTGTTCGCGAAGTTGGAATGAGAACGTGGCGAACTTGGCCCCCGGAATGGCGGGTGGACCTTGCCTAGCCACCGTCTGGGCCGCGCTGGAAGAAGCGCCGAAGAAATCCGCGATTTCGTCGTGAGTGGACGGATCGGAAGCACTCTTGAGTTGTTCCATCAAGGGTTCGGGACGCCCCTCCATCCAGTTATGCAAGAGGTCGTAAAGCTCCCGAATGTTATCCAGCTTCAGGCGCCGCCGGCACCCGTCCCCAATGGTTTGGTAGGTTAGGGAATGAAGTTTCGCGACCTCCCGAACGGCCTGTCGATAGGATTTTTGAAGAGGCTCGCCCCCTGCATATCTCTCGCGAAACAAGCGGAACACATGCAGCAGCTGATCGACGGTCTGGTGCTTCATCATGACTTGGATCTCCGTATCGCAACTATCTTACGAACGTAAGATATAGTAGATTTCAGATTTTTATCAAGAAAATTCTCTTCGGCGCGCGACAATCAGAAATCCGGCAATTCGCCTCCCTTGCCCCGGCCTTTCCTCTGGCTATACTCCCGGCGCGCGGGGCGGTCCTAAGATCGGCACCGCCCTTGATGTTTGCTCCTGAACGCAACGGATACCCCGATTATGACCGGATCGGCCATCGACGTCCTCGGCATCGGCAACGCTATTGTCGACGTGCTTTCCCAATCGGACGACGCCTTTCTGGAGGCCCAGGGCCTGCCCAAAGGGGCCATGACCCTGATCGACACCGCCCGGGCGGAGGTGCTTTACGCCGCCATGGGCTCGGGGGTCGAGATGTCGGGCGGATCGGCGGCCAACACCATGGCCGGCCTGGCATCCCTGGGCGGTCAGGGCGCCTTCATCGGCAAGGTGCGCAACGACCAGTTGGGCGGCATCTTCCGCCACGATATCCGCGCCAACGGCCTGATCTTCGATACTCCCGCCGCCACCGAAGGCGAGCCAACCGCGCGTTGCCTGATCTTCGTCACCCCCGACGCGCAGCGCACCATGAACACCTTTCTGGGCGCCTCGGTCGCCCTCGGCCCCGACGATTTGGACGCGGAGCTCATCGCGCGCGCCAAGATCACCTATTTGGAAGGTTATCTCTGGGACGCGCCGGCCGCCAAGGACGCCTTCGTCCAGGCCGCCCGCATCGCCCACGACGCCGGGCGGCGGGTGGCGCTGACCCTGTCCGACCCCTTCTGCGTGGAGCGTCACCGCGAATCCTTCCTGAAGCTGGTCGAGGAGCATGTCGACCTCTTGTTCGCCAACGAGGTGGAAATCCGCTCGCTTTACGAGGTCGCCGACTTCGACGACGCGCTACAGAGGGTCCGCGGCCATTGCGAGGTCGCGATCCTGACCCGCAGCGCGCACGGCGCGGTCGTCTTGTCGGGCGAGGAGATCCACGTCGTCGATGCCGAGCCGGTCGCGCGCGTCGTCGATACCACCGGGGCCGGCGACCTCTATGCGGCCGGGTTCCTGTTCGGCTACACCCGGGGCAAGAGCCTCTACGATTGCGGCCGGATCGGCGCGATCGCCGCCGCCGAGGTAATTTCGCACTTTGGCGCCCGGCCCGAGGTATCTCTGGCCGGCCTGGTCGAAAAACGCCTCGGCCATACCTAAGTAACCTTCTTGGTCTAGGGTCGCGCGCGACCCGACTCCTCGTGCTTCGACAGGCTCGGCGTGAGGACCCATTTTTGAGCCTGTCGAAAGAAGAGGCCAGGCGCGAAGGGCGCGCCGGCCCGAAAACCCTTCGGACACAGAGTTTGACATTATGACTTCGAAAGCGCTGCGTAACGTGGCGATCATCGCCCATGTCGATCACGGCAAGACGACCCTGGTCGATCAGTTGCTGCGCCAATCGGGCACCTTCCACGAAAAGGAACAGGTCGCCGAGCGCGCCATGGATAGCAACGAGCTGGAGCGCGAGCGCGGCATCACGATCCTGGCCAAGTGCACCGCGGTCGAGTGGAACGGCGTGCGCGTTAACATTGTCGATACGCCGGGCCACGCCGACTTCGGCGGCGAGGTCGAGCGCATCCTTTCCATGGTCGACGGTGTGGTGTTACTGGTCGACGCCGCCGAGGGCCCGATGCCTCAGACCAAGTTCGTCACCATGAAGGCGCTCGCCCGTGGCCTGCGGCCGATCGTGGTGATCAACAAGGCCGACCGTCCCGACGCCGACCCGCACGACTCCCATAGCAAGGTCTTCGATCTCTTCGCCGCGCTCGGCGCCAGCGACGAACAGCTCGACTTCCCCACGGTCTTCGCCTCGGCCAAGCAGGGTTGGGCGGTCGACGACCTGGCCGATCCGCGTGAGACCTTGGCGCCGCTGTTCGACTTGATCCTGCGGCATGTCCCCGCGCCCAAGGGCAACCGCGACAAACCCTTCGCCATGCTGGTCACGCTCTTGGAGGCCGATCCTTACCTCGGCCGCGTGTTGACCGGGCGGATTCTTTCGGGCGTCGCACGCATGAACATGGCGATCAAGGCGCGGCATCAGTTCGGCGATCCGGTCGAGGATGGCCGCCTGACCAAGCTGCTCGCCTTTCGCGGGCTAAAACGTGTACCGGTCGAAGAGGCCGAGGCAGGCGACATCGTCGCCATCGCGGGCTTGGCCGAAGCGACCGTCGCCGACACCATCTGCGCGCCCGAGTTCGAGGGCGCCATCGCAGCCCAGCCCGTCGATCCGCCGACGCTGGCCATGACCTTCTCGATCAACGATTCGCCGCTCGCGGGGCGCGAGGGCGACAAGGTGACCAGCCGCATGATCCGCGCCCGTCTCATGCGCGAAGCCGAAGGTAATGTCGCGCTCCGCGTGAGCGAAACGGCCGACAAGGATGCCTTCGAGGTCGCCGGGCGCGGTGAGCTGCAGCTTGGCGTTCTGATCGAGACCATGCGCCGCGAAGGCTATGAGTTGTCCATCAGCCGCCCGCGCGTCCTCTACCGGGAGGACCCGGAGACCGGCCAGCGCCAGGAGCCGATCGAAGAAGTCCAGATCGACGTCGACGAGGATTTCGCCGGCATCGTGGTCGAAGGTATGAGCGTCCGCAAGGCCGAGATGACGGGCATGGCCCCCTCCAGCGGCGGCAAGGTGCGGATCAGCTTCCTCGCGCCCTCGCGCGGCCTAATCGGCTATCATGGCGAGTTCCTGACCACGACGCGCGGCACCGGAATCATGAACCGGGTATTTCACGGCTACGCGCCTTATAAGGGGGCGATCCAGGGGCGGCGTACGGGTGTCCTCATTTCCACCGGGCAGGGCACCGCCGTACCTTATGCGTTGTGGAATTTGGAAGAGCGCGGCTTCATGTTCATCGGCGCGGGAACCCCCATCTACCAGGGCATGATCATCGGCGAACACAGCCGCGGTAACGACCTTGAGGTCAACCCCTTGAAGGCCAAGCAACTGACCAATATGCGCGCCTCGGGCAAGGACGAGGCGGTGCGCCTGACCACGCCAAGGATCATGACCCTGGAGCAAGCCATCGCCTATATCGCCGATGACGAACTGGTCGAGGTCACGCCCAAGTCGATCCGCTTGCGTAAGGCCGAACTCGACCCGCACGAGCGCAAGAAGCAAAGCCGCCTGAAGGATGCGGGATAAGATCGACGAACTTTTCCGGTCATCCCGGATAAGCGCTTGCCAGCTCTTTCCGGGATGACGACGCGCCCGGATCGCTGGCGCGACGCCCTGCTGGTCTACAAAGACCGGCGGATGCTCTTCATTCTTTTTATGGGTTTCGCCAGCGGCCTCCCGCTGCTGCTGACGCTATCGACGCTATCGTATTGGCTCGCCAGCGTCGGGGTCGACAAGACCGCTATCGGCCTCTTCGCTCTGGTCGGTCTGCCTTACAGCATTAAGTTCCTCTGGGCACCATTCCTGGATCACATGCGGATACCTTGGCTGTCGGCACGCCTGGGGCGGCGGCGTGCCTGGGCTCTGGTGCTTCAGGCCGCCTTGGCCATCGCAGTCCTAGCGCTGGGCGGCACCGATCCGGCCACCGCCCCCTGGTCAACCGCCGCCGCCGCCTTCGCCGTGGCTTTCTTCTCCGCCAGTCAAGACATCGTGATCGACGCCTACCGGATCGAAATTCTGACCGAGCCGGAGCAAGGCGCCGGCGCCGCCGCGACCCAAACGGGTTACCGTGTAGGCTTGCTAACGGCCGGGGCGGGCGCCATCGCCCTGTCCGATTTCGTTGGCTGGCCTATGGTTTTCGCGGCCCTCGCGGGTCTTGTGCTTCTCAGCATGATCGTCGTGATCCTAGCGCCCCACCCTGGGATCGAACCCGCGCGCGACGCGCCCGAGCGGCCAAGAGGGCGTGTCGACTGGTTCGAGAGGGCGGTGGTCGCGCCGCTCGCCGATCTCCTGCACCGGCCCGGCTGGCTCGCGATTCTGGGTTTCGTTCTGCTCTATAAATTCGGCGACGCGATTGGCGGCGTCATGGCCAATCCCTTTTATGTCGAGCTGGGATTTTCCGGTGTGGAGATCGCCAGTGTGACCAAGGTCTTCGGCATGATCGCGACTCTGCTTGGAGTCTTCGCCGGGGGCGTTCTAGTCGCCCGCTATGGCGTCTTTCGCGCCTTGTTGGCCGGCGGTATTCTGCAGGCTGCGAGCAATCTCTTGTTCGCGGCGCAGGCGGCAATCGGTCCCGACATCGCCTTCCTGGCGCTGACCATCGGGGCCGACAACTTCACCGGCGGCCTGGGGTCGGCCGCCTTCGTCGCTTATCTTTCCAGCCTGTGCAATGTCGCCTTCACCGGAACGCAGTATGCCCTGCTAACCTCCTTCATGGCCTTCGGCCGCACCGTGCTTTCCTCCGGCGGCGGCTGGCTGGCCGACCAGATGGATTGGGTGACGTTCTTCGTGCTGACCACCGGCCTCGCGGTGCCGGGCTTGCTGTTGTTGTTCTGGCTCATGCGCCTGGCGGGTTTGCGGCCGGTCAGGGAAGGCGTGCGATGACGGCCCAGTCATGAGCCTGTTCCTCGATGTCGTCACCGGCATCACGATTCCCCTGGTGCTGCTGATCGGCTTGGGCTTCGTGCTTCAAACCCGGGTCGGCTTCGATGTAACCACGCTCGGTCGGCTGGTCGTTTACGCTACCTTGCCCGCCCTCCTAATCATAAGTCTGGCGCGCGCGGACCTGCCGGCGGCCGAGATTCAGGCGACAGTACTTTTCACGATTGGACAGTTCTTTGTTCTTATGGCCCTGGGTTGGGGCGCCGCGGTGCTGCTCCGCCTCGATCCCAGCTTCCGGCCCGTGGTCGCCTTGGCCGCGCCCTTCGCGAACACCGGCAACTACGGCATTCCAGTCATCGAGCTCGCCTTCGGCGCGACCTACGTGCCGCATCAGGCGATCATCACCACCGTTCTAAGTGTGCTGATCCTGGGCCTCAGCCCCTTCATCCTGGCAAGCGGCAAGGGCTGGCGCGCGTCGCTCCTGGGCGCCCTGCGGACACCCGTGATTCCCGCAATCGTTTTGGGCCTGGGCCTGAATGCTCTGGACGTCGCCCTGCCCCGCATCGTGGCCTATCCCTTGGAGTTGGTTGCCGGCGCCAACACCCCGGTCGCGCTTATCGCGCTGGGCGCGCAGCTCGGCGCCGGGACCTGGGCCATGGCCCGCGCGCCGGTCGCGTTGGGCGTCGCCTTGCGTTTAATCGTGGGTCCCCTGGTCACCTGGGCCGTGCTACTCGCGCTTGGCCTGCCCGAAGGTTTGAACGATCTCTTGCTGGTTGGCGCCGGACTTCCGGTCGGCATCTTGCTGCCGATCTTTTGCGCCGAGTATGGCACGCATGCGCGCAGCGCCTCGGCCATGGTCGCGGTGTCGACCGCGCTTAGCCCGATAATCGTGACAATTTTGGTCTTCGCCGCGCGCGCGGCTTGAGAATGGTTAGGCCGCGCTGGGTCGATCCAGGGCGTAGCCGGCGGCACGCACGGTGCGGATCAGGTCGGCCTCACCCTCGCCATTGATCGCCTTGCGCAAGCGCCGGATGTGGACGTCGACCGTGCGCGCCTCGACATAGACGTCGCGCCCCCAAACGGCGTCCAAGAGTTGCTCGCGGCTGAAGACCCGGCCGGGATGGCGCAGCAGATAGTGCAACAGGCGGAATTCGGTCGGGCCCAGATGAACGGCGCGACCGTCGCGGCGCACCTTGTGGGCCGCCAGGTCCATGCTCAGGTCCGCGAAAATCAGCGTCTCCGAGGTCAAGTCGGGCTGCGCCCGACGCAGGAGCGCGCGGATGCGCGCGATCAACTCGACCGGGGAAAAGGGCTTGGTAATATAGTCGTCCGCGCCGCCTTCCAAGCCACGCACCTTGTCGGCCTCCTCGCCGCGCGCGGTCAGTATGACGATCGGCACGCTGCGCAATTCCGGCATGCGACGCAGCCTCCGGCAAACCTCGATACCCGACATAAGAGGCAGCATCCAGTCCAGCACGACCAGGTCAGGCTTGTCCTCCTGGGCGCGCAGCAAAGCTTCCTCCCCATCCATGGCCTCGCTGACCTCGAATCCCTCTCGCTCAAGGTTGTAGCGCAGCAGAGTGACGAGCGCGGCTTCGTCTTCGACAATCAGTATTCGTGGGGTCATGGTTCTCTCGCCGTGTTCCGGTTCTAGCTTTCCTCGGTCGATTCAGGCGGCTCGACGATAGCGAAGCTGGAGGTGTCGCCCTTGGGGCGTCCGCCTTCCATCCGCCGGCCGGTCGCCAAGAAATAAATCGTCTCCGCCACGTTGGTCGCGTGATCGCCCATGCGCTCGATATTCTTGGCGATGAATATCAAGTGCGTGCCGGCGGAGATGTTGCGTGGGTCTTCCATCATGTAGGTCAAGATTTCCCGGAACAGGCCGGTGTACATCTCATCGACTTCCTCGTCGCGGCGCCAAACGTCGATGGCCCGTTCGGCATCGCGGGCGACATAAGCGTCGAGCGTGTCCTTGATGATCGACTGAACCAGGCGGCCCATGCGGGGAATCGCGCTCACCGGCTCGATAGGCGCGGCCTGATTGATCGCGATAACCCGCTTGGCAACGTTCTTCGCGTAGTCGCCAATACGTTCAAGGTCGCTGGATATCTTAAGCGCGGCCAAAACCTCGCGCAGGTCATCGGCCATAGGTTGACGCAGAGCCAGCAGCCGGACCGCATCCTGATTGAGACGCTCTTCCAGGGCATCGATCGCGGCATCTTGCTGGACCACGCGCGCGGCCAGGTCGCTGTCGCGTTTCGTCAAGGCTTGAATCGCGGTGGCCAACTGCGACTCGGCCATGCCGCCCATGCGAATCACGATTTCGCCGAGACCGTGCAGCTGCTCGTCGAACGACCTGACGATATGTTGTGGCGGGTTGGTCATTGCGTACGTCTCCTTACCCAGTGGATTCTATCCACTAACCAAAGCGGCCGGTAATATAACCCTGGGTGCGCTCGTCCTGGGGATTAGTAAAGATCTCGTCGGTATCGCCGCATTCGATCAAGCTCCCCAAGTGGAAAAACGCCGTATGTTGAGAAACACGCGCCGCCTGTTGCATGGAATGAGTCACGATCACGATCGTGAGGCTTGTGCGCAATTCGTCCATCAACTCTTCGATCTTGGCGGTTGCGATGGGGTCGAGCGCGGAACAAGGCTCGTCCATGAGAATGACGTCCGGATCGACGGCGATCGCACGCGCGATGCACAAGCGCTGTTGCTGTCCGCCCGACAGGCCGGTGCCCGGCGCCGCCAGGCGGTCCTTGACTTCGAGCCATAGGCCGGCGCGTTCCAAGCTGGTTTGCACGATTTCGTCGAGGTCGTTCTTGTGGTTTGCGAAGCCGTGAATGCGCGGGCCATAGGCGATGTTGTCGAAGATCGATTTGGGAAAGGGGTTCGGTTTCTGAAACACCATCCCGACGCGCGCGCGCAACCGCACCACGTCGAGCGCGGTGTCGTAGATATCCTCGCCATCCATTTCGATCCGACCGGTGACACGGCATCCCTCTATCACGTCGTTCATGCGATTTAAGCACCGCAGGAAGGTTGACTTTCCACATCCCGAAGGTCCAATGAGCGCGGTGATCCGTTTCTCGCCGATATCCAGATCCACCTGCCTCAGCGCCTGCGCCTCGCCATAATAGACGTTCACGTCTCGCGCGGTCATCTTCGCCGCCGACGCGCCGCGAAGCTTGACCACCCCACCTAGATGGCCCGCGTTTACCGTGACGTCGGTCAAAGTGGCCGTTTGCATCCCCATCTCCTCTACCAGCGCCGCTCAAAACGTTTTCGCAAAACTACGGCCATGGCGTTCATGACAATCAGAAAGGCCAGAAGCACCATGATGGCCGCGCTCGTCTTGGCCACAAACGCCCGTTCCGGACTGTCTGCCCAAAGGTAAATCTGCACCGGTAAGACGGTCGCGGGATCGGTGAATCCGCCCGGCACATCGACGATGAAAGCAACCATCCCGATCATCAGGAGCGGCGCGGATTCGCCCAAGGCCTGGGCCATTCCGATGATTGTGCCTGTCAACATACCCGGCATGGCGAGCGGAAAGACATGGTGCATGACGGCCTGCAGGTGTGACGCGCCGATGCCGAGCGCCGCCTCTCGAACCGATGGCGGCACCGCTTTCAGTGCCGCGCGGCCGGCAATGATAATCGTCGGCAAGGTCATAAGCGCGAGCACCATGCCGCCGACCAACGGCGCTGAGCGCGGCAGCCCGAAGAAGTTCAGGAACACCGCAAGACCGAGCAAGCCGAAGACGATGGAGGGCACGGCCGCCAAGTTATTGATGTTGACCTCGATCAGATCGGTCCAACGGTTCTTGGGCGCAAATTCTTCCAGGTAGACGGCGGCCAGAACCCCGGTGGGAAAACTGAGCATCAGGGTAACCAACAAGGTCAGAAATGACCCTATCACCGCGCCCCAGATACCGGCCTGCTCCGGTTCGCGCGAGTCACCGGCCGTGAAGAAAGTGGTATTGAACTTGGATCTAATCGCATCTTGCGAGTCGAGAGTGTCGAACCACGCGATTTCCCGGTCCTTCACACGGCGGTCGGCGTCGGGAACGTCGCGGCGTATCTTACCCTTGGCGAAGCTATCGATGTCGTCGGACGATTTGACCCAGACTCTTCTGGACGTGCCGATAAGATCTGGATCGACCATGATCATGTCTTGCAGCTTCAGGGAGGCACCCGAGCTGACCATGCGGGAAAGGGTCCTTTTTTCGCGCCGGTCCGTCACCTGCGGGAAGCGCGCCTGCATGGCCCGCCGGATCAAGACTTGATAATTGGCTGCACGCAGGACCTCCGGATCGCGCGTGGCATCCGGATCGATCGTCTCCGGATCGAAGTCTATCTCCAGAGCGATCTCGGTCTGAAAGAAGGCGGTGTAGCCGTTCGCGACAATCGTTCCGATAAGCACAAGCAGAATGGCTGCACCGGTCATGACGGCCGCTAGGCCATATAAGCGGAAGCGCCGCTCGGCCGCATAGCGGCGAGACAGCCGCGCGCCGGACAAATCCGGGCGGCGCTCCGGCCCTATGACGTTGCTCGCGTCAGTCATATTTTTCCCGGTATTTGCGCACGACATAAAGGGCTACGACATTGAGCGCCAGTGTCGCGGTAAAGAGTACGAGACCAAGCGCGAAAGCGGCCAAGGTCTTGGCGCTATCGAACTCCTGATCGCCGACCAGAAGGGTGACGATCTGCACGGTGACGGTGGTCACGGCCTCAAGCGGGTTGGCCGTCAAGTTCGCGGCCAGGCCGGCGGCCATGACCACAATCATGGTTTCGCCAATCGCCCGGCTGACGGCCAGCAACATGCCACCGACAATACCTGGCAGGGCGGCGGGGAAAATGACTTGCCTGATGGTTTCCGACTTGGTCGCGCCCAAGGCGTAGGCACCGTCGCGCAGGGACTGCGGCACGGCGTTCATGACATCGTCGGAGAGCGAGGATATGAAAGGAATGATCATGATGCCCATGACCCCGCCAGCGGCAAGCGCCGATTCGGAAGCAACGCTCAGACCGATCGATTCTCCGACGCCGCGCACGAAGGGCGCGACCGTCAAGGCGGCGAAGAACCCATAGACCACCGTCGGTACGCCGGCCAGAATTTCCAGCATAGGCTTCGCGGTCGCACGAAAGCGCGGCCCGGCGTACTCCGACATGTATATCGCAGAGAACAAACCGACCGGCGTTGCCACGCACATGGCGATCACCGTGATGAGGAGCGTTCCCGCAAACAGGGGTACGGCCCCGAATTCGCCCGAGGCGCCAACCTGATCGGCGCGCAGAGCCGTCTGCGGACTCCACCGCGTGCCAAACAAGAAATCGAAGAACGGAACCTGGTCGAAAAACCGCAAGGCCTCGAAGAGAAGCGACAACACGATCCCAACAGTGGTCAAAACCGCGATAATCGAGGCGGCGAGCATGATATTACGCGCAACTTTTTCGACCTGATTACGCGCCCGAAAGGCCGGGCTGACACCGCGGATCGCCCGCGCCGCGCCGACAACCCCAATCGAAATCGCCACCACCACCATGGCCGCGGTGCTGAGCGTGAGAAAGCGGTTGTAACCCTCGGCCGCGGCCTGCAATGCGGGATCGATCTCCCGGCTAACGATGTTGCCGACGGCCAGATTCTTCACATCTAGGACCAGGAGGCCCAGGCGGTCGGGGTCCAGCGCCCGGATTGAATCCGGCAGACGAGCGATCAACAACCACTCTGCCAATCGCGGTTCGGCGATCGACCACAGAACGAGCAACAGCAAGCTGGGCAGGGCGCACCACAAGGCAACGTAAGCGCCGTGATAGGAAGGCCGGGAATGGAGTCGGAGCGCCCCGCCCCGCCCCGCCGCAACGGCCCGGCGTCTGCCCATGGCATAACCGATCGAAGACAGGATCAGCAGCGCGGCAATGATGAGAGTGAGTTGCATACCCGTGACGGCTTTGTCTCTTAGCACCCAGGCCGCGTCTCCGAAAGGAGCACGGCCTGGGGCAGGGAACTTGCTAACGACGGATCGGCGGCCGGGATGACCGCCGACCCATCAGCAATCGCGCTTACATCGACAGCGGCGCCAGACCGGTAGCCTGGGTCCGCATCGCCTTGCGGTCCACAGCCGGCAGCGGAATCAAGCCCTTGTCGACGAGATAACCTTCGTCGCCCCAGGCACGATCGGCCGTGAACTCGGCGACGAACTCTTCGATACCTGGAATCGTGCCGACATGCTGCCGCTTTACGTAGAAATACAGCGAGCGGGAAACGCCGTAGTCGCCTGAGGCGATGTTCTCGAAGGTCGGATCCGCGCCCTCTACCTTGGCGCCTTTGATTTTGTCGGCGTTCTGGTCAAGGAAGCTGAAACCGAAGATACCGACGGCCTTGGGGTTAGCCTGCAACTTCTGAATGATCAGGTTGTCGTTCTCGCCAGCTTCGATATAGGCGCCGTCCTCCCGAATCGCGTGGGCGACCGCCTTAAACGCTTTCTTGTCCGACTTGCGCAGGGCCTTGAGCGTTTCGAACTTCTTGGCGCCACCTTCCATGGCCAACTCGACAAAGGCGTCGCGCGTGCCGCTGGTCGGGGGCGGGCCCAGCACTTCAATCTTCATTTTCGGCAGCGAGGGATCGATCTGATCCCAAGTCGAATAGGGATTGTCGATCAGGTTTCCGGCCGCATCGGGAATCTGCTTCGCCAGTGCGAGGAAGATTTGCTTCTTGGAAAGAACCAGGTCCGGGCCCGATTTCGCGATGCCCAGCACGATACCGTCGAAACCGATCTTAACCTCGGTGATCGCGACGCCGTTCTTGGTGCATTTCTCAAACTCGGACTTTTTGATCCGGCGTGAGGCGTTGGTGATGTCCGGGTACTGTTCGCCGACCCCCGCGCAGAACAGCTTCATGCCGCCGCCCGAGCCGGTGCTTTCCACGACCGGCGTCGGGAACTTGGTGCTCTTGCCGAACTGTTCGGCAACCGTGGTCGAGAATGGATAGACGGTCGACGAGCCGACAATACGAATTTGGTCGCGGGCATGCGCGGCGCCAGCGCTCAGAATGACGGCGCCGGCAAGGGCAAGCGCGGCGAATGCTAATCGGTGTTTTCTCACGAGTTACCCCTCCGGTGTCTGATGGATCCCATGCACGGCGCCGGCCTGTGAAGGCGCTCCCCGGCCAGCGGACGAACATGTTCCGCCGTGACGCTAGCGGGCCTCTGCAACACCAAAATGTCACTTTGATGAAGGTTTTATGACAGCGAAAGCCGCCGGGCTTGCCGGAGCGCGCCTTTGGGCCGATTCCGGGCATATCATGCGGCCTCAACATAGCTGCACTGCAATATTATTGACCTGAAATTAATGAAAATAGGGGCTATATTAAATGTTGCGGCGCACAATATCTGTGCAAACCGAGTGGCGGTCCAATATGGAGTGCAGGTCACATGAACGACAAGAAGTCCTTTGAAGAGACATATGTCAGATATCCCTTCCCGCTGCTGGTCGACTTCGGCTTGGCGTTAAGTGGATTGTTCGTGCGCACCCGCGATCGGGGCGTCCAGCCCCAGGAACGCGCCCCGAAAGTCACGACCTTCGCCCGCTAAACCGCCTGCGCGCGCGAAGAGCGGCTAGTCGCCGTGCGGCTCCACCGGGGTCTCTTCCGGAACATGGTGGCGTGACATCAGCGGCGCTTGCGACAACGCGAATAGCAACGTCAAGCCCATTAGCCCGAAAACCTTGAAGGCGACCCAAAAATCTGTGGATTGGGTGCGCCAGACCAACTCGTTAAGGCCGGCCATGGCGGCGAAGAACAGGCCGTAGCGCAGGGTGAGGCGACGCCAACCCCGGTCGTCCATAGGCCAAGCGGCTCCCAGCACCAGCCTCAGCAACGGGCGGCCCAAGGCCAGGCCACCCAAGAGCACGATAGAAAAAAGCGCCTGCACGACCGTCGGCTTCATCTTGATGAAGGTGTCGTCGTTGAACCACAGAGTTAAACCGCCGAACACGCCAACAACAGCCGCGGTGATAAGCGGCATCCAAGGCAGACGCCGCGCGAAAAACAAGGATAGGCCTAGCGCCAGCGCCGTCGCGCCCAGCAAGACCCCGGTCGCGGGCATTAAGCCATAGACCATGTAGGCGACAAAAAAGGCCACAAGCGGCCCATATTCGACGCTTGGTTTAAGCCAGACTGGAGATCGGCGCTGGGTCATGTGAACTGAAACTGAAGATCCGGGTGAATTTTGGGGCCCGCAAGATAACCCGGCGGACACGCGCATCCAAGTCGCTCTTGGGCGGCGCGGGAATGTCTTGTTATGGTACGCCAACGTTTGACAAATAGCTTCCTAGGGTCTTGCCATGCCGTTT
Source organism: Kiloniellaceae bacterium (assembly GCA_021776115.1). Lineage (GTDB taxonomy): Bacteria > Pseudomonadota > Alphaproteobacteria > Kiloniellales > J153 > JAJFGN01. Next base: position 53,958 of record JAJFGN010000070.1, on the reverse strand, counting down.
GCACCGCGCAGTTTCGAAAATTCCATCTTGGCTATCCTGTACCTTGTCGGCCTTGGTCTCGCCAGTTCCGTGGCCGCCATCGGCTCGGCGCACGCCGAGCCCGCCGCACCCGGTCAGATCATAGGCTACGCCAACGCGGACCGCAGCGGCCCTTCACAGGTCTGGGCCCTGCCGCCGGACAAGCCATACCTCTATATACCTACGATCCCGGCGGCCTTGAACGGCAAGATCGCAACGGTCGAAACGGGACCGGAGGTGGGCGTCGCCTTGTTCAAGGGCCCTTATTTCACATCCAGCGACCAAGGCTGCCAGCCGGCGCTCGGCACCCCCCAGCAGCCACGCCTGGCGTGGCTCGGCGCGACGGCACGCTTCGCGCCTACGCCTGTGGGCCAGTCGGACATGCCACCGCCGGATGCGGCGAAAGACGGCTATGGTTCCCTGATCGTGTATCGCACCGACCTGGGGCCGCCACCCGGCGCCTTATTCTTGAGTCGCCGCATAACCTTGGGCCTGCAGTGCGCCAACCCGGTTCACAAAACGGTCTACAACCGTATCTTCGTACCCGTGGCCGAAGCGCCTGAGACCGAACGCTGCTTTGATCTGGTCGGCAACTACCCCGGAACCCATAAACCGTTTCAACTCGATTTCGTTAAGAGCGATCGCTTGGTCTTGATGATGCCGGGCGATTTATCCGAGCGTTACACACGGATTCGCCACGATTATACGGTCACCCTTTACGACGGTTTGTCTTGCACTGGACGTTCGGCGACGCTGGACAGCCGGGCCCGCTTAGGCCGTGATGTCCGCCTAGCGCAAATGGAATTTCGCGACCGGACACGTTCGATTCGGGTGAGTTACGATTATGGCAATGCCGATGCCTTCCTGGTTCGCCGCGAGGCGCCCGCGCCGGCGCCGGAAACGGCCATGAAAGCGCCAGACACGGGCCCGAGCCAAGAGGGCCAAGCCCTGGCCGCCCAACCGATCGAAGACCCGGCGGTCGGCCGAACGGCGCCCTCAAGCGAGCCGATGGCCGCGCCCGAGCCAATTTTGGCCCTTGCGGAAAGCCTGGCGAATGCGCCGCCGGTGCAAATGACGGGATCGGACATCGCGGCCCAGGCAGCTCCCGAGACCCTGAGCGTGGCCCCCGTAGAACCGCCTGCGCAGGCAGCGCCCATGCCGCCGCCAAGTCCCGCGCCTCCCGGTGCCGCCGCAACAGCGCCAGCCCAGAGCGCGGAAGTACCCGCTTCTGCCCCGAAACCTAGTGCGGCGCCTTCTGTCCCCACCAGGCAAGCCCTGGCAAAGCCTGTTGTTCAGGCGCCGGCCATGGCGCAACCCGCCGCAGAAGCGCCGGCCAAGACCGCTAGCACCGTCCCTGTTGGGGAGCCGGTCACGGACACCACGGCCCCTCAACCCCCTGCGGCCACGCCCACAGCGCGCACTATTCCCAAACTTAGCCCTAGAATGGCCCCGCAAGGCGCTCAAACCGCGGCCCTGCCCACCCTGCCAAAGACCTTCGCCTTTCCAGTGCACGACCTCTACAGACTCAACCACTGCTTGTATTGGCAACGCGACTGCGGCCAACCGGCCGCGACCGCCTGGTGCCGCGCAAGGGGTTATTCGGAGGCTCTGGATTGGACTGTAGACGAGAACATCGGGGCAAATTTCCCAACCGTGATTCTCGGCAACCGGGAAGTCTGCGCCCAGGCCGATTGCGATGGCTTCAAGGAAATCACCTGCCGCCCTTAAACCAAAAAATGCCGCGAATGCCGTGTAATTTCAGTGCCCTATCCGTCACTCAAAGAGGCGCTGCTTAAGGCTTTGGAAAACTTGTGGCGCTAAATATAGAGGGGAGGCGAAGAAAAGCTTAGGAAGTCAGGGAGACATCGACTTGTCGTACACAACCAATACCGCAATCGAACAACCTAAACCTGCACCGAGATTCGCCCCTGCAACCGACCAAGCGCACAATCTCCGCCCCCGGCGTTCGCCTTCCTCCGACGATGTACTGCAACATTACCTGAAGCGCATAGACCCGGAGATCGCGGCTAGCTTTACCGAACCGCAGCGAGACGCCATCAAGTCCATTCTGGGCGCCCGCGGCATGACCAAACATGCGGTCGAAATTCGTCATTCTCTTCCCTTCGCTAAGTGGCGTTTGTACATCGTGCTCTTAATGGGCAAGGAGCAAAGGTCGCTGCACCGCTTACGGAGCGAAGGTGCGGCGTCCCGGCCCTTTAATCTCTTGGTCTATATTTGCCTAGCGGGCCTGCTGGGCGCGACCGCCTTGGGCGTGATCCTGGCGCTGGGACTTTAAACCTTATTCGATCGAGGCCTGGACGTCGGGCTGACAAGCCGCGCCAGGTTCGGCTATCATCGCGTCATGCGGTCCGGGCAAAATGGGTCCACAAGGCAAACCGGCGGGACCGGCGAAGACGGTGCGATCCAAGCACCGAGCGGACCCGGCTTAGCGCGCGGCGTATGCCGGGGCCTGTATCACTTCGGCTATACCTGCCTAACCGAATTCAAGCTCGCCTCGCGACGGCGGGTCGATGTCATCGGTGTGGACGCCGGCGGCGTCATTCTGATCGCCGAGGTCAAATCGAGCGTCGAAGATTTCCGGGCCGATCGAAAGTGGCGGGAGTACCTGGATTTTTGCGACTATTTCTTTTTCGCGGTCGCGGAGGAGTTCCCGCGTGAGGTCTTGCCGGAAGACTGCGGCCTTCTTATCGCCGATCCCTATGGAGCAGCCATTGTCCGCGAAGCCCCCAGGCTTAGGCTCAACGCCACGCGCCGGCGCACTCAGACCTTGCGTTTCGCCCGCACCGCCGCGCAACGCCTGACCCGCTTCGCCGATCCCGACCCGATCTCGTGCCAACCCCAGGGTCAAAGAATGAGCGCCGAGACCCGTCTCTTCTAGACCGGACGGGTCGGCCTGGCCGCGCGAAAACCTCCACCAGTTCCGCCAGTTCCGCGAATTCAGCATCGAAGAACTCGCTCAAGTCTCGCGCCGCCATCCTTTGCCGCCGCGCTGTTTCCCTGGCCCTTTTGGTTAATCCGAAGGCTGCGGCGGCACAAGCGAGACCCTGTGGATGCCGGCGCGGATAAGGTTAGTGGACCCTTGAAGAATTCTCTTGAAAAGCGGGCCCAAGTTCTTCATATCACGCGCCTCGCGTCCTATATGCGAGGATACGTAATGGGCATGCTCCAGGCATGCCCTTTGTCATCTTCTGGTTGGGGAGGAGCACCCATGACGAAACTTGCCGCCCTCTCTCAATTGGGGATGGACTTGGATCGACGTTCAAGCACCGCCCATGAGAGCCTGACGCCCGCCGTGTTCGACTCCTCGGTTTTGGAGGCGAAAGCAGCCAACGACGCCCGCAAGGATTATTTTATCGAACGGGATGGCGTGCGCTACGCTGGCACGCATCTGATCGTCGATCTTTGGGATGCCGAGGGCTTGGACGATCTGTCCCACGTCGATGCGACGCTGAGGGAATGTGTGGAAGCGGCCGGGGCGACCTTGCTGCATATTCACCTTCATCACTTCACGCCGAACGGCGGTGTCTCTGGCGTGGCGGTCCTGGCCGAATCGCACATCAGCATACACACCTGGCCCGAACACGGTTACGCCGCCCTGGACATCTTCATGTGCGGCGACGCGCGCCCGCACGAGGGTGTTGAGGTGTTGCGGACGTCTTTTCGGCCCGGCCGGATCGCGGTCGACGAGATCCTGCGCGGCCGGGGCTCGTGAGCCGCTGGTTCGACGAGACGCTGCACGAGGATATCGCGCAGCGTCTCAAGGCGGACCGCGTGCTCTACGATAGTCAGACCGAGCATCAGCGGATCGTCTTGTTCGAAAACACGCTCTTAGGCCGCGTCTTGATGCTCGACGGCGTCGTGCAGACGACGGAAGGCGACGAGTTCATTTATCACGAGATGCTGACCCATCTTCCGATCCTGGCGCACGGCGCGGTACGCCGCGTTCTGATCATCGGCGGCGGCGACGGCGGCATGCTGGAGGAAGCCCTCAAACATAGGGAAATCGAAAGTGTCACCCTGGTCGAAATCGACCCGCAGGTAATTGAATTCAGCAAGCAATACCTTGGCAAGATTTGCGGCGAAGCCTTCGACGATCCGCGCACCCGGATCGTGATCGCCGATGGCGTCGACTATGTTGCGACCAGCAAGGACCGCTTCGATCTGATTATCACGGATTCGACGGACCCCATCGGACCGGGCGAAGCCTTGTTCACGGAGCGCTATTACACCGCGTGTAAAGACCGTCTTGCGCCCGGCGGCGTCTTGGTGACCCAGAACGGCGTCCCGTTCCTTCAAGGCGAGGAATTGCAAGGAACGTTACGGATCTTGCGCCGAAGTTTTACCGACGCGTCGTGCTATTTGGCGACGGTACCGACCTACGCTGGCGGTCCCATGGCCTTCGGCTGGGCGAGCGACGATACCGCCCTGCGCCGCACACCCTTGGACGTCTTGCAGAAGCGCTACGCGAGCGCTCGAATCGCCACGCGTTACTACAATCCACAGGTGCATCAAGGCGCCTTCGCCCTGCCCGGATATATCGCCGATTTGATAACGGAGCCCGCCTAGAGCGTTCTCCCTTTGCCGGCACCGTCTAAACGAAGAATGTCAGCCGGCGTAAAGAAACCGCCGCTCGTGGCCTTCAAGAACCAGGGCCGTCAGAACGCCGCCATAGACCGCGCCAGTATCGATTCCGATTCGGGTTACCCGGTTCTCCGGCATCTCGACCGGCGTGTGCCCATGCACAACGACCTTGCCGTGGTCAGCCGTTGAGTCCAGGAACGGCTCACGAATCCACAGGAGATCCTCTTCGTCTTGGGCGTGGAGCGGGACGCCCGGGCGAATCCCGGCATGGGCGAAGAAGTAGTCGCCTTCAACGTGGCTGTATCGCAAGGACCGCAAAAACCTCTCGTGCGATGCGGGCAAGCGGGCCCGAACGGCGTCGCGCAGGGCCGTAAGATCGTCCGACCAAAGACCAGGGTCAACGCCGTAACTAGCTAAAGTCGCTTCCGCACCGTTCAAGCGCCAAGAATAGGGTGCCGGACCGCCGTCGATTAGGCGCAAAAGCATAATGTCGTGGTTGCCCATCAAGAATACAGGCTCGAACGCCGGCAAGGCTTGGTCAATCAACATATCCAACACGCCTCGAGAGTCGGGGCCGCGGTCGATGTAGTCGCCCAAATAGACAACCACCAAGCGTTCCGCCCGCGATCCGGATTCTTGGGCGGATTGGCAATCATTTAGAATCGCCGCGTGCAACGCGCGCAACTGCGCGCTGCAGCCGTGGCTGTCGCCAATGGCATAAACCCGTGTTCCGGTTGGGACGCATGGCGCCGACCCGGTCATCTCACTTTTTTGCGATGTCGCCACGGGAAAATCTGGAACATCTAGATTGCCATTTTAAGTTGCATTTCATGTCTTGAACGCAGCGACATTAACAAAATCTCAATGCCGCCTGAGCAAGATCATGGTTTCCTAATGCCTAACTCTCAACCGGAAAACAAAGCCTATGATCGCCGGCAAACGGGTGCTACCGGGCCAGCAAGAGGCTGCCCTAACCGACTACGTTCAGCGGCTAGAAAAGCACACGGCAGGCCGGCACGCGTTGCATTTGCGTATGTCGGCGCTGCGACCACAGAGCCGACAGATCCAACGCCTTCACATCGCCGCCCTTGCGTTCGAGCCGCTAGTAAGCGGGTTCGATGGCGCCCTGTTTCGACTGAGCAACGACGATTTCGTTGTTGTTTGCAAGGATGCGGGCCCTGAGATCATCAATCGCGCGCTTTCTTATCTAAAGAATTTGTACGCCGCCGATCCGATCGTTAGAGACACGGGGGAAGATCTCAAAGGTTTCTGCCGGCGGTTCGACTTGGCGAAGTCGTACGGTACGCTCCTGGATTTCGCGCGCGCGGCACAAGAAACCGCCCGTAGGATAACCTCGAGCGACACGGTGGGAGCACCGCAAAGCCCATCGGAACCGGCTGAGCGGACACTAGATCCCAAGGCCCTTAGCAACATCCAAACCGCCATCGCGCAGGCCGACCTGACCAACATGATTCGCCGGCAACAGGTCTGCGCCGTCGCACCGGGAAAAGCGCCCCAACCCGTCTTCTCGGAAGTCTTCACCTCGATGGCGGCACTGCGGGAGATCCTGACCCCGGACATCGACATCCATGGGAATCGCTGGTTGTTTCAAGACTTGACCGCCCATCTTGATCGCCGGGTAATCAACTTCCTTGGTCACAAAGACGATTCGTCGCTCAGCAAAGCCTTTAGCGTCAACCTCAATGTCGCAAGCTTGGCCTCGCCGGAGTTTCTGATCTTCGACCGGGAATTGAGCGCCGACGCACGCCAGACGGTCGTCATCGAGTTGCAGTTGATCGACATCCTGGCCGATCTCGACGCGTTTTTGTTTTACCGGGGTTTCTTACGCGAACGTCGCTATCGGTTTTGCCTGGACGGGCTAACCTACCAATCCTTGCCTTTGATAAACACCGAACGCTTGGGCGTCGACCTGGCGAAACTCATATGGAGCCCGGAGCTCCACGAAAGCGCGATGCGCGAGGACAGTGAAATTCGCGAGGCCGTGAAGGCAATCGATCCAAAGCGCGTCATCTTGATCCGATGCGACGATGAGCTGGCCTTCGAAACCGGCAAGGCCCTGGGCATATCTCTTTATCAAGGCTATTTGATTGACGACCTGCTCAAACCGGGCCAGGCGAAGCGGTCCGCATAGCAAAGACCCGCGCGGCGGCTCGTAAATTCGCGTTGCCACTGGTCCCAGGCGCCAAAGGATGCCATATCGAAGGCATGTCCAATTCCGTTGTCGAAGTCTCGCATCTAGCTAAATCGTTCAACGGCGTACCGGCCGTGCAGGACGCGTCCTTTAGCGTCGCACACGGCGAAACCGTGGCGTTGCTAGGCGCGAACGGCGCGGGTAAGACCACGACCATCTCCATGCTGCTGGGTTTGGTCTTACCAAGCGCTGGACATATCCGCATACTGGGTCACGACATGGTGCGCCATCGCTATCGTGTCCTGCATCGAATCAATTTTTCCTCGCCCTATGTCGATCTGCCACGGCGGCTGACGGTTGAGCAGAACCTGCTTTTCTTTGGCCGGCTCTATGGCGTCGGAGCCCCCAGAGCTCGCCTGGCCGAGCTGGCCCACGATCTGGATCTGAAAGATCTTCTCAAGAAACCCGGCGGCCAACTCTCGGCCGGACAGAAAACTCGCGTGTCGCTGGCCAAAGCTCTTATCAACAAACCTGAATTGTTGTTGCTGGACGAGCCCACGGCCTCGCTCGATCCGGACACCGCAGATTGGATGCGCGGCTACCTCAAAGCCTATCGGGCGCGTAGCGGTTGCGCCATATTGCTCGCGTCGCACAACATGGCGGAAGTCGAACGCCTGGCCGACCAGGTGCTCATGATGCGCCAAGGCCGGATCGTCGACCGGGGCGCGCCGAGCGAGTTAATCGAACGCTACGACCGCAACAACATGGAGGAAGTCTTCCTCGATATCGCGCGCGGCGCGGAACGGCCGCGAGGTCCCGTACCGGAGGCGCAAAGCTTGCGGGAGGTCGCGGCACGATGAGCGACAACACCGCAAACATCGCAGCGCCCGCGACGCCGGGTGCCGTTAGCCGCGCACTATCGCGGATCGCCGCGATGGTCCTTCGTCACGTTTATCTGATGCGTACCTCGTGGCCGCGTATTTTCGAGCTGATGTATTGGCCGACCATTCAGATGATCCTCTGGGGTTTCATCACACGCTTCCTGCTGACCAACAGCTCTTACATCGCGCAGGCCGCGGGATTGCTGATTTCCGCGGTTCTGTTGTGGGATGTTTTGTTCCGGGGCCAACTCGGCTTCAGCCTATCGTTCCTGGAGGAAGTCTGGTCGCGCAACCTGGGCAACCTATCGGTCAGCCCCCTGCGTCCAAGCGAATTCCTGTTGTCGCTGATGGCCATGAGCTTGCTGCGGACCTTGATCGGCGTGTTGCCGGCGGCCGGCCTAGCAATCGTGTTCTATAAAGCGAACCTTTTCGACCTCGGCTTGCCGTTAATCGGCTTCTTCGCCATTCTTTTGATATTCGGTTGGGCGATCGGGATGATGGTGTGCGCCTTGATTTTGCGGGTAGGCCAAGGCGCGGAAAGCGTGGCCTGGCTGGCGATCTTTCTGATCGCGCCGGTTAGCGCTATTTACTACCCGGTTTCGGTTTTGCCGGAGTGGCTTCAGATCGTGGCTTGGACCTTGCCCAGCGCCCCGGTGTTCGAGGGCATGCGCGCCATTCTCATAGACGGCACGATACGCTTCGACCTCTTGGCCCATGGTTTTGGACTTGTCCTGGTCTACTTGGCTATCGGGGCCGGCTTATTCCTCTACGCCTTTCACGTCGCGCGGCGGCGCGGCCTCTTGCTGCAGGTCGGCGAGTAGAAACACGCATTTCTGTTCCACCACACTAGGGCGGCGAGTCCGAGACGATGGCGTCGAAAAGGCGCTGAAACTCGCCCTGGTGCTCCGCCCCGATCAAGGGGTCCTCGGCGCGGGTAAAAGCCTGGTTGAGGGCGTCCATGTCCGCATCGGTCAATACCTCCAGCGCCACCGGCAAGAGACCTTGATCCTCGCGCATCATGTGGCGGCGCTGAAAATCGACATAGTCCTTGGCCAGGGCGCGAAAATGAGGCGCGGCGCCAGGGTCGCGCCGGCAGGCTTCGAAACTGCGCCGAAGATCGGTCATCACAGCCGCGCTCTCGTCGTGCTCCTCTTGGATTTTCTGGACGAGGAGCGCAAGATCCGGCTTCCGCCGGACGAGAGCGGGCAAAAGATAATGCTCTTCCTTCGGGTGATGGAGGGTATCGGCGAAACCTTCCATGTAATCGAAAATCGCGCGCAGCCGATCCATCTCGAGCGGTGCGGCGGCATCGCTCACCAGATCTTCCAGGCAGGTCAGGACGCGAGAGATATTGGCGTGCTCACGCCAAAGAATCTGGATTGCCTCGGGCGCGGTCCTGCCCCTCTGCACCGCGTCTGTCATGGCTTAAGGTTGCGCGGCATCGCGCACGGCGGCATTGATTTAGGTCAAGACGCCGGCCGCGCGCTCAACCCGGACCGCTGACACCCGCGTCGGCAAAGCTCGCCATACCGCTGTGACAAGCGCAGGCGGCCTTGAGCAGCGGCACCGCGAGCACGGCCCCCGAAGCCTCGCCCAAACGCATACCTAGATCCAGAATTGGCCGCTGCCCGATCCGCTCCAGCAGGCGGGCGTGGCCCGGCTCGACCGACATATGCGCGACGACGCAGTGATCCAGGGCGTGTCCATCCAGAGCGTGCAGCACCGCCGCCGCCGCGGTGCAAGCGTATCCGTCGAGCACAACCGGTGTACGCGCCAAACGTGCGGCCATGATGGCGCCCAGGATGGCCGCGAGCTCAAAACCACCAAGGTAGCGCAGGATCTCCAGCGGATCGGTCATGGCCAGCCGGTGCTTAGCAACCGCGGTTTCGATCAAGGCCGTCTTGTGGATCAGGCGCGCGTCGTCGATACCGGTGCCGCGCCCCGCCCAATCGGCCGCCGCGCCCCCGAACAGGGCATGGCAAAGCGCGGCCGCGCTGGTCGTGTTGCCGATACCCATCTCGCCCAGACACAGAAGATCGATTCCCTCCTCGACCGCTATCATGCCGTAGGCGATGGCGCGGGCGCAGTCTTCCTCTTCCATCGCCGGCCGTTCGGTGAAATCGTGGGTTGGCTCGTCCAGGGCCAGCTCGTAAACGCGCAGGTCGGCGTCGACCAAGACGCAGAGCTGATTCACCGCTGCCCCGCCGTCAATAAAATTCCGCACCATCTGCTTCGTCACTTCCGCCGGGTAGGCGGAAACGCCGCGCGCCGCAACCCCGTGGTTCCCGGCGAAAACCGCCGCGTAGGGCCGCTCGATGCGCGGCGGATGCCGGCCTTGCCAGGTCGCCAGCCATTGCGCCAAGTCTTCAAGCCGGCCAAGCGCGCCGGCCGGTTTGGTGAGCTGCGCCTCGCGCGCGGCGGCGGCCCGGCCGGCCGCGAGGTCGGGCCCCGGCAGTTGGTCCAAAAGGGCACGAATCTCCGCGAAAGTAGTGGGCGCCGTCTCGCTCATATCGGAGTCCTCTCTTCTCAAGCGGGGCAAGACATGCCGCGCCCGGCGACCGGGCGCAAGGGCGATAACATGCTGCCGCAGCCCCGCCTTGCCAGGACGTGTGGCGGCCCTATAACCACCGGGGTAGAATCACCGGAATTTCCTGGGAATGACCGCCAGAATCGCCGCAATGAGTCACTCTTTACCCCTGTCGCTCTGGTGGCGCGACTTCATGCTCGCCACCGGGTTGCTGACCCGCCTACCGTTGGGCAGGAGCCGGATTCCGGAAACCGGCGAGATGGCGCGCGCCACCCGCGTCCTGCCGCTTGTCGGCGTCGGGGTCGCCCTGGGGGGCGCCTTCGCCTTCTGGCTGGCCCAGGGGCTGGGCCTGCCGCCGCTTACCGGCGCCCTGGTCGCCTTGAGTGCGTCCATCCTGCTAACCGGGGCGTTGCACGAGGACGGTCTGGCCGATGTCGCCGACGGTTTCGGCGGCGGCGCGGAGCGCGCCCGCAAGCTGGAGATCATGCACGACAGCCATATCGGGACTTACGGCGTGCTCGCCGTGGTTCTGTCGGTCGCTTTGCGCGCCGGTGCCCTGGCCGAGATTGGAGCGGCCGGAACCGTCCTCCTGGCCCTGATCGGCGCGCACGCCCTCTCGCGCGCGGTCCTGCCGGCGATCATGGCGGCCCTACCGCTTGCGCGCGGCGATGGCCTGGCCGCCCGCGTTGGCCGCCCCGAGACCGGGCACGCAGCCACGGCGGCCGGCCTGGGCGCGGTCATGGCTCTGCTTACGCTCGGGCCCGGCGCCGGACTTGTCGCCATTTTCGCGGCCGGCGCAGCCGCGGCCACGATCGCCCTCTTGGCCCGCGCGCAAATCGGCGGCTACACCGGGGATGTCCTGGGTGCGGCGGAGCAGGCCGCGCAAACGGCGGTGCTGCTCGTCGTGGTGGCGCTGGCATGAGCGCGCCCGAAACGACCACAACCCGCTGGTGGTGGATTCGCCACGCCCCGGTCGTGGGTCACGGCGGCGCCATTTATGGCCAGGACGATCACGATTGCGACTGTTCGGATGTCGAAACCTTTCGACGCCTAGCCGGCATTCTGCCGCGCGGAGCGATTTGGGTGACCAGCCACCTCAAGCGCACCCACCGCACGGCCGATTCTATCCTGGAACACCTCTTCGACGAAGCACCGCCGGAACGCCTGATCGAAGCGTCCTTGGCGGAACAGCACATGGGTGACTGGCAGGGATTGAGTGCCGAAGAATTGAATAATAGCCGCGACGGCACCTGGCACCGGTTCTGGCTGGCGCCGGCACACGAGGCTCCGCCGAACGGCGAGAGCTTCGTCGATCTCACGAATCGTGTCGTCGAGACGGTCGAACGCCTGTCGCACGCCCACGCTGGGCGCGATATCGTTGCCGTCACGCACGGTGGCACGATCCGCTCTGCCCTGTCGCTCGCTCTGGGCCTGGAGCCGGAGCGCGCCTTATCCTTTGCGATCGACAATTGCGCACTGACCTGCCTCGACCACATTCATGGGACCGCGGGCAGTCACGCCCCGGACGACCATGGCGTATGGCGGGTACGCCTGGTCAACGCCGCACCCCGCACCCTGGATTGGAGCCGCAGCTAACTTTGAGTCATCGGCGCGAAGGGGATTCCGTTCTGGGGCGAAACTGTTAGAATCGTGCTAGCCGAGGCCGATTCGGCCCCACCCGATAACTCGAGAAACGGAAGCGATTTGATACCATGAAGCGCATCCAATGGAAGGCGCGCGCCGCCCAGAACCTGGCCCGCCACGCCACTTTAATTCTCGCGTCGCTCACGCTGATTATGGCGTTAAGCGCCACACCACGGCCAGCCGAGGCAGAAACCAAAGGCAACGAACTGGTTGAAGAGTCGCGCTTTTCCCTGGAACGCTTGATGACCGATCCCGGCATGCCGGAGTTCCATAAGTCCTTGTCCAAGGCGCGCGGCGTCCTGATCTTTCCGGAACTGATCAAGGGCGGTTTCATTGTCGGTGCCGAGGGCGGTTCGGGTGTCCTTCTGGTGCGCGGCGCCGATGGGACCTGGAGCGCGCCGGCTTTCTATACACTGGCCGCCGGCAGCATCGGCCTGCAGATTGGCGCGCAACTCTCCGAAGTCGTCTTCACGATCATGACCGATAGCGCGGTCGAAGCCCTTCTGAACAACGAGATGAAGCTGGGCGCGGACGCCAGTGTCGCCATGGGTCCGCTGGGCGCGGGCATCGAGGCCTCAACCACGACCAATGTCGGCGCCGACATCTATGCCTATTCGCGCGCGGTCGGCTTGTTCGGCGGTGGGGCATTGGAAGGCGCGAAGATATTTAGCCGCGAGAAATGGAACGACGAGTACTACGGCGCGCCGGCCCCGGCCCGTGCGGTGGTGATCGAGCGCAAGTTCTTTAATCCGCAGGCCGACAAGCTGCGCACCGCCTTGCCGCAAGGAACTAACTAAAAGCCGAGGCGGAGCAAGGCCAGCGCGCCGATCAATCCGGCGTTTATGAGACAGGCGACCGCGAAGACGACCAGCGCGCGGTTGAGGCGCAAGGGCGCGCCAACATCCGCCAGCGTGGCCGAAAGCGCGGCAGCTGCGGCGCCGTTGCCCTTAAACGCGCGTCTTAATCCGGCCGCGCCGCGCCCGCCAGGCACAAAGGCGGCGGCGGACGACAGAAGGATGGCGCCCAGAACATCCGGCAGCAAAGCAACCGCGCGGGCCAGCGACCGGGCAGCATCGCCATAAGGGCCCGCGCCGGGTCCGGCCCCTTTCCCGCCGCCGATATCCTGCACGCTCAAAGTGGCGGCCATGACATAGGCGGTTTGTTGTAAGAATAGCCCCGGCAGACCGAGCACGACATACCACAGGACCGGCGCCATCAAGCGCCCGGCAAAGCGGCGGCCGAGCGCCTCTAGCGCCGCGCCGACGATCCCCCCGCTGTCCAGCCTTTCGATGTCCGCCGGCGCCGCTGCCTCGATCGCCAGGGGGCGCAGAACCTCGCGCGCGCGCACCAGACTGCCGCTGGCCAGGGCGCCCTGCACCGCCTCGCCCTGACGCCAAGTCGCGCGCTGGTCTATCAGGAGGACGAGTACAAACAATTCCAATGCCCAGGCGAAAGGGTAATGGCGCGTGACCAGGCCGACCGTCCATCCCAGCGCGAGCGCGCCGAAGGCAAGACTCCCGGCAACCAGGGCGCCGCGGCGCCGGCGGGCGGCCGGCGGCCGCTCGCGACGATTGAGACGGCGTGCGAGGTCCAGGCACAAGGCCGCCAGGGCCCGGCGCGGATTCCCGGTCCAAGCGAAGCGCAACGCGCGGCCGCCGAGATAGCCCTCGACGCCGAGGGCGATCAAAAGCAGGAATAGCGGATCGGCAGCCCCCCAGGCGCCTGGCGGTGCGGTCCAGGACATGCGCGATCCTGTAACCCCAGGGGGGCGGCGTCAATCGGCTTGGCGGCCAAAGGTGAGCCGCGCGGGCGTCTATTCCGCCGCGCTGTAGCGTTCCGTGCCGGGCGTGACGATCTCGCGGTTCATGTAGTCGTGGTGATGCACGACGGTGAGGTCGTCGCAGATCAGGATCACGTTATAGGCCGGCGGCTCGAAACTATACGGCATGGAGCGCTTGTCGCCGAAGTCGAGCGGCACCTGGTGCACGGTCGAACGCAGGGCCGAATAGGGGATACCGCGCCAGCTTCCACTGACCGGCCGGTGGACATGGCCGAAGAAGATATGGCGCACGTCCGCGCCCTCTATCGCCGCGCTTAGGCCTTCCGGCTCGAGCAGGCGGATTCGGTCCAGGCTGGGAATACCGATATCGAAGGGTGGGTGGTGCATGAAAAGATAGACCGGACGGCCCGAGGAATCGCCTAGGCGCTCGCGCAGCCAAGCCTGACGCGGGGCGCAGTAAAAGCCGGCTTCCGAGCCCGGCTCATGTGTGTCGAGCAATATGAGATCGCCCGCGGAGGTCGGAACGATCGACTGCACGTACCCGTTTTCGTCGCGCGGCGCTTCCGGAAAGACGGCGGCGAAATTGCCCCGGTCGTCGTGATTGCCCACGAGCAGCCTGTAGGGCAGGCGCAACTCCGAGAGAACCTCGCGTAAAGCGCGGTAGGACTCCGGCGCGCCTTGATCCGTGAGATCGCCGGTGAAAAGGCAAAGCTCCGCGTCCGCGTGCCTGGCATTGATGTCCTGGACCGCCGCGGCGAGGCGCGCACGCGGGTCGATCCCAAAGAGGCGCGTGCCCGGGGGTACGAAATGCAGATCGGATACTTGGATTAGCTTCACGGCACAGGCTCTATCGAAGGATGGGGGCTCATATTGAGCCGGCAGAAGGAAGAGGGCCAGCGGCTAGCTTAAGAATCCAAACGCTTTCCACTATCGGGATCGAAGACGTGAATATTTCTTGGATCGATTGCGAGCGGCAAGACCTCGCCTTTGCCGATGGTCCTGATGCCCTTAAGGCGAACGATCAGGTCGGAGTTGCCACTACCGAACGTCCCATGTACCAGCGTGTCGGCCCCCAGATGCTCGACCACCTGTACCGTTTGCGATGTCGTTTCGGATTTACCTTCATCCACTTGAAGGTGTTCGGGCCGCATGCCGACGGTAACCCGATGGTTCGCATGCTTGGCGAGGTCTCCCGGGAGATCTAGGGCGTCCCCGCCCGGAAACACGGCTTTTTTTCCATCTTCGCTTATTTTAGCGTCCAGGAAATTCATGGAAGGAGAACCGATGAAGCCCGCCACGAATGCCGTCGCCGGGCGTTCGTAAAGCTCTATCGGCGTCCCCAGTTGCTCTACGTATCCGCCGTTGAGGACCATCAGCCGGTGCCCCAAGGTCATCGCCTCGACCTGGTCATGCGTGACATAGACGCTTGTAATACCGAGTCGTTCCTGAAGTTTCTTGATTTCCAGGCGCATCTGAACGCGCAGCTTGGCATCCAAATTGGAGAGCGGCTCGTCGAACAAAAAGACGCTGGGTTCGCGGACGATCGCGCGGCCCATGGCCACCCGTTGCCGCTGGCCGCCGCTGAGTTGCCGCGGCGAGCGCTTCAGGTAGTCACGGATCTCTAGAATTTCGGCTGTCCGATTGACCCTTTTTTCGATTTCGTCCTTGGCGATGCCCTTGATTTTCAACCCGTACGCCATGTTGTTGTAAACCGACATATGGGGATAGAGGGCATAGTTCTGGAACACCATGGCGATATCGCGCTCGGCCGGTTCGAGATCGTTGACGACGCGCTCGCCAATGGAGATTTCGCCCTGGCTGATTCCTTCCAGGCCCGCGATCATGCGCAGCAGCGTCGACTTTCCACAACCGCTGGGACCGACGATGACGACGAATTCGCCGTCCCGGATATGCCAGTCGACGCCGTGGAGAACTTCATCCGCGCCATAGGATTTATGAACTTTGTTTAGGTGTATTTCCGCCATACTAGGTAACCTGATTTCGATTCATTTTTCGGTTTCCGTCAAACCCCTGACGAACAGTCGTTGCATGAATACGACAACGAACACCGGCGGTAGCATGGCCAGCAGCGACGTCATCATGATCTGATGCCAGTCGGGAGATTGTTCGGCGGCCTCCAGCATCTGCTTGATACCCATGACGACGGTGTACATGCTCTGATCGGTGGTCACCAGCAGCGGCCACAGGTATTGGTTCCAGCCATAGATGAAGAGGATGACGAACAGGGCGGCAATATTGGTGCGCGACAAGGGAATCAAGATATCGACAAAGAACCGCATCGGCCCGGCGCCGTCTATACGCGCCGCCTCCAACAACTCGTCGGGTATGGTCAGAAACACCTGACGAAACATGAAGGTCGCCGTCGCCGAGGCGATTAGCGGGATGCTCAAACCCCAGTAGGTATTAAGCATGCCAAGATTGGCCACCACTTCGAAAGTCGGTAGAATGCGCACCTCGACCGGTAGCATCAAGGTGATGAAAATCATCCAGAAGAAGCCCATGCGGAAGGGAAATTTGAAATAGACGATGGCGAAAGCCGAGATCAAGGAAATGGCGATCTTGCCAACGGCGATCATCAAGGCCATGACCAGGCTATTGACCATCATGAAACCGACCGGCGGCGCGCCCGCGCCTTCGAGCCCTTTGAACAGCGTCAATTCGAGATTCTTGAAGAACTGATCGCCGGGAAGCAGCGGCAACGGAATTTGCACCATGCGCGCGGCTTCGTGGGTCGAGGCGACGAAGGTAATCCAAATCGGAAAGGCGATAATCGCCACGCCGAAGATCAGTACGAGGTGAGAGACGAACGTCACGATGGGTCGGTGTTCAACCATCAGTACTCGACCCTCTTTTCCACGTAGCGGAACTGAATGACGGTCAACGAAATAACAATCAGCATGAGAATCACCGACTGCGCCGCCGAACCGCCCAGGTCGAGACCGATGAAGCCATCGTTAAAGACCTTGTAGACCAGTATTTCGGTAGCCTTGGCGGGGCCCCCCGCGGTGACGGCATGAACGATGCCGAAGGTCTCGAAAAAGGCGAAAACGACGTTTATCACCATCAGAAAGAAGGTGGTCGGAGAAATCAGTGGGAGAATAATCGAGAAGAAGCGCCGCGTCGGCCCGGCGCCGTCGATAGCCGCCGCCTCGATCAGCGATTTGGGGATTGATTGCATGGCGGCGAGGAAGAAAAGGAAATTGTAGGCGACCTGCTTCCAGGCCGAGGCGATGATCACCAGGAACATCGCTTCGCCGCCGTTCAGCTTGTGGTTCCACTCGTATCCCAGGGCGCCCAGAGTGTAGGTGAAGATGCCTAAGGTCGGATCGAACATGAACACCCACAGCGCGCCGGAAACCACGGGCGCCACGGCATAGGGCCATATCAGAAATGTCCGGTAGGTCGTTGCGCCCTTGATCACCCGGTCAGCCATCGCCGCCAGGGTCAAGGCGAAAGTCATCGACAAAAAGGCGACGGAGAATGAGAAAAAAATCGTGCGCTGGAAGGCGCCCAGGTAATGCTCGTCGCCGAACAGTTCAATGAAATTATCGAACCAGACGAATTCCGTCTTCAGTCCGAAGGGGTCCTCGACCAGAAGCGACTGATAGAGCGCCTGGCTTGCCGGCCAGATGAAGAACACCACGGTGATGATAATCTGCGGCGCGACAAGCGCAAACGGCAGCCATGAGGGTCCGAAATGGACGCGTTTCAGCATGTCAGAAAGCTTCTACGTTGGTAAGCGTCCCCGACTCCAGCTGCAAGGCCGAAGACGGGAAACGCCAACCTAGGGAGGTTTCGCTTACTGGCTTGGTGTATTGGCTTTTTCGAACTTTCTGAGCAGTTTGTTGCCCCGTGCCGCGGCCTCGTCGAGGGCTTTGTCAGCCGTCTTCGAACCGTTCCAGATCGCTTCCATCTCTTCGTTGATGATGTCCCTGATCTGCACGAAGCTGCCGAACCGCAAGCCACGCGAATTCGGTGTCGGCGTGTTTAGGCTGAGCTGTTTGATTGCCGTATCGGTCCCCGGGTTCTTGTCATAGAACCCTTGCTTTTTGGAAAGCTCGTAGGCTGGCGTGGTGATCGGCACATAGCCCGTTTCCTGATGCCACCAGGCCTGAACCTCGGGCGACGACAAGTAGTTCATGAAAAGGCCGACACCCTTGTAATCGCCCTTGTCATGCCCTCTGAGCACCCACAAGGTGGCGCCGCCGATGATCGAGTTTTGCGGCTCGTTGGCGACACTGGTGTCGAGCGGCAGCATGGACTGACCGAAGTCGAACTTGGCCTGCTTCTTGATACTGCCGTAGTAGGCCGATGAATTCATCCACATGCCGCATTCACCGTTGGTGAACATCGAAAGGCTGTCGCCGCGGCGCCCGCCGTAGGTAAACAGTTTGTCCTTGGACCAGTCGGCGATGGTGGCGAGGCGGGATTTAACCGCGTCGTTGTTGAAGGTGAACTCGGTGTCAAGACCGGCGAAACCATTTTCCTTAGTGCCGAGCGCAAGGTTGTGCCAGGAACTGTAATTTTCGACCATTACCCAAGATTGCCAACCGAACGAAAAACCGCATTTATAACCGGCCGCGACCAGTTTTTGCGAAGCGCTCTTCATCTCGTCCCAGGTTTTCGGCGGCGCCGAAACGCCGGCTTTTTTGAGCGCATCCCTGTTGTACCAGAGCACCGGTGTGGAGGAATTGAACGGCATCGACAAAAGATCGCCGTTTGGGCGCTGGTAATAGGAAATCACGGCTGGCAGATAGATCGACTTGTCGAAGGGTATTCCGGACGCCTTCATCAGATCCTCGATCGGATAAATCGCACCCTTGGCTGCCATCATGGTGGCGGTGCCGACCTCGAAGACTTGCACGATGTGGGGTTGTTGTTTGGCCCGGAACGCCGCAATAGCGGCGGTCATGGTCTCGGTGTAATTGCCCTTGAAGACGGGCACGACTTTGTAGTCGGATTGGGTGGCGTTGAAGTCATTGGCGATTTTGTTAACGCGTTCGCCATTGACGCCACCCATCGCGTGCCACCACTGTATTTCGGTTGCCGCCATGGCGGCGCCGGCGCCGGTTGCCACGGCAAGCATCGTGGCTACGGCGGTAATCGTTCTGCGCAAATGCATCCTAAACCTCCCTGTCGAGCAAAATCGGCGAGACTTTCGCGGACCGCTAACCGGGCCGCGATGGTCCCGTCTTCATGATGGCCAACCGTGACCGTGGCATGACAACCGGAACAAGCTTTTTCGGTTGCACCACTCTACCGCCACGGTTCCCTGATCGCGAGCCCGGATTCCCCGCCGTCTTTTTCGGGCAAGCGCTCCAGGCTCCTGCGTTATTTCGACCCTGAGCATCCGCCGCCATAATGTCAAATAGCTAAACTGAACAAATCCATGTCTTTACGTTATAGAATGTGCAAGATGGCAAAATGGGAGCGGCCGGGCGCTGACCCGCACCGCAGGGAAACAAGCGCGAAGTGACGCTTGAGGTAAAGGACAGGGCACTATGATCAGACTCCGTCAACTGGAGGCTTTCCGCGCCGTCATGCATGCGGCTAGCGTGACGCAGGCGGCGGAAATGCTGCGAATTTCCCAGCCTGCAGTCAGCCGCCTCATTGCCGGTCTCGAGCAAGACTTAGGTTTTCCGCTTTTCAGCCGCCAACGCGGCCGGCTGCAACCGACGCCGGAGGCGACCTTTCTGCTGGGCGAGGTGGAGCGCGCGATTTCCAACCTCGATCACATCGGCCAAATCGCGGAGGACATCCGCAACCGGCGGACGGGGCACCTGCGCATTGCGTGCCTTCCAGGCTTCGCGACCAGCTTTTTACCCCGTATCGTGGCTAAATTCCTATTGCAACGTCCGGACGTGACCATATCCCTTCAGCCGCGGCACAATCAGCGGGTCCAGGAATGGATCATGGCGCAACAGTATGACGTCGGATTTTCCGAGATTCCGATCGACCACCCGGCCATCGAATTCGAGAGCCTGCACGTGCGTTGCGTCTGCATTCTGCCCAAGGGGCACCCCCTGGCCACGCGCAAGGTCTTGACTCCAAACGATTTGGACGGGACTCCCATCATCTCGATGAACCGCGACCACCCACATTTCCACGCGGTGCGCCAAACCTTCGATCAAGCTGGCGCGCGCTTCGATGTGCGGGTCGAGACACGCCAGTTCGCCACCGCCTGCATCATGGTCAGCGAGGGCGCCGGCGTGTCCATCGTCAGCCCCATTGACGCCGACGAATATCTCGGCCTGGGCCTGGAGATCCGCCGGTTCGAACCAACCCTAACCTTTGGGTTGGGGATTCTTTACCCCGCGCACCGACCGCGTTCGCTGATCCTGTCGGAGTTCGTGGGCATGTTCCGCGAAAGCATGAAGCCATACCTTATGAGCCCAGCGACAGTGGTGCGCCGTGCCAGCTAAAGGACCTATAATCAAGGCCTTAACCTGCGCAAGCTTCGGATAGAGCGGTGCCGCGCATCCTGCTAAAAGCGGGGCTCGGGTACGATCACTAAGGAGTCCAAGCGATGACGGCAGCGTCCGCGAAACAAGCGCCAACGGCCAGGGAATTGTCGGCGCACCACCTCGCCCAAGTGCGCGCGGCCTGCGCCTATATCGAGCGAATGGACGGGCAGAGCGTCACCCTGGCCGAGCTATCGAGCGAAGTAGGCTTGAGCCCTTGGCACCTGCAGCGCCTGTTTAAGCGGGCCATGGGCGTCACCCCGCGTGACTATGCCGACGCCCGGCGCGCGCGCCGTTTCAGGGCCGAGCTCAAACGCGGTGAGTCGGTTGCCGGCGCGACCTATGTTGCCGGATATGGCTCCTCCAGCCGCGTCTACGAGGATTCCCACTCGCAATTGGGCATGACCCCGGCGTCCTATGCCAAGGGCGGTAAGGGCGCGCGCATCGCTTACGCCGTCGTCGAGTCGCCCCTCGGCCGCCTGCTGGTCGCGGCGACCGCGAAGGGCGTTTGTTTTCTGGCGCTGGGTGGCGACGACGCCGGTTTGGCGCAGAAATTGCGGGCCGAGTTCCCCCAGGCCGAAGAAATCGCCCGTGACGAGCAGGCAATCGCGCCGGCCCTCGAAGTCTTGTTACGCCACTTGGCGGGCGAAGCCCCACATCCCAGCTTGCCGCTCGACGTGCGCGCGACCGCGTTTCAACGCCGGGTCTGGCAGGAATTGTTGGCTATCCCTTACGGTGAGACCCGGTCTTACTCCCAGATCGCGGAACGCCTGGGAGTGCCAAAGGGGCAGCGCGCGGTCGGCCGGGCTTGCGCCACCAACCCGGTCTCGATCTTGATTCCCTGCCACCGGGCGTTACGTCAGGATGGCGCGCTGGCGGGTTACCGTTGGGGGGTCGAGCGCAAACGCGCCCTCCTGGCGCACGAGGCCCGGCGCCGCAAAAGCTGATTCTTGTCCCGGCGCGACGACGCGCGCTATACGACATATATGGCAGATTCGCACCGACCCCCCAGAATGCTGCGATTGGCAGGCCGGGAGATCCCGTTGAAGGTGGCCCGGCACGCGCAAGCACGGCATATTTCGCTGCGCGTGGACGGCGCCGCCAGGGCGGTGCGCCTGATCCTGCCGCGCCGCACCGCCTTGCGCGAAGGCCTCGAATTCGCCGAACACAAATCGGCTTGGCTGCTCGATCAACTCGACGCCCTACCGGCGCGAATCCCATTCCGGGACGGCGCCGTGGTGCCGATCCTGGGCCAGAATCACGTGATCCGGCACGATCCCGAGGGGCGCCGGGGCGTCTGGCGGGCCAAGGGCGTTATCTGGGCCAGCGGGCACGTCGAGCATCTACCGCGCCGCATCGCGGATTTCTTGAAGGCCGAGGCGCGGCGCGAGCTCGGCACTCGGGCGCGATCCAAAGCAGAGAAGATACAGGAGACGGTGCGCCGGGTGTCGGTCCGGGAGACCAGGACACGTTGGGGCAGTTGCGGCAGCGACGGCAGCCTGAATTTCTGCTGGCGCCTGATCCTGACACCGGAAGAGGTGCTGGATTACGTGGTCGCGCACGAGATCGCGCACCTGAAGCATATGAACCACGGCCCGCGCTTTTGGGAACTAACGGCGCGTCTCACCGCGAACGCCTCGGACGCCCGCGCCTGGCTGCGCCAACACGGCGACCGGGTGCTGAGGTACGGATAGGACCGTCTAAGCTGAGTTGGTTCTAGGGATCTGACTATCCCGCCAACGCCGCGCTTGGCACCCAGACATAACCGTCGGGATCGGCGAGATAGCATTCGCGCAAGCCGTGTGGCTTATCCCGGCTTTCGGCCAGCACGGTTTCGCCGCTCGCCCGCGCCCGCGCCTCGGCCGCATCGGGATCGAGCCCGTAGAGGCGAAACTCCGCCCCGGCGCCGCGAATCGCGCCGTCGCCGGTCAGCGCCAGCAACGGGTGGTCGCCGTAGGTGTGGTCGGCATGCAGGATGATGTCGTGCCCGGCGTGGCGCAGGACCGCGAAATCGGGGTTTGCGTAGACCTTTTCTAGGCCCAGGATGTCAATCAAGAAGGCGCTGGAGCGCGCGACATCGCGGACCAGCAGGTTTATCCCGAATCCGCGCAGCGACCGGCCGTATTCCGGGGCCGTCATCCAGGGATCCTTACCGGGTGCCGTCATCTGGAGCTCCTGGCGCTACATCTTGTCCGGCCGCTTAAACCGGCGCTTGTCCAGCCTCAACGCTGTCCTGACCTAAAGCGGCGGTCAAGTCTTCCACTTCGCGCCGGGCGCGGCAATGTCCAGCCAAAGCACGGGCCGCGCCGGTCCCAGTATCGTCACCCCCCGCCGGGGGATCGAACAACGTTAAACCCTTGTAAAATAACTCGCGGAAGACGACACGTTCGCTCAAGCCCGGACGCAAGCGAAATCCCATGCGGTCCCCTAGTTGACGCAACAGCCTATCCATTTCACGGGTGTTGCGGGCGTCGATGTGCGCCAGGCGATTGCGCATGACGATCCAGTCGAGGGCCTCGCCACCGGCGGCCCGGCGGCGATCGTTCTCGTCGAGCACCATGCGGCCGTAAGCGCTCGGCTCCACGATCTCGCGCCGGCCGTGATCGATCCGCGCCAGCACGTCGATGTCTAGAAAGCTGTCGTTTAGCGGGGTGATCAGGGTATCGGCGAACTCCAATCCCAGGCGCGATAGATGGGTGTGGCTTCCCGGCGTATCGACAAGGACGAAGCGGCAGCCGCGCAAAAGCTTGAACGCGCTTTGCAATTCCGCGCGCTCATCGGCATGGGCGGCGACCCGGTCGCGCAGATTTGACGGGACGATCCGGCGATGCTGAGGAACCGGCAGCGCCTGCCCACCACGCTCAACGAGTTTGACCCGATTAGCGATATAGCGCGACAACGTGCCCTGGTGACCGTCAAGGTCGATCGTCCCAACCTTGTGGCCGCGCGCCATAAGACACACCGCCAAGTGCAGCGCCGTCGTCGATTTACCGGTGCCGCCTTTCTCGTTGCCCAGCACAATTACGGTGCAGGGGCCGGCCTCGGCGTCCGGTTCCAGGATCGGCGTTTCCTCTTCAGGGAGTCCAAGAGCCTTAGATACCCGCGCAATCTCCGCCGTCGCGTTTGCGCTCGTGCCGCCTTGTGCGGTGGCCATGGCATTGGCGATATGAAGCAGCAGGCGCGGGGTATCCGGTGCGCCGGCGAATTCCGATATCGCGGTCGACGCGCGGGCCCGGCCAACTTCGGCGCTCTCGGATATCGCCCGCGCGAATCCGTTGAAAATTTCAACCGCCACGTGAGGATCGTTTCCCCGCAGGCTCTCCACGCTATCCAAAATCTGGTCGAGCAGGAGACGCTGGGCCAGGCCGGCCGGACCATCGGCGCTGGCGACCAGAGCGGCGGTCGCCATCGCGGCTTCGACCAGCGCACGGGTGCGCTCGCGGGCCGCCTTTGCGGCCGCGGGTTCGGTCAGACGGCGAAGAAATTCCAATTCCTGAAGCCGTTTCGAGTGAGGCGAGGCGGCACGGCCGAGCGCGTGACCTTACACGACCGCCTCGAGTCGGCGCGAGCCCCGGTAAGAAAATCGTGGCCGCACAGATCCGGTGCAGCATCTCCCATCTGGGAGGATCGCGCCCTAGGGATCGTGCTTGCGTCCGGTGGGCGCAGGATTTTGGGCCGGCTTGGCGGCGGCATCGCCCGACTCGTTGGTGGCGGCGCCCAAGGTACGCAGGATGCGCGCAATGAAACCGCCGGCCCGATCGCGCAAACCGGACGCGGTTTCAATGAGCTCGGTCTCGCCGCCCGGCAGTTCGCTGGGCGGCACACCCTCTTGGGCACGGACCATAACCCGCCGCCAAAGGCGGGCGGGCAGCGAACCGCCGGTCACGCCCTTGGTCGGTGTGCCATCGTCATTCCCGAGCCACACCCCGGCAACGAAATCGGCCGTGAAGCCGACGAACCAGGCATCGCGGAACTCTTGGCTGGTACCGGTCTTACCCGCCGCCGGCCGGCCGGGATCGGCCGCCTTGCCGCTGCCCCAAGCGACCGTCGCGGTCATGAGATTAGTCATCTGATCGACCTGCGCGGGTTGGACGACCTGACCGGGGCCGCCGCCCTTTCGCCGGTACAGGAGCTTGCCGTCGGGGCCGCGGATTTCCTCTATCGCGTAGGGCAGGATTCCCTTGCCCTTATTGGCGAAGGTCCCGTAAGCGCCGGTCAACTCCAGAAGAGTCACCTCGGAGGCGCCGAGCGCAAGACTGGGATGCAACGTCAGATCGGCGGTAATACCGAGGCGCCGGGCGACCGCCGCGGTCTGCGCCACGCCAACCGCTTCATTGAGGCGCACGGCGACCGAGTTGAGCGATCGGGCGAAGGCTTCGCGCAGCGTCACCTCGCCATAGTATTTGTCTCCGTAGTTGCTGGGCTGCCACTTGCCGATGCGAACCGGCGCATCGGTCATGCGCTCGTCGGGAGAGCGGCCGTCTTCCAGGGCGGCGAGATAGACGAAGGCCTTGAATGCGGACCCGGGTTGGCGCAACGCCTGCGTCGCGCGGTTGAACTGGCTGGCATCGTAATCGCGCCCGCCGACCAGGGCGCGAACCGCGCCGTCCGGCTGCATGAGTACGATGGCGCCTTGGCTCACCTTCCGCTTTGCGCCCTGTTTCGCCAAGGTCACCGCGAGCTCCTGTTCCGCGACACGCTGGTAAAAAGGGTTGAGTGTCGTGATGACGGTCAAGTCGCGGTCCACGGTGCCAACGAAATCGGCGACTTGCCCCATTACCCAGTCGGTGAAATAGCGCGCTTGATTGCCGGCGGCCGCGCGGCCGCGGGTTTTCTTGGCTAGGGCCTCGCCCGCTTCCTCCGGGCTCACAAATCCGGCTTCGGTCATGGAGCGCAGGACCAGGGCCGTGCGTTCGTCGGAGCGCGCCGTGTCGCTGGCCGGGCTATAGCGCGAGGGCGCCTTGAGTAAGCCGGCGAGAAGGGCGGCTTCGTAAAGATTGACCGCGCGCGCCGGTTTGCCGAAGTAGCGCCGCGCCGCGGCGTCCACGCCATAGGTCCCCGCACCCAGGTAAACCCGGTTGAGATAGAGACCGAGGATCTGATCCTTGGTGAACTGGTACTCTAACCAGAAGGCGAGCAGCATCTCCTGCATCTTGCGCTTGATGGTGCGTTCGGGCGAGAGGAACAGGTTCTTGGCCAATTGCTGGGTCACGGTCGAGCCGCCTGCGACAATGCGCCCGGCGCGAAAATTGGCCCGCATGGCGCGCGCCAATCCAATGGGATCGAGCCCAAAATGAGAATAAAAGCGCCGGTCCTCGACCGCGAGCACGGCCTGCGGCAGGTGCGGCGGCAGATCGCGCACGGCAACCACGTCGCCGTAAACATCGCCGTAGGAGGCCAGCAGGGTGCCGTCGGCTGCGATCAGGGTGACCGAGGGCCGTCTCTCGACCGCGCCCAGGTCGGCGACCGCCGGCAGATCGTAAGCGTACCAGGCGATGACCGCGGTAAAGGCGATCGCCGCCCAGATCATGAGACTCCCGCCCCAGACGATCAACCGCATGGGCCAACTGCGCCTCACACGGGCGCGTTGGGCCTTGGGTTGACCCCTGGCTCCGCGCCGGGCGGCGGATTTCCTACGGTCCTTGGTCTTTTCGGGCATGAGCGCCCTAGACGTCCAGGTTGGTGACCTGAAGCGCGTTGCTTTGGATGAATTCGCGCCTGGGTTCGACCGCATCGCCCATGAGGGTTGAGAAGATGCTGGCCGCCTCGTCGGCATGTGCGACCTTGACCTGCAGCAAGGCGCGGGCGGTGGGGTCCAGGGTCGTCTCCCAAAGTTGGTCCGGGTTCATTTCACCGAGGCCCTTGTAGCGGGCGATTGTGACGCCTTTGCGGCCAAGCTCGAACACCCCGTCGGCGAGGCTGCAGGGCCCGGTCACCCCAATTTCCCGGTCCTTGGCCTTTAGAACGGCGGGATGGGTATAGGTTTCCTGCAACGCCTCGGTCATGAGATCGAGACGCCGGGCCTCGCTGGAGCGCAGCAACGGCGCATCGATGGTACGCCGCTCGGTCAGGCTGCGCACTTTGCGCACAAAGGCCAGGCCACCGTCGGCCAGAGCCTCGCCACGCCAGCCGCGTTCGCTGGGTGGCGCGATCGCATCCAGACGCCGGGCGATGGCATGGGCCGCCTCGGCGGTGCGATCCTGATCGGTAATGATTTCCGGGTTCAAGGCCCCGGCGATCAAGGTCTGCTCGACGACCTGCACGCTGCCGACCCGGCGCACCAGTGTCTCCATCAGGTGCTTGGCCTGCACCGCCTGTTCGACCAGGGCGCGAAGATCTTGTCCCGCGATCTGGGCGCCATCCGGACTGTCCGAAGCCAGCACCAACACACTGCCGGTGATGCCATTGCCGATGAGGTACGCCTCCATCTCGCGGTCGTCTTTCAGGTATTGCGGCTTGCCGTCGCGCTTGGCGCGGTAGAGCGGCGGTTGGGCGATGTAGAGGTGGCCGCGCTCCACCAACTCATTCATTTGGCGGTAGAAGAAGGTCAGCAACAGGGTGCGGATATGGCTGCCATCGACGTCGGCGTCGGTCATGATGATGATCTTGTGATAGCGCAACTTACCGACGTCGAACTCGTCCTTGCCGATGCTGGTGCCCAAGGCGGTGATTAGAGTCCCGATTTCAGTCGAGCTCAGCATCTTGTCGAAGCGCGCGCGCTCGACGTTGAGGATCTTGCCGCGCAGGGGCAGAATCGCCTGAAACTTGCGGTCCCGGCCTTGCTTGGCGGAGCCGCCGGCGGAATCGCCCTCGACGATGAACAACTCGCTCAAGGCCGGATCGCGCTCCTGGCAATCGGCCAGCTTACCCGGCAGGGAGGAGATATCGAGCGCGCCCTTGCGCCGGGTCAATTCGCGCGCCTTGCGCGCCGCCTCTCGCGCCGCGGCGGCCTCGACCACCTTGGCGACGATGCGCCGGGCCTCGGCCGGATGTTCCTCGAAATATTGGCTGAGGCGATCGCCGATCAGCGCCTCGACCACGGGACGAACCTCGGAAGACACCAACTTATCCTTGGTCTGGCTGGAGAATTTCGGATCCGGCACCTTGACCGAAAGCACGCAAGTCAGGCCTTCGCGCGCATCGTCCCCGGTCAGCGTGACCTTCTCGCGCTTGGCAATGCCGGCGGTAACGGCATAACCGTTAATCTGCCGGGTCAGGGCGGCGCGAAATCCGGCCAGGTGGGTGCCGCCGTCGCGCTGCGGGATGTTATTGGTGAAGCACAGCATGGTTTCGTGATAGCTGTCGGTCCACTGCAAGGAGGCCTCGACCGTGATCCCGTCGCGTTCGCCCGATATGAGCACCGGCGACTCGACGATCGAGGACTTGGTGCGGTCTAGATAGCGCACGAAGGCTTCCAGCCCGCCCTCGTAATGCAGTTCGACGGTCTTAGCCTCGGCGTGGCGGTCATCGGTCAAGTTAAGACGCACGCCGGAATTCAGGAATGCGAGCTCGCGGAGCCGGTGCTCCAAGGTCGCGAAATCGAATTCCGTCATGGTGAAGGTCTGTTTGGACGGCAGGAACGTCAGTTCGGTCCCCGTACGCCCTTCAGACTCGCCGGTGATGGCAAGGGGCGCCTCGGTTTCGCCGTCGCGAAATCGCACCCGGTGCTCCTTGTTGTCGCGCCAGATGGTGAGCTCCAGCCACTCCGAGAGGGCATTGACGACCGAAACGCCGACCCCGTGAAGCCCACCCGAAACCTTGTAGGAGTTCTGATCGAATTTACCGCCGGCATGGAGCTGGGTCATGATGACCTCGGCCGCCGAAACACCCTCCTCGGCATGAATGCCGACCGGGATTCCGCGCCCGTTGTCGCGCACCGTGACCGAACCGTCGCCGTTCAAAATCACTTCGATGAGGTCGCAATGCCCGGCCAGGGACTCGTCGATCGCGTTGTCGACCGCCTCGTAGACCATGTGATGCAGGCCGGAGCCATCGTCGGTATCGCCGATGTACATACCGGGGCGCTTGCGCACCGCCTCCAGGCCGCGCAGCACCTTGATCGATTCGGCGCCATAGGCGGCGGCCGCGGTCGCGGTGCGTCCGGCGTCCCGGCCAAGTTGTTGTGTCATACCGTTACATTCCCGTCATTTCCCGCCGGCGGCACAGGGCGCAGCGCCGCATTCTCAACGCGCACGAACTGCGCGGCCCCGCCGAGCGGCGCGAAGACCGCCGCTTCGGTCCCGGTCATCCACGCTTGGACCCCGAGGGCGAGGATCTCATCATAAAGCGCACCGCGCCGGGTGGCGTCCAAATGCGCCGCGATTTCGTCCAGCAGCAGCAGCGGCGGACCGCCGCGCTCGAGGGTCAAGAGCCGGGTATGCGCCAACACGATCGACACCAGAAGCGCCTTTTGCTCGCCGGTCGAACATAACTCGGCCGGCATACCGCGCCCAAGATGGCGCACCGCCAGATCGGCGCGGTGCGGGCCGAGCGATGCGCCGCCGGTTTCGGCGTCGCGCGCGCGCGCGGCTGCCAGGCGTTCGCGCAAACGATCCTCGGCACCAAGCGCCGGGCCGTCACGCAGCCAGTCCTCGACCTCGCCGTCCAGGGTCAGGCCGGGGACCGGAAAGACACCCTGCCGCTCCTCGCACGCCGCGCTCAACCGCGCAACCAGGGTGCGGCGCGCGGCAGCGATGGCGACCCCATGGCGGGCCATGCCGTCTTCAAGGGCGGCCAGCCAGGCGTCTTCAGCCCGGCCCATTTTCAAGAGCCGGGCACGTTCGCGCAAAGATTGCTCGTAAGCGGCGACCCGGCCCGCGTGCGCCGGGTCGAAGCCATAAACCAGACGGTCCAGAAAGCGCCGCCGAGCGGACGGCCCGTCGCGGAAAAGGCTGTCCATTCGTGGGGTCAGCCAGACGACGGAAAAAATCTCGCTCAGGCTTTGCCGGCCGCGTGCCGCGGCGCCGTCGATCTTCACGACCCGGCGCTCGCCTCGCTGGCCATTCGCCGCGTCCCGCGGCTCCGTCTCGCGCCCGGTTCCAACTTGGCGCTCGCCATCGGGCGTCATAACCGTGGCCGCGACCGCCCAGCCGCCATTTTCGGCGTTGTCCCGATCGGGCGCCTGGCGTGCGACATCGGCCAGACGCGCACGGCGCAGCCCACGGCCGGGCGCCAGGAAGGAAATCGCCTCCAGTAGATTGGTCTTACCCGCACCGTTCGGACCGCAAAGCACAAGCGGACGGCCGTCGGCCAAAAGCTCCGCTGTCGTGTAGCAACGGAAATCGCTGAGCGCGAGGCGCGCCAGCCAAACGCGCGGGCGCACGTCCCGGCCCACGCCCCAGTCCGTGGCCGCTTGCCCCGCCAAACCGGACGCCTCGTTCGCACCGCCAGGCAAAGCCGGTTTTCTAAGAATCGCTTCTTTCACCAAAATCCTGCCAACCAATCGTCAGCGGGCGACCGCGCGGTCGTTGTGCCCGCCGATCACACCCGCATTGGCATCAGAACGTACAGCGCGCTGGCATCCGACTTGTCGCGTACGATGGTCGGCGACGCCGAATCCGCCAAGCTGATTTCAGCCTCATCGCCCTCGATCTGCTGGGCGATGTCCAACAGATAGCGTGAATTGAAGCCAATCTCGATCCCAGGCCCACTGTAGCTAACCGGCACCTCTTCGGTCGCGGTACCGTTTTCAGGGCTGTTGGCGGACAATGTGATCGCGCCGTTCTCGATCATGAGCTTCACCGCCCGGCTTTTCTCGCTCGAGATCGTGGATACCCGATCGACCGCGGCCTTGAAGCTCTGGCAATCGACCTCGACCACCTTGTCGTTGCCCGACGGGATGACCCTTTCGTAATCCGGAAAGGTGCCGTCGATCAGCTTAGAGGTCAGCACCGTCGAATCGAAGCTAAGCCTGACCCGCGTGTCGGACAAAGCAATCTCGACCGGCTCTTCCGCTTCATCGATCAGCTTGCGCACCTCGCCCACGGCCTTACGTGGCACGATGATGCCGGGCACGCCCTCCGCCCCCTTGGGCAAGGGCATCTCGAAGCGGGCCAAACGGTGGCCGTCGGTCGCGACCGCGCGCAATACCTGTGCTGTCCCACTCTCGCTCGCGTGCAAGTAGATGCCGTTCAGGTAATAGCGCGTCTCCTCGGTGGAGATCGCAAAGCGCGTGCGGTCGATCAGGTTCCGCAAGTCCTTGGGCTGCACAGAGAAACGATGCGGCAGATCGCCGTCGCCGCCAGCCGGAAAGTCCTCGCGCGGCAGGGTCGCCAGCGTAAAGACCGAGCGCCCGGCGCGCAGCGTGATGTGATTATTGTCGCCGGTCGTGGAAATTTCCACCTGCGCGCCATCGGGCAACTTACGCACGATGTCGTAGAGGGTATGGGCTGGGGTCGTGGTCGCGCCGGGTTCCGTGACCTCGGCGGCGACCGAATCGACAATGGTTAGATCCATGTCGGTCGCGGTTAGCGACAGACGCCCGTCGGCCACGTCAACCAGCACGTTCGAGAGGATGGGAATCGTATTGCGGCGCTCGACCACGCTTTGGACATGGGCCAAGGTCTTGAGGAGCGCACTGCGTTCGATAGTCAGCTTCATGATGCATCTTGGCGTTGTTTCAGCTGTCGCAAGAACCTAGATATTTCCCGAACTCGGCACCGCCCGGAGTCGCCCGGACCAAGGCCTAGAGGCCATATCCGCCGAGTTTTGGGGACCACGAGAGACCGCCGTGGAATATCGAGCCGCAGTATAGCGTACGGCCACCACAAAGATAAGCTTTTCCCAAGCCTTTGGAAAGGGTGGGGAGACCCTTTCGGACCTGACCCAAGCACGCCCGGGGACCCGCCGAGCGCGGGTGCCTGAGCCTGGTTCCGGCGCCCTTGGGGCCCAAAGACGCCCGATCAGTTCTCCAGCATACGGCGCAGCAATTCCACATCCTCGGCGAAACTCGGATCGCCGAGCTTCAACTCGTCGATCTTGCGCACCGCGTGCATGACCGTGGTGTGATCGCGGCCTCCGAACTTGCGCCCGATTTCGGGCAGGGACCGGCTGGTCAACTGCTTGGCCAGGTACATGGCGACCTGGCGCGGGCGGGCCACCGCTCGGGCGCGCCGGGCCGAGTGCATGTCCGTCAACCGGACATTGAAGTGCTCCGCAACCCGTTTTTGGATCTCGTCAATCGTAACCTTCCGATCGTGTGAGCGCAGGAGGTCTTGGAGGACATCCTGTGTTGTCTCCAGCGTGATCGAGCGGCCAACGAGTTCGGCGTGAGCGACAATGCGAATCAGCGCGCCTTCCAACTCGCGGACGTTGGAGGTGATCTTGTGGGCGAGGAACTCGAGAACCTTGGGGGGCATCTCGACCGAGGCGCGCTCCGCCCTGGCCTGCAGGATGCCGAGGCGAAGCTCGTAGGTAGTTGGATGGATATCGGCGACCAGGCCCCAACCCAGGCGGGAGCGCATACGCTCCTCCACGCCGTCCAGATCCGAGGGGCTCTTGTCGGCCGAGATCACGACCTGCCGGTTCTGATCCACCAGGGCGTTGAAGGTATGAAAGAATTCCTCCTGCGTCATCTCCCGGCCCGCGATGCAATGCAGGTCGTCGATCATGAGCACGTCGACGGAGCGGAACTGATCCTTGAACGACATGGTGTCTTTGGTCCGCACCGCGCGCACGAACTCGTACATGAACTTCTCGGCCGAGAGGTAGATCACGCGCCGCTTCGGATCCCGCGCCCTGATCTCCCAAGCGATAGCATGCATGAGGTGGGTCTTACCCAGGCCGCTGGGGCCATAGAGGAACAGGGGATTGAAGGGAACGTTGGGGGCTTCGGCGACCCGCCGCGCGGCAGCGTAAGCAAACTCGTTCGGTTTGCCGACAACGAAGTTATCGAAGGTCCGGCGCGAATCGAGCGGGGCGCTGACGCCGGGAGGTGTCGTTTCCGGGTTGCCGCGAGAGGTGTCGCCGGCCGGTGCGGATGCGGGCGAAACCTGTGCTTGCGCCGGTTCTTTGGCCGCGGGCTCACGCGGTGTCCGTTCACCGCGCGGCGGCTGTGGGGATGGGTGCGATTTTGAGATTTCCTTAGGCCGGGGAGGTTGAACGACGATCTCGACATTCAGGATCGCGTCGTCTTCATCGCGCCAAAGCGCAAGGATAACCTTTTTGTAATTCCCGACCACCCAGTCGCGCATAAAGCGGGTCGGCACTGCCATCCGCGCGACGCCGCCCTTTATGCTGACCAGGGTAAGCGGTTTGAGCCAACTGCTATAGGCGGCCTCGCCAGCGTCCGCGCGCAGGCGCCCACGAACGCGCGCCCATGCATCGGTATAGGATTCCTGCGGTCGATATTCACTTACATCTTCTGATTGCGTCACCTCGGAGCCCCCTCTCAGGTGTCATCGTCCATCCCAACGTCTGGGCCCCATTGTGAGAGGGCCGGCGCCAGGCAAAATTGTTCAGTCTCTTAATTCGTGATCCAGACTCTGCGCCATCAAACGCACCGTCTTTAAATCCTAACGAACATACAAGACGTTCGCTCACACGACGACGGCCGTGCGCTGAAAAACGCCGCCGATATTCTGGAATTTACTCTCGAATTGGCACTTGCACCAACTTTGAAACCGGATCGCGACAGCCTGAAACTTTCCCTTAATACGCATCTTGGACGGGCGTACACTGCGCTCTCGATGCGCGGACGGTTAACCACTCTCCAACATTTATTCAACGCCGCTCCCCCCGGACACATTTTCGCTTTTTTGTCCAAGTGCGCTTGGAGCGCACTAGCCCTTTCCCGAAATCAAAGACGCTCTTGGCCTCTGATCTTCGGGCGAAACTTCTTCCGCCGTTTCAGTGTTTTCTCGGTTCGACGCTCACCTGCGCGAGATGTGTAATCTAGCTTTCACACTTCCGGGAAGCAAGAAGACCGAAAAGGGAACGAGATAAGATTCTCTCAAACCAATCGCAGCAATTGCGACATCTCGAAAAAAACTCTTCGCGAATCGTGATGCTTGGTGGAGCGTCTTGCGTCGCGAATGCAGCAAAAAAAATCGAAAAAAAATCGCGCCGGATATGCTCGGCGCGACTATCGCGATAGAATGTTGGGGTGCGCGCTCGCGCGACGCCTCCTCAGGCCATCGCTTTGACGCGTGCGTTAAGACGCGAAAGCCTTCTCGCGACCGTGTTGCGGTGCATAATGCCGGCGCTAACGCCGCGATGCATTTCAGGCTGCGCGGCTTTGAGCGCGTCCCGCGCCCCGGTCTTGTCGCCACTGGCGATAGCGATTTCGATTTTCTTGACGAAAGTGCGGATCCGCCCGACGCGCGCACCGTTGATCACGGTGCGGCGTTCGTTGCGTCGGATCCGCTGCTTGGCGGAAGCATGATTGGCCATGTTCGGACCTGTCGTTGATATTTCCGGGCGGTATTCCATCGCTTACCCACGAAGACGCCCTTAGGCAGCCTTGGCGGACGATGGGCCACGTGCAAGGCCGGGCTTATAGCCGCCCGGCCTCTAGGCGTCAAGCCGAGCTTGGCCTGGCGCGCCTGAGGCTCCCGCGGCACCGCAAGAAGCCCGGCCAGGGCACCCCCCTCGTTAACGATGTTTCCACTCGGCCTTGCGCTTCTCGGCAAAGGCCCTCATGCCTTCCTTCTGGTCTTCGGTCGCGAAGGTCGCATGGAACACCCGGCGCTCGAATTTGATACCTTCGGCGAGGGTCGTCTCATAGGCCCGGTTCACCGCCTCCTTGGCCATCATGGCCACAGGCCGCGACAGGGACGCGATCTTCTCCGCCGCCGCCAGAGCCTCGCCGAGCAGCTTATCGGCCGGCACCAGACGCGCGACCAAGCCACAGCGTTCCGCCTCCTCAGCCTCCATCATGCGCCCGGTCAGACAGAGATCCATGGCCTTCGATTTGCCGATAAAGCGGGTCAGGCGCTGGGTCCCGCCGGAGCCGGGAATGGTGCCCAGGGTGATCTCCGGCTGGCCGAACTTCGCGGTATCCGCGGCGATAATCATGTCGCACATCATGGCGATCTCGCACCCGCCGCCCAGGGCGAAACCAGCGACCGCCGCGATGGTCGGCTTGCGGGTTTGCGCCAAGCGCTCCCAGCCTTGGGTGATGAAGTCTTCGCGATACGCGTCCATATAAGTCTTATCCATCATCTCCTTGATGTCGGCGCCCGCGGCAAAAGCCTTGTCCGATCCCGTTAGCACGATGCAGCCGATCGCATCATCGGCCTCGAAAGAATCGAGTGCCTGAGCGAGTTCCTCGATAAGCGCCGCACACAGCGCGTTAAGCGCTTTGGGCCGGTGGAGGGTAATAAGACCGACGTTGTCGCGCGTCTCGACAAGAATATTTTCATAAGCCATGACTTGGGTTCCTTCGAAGATCGGGTTCGCATTCGGGGCTTGGATTCGGGGGCTTGAACAGCGTGCGGGGCTTCAGTCCGGTTCGAGCGTGAAGCGCACGATCAGGTCACCGTCGCCGCCCAAAAAAATGAGGCTGAGCCGTTCATTCTCGCGTATAAAGACGTTGCTTTGGCGCGCGCGCCAGCCCAGTTGCGGCAAGGTCTGAGTATAAAAGGCGGCGACCTGCGCACGGCCCACTTCCCCCTCGGCGTAAGCTTCGACAATCCGCCCCGAAGGCTTGTCGAAGACCACGCCCGCACCGGGCACGGACGTCAATCCGGACATAAGCGGCAGGTCGTCGATACCCGCGACATAGGCGATCGTTTCGCCCGCGCGGGCGGCGGGCGGGCCAAACAGCCCAGCCGTGGTCAGACTCAGGGCTGACAGGCAGGCGACGAACGGGAGCCATCGGATCATCGCGGCTGTGTTGATGGATAGAATCCAACATATGACGCCCCTACGACGGCTTCGCGAGTTCACCCGGCAAGGCGCGCGATACGCCGTGATGCCAGCCATCACAAGTGTCGCGCAACGTGGCCGGTGAGCGCGCGAAGCCGCCCTTCGGGTCCCATATCCCGGTTTCTCGGTGCGCCGAAGACCCTCGACGATGCTTCGGCATCGCCCGCGGGCCTTCTCCTGCCGAGAAACCGGGATATGGGATCGTAGGGGCGTCATATGTTGGATTCTATCCACTACTTACCTTTGGCGGGTGCCACAATAAAAAGTCGCGCGGTTGGATTGAACGATGCGCCGGATACCGCCGGGGCCCTTGAGACCACAGGTGCAGCCTGGGCAGGCCTGCCCCTCGCGCCCATAAACCGCCCATTCATGCTGAAAGTAGCCAAGCTCGCCCGAGGCCTGCACATAGTCGCGCAGGGACGATCCGCCAGCCTGAATCGCGCGTGTGAGAACGTCACGGATGGCAGCCGCCAGGCGCTCGGCCCGGTCCCCTTGCACACTGCGCGCGGCGCGGCGCGGGGAGATACCGGCAAAAAAAAGACTCTCGGAGACGTAAATGTTGCCGAGCCCCGCGACCACGCGCTGATCGAGGAGTGCGGCTTTGATCGGTGAGCGCTTGCCGGCCAGGCGGCGCGCCAGCTCGGGACCGGAGAATTCATTGCCCAAGGGTTCGGGCCCAAGACCCGCGAGAAGGCGGTGTTGTTCCAGGCGCTCAGCATCGACCAAATCCATGACACCGAAGCGGCGCGCGTCATTGAAGCGGATCTCGTCGCCGCGCTCCGTGGTCAAGATCACATGGTCATGCGGACCGGGCGGCTCGCGCTCTGCCCCCGCCTCGGCCCCGGAAACCGTCATACGCCCCGACATGCCGAGGTGACAGAGGAGGACTTGACGATCGTCGAGATGAATCAGGATGTACTTCGCACGCCGCGCCAAGCGCGTGACGCGGCGCCCTTCCAACCGGGCGGCAAAATTCTCCGGCAAGGGCAAACGCAGATCGGCCCGGCGCTGCACCACCCGCGACAGGCGCACTCCCTCCAATCGCGGGCGCAGGCCGCGAATCACGGTTTCAACTTCAGGAAGCTCCGGCATATCGGGACGGAGAGTAGCGCGAAGCCGGACGGCACGCTATGGTCCAGCGCATGCCGCAGAACCGCCATACCGAACGCGCCTCAAAGCCCCAAAGTGCCGCCGCTGCGACCACGCACTTCGGCTTCGAGGAAATCGCGGAATCCGAGAAAGCGCCCAGGGTGCGCGGCGTGTTCGAAAGCGTCGCGACACGCTACGACCTGATGAACGATCTGATGTCCGGCGGCATCCATCGCTTATGGAAACGGGCCTTGATCGATTGGCTCGATCCACGCCCGGGCTTGCGCCTCCTAGACGTGGCAGGCGGCACCGGAGATATCCCGCTGCGCGTCCTGGAGCGGGTCGGCGCCGCCCAGGCCGGACCCATCGTCGTTTGCGATCTTACACCCGACATGCTGGAAGTCGGCCGGGTGCGGGCGCATGACCGGGGCTTGTTGGGGACGGCCTGCCCGAACGGGCTGTACTGGGTGTGCGGCGATGCGCAAGACTTGCCGTTACCGGACCGCGCGGTCGATGCCTACACGATCGCCTTCGGCTTGCGCAACGTGACCCGCATCGAGAAAGCCTTGAGCGAGGCGCGGCGCGTTCTCAAGCCCGGCGGCCGCTTCCTTTGCCTGGAATTCAGCCATGTGGTCCTGCCCACCCTTTCGCGGCTCTACGACCTTTATTCCTTCAAGGTGCTGCCCGGCCTGGGCGCCCGAGTGGCCGGTGACGCGGCCGCTTATCAATATCTTGCCGAAAGCATCCGCCGCTTTCCGGCGCAGGAAGACCTGGCCGCATTAATTCGTGAAGCCGGCCTCGACCAGGTGCGTTACCGTAATTTGAGTGGCGGAATCGCGGCCCTGCATTCCGCTTGGCGAATATGATCCGCACCTTTCGTATTGTACTCCGGCTGATCGCGATCGGGCGTACCCTGGCCCGCCACGACGCCTTGGCGGTTATCGAGGAGTTGCGCCTGGCGCCAAGCCTGACGTGGCTGGTCCGTTGGCCCGCCCGCCGCCAGGTCGAAGGCCGGCCTGGGCAGAAGCTGGCCCGCGCACTGATCGAATTGGGTCCGGTCTTCATAAAGCTGGGCCAGTTTCTGTCGACCCGTGCCGACCTCCTGGGCGAGCAGATGGCCGCCGATCTGGCCGAGCTTCAGGATCGCCTGCCGCCATTCGCGGGCGCCGAGGCCCGCGCCACCGTCGAGGCGGAGCTCGGCCAAACCGTGGAGGCTCTGTTCGCCAGCTTCGAAGCGGCCCCAATTTCGGCGGCCTCCATATCCCAGGTGCATTTCGCGGTCACAAAGGAGGAAGACGACGACGCCGATAGCGCGGCGGGCCGTGAAGTCGCGGTCAAGATCCTGCGCCCCGGCATCGAACGCGCCTTCGAGCGCGACCTCGCCGTATTTTACTGGCTGGCCCAGATGGCCGAGCGCACGCAACCGCGCCTGCGCCGCTTCAAGCCCCTCGCCGTCGTGCAGGAATTCGAGGAAATCGCCGGTATCGAGATGGATCTGGCGATGGAGGCAGCCGCGGCATCGGAACTCGCCGACAATTTCGAGGGCGACCCGACCTACCGCACGCCGCCCATCGATTGGCGGCGCACGTCGCGCCGGGTTCTAACCATGGACCGGATTAGCGGTATCCGTATCGACGACCGCGTGGCCCTGTCGGCCGCCGGACTAGACCTGACCGAGGTGCTTAAAAAGGCGGCGGCGATTTTTTTCAACCAAGTGTTCCGGGATGGCTTTTTCCATGGCGATCAGCACCCCGGCAACATGTTTGTCGATTCGCACGGCAACATCGTCGCGGTCGATTTCGGCATCATGGGCCGCCTGGACCGGCAAACCCGCACGTTTCTTGCCGACATGCTGCTCGCCCAACTGGCGCGCGACTACAAACGCTTGGCGGAAGTCCATGTGGAAGCCGGATATTTGCCGCCGGGTGAGTCTCTGGACGTCTTCGCGCAGGCGCTTCGATCCGTCTCGGAGCCAATCTTCGACCGGCCATTGGAGGAGATTTCCTTCGCCCGCCTGCTCGCGCGCCTGTTACGCTTGAGCGAGGCCTTCAACATGCCGGTACAACCGCAGCTTCTGCTTCTGCAGAAGAACATGATGATGGCCGAGGGGGTCAGCCGGCGCCTGGATTCCACGCTCAACATATGGACCCTGGCCGAACCCTTGATCGAAGATTGGATGCGGGCGACCCGCGGCCCCGAGGCGCGGGTACGGCGCGCGGCCGAGGAACTGACGAGCGCCCTGGAACGTCTGCCGGGCTTGGTCGGTAAGGTCGAGGCGGCTGCCGAAACCCTGAGCGCCCACGGCCTGCGATTACACCCTGATTCGTTGGAGGTCCTGCACCGGCCGGCTAACGGTCAGTCCTGGCATATTCGCGCGCTGTGGCTGGCGGTCGCGGTTCTGGGGCTGGGGCTGGGGCTTTTCGTGGCCATGTGAGGCTGGCTCGAAGACACGCGCTAAGAAATGGAGTCCACGGCTTCGTCGCTGAGATTTCCCGGCACGATGGTCATCGGCACACGAAGCTTGCCAACCATTTTTCCAGTCAAGGCGGTTACCAAGGGCCCGGGGCCACGCGTCCCCGTGTTGGCGCCCAGAACTAGAATCGAAATGCTGGGTTCCTCTTCGAGCAACTTAAAGAGTTCGTCGTTTACCTTGCCCTCGCGCACAAAGAGAACCGGAATATTGCCAACCAACTCGTTGACCTGTGCGGCTAGCTTTTGCAGTAACTGTTCGCCCTCGCTGCGCGCTTCCTCGCGCATCAAATCGCCGACCGCCTGCCAATGCTGGAAATCGGCCGGTTCGATCACATAAAGCAGGGCGACCCGGCCGCCCGTGTTCCGTGCCCGGCGGCACGCGAAACGCAAGGCGACGCGCATTTCCTCGGTCTCGTCGACCACGACAAGGAAAATGCGGTCGGCGGGCCGTGTCTGCTCGTCGCCCGGACCGGTAGCCTCATCACTCATGGCGCAAAACCTGTTCAGCCCTTACGGAATGCCAGATGGGCAAGCCATCCTGCCATCAATGCGATGACAATCGCAATCAAGCCGTAATAGGCGGAATACCGGGTCGCAAAATCGAAAATGGCGGCTTCAGCGCCGATTTTGCTGACAAACAAAGGCATGGTTTGCGCCGAAGCGACATGACCGTCCTTGAGCAAATACGTGATCACCTGATAGGCGCCCGTCGGCACATTGGCCGGCAAGTGCAGCTCCACCCGAAACAACTGGTTGCCCAGAAATGTGACCGAACCGACTTCGTGGCCGTAGAGACCGCTCTTTTGAAAATTGCGAATCAGGCCCTGACGCCAGTCGCGAGCGACATTGCGCGAGGCCTTGGCCGCGGGAAGATCCAGGCGCAGCGCGTCGACCCCCATCTCGTGGCGCGCTCGTACGACGTCCGGGGCGATTTCCCGGATCGGCTTCGAGGTTGCGATGGCATAGAAGCTGGGGGCGCGTTCGAAAGTCATTTGCGCCGTATTGGCCCAGATACCCAAAACCCGGCTCTTTCGATACATGGTCACGGGCCGGTCCGGTCCGCGCACCACGATGACAATATCGCCCTCACCCTCGACCGCGCCGAACAACAGGACGTCCGTGCCCACGAAACCGGTGGTGATCGCGACCAAGCGCTTCGACAGATCGGCAACCAGGGATTGGGCCTGTGCCGCGTTCGCGGCCCCGGAAAGCACCAAGAAAGCGGCGGCGCAAGCAAGTCTGCTCGCACACCGGGTCCCAGCCGACATCAGAGCGCCACCCCCAGAGAGTACAAATCGGCCGGGGTGACCAGCAGATCGTAAAACAGCTTGCTGCACACCAGTAAAACCATGGCCGCGAGCAGGCCGCGCAATTGCTCGCCATGCAGCCGCGCCCCGGCACGGGCGCCGAACTGGGCCCCGATCACCGCCCCGGTCAGGAGCAGAAGCGCCAGAACCACGTCGACGGTTTGATTGGCATAGGCCTGCAAGAAAGTGACGTTGGCGGTCACGAAGATGATCTGGAACAACGACGTGCCGATCACCACCGAGGTCGGCATGCCGAGCAGGTAGATCATCGCCGGTACCATGATGAAACCGCCGCCGACACCCATGATCGCGGCCAGGACGCCAACCAGGAAACCGATCGCGAAAGGCAAGAGCGCCGAGATATAGAGCTTGGAGCGGCGAAAACGCGTCTTTAGCGGTAAGCCGTGAATCCAGGTGTGCTGATGCAGCTTGCGCGGCTGCCCCGCCGACACCTTGCGTTGGCGCATCGAGCGTAGGCTTTCCACCAGCATCAGCGTCCCGATGATGCCCAGGAAGACGACGTAAGACAGCGAGATGACCAGGTCGATCTGGCCCAAACCGCGAAGCACGGAAAACAGCCCGACGCCGAAGGTCGATCCGGCGATACCGCCGATCAAGAGGATCAGGCCCATCTTGAAATCGACGTTGCCGCGCCGCCAGTGCGCGAGAACGCCGGAGACCGAAGACGCAACGATCTGGTTCGCTTCGGTGGCGACGGCAACGGCGGGCGGCACACCGATAAAGATCAAGAGCGGCGTCATCAAGAACCCGCCGCCGACCCCGAATAATCCGGAGAGGAACCCGATTGCCCCGCCCATGCCGAGAAGTAAAAAGACGTTGACCGACATCTCGGCGATGGGCAGGTAGATTTGCATCGCCGGGGATCAGGCTTCCAATACCAAATCTCGATGATAATGACCCATTTGATGGCGATCCAAGGCCGCCTGGGCAGGCGCGGCGCGCGGCGCGATGCGGGGCATCGGGCAAGCGCCGCAACGCCCCCAGGCGGCCGTGGATCGCCACCGAAGGCCGCGTTCTTTTCCCCCCTGGCCGCGTTGCGCTCCGCTTGTGGTGCCCGCACCACGGCCCGAAGCGCGCCTAACCAGGGGGGAAAAGGACACGGTCAAATGGGTCATTATCATCGAGACTTGGTATTAGACAACGGACGCAGGGTGCATGGCGCGGCTTCGCGGCAAGGTGCGAGGACTACAATAGTCTTGGCGGCTTGGTCACTAGAAACAAAACATTAGCGGCAAATCGCCACTGCGCCAATGCTTTACCGGCGTCATTTCGGCTAAATCACGAAAAAGTATTCGCCGTCCCGTCAATTTACGGCCCCGCTTGTCGGGTCAGGGGCATGAACGCCAAACTAAGGGTGGAGGAAGCCGACCGCTTCGTAAACCTCGCGCAGAATCGGCTCGGCGATTGCGCGGGCCCGCTCCGCCCCATCCTGTAACACCGCGTCGACGCTGGCCGGGTCCGCGCTCAGGCGCTTCATCTCGTGCCCCACGGGTCCCAAAGTGGCGACGGCGAGGTCGGTCAAGACCGCCTTGAAGTGCGAGAACTGAGTGCCGGCGAACTCGGCCATCACCTCGCCCGCCGGCTTGTCGGCTAACGCGGCATAAATGCCCAGAAGATTGTATGCCTCCGGCCTGGCCTGGCGGGTCTCTTCCGGCACGGCGCCCTTTTCGTCCAGCGCCTCCGGGCCGGGCAGCAGGTCTGGATCGCTGGTCGCCTTGCGGATCTTCTTGGCAATGTCGTCGGCCTCATCGGTCATGTTGATCCGGCTCATGTCCGAGGGCTCCGACTTGCTCATCTTCTTGGATCCATCGCGCAGGGACATCACGCGCGCGGCCGGGCCGAGGATCAGCGGCTCGAGGATCGGGAACAACTCGACCCCGAAATCGTTGTTGAACTTCTGCGCGATATCGCGGGCCAGCTCCAGGTGCTGTTTTTGATCTTCGCCGACCGGCACATGGGTCGCCTTGTAGGCCAGGATGTCGGCGGCCATGAGGTTAGGATAGGCATAGAGGCCGACGCTGGCGTTCTCGCGATTCTTTCCGGCCTTGTCCTTAAACTGGGTCATGCGGTTGAGCCACCCCAGCCGCGCCACGCAGTTGAAGATCCAGGCCAGCTGCGCGTGAGCGCTCACCTGGCTTTGATTGAAAATGATGCAGCGCCTGGGATCGATTCCGGCCGCCAGGTAGGCCGCCGCGACCTCGCGGGTGTGCGCCTTCAACTCCGCCGGATCCTGCCAAACGGTGATGGCGTGCATGTCGACGACGCAGTAGATGCAGTCGTAGTCGTCCTGCAGGGCGACGAAGTTCTTGATCGCCCCCAGGTAATTGCCGAGGTGCAGGTTACCGGTGGGCTGCACGCCCGAAAATATCCGTTTCATGATGGAGATCTCCCGAAGCGGCGGTTTATCGCCGCTCGCCCTTGGATGGTCAAGGGGGGCTCAGGCCTTGCGCCGCAGCAGGCCGGCCAGCTCAGCCCGGTCGAGCGCGCCCAGGGCAAACGCAAGACCCGCGTAGACGATCAGCCCGGCGGAGACGAGAAGGACAAGGCCCAGCACGCGCATCGCGGTCGCGCCGCCGAACCAGGGCATGAGGCCGGCTTGCGCGGCCCAAAGCACCGCCCCCATAGCCAGACTTGCCGCGCCGATCCGCGGCAGGCGGCGCATGAGACGCCCGTCGAGCCGCAGGAAGCCCAGGCCACGCAGGGTCCAGGCGAGCAACAAGACATTCAACCAAGCCGATAAGGCAGTCGCCAAGGCCAAGCCGACATGGCCAAAGCCGCGCGGCGCCAGCAGCCAATACAAAGCCAGGCTAAGCACGATGTTGGCGACGACCCCGGCCAAGGCCAGCTTGAGCGGGGTCATGGTGTCTTCGCGCGCGAAAAAGGCGGGATTGAGCAGCTTGATCAGGATAAAGGCCGGCAATCCGCCGGCGTAGGCGGCGAGGGCCCAGGCGGTCGCGTCCGAGGCGGCGCGCCCGAAAGCGCCGCGCTCGAACAGGACGATCACGATGGGCCAGGGAATAACCAGCAAGGCAACGGTCGCGGGAAGCGTGAGCAGGAGCGCGAACTCGAGGCCCCGGTTGAGGCTGGCCATGGCCTCGCCCTCGGCCCCGGCCCGCAGCTTGCGCGATAGCTCCGGCAAGAGAACGACCCCGAAGGCGACGCCGATCAGACCCAGCGGGAGCTGATAGACCCGATCCGCGTAATAGAGGTAGGAGACCGCGCCGGCCTGCAAGGACGCGATGATGGTGCCGACCATGAGGTTGATCTGCATCGCGCCCGCCGAGGCGATCCCCGGCGCCATGAGTTTCAGGAGCCGCTTGACCCCCGGCGTCAGGCGCGGGCGCGCTAGACGCAGGGCCATGCCCGCGCGGTGGGCGGCGACCGCCAGCAGCAGGAACTGTCCGATCCCGGCGGCGGCCACGCTCCACGCCAGGACGTGGCCGGGCCTGCCGGTCAGCGGCAGGACAAAGAGCAGGGCGCCGATAAAGACGACGTTGAGCAGGATCGGCGCGGCGGCGGCGGCGGCGAACTTATAGAGCGAGTTGAGTACCCCGCCCAAAAGCGCGACCAGGGCCATGAACAAAAGGTAGGGAAAGGTGATGCGGCTGAGCTGAACCGCGAGATCGTATTTTTCGGGCTCGGCCGCGAAACCCGGGGCCAGCACGACCATGAGCCAGGGCATGAAAGCCATGGCCAGCGCGGTAATTGCGAGCACGATCGTCAGCAGGACCGCCAGGCTGTGTTCGGCGAAGGCGCGTGCGGCGGCCTGTCCGCCCTCCTCCAAGCGGCGTGCGAAAAGCGGCACGAAGGCCGCATTGAAAGCCCCCTCCGCGAACAGGCGCCGGAACAGATTGGGCAGGCGGAAGGCAACGAAGAAGGCATCGGCCACCGGTCCGGTACCGACCGCCGCCGCGATCAGAATATCGCGCA
Organism: Kiloniellaceae bacterium; assembly: GCA_021776115.1. GTDB lineage: Bacteria > Pseudomonadota > Alphaproteobacteria > Kiloniellales > J153 > JAJFGN01. The sequence goes on along the minus strand of JAJFGN010000070.1, from coordinate 10,188 downwards.
GGAATCCCAGAATGCGGCTAATCCCGGTATAGCCGCCAACGGTGGCGAGAGAGCGGACGAGGGCCATGAAGCTAAGGGGCCATATTGGTGGGCGCCGGGTCCAGCCGGCGACCGGAACCGAATCGGATTAGGGTCTAACAGGCCTCTACTAGCGGAATGTGGCGGAACAAGGAAGCGGCGCAGATAACCGGCTTGCTCCGATGTGAGTCCAACGCTGGCCGACATACTTCGACCGCCGCCGAAGCATCTGGCATTCACCGCGTAGTACGATTTAGGAAGTGGTCATTAGGAAAGGGACGCAAAGATGGAAAACGCTTGGCTCACACCTGAAGCCTTAAATAGTGGATTTGTCGTGGCCATAACCATCGAGGCGAAAGAGGGCGAGTCCGAGACGGTTGCCGCCATCTTGCGCGACCTAGTGGCGCCCACTATGGCCGAACCCGGCGTAAAGCTATTCCTCCCCTACCGCTCCCCAACAAATTCCTCGTTGTTTTTTGTCTTTGAGTTGTACCTCGATGAGAAAGCGTGGGGCGCGCACCAAGCAACCGAGCATTTCAAAGAAGCTATCAAAGAACTCTTGCCGCGGGCCGCAAGCCGAGAGCGCGTGCCCTTTGTGCCTTTCGTCCCGGTTTAGGTTGAGGCGCGGTATCGTTTCGATAGAACTCCATTCTGTGTTGTCAGCGGGTTCAAAGTCCTTTACTTCGCCGCCGGGCGTCGAGGACGGGACGCCGCCTTGGGGGCGACCTTTTTTTTCGTCTTGGCCACCGCCTTCTTCGCGGCCTTCTTATCCTGTTTTTTCTCGGGCTTGGCCGGCGCGCCTGGCGGCTGCCCCAAGGCCTCGAGCAGGCGCTTTTGGATCTTCGCCAAGCGGGCTGGATTCTCGATCTTATCGCCGAGCGCATCGCGGACGTAGAACACATCGACCGCGCGCTCGCCGAAGGTGGTGATGCGCGCGCCGTGGATCATGAGGTGCAGGCGTGTGAGCGCGAGCGTCAACTCATAGAGCAGGCCCGGCCGGTCGCGGCCATTCACCTCGATCACCGTCGCCCGCGCGCTCGCTTTGTTGTCGATCAGGACCCGGGGCGTCACCTTGAAGACGCGCAGCCGGCTGGGAATCGCCGATTTGCGCTGGGCAAGCTCGTGGTCGGGGCGCATGCGTCCGGACAGAGTCTTTTCGATCGCGGCCGACAGGCGCGCGCGCTGATCCGGCCGGTCGAAGGCCCCGCCATGGGCGCCGCGGACAAAGAAAGTATCGAGCGCCATACCGTTGGCCAGGGTAAAGATACGCGCGGCATCGATGCTGGCGCCGGCGACCGCCATGGCCCCGGCAATTCGGCTGAACAGGCCCGCATGGTCGGCGCTATAAACCGTAACCTCGGTGATCTCGCGGTAACGGTCGATCCGGGTATCGACGATCAGCGGCGCCTTGGTACGCTCCGCCTCGCGCACCAGGCGGGCGTGGCGCACCTGCGTCTCGCGATCGACCGAAAGCCAATAGGGATCGTAGCCGCGCGAAAGATGCGCTTTCAGATCCTTTTTGGACCAGTCGGCAAGCGCCTCACTGAGGCGCATCTTGGCATCTTGAACGCGCGCCTTGCGGCTTTCCTCGGCGACGGCGCCCGAGAGTACCTCCTCCGTGCGCCAGTAAAGATCGCGCAACAAGGCCGCCTTCCACGCGCTCCAAACACCCGGACCGACCGCTCGGATATCGGCCACGGTCAAGACCAGGAGCAGGCGCAGGCGTTCGGGCGACTGCACAAGCTGCGCAAAATCGTTAACGGTCTGGGGATCGGCGAGGTCACGCTTAAAAGCGGTCTCCGACATTGCCAGGTGATGCAGGACCAGCCACGCGACGGTCTCGGTCTCCTCGGCCGATAGGCCCAGACGCGGGCACAGCTTGTTGGCGATGCGTTGTCCAACCTCGGAGTGGTTGCCGCCACGCCCCTTGGCAATGTCGTGCAGAAGGATCGCGAGGTAGAGAACCCGCCGCGACAGGACCTTGTGCACGACCTCGCTGGCGATCGGCACCTCGTCCTTGAGCACGCCTTGCTCGATCTTATGCGCGATCCCGATCGCGAAGATGGTGTGCTCGTCGACCGTGTAGTGATGATACATGTTGAATTGCATCTGCGCGACGACACGTCCGAAGTCCGGTATGAAGCGGCCGAAGATACCGGCCTCGTTCAGACGGCGCAGGGTCGTTTCCGGATCCTTGGGCGAGATCATCATGTCCAGAAACAGGCGGTTCGCCTCCGGCACCGCGCGCAGGTCTTTGTCGATGTATTTGAGATTCTGCGAGATCCAGCGCAGCGCCTCCGGGTGAATGTCCATTTCATGTTTTTGCGCGATATGGAACAGGCGCAGCATGGAAATCGGCTTCTCGGCCAGAACCTCCGGCCCCTTGATGCTGAGGCGATCGCCCTCGACGCGGAAACCCTCAATGGACCGCCGCCGGGTCAGGATCGGCAGGCGAAAGCGTGAACGGCGGTCATGCTTCGCCTCCAGCGCGGCGCAAAAGATGCGGGTCAAGTTGCCGACGTCCTTGGCAATCAGGAAATAGTGCTTCATGAAGCGCTCGACCGCCTGCGTGCCGGCGTGCCGGGTATATCCCATGCGCGGGGCCAACGCCGCCTGCAGATCGAAGGTCAAGCGTTCGTCGGGCCGGCCACTGAGGTAGTGGAGGTGGCACCGCAGGGTCCAAAGATAATCCTGCGCCTTGTCGAATCGCCGCACCTCCTGCCGGGTGAAGACACCGCGTTCGATCAGTTTGGAAATGTCGTCGACCTGATAGAGATACTTCGCGATCCAATAGAGCGTATGCAGATCGCGTTGGCCGCCCTTGCCCTCCTTGATGTTCGGCTCGAGCGAGTAGCGCGAACCGCCGTGACGTTCGTGCCTTTGGGCGCGCTCGCGCAACTTAGCCTCAACGAAACGCGCCGCACCCTTGGGCCGCACGACCTCGCTTTGGAAGCGGCGCTTGAACTCATGGAATAGATCCTCGTCGCCTTGGATCCAGCGCGATTCGAGAAGGCTGGTGCAGATCGTCAGATCGGCGCGCGCCAGGCGCATGCAGTCGTCCAGTGAGCGCGTCGCGTGGCCGACCTTGAAGCCAAGGTCCCAGAGGAAATAGAGCACCGCTTCGATGACCTGCTCGCTGCGCGACATCAGCTTGTAGGGCAGCAGGAACAAGAGATCGATATCCGATTGCGGCGCCAACTCGCCGCGCCCGTAACCGCCGACGGCGACCAGGGTCAGAACCTCGCCGGTCGAGGGATTGGCCAGGGGATAGAGATGATTGCTCGCGAAGTCATACACAATGCGCACAACCTCATCGACCAGGGCGCAGATCTCCAATGCGGCGGCGCGCCCGGACTGGGTTTCTTCGAAACGCGCGCGGATTTCGCCCCGCCGCGCCGCCAAGACCTGCTTGCCGGCATCCAGCAATCTCGCGCGCGCGTCGTCCGCGCTTAAACCAGCGGCCAAGATGGTCTCAAGGGCGATGTCCAGGCCGCCGCACCCCGGCGGCGCCGCCGAGCCGCCGGACTTCGCGGCGGAAATACCGGCATTTGTGACTTTGGCCGTGTCCATATTCTGCAGATTGCCCCAAGCAGGTGGGCTGGCAAGACCTTTCGTCTCCGGTCCCGATTTCCGCGTGCAGGAAAGGCACGGCGGATGCGATAATCCGGCATGCGCCTTAAGTCTTGGCACGGCTGTGTTCTTGCCGCCGTCTTCGCCCTGTCAGCCTGCGCCGACACCGAAGTCAAGTCGCCGCCTGAGGGCGTCATGAGCGTCGCGGCGCGCCTCGCGGCCCCGCCGGCCGAGGCGGTCAGGGTCGTCGTCGCGAATGTGCCGCCCGGACGGCAGATTGAGCAATTGACCCTCATCGACGCGACAGGCGCGCGCCATCCTGCCAAGTCTCTCGTACCGGTTTCCGTCGCCGAGGGCAGCACCACCGCCAGGCCGGTCTTTGGGCTCAGCGCCAGGGGCGGATCCTCCAGCGGCTTCCAGCCCTCGCTCGGCATCGGCTGGAACATAATGCGTTCGGGGTCCGACCGGACCAGCCGGCGCATCGAAGCGCAGGTGCCGATCCCGGACCCGGCGGCCTACCGTGCCACGTCTCAGCGCTGGCGCGTGGAGGTCGGCTTCACCGAGATCGACGGCGAGAAGCGGACGCTCGGCTTTCCGATCGCCGGCCCTTGATCCGACCCCCATCGGCCCCCCATTGGCCCCGAATTTCAAGCCGACGAGCCGATGTTTCGGTGACAAAACGCACCATCATTGATAAGATGTCTATCTGAGAACTTTTTGCTGTATACGCGCATATTTGACTATCATTGTATCGTATCCACACCTATCCCGCGATGGTAGCTTGTTCAGGTGAATTCAGCCTGGAGTGCTCGTCGGCATGGATGGAAATGTGGCCTCTTTTGCGTCTCTTGAGGCAAGCGGCCGCGAAACCCTTGCCGGGATTTGCGGTGTATGCCCAGGGGGATGCGGCGTCGATATTCACCTTCGCGGTGGGAGGATCGAACGCCTGACACCCTGCAAGGGTCACCCCTTCGGCATCGTATGTCCACGCGGCGCCCGGGCCAGCGAGATCGTCTACTCCCCGGACCGTATTTTGTATCCGCAAAAGCGGATCGGCGCGCGGGGCGGCGGCAAGTTCACACGTATCTCGTGGGACGAGGCCTACGATCTGTGGGTCCGGGCACTCCACGATGTTGCCGATCGCCACGGGCCCGAGGCGGCCTGCATCTATACCGGACGCGGCAATTTCGAGTTTGGCTTAAACGAGGCCTTCGGTCCGGCCGGGACAATCGAATCCTCGGCCAATAGCATCCTTTTTCCCTTTGGCTCGCCGAACGCGACCGGTGTCGGCTCTCTGTGCTACGCCGCCTACGGCATGATCGCGCCTCAAACCTTGTTCGGCGAGGGGATGCGAAACATTAAGGAGGATCTCGACAACGCCGACCTGATCCTGGTGTGGGGCGCCAATCCAGCCACCGACTCGCCGCCGGTAAAACTGCGCCAAGTAAAACGTGCGGCCAAGCGCGGTGCCCGCGTGATCGTCATCGACCATCGCCGTACCGAGACCGCGAAAGCAACCCGGGCGCAGTGGGTCGGTATTCGCCCGGGTACGGACGGCGCGCTCGCACTTGGGCTCGCGCGGGTGCTGATCGCGGAGGGCCTGCACGACCAGGAATTCGTCGCGCGCTGGACCCTTGGTTTCGAGTCTTTTGCCGACTACGTCGAGCCCTTCACACCCACAGCCGTGGAGGCGATTACCGGCGTCCCGGCCGAGACGATACGCGCGCTCGCCCACGCCATTGCCGCGGCCAAGGGATGTAGCGTCCTGAGCTATACCGGGCTCGAGTACTCCAATACCGGCGTCCAAGCGCTGCGCGCGGTCTGGACGCTTCAGGCCATCGCCGGCCACCTCGACTCACCCGGCGGTAAGCTGTTCAAAATGCCCACACGCACGCGGACGGGGCGCATTACGACGCCGCCACCCGCCGGGGCCCGGCCGCCGATCGGCGCGGCTCGCTACCCGCTTCACCATGAGATGCGCCACGAGGCTCACGCCGCCGCCCTTCCAAGGGCGGTGCTGGAGAACGAGCCCTATCCGGTGCGGCTGCTGATTGTCAGCGGCGCTTCGATCATCACGGCGTGGCCAGATCCGGCACTTTGGCGGCGGACCCTGGCCGGCTTGGATTTCCTCGTCGCGATAAATCGCTTTCCAACTGCCGACATGGCCTATGCCGACCTCGTGCTGCCGGCGACGACCCTGTTCGAGATCGAATCCTACATGGCCCACGACGGCTATCTGCAGCATCGCCGCCGGGTCATCGCGCCCCGGGGCGAAGCGCGCAACGATTACCTGATCTTCGCCGAGCTCGCCCGGCGGCTTGGCTACGGCCACCTCTGGCCGCAAAGCGAGGAGGCGCTGGTGCGCCGGATGCTGGAGGGCACGGGGATCGCGCTCGAAGACCTGCGCGCCCATCCGGAAGGACTGCCGGTCCCCGAACCTGAAATGCGGTACCGCAAATACGCGACCGGCGATCTGCGCGCCGACGGCCAACCCGGTTTCGAAACGCCCAGCGGTAAGCTGGAGATCGCGTCGCAGTGGTTAGTGTCGCACGGTTACGATCCCCTGCCGGTTTACACCGAACCGCGCGAGGGACCGATCGGATCGCCGGGTCTGGCCAAGCGCTTTCCGCTTGTCTTCAATTCCGGCGCCCGAACTCAATTCGCGTTCCGGAGCCAACACTTGAACATTCCCTCGTTGGCCGAAAAGCACCCGCTGCCGCTGGTGCAACTCCACTCGCAGGACGCCCAGGCGCGTGGCATCGAAGACGGCGATCCGGTTTGGGTGATCTCGGCGCGCGGACGCGTTCCGTTCCGGGCCTCGGTGACGAGCGACATTGTCGCGGGCGCGGTCGAGGTCAACATGGGCGGCGGCGGACCGCTCGGCGATCCGGCATGGCAGCGGGCCAACGTCAATGAATTGACCGATCCTGACAATAGCGACCCGCTCTCCGGATTCCCGGTATTCAAGACGCTTCTGTGCGACGTCGTGCCGCGTGACGGGACGCCCGTTGGGATTATTGATGGCATCAAGTTCCCCCGTCATCCCGGACGCGACTTTCCTCCAAATCCATGCCCTCGCGAAAGCGAGGGTCTGATTTGGTAAGGAAAGTCAGCGATCCGGGATCCAGTCGGACAGGCGGAACCATGGATCCCGGATCAAGTCCGGGATGACGGCAATGAATCAGCGTGCGAACTTCTGTTCCACGTCACTAGCTACGTCTCGGACTTCGCCAGCCGCTTGAGCTCATAAAGCAGCTCCAGCGCGGCCTTGGGCGTCAAATCGTCGGGATTGATCTCGGCCAAGTGCGCCTCGGCGGCCGATTGTTTCGCCTCGGGAGCGGCCGTGGACCTCGGCCGCGCGGCCGAGAACAGGGGCAAATCGTCCGCCAGGCGGGCCAGGACACCCGCCTGTTCGCCGCGCTCCAGGATTTCCAGGACTTCCTGGGCGCGGGCGACGGCGGCGGCCGGCAATCCGGCCAAGCGGGCGACATGGATGCCGTAGGAGCGGTCGGCCGCGCCGGCCGCCACCTCGTGCAGGAAAACGACATCGCCTTTCCATTCCTTGACCCGCATGGTGTGGCAGGCGAGCGCGGAGAGTTTGCCCGCGAGACTGGTCAGCTCGTGAAAGTGGGTGGCGAAAAGCGCCCGGCAACGGTTCACCTCGTGCAGGTGCTCGACGCAGGCCCAGGCGATGGAAAGGCCGTCGAAGGTCGCCGTGCCGCGCCCGATCTCGTCCAGGATAACCAGGGAACGCGGGGTCGCCTGGTTCAAGATGACCGCCGCCTCGACCATCTCGACCATGAAGGTGGAGCGGCCACGCGCCAGGTCGTCGGCTGCGCCCACGCGGCTGAACAAGCGATCGACGACGCCGAGGTGGGCGGTATCGGCCGGCACGTAAGCACCGATCTGGGCGAGCACGGCAATGAGCGCATTCTGGCGCAGGAAGGTGCTCTTGCCCGCCATGTTGGGTCCGGTGACCAACCAAAGGCGATTGTCCGGCCCCAAGTCGCACGCATTGGCGATGAAACCGCCGGATTGAGCGCCCGCGAGCGCCGCTTCGACCACGGGGTGCCGTCCGCCCGTCACGACGAACGCGGTCGAGTCGTCGACCTTGGGCCGGCACCAACGTGCGACGGCCGCAAGCTCGGCCAGGGCGGCCGCGACATCCAATTCGGCCAGGGCGCGGGCGGCCCGAGCGATTTCTTCGGCCCGGCCGATAACCTCGCCGACCAGATCCTCGAACAGCTGAAGCTCGACCCCCAGGGCCTTCTCCGCGGCGCCGGAAATCTTGCGCTCAAGCTCGCCCAACTCGACGGTCGAGAACCGCACCGCGCTGGCCAGGGTCTGCCGGTGAATAAAGGGCGCCTCGGCGCCACTCGGCACCTTGTCGGCATGGGTCGGCGTGACTTCGATAAAATATCCAAGAACGTTGTTGTGCTTGATCTTGAGCGAGGACACGCCGGTTCGTTTCGCATAGCCGCCTTGAAGGCCCGCGATCAAACGCCGGCTTTCATCGCGCAAGAGTCTCAACTCATCGAGTTGCGGGGCATATTCAGGCGCAATAAAGCCGCCGTCGCGCGCAAGCAGCGGCAAGTCGGGCGCGAGCGCGCGGCCCAGACGATCGACCAGCGTGGAGTGCTCTCCCAGATCGCGCACCGCGGCGCTCAAGCGCGCCGGCGGCGCGGCCGCGGCGTCGGCGCCGAGGAGACTCTGCACGGCCGATGCCTGGTTCAAGGCGTCGCGCACCGCGGCCAAGTCGCGCGGACCGCCGCGCCCGAGCGTGAGGCGCGACAGCGCGCGCTCGACATCGGGACAACGGCGCAGCGCCGTACGCAGATCGTCGCGCAGGCGGGCCTCAGCCACGAAAAAGGCGAGCAAATCCTGACGGGCCGCGATCGCACCCGGATCGGTCAAGGGCGCGGCCAGGCGCGCGGCCAGCAGGCGGGCGCCGGCGCCGGTCACGCTGCGGTCTATGGTTGCAAGCAGACTGCCTTGCCGTCCGCCGGTCAGGGCGGCGGTCAGCTCCAAGTTACGCCGGGTCGCGGAATCGATTTCCATCACCGCACCCAAGGCCAGGCGGCGCGGAACCGCTAGGCGCGGCAGGCGGCCCTTCTGGGTGAGCTCGACGTAATCCAGCAGGGTTCCAGCGGCCGACAATTCGGCGCGCGAGAATTCGCCGAAGGCATCCAGCGCCTTGATCCGGTAAACCGTCTCCAGGCGTGCGCGCGCGTTGTCGCTGTCGAAGCGCGCGGAGGGCAGGGGCGCGAGCACCGCTTTCCACTCACCGAAGACCTCGAAGAGCTCGGCCTTTTGCAGGAGGCGTTCGGGTAACAGAACTTCGCCCGGATTGAGACGCGCCAGCGCGGCGCCGAGACCGCCGGCGGCGACCGGCTGGGTCAAAAACTCACCGGTAGAGACATCGAGCCAGGCCAGCGCGAGCGCGCCGCCGGCCTCGGCCAGCGCAGCCAGGTAATTATGCGCGCGGGCATCCAGCAACTCGTCCTCGGTGATCGTGCCCGGCGTCACCACGCGCACGACGTCGCGCCGCACAACCGCCTTGCCGCCCCGCTTCTTGGCCGCCGCCGGGTCCTCCATCTGCTCGCAGATGGCTACCTTGAAGCCCTTGCGGATGAGGCGCGAGAGATAACCGTCGGCGGCATGAACCGGCACGCCGCACATGGGGATGTCCTCGCCCTTGTGCTGGCCACGCTTGGTCAGCGCGATGTCGAGCGCGGCGGCGGCGTTCTTCGCATCCTCGAAGAACATCTCGTAAAAATCGCCCATGCGATAGAACAACAGGTATTCGGCGTGGGCGCGCTTGATCTCCAAATACTGCGCCATCATCGGCGTAGGGTCGCCCACCGCTGGCGGCGGCGCGGAAGCCGGCGAAGCCTTCGGCGGTTCGGCCGGGCTTTTCGCGTCTGTCGACAGAATCGTGGGATCGGACAAGGGGCGATGTCTCGGGGTTGCGGGCGCGTTGCAGCCAAGGTAGCACGGCGCGCGCCAGGCTAGGCAAGACCGGCAAGACGGGGCACAATGGAGGCCGCGCAACCGTCAGCGCGGCGGCACGAATGGGAGGTACGGCATTGAGCCAGGATCGGGACTCGATCAACAGCGCCACGGTCAGCGAAATAGTGGGGCGCTTCGCCGCGCGCGACCCCTTCATGGCGGCGGTCAAGGAGCTGCTGGCCGCCGGATTCGAGCATACCGACCTTTCGGTCTTGGACACCCACGAATCGATCAGCGCCGCCGGATCGCCGGGCGAGGCCTGGCAAGAGGCGCTGGCGGGCCTCGCGGGCGAGGTCAATTATGTCGGACCGATCACGGCCGCCGGCCTGATCGGCATCGCCACCGGCCCGGTCGGAGCCGCCATCTCCGCCGCCGTCGCCGCCGGTTTCACCGGCGCGGCCCTGGCCGAACTCCTGACCACGATTCGGGCGACCCCGCATACCGAAGGCTTTGCCCGGGCACTGGAGTCGGGCGCGCTTCTGCTCTGGGTGCGGGCCGTGGACGCGGAGCGCCAAGCCAAGGCGCGCGACATCCTAACCCGCCACGGCGCCGCCGACGTCCACCTGCACGCAAGGCCGGGGCAGGGCTAAG
>JAJFGN010000069.1 GCA_021776115.1 Kiloniellaceae bacterium | reverse complement strand
AAGCGCGGTCAAGGACACGGGGGCGCTGGTGCTGTCCAGCGCCACGACCGTTGCCGAGGCGCGCTGGCTGGAAGCGAACGGCGCCGACGCCGTCATCGCGCAAGGGCTGGAGGCGGGCGGTCATCGCGGGACTTTCATGGGTGCGGACCCGGCCAGCCAGCCCGGTCTCTTCGCTTTGCTGCCCCAAGTTGTCTCAGCCGTGCAGGTGCCGGTCATCGCCGCCGGTGGCATCGCCGACGGGCGCGGCGTTGCCGCGGCGCTGGTCTTGGGCGCCAGCGTGGCGCAGATCGGAACCGCCTTCCTGCGCTGCCCCGAAACGGGTTTAAATCCGACCTATCTGGCGGCGTTGTCGGCCGGCGCCGACGACGGCACGGCCGTCACCCGCCTGTTCAGCGGCAAGCCCGCCCGTGGTCTGCGCAACCGCTTGATCGAGGACTTCTCCGATATCGAAGCCGAGGCGGCGCCCTATCCGGCGCAGACCTCGCTTCTGGCGCCCCTGCGCAAGGACGCCGCCGCGCCCGATATCGGCGATACCCTGTCCATGTGGTCGGGACAGTCCGCCGCCCTAACCCGCGCCCTGCCTGCGGCCGACTTGGTCGCGACCTTGATGCGTGAGGCGGAGGAAAGCCTGAACGCGGCCCGATAGCCCAGGTAACGCCGAATGGGTTCATCCAGAATGCTGCATACATTTGGCAGGTTACTACTACGAGCTACGAGCTACGAGCTGAGTCATCCGTGCAAGCCAGAGATTTTCAACACTATCGGTCGATTTGAGCCATTTGCCCGATGGAAATTCGACCCCGGTGAACTTCCGATCCGCCGATTTCAGTGCCATGCGGACCGATGGTAACGCGAGCGCCGTTTATTTCCCGCATGCCAACACTGCAGGAGGCGTCCTCATGGACGGATCGTCACTTCTTCCCTCACTTGAAGCTTAAAAACCCAGGCTAAACGCTTGCGTGTCAGTCTGGAAACGGACGGCGACGCGTTCACTCCACGCATCACTTTGGTGATGCCTGGAAAGTTGGTGCGTTCTACCAGGCCGCAGGCTTCTCAATACATTTTTTCACCGCCGCATCAATCCCGCTGATCAATTCACTCGCCTTTGTATCACCATTGCCAGTCATTCGATTTGATATGATCACTTTCATCGCCCCGACATGTAAATCTATGACCGCGAGTTCGAGCGGGCCAATTGCGTTCATTTTTTCGATCATACTGCAGAGGGACGATCCGATCTGAGTAACGAGCGGGTAATCGAAAGAACCAGCCACACCCCTCAGATCATGGCTGATCCGAAAGATGCGATTGATCGCCTTGCTTCGCTCAGTGCCGACCGATTTCTGTGCCAAGTTGACACTTGCACTAAGTTCCGCAAGCTCGTCCCGAGCTTCGCCCAGGTATTCCTGCTTAAGCTCTTCAATGCCCGCCCTGACCCGAGCCAGAATCGTTTCGAGATCCGGCCCATCATCGCGGCTCGCACAATCTGCGATCCGATTCCGAGGTGAAGAGTACCTCTTTGCACAAGTGCTGCTCATTGGCATCCCTTCAATTGCCGGATTGGTGGGCCGACACGACAGCCACCTCGTCCTGGCCCGCTAGTCTACATCGATTTGCAGGTTTTCGGTGTCTTCCTCGACGACTTGCATTGTTCGTCGGTCTGAATTCGAAAAGCTCTCCTGCAAAGCCTGCCGGTCGGGCCCGAAGTAAGAAGCCGTTTCGATAAATCTCGGTGGCCGCTCTATGAGGTTGCAAATTCTCCGATAGATTCTTCTGGCGGAAAGGGGTTTTGCAAGCACTTCATTGACCCCGGCATCTCGTGCCTGGAGCACATGTTGCTTGTCCGTGAATCCGGACAGGACAAAAATAGGTGTACAGCGAAGTTCATCGTCCTGGCAGTAGCGAATCGCCTTCGCGATCGTTAGGCCGTCGACCGAATCCATAAGTAAGTCGGTGATAACGAGATGGGGCCGGTACCTAGAGACTTCGTTCAATGCTATTACGGGATCTGTCGTGCAATGCAGCTTCTTTATGTCCATCGAGTTCAGAATCATGCCCAGCAGTTTCACCATTATGGGGCAGTCATCAACGACAACGACCTCAAGGTGCGAAAGGTTATAAGCGCGCTGTTGGGGTTCCATTCTCATGGCTGGAGGCATACGACAAAAATATGAATTAATAGTCAATCGTTACAAATTCTTACTTGAGTTTATACTAAAATATACACTTAGAGGACAAAAGATGCACTATTTAATATTGTTATATATATAATAGATATGTGACTATCTATTATTTTTACTACACATTTTGTCATCATCTTGGGAGTAGATTTAACGAACCATCGGCGGATAATGTATTCAGTCCAGTAGACAATGGTATTACTATTGTTTGTTATTAGATGGCCTTGATAAAATTGACCCAATACTGTTCCTGGCCGTTAGTTGACAACGCGGCACCTGCTGCTTAAGTGATGCCCTGGGTAAAGGCCCCTGCCGCTCGCAGGCGAAAGCTGTGGTGAAGCCTTTTTTCCGTTCCGATCCGCCGATTTCAGTGACATGCGGGCCGATGGTAACGCGAGCGCCGTTTATCTCCCGCATGCCAACACTGCAGGAGGCGCCCTCTTGGACGGATCGTCACTTCTTCCCTCACTTGAAGCTTTAAAAACCCAGGCTAAACGCTTGCGTGTCAGTCTGGAAACGGACGGCAAGGCGATCAGTCACAGCAAGGCCTTGGAGCTGCTCGCGCATCAGCACGGTTACAGCGATTGGAATACCCTCCACGCGGCCGCCGGAAACCGGCCGCCAGCGACGCCGGTGGCGGTTGGCGCGCAGGTGCGCGGACTTTACCTCAATCAAGCCTTCGAGGCCGAGGTCATCGGGGTTCAGGCCTTGACGCCGCCGGGCCGGTTCCGCGTGACGCTTCACTTCGATGAAGCGGTCGATGTGGTCACCTTCGACAGCTTCTCGGCCTTTAGACAGCGGGTGACTTGCACCATAGATCGCACCGGCAAGTCAGCCGAAAAGACCTCCGACGGCCGGCCGCATTTGCAGTTACAGCTCTAGTAAAGTCGAACGGAGGTTCCTGGCATTAGGTTTTCATCGTCATCCCGGACTTGATCCGGGATCCATGTCTCCGCCTGTCAAACGCCCGGATTACGGCACGATGGATCCCGGATCAAGTCCGGGATGACGAACTTTCGTTTATGAGTCGGTGACCTAAGGATTCAGCAACAGGTAAACACGCCCGCGCGACAATTTTCCAGGACCTCGGGTCAGAACCGCTTGCTGTCGCCCGGGGTCTTGGGCGCCGGCGATGCCGCCAGGGCGTCGAAGATGGACTCGACGCGCTCCACGACCCGGAACAATCCCATTTGTTCAGGCCGGACGTAGCGCGCCGTAGTCTGGTATTCCAGCATCGCCAGAAGCGTGTCCCAATAGCCGCCGAGATTGACCAGCACGATCGGTTTGTCGTGCAGGCCCAATTGTTTCCAGGTCAGTATCTCGAAGGTCTCATCCAGCGTGCCCATGCCGCCGGGCAGGGCGCAGAAGGCGTCGGAGTGCTCGAACATCCTGCGTTTCCGAGTGTGCATCGAATCGACCACGATCATCTCACTCACGCCGGCATGAGCCACTTCCTTCGCCATCAGAATTTCCGGAATAATGCCGGTGACCCGCCCGCCCGCGGCCAGCGCGCCATCGGCGAGGGCCCCCATCATGCCGACGTGCCCGCCGCCGAAGACGATCTCGATCCCGCGTTCGGCGGCTTGGCGGCCGGTTTCGCGCGCGGCGCTTAGGTGTTTGGGATCGACGGCACTTGACGATCCGCAATAGACACAAAGCGCGCTCACTTCAGACATCGCGGGGCCTCTTCTTTGTTCACGGTTTCGTGAAATCGGCGCCATCGGGGCTCTCGATGCACAAGATAGCGTGGCACGGGGTGGACGGCCAATATCTCGGCCGGTACCTTACCGCCATGGAAACAGTGGAGTGCGCAAGTATGAGAAATGCTATTTTTATCCTTACTCTTGGACTGATCTTTGCGACGGCGGGTCAGGCCTTTGCGGCCGAAGAGCCGCAGAACGTTATCAAGTACCGGCAAGCGGTCATGAAGGCCATTGGCGGACACACCGGCGCTATCGCCGGCGTGGTCAAGGGCGAGGTCAGCTTTACCGGCGATGTCGCCGCCCATGCGCGCGGCATCCAGGAAATGAGCAAGCTGGTTTCGAAGCTGTTTCCAAAGGGTACCGACAACAAGATGCAGGAGAAGACCCGGGCGCTTCCGGCGATCTGGGAAGACCGGGCGAAGTTCGATGCGGCGGTAAAGGCTTTCCAAGCCGCCAGCGCCAATCTGGTCCGGGTCGCCGAGGCCGGCGATCCCGCGGCCTTCGGTGGCGGCCTGCAAGAGCTCGGCAAAGCTTGCGGCGGATGCCACAAGCCGTTCCGGGCGGAGGAAAAATAGACACCCGTCTCGTGACGCGGTCTCCGGGCCGGAAAGCTTGCGGCGGCCGGCCCTTTATCTGGGCGGCCGCCGCCCTATTTCATCTGGGTCTCGCGACCTTGGCGGCCGGGCCGGCGGCGGGCGCCGAACCCGCCGTGGCCCGTGGCGAGTACATCTTTCGCGCCGCCGGCTGCTTGACTTGTCATACGGATACCAAGAACAAGGGCGCTCCCCTGGCCGGAGGACGCGCTTTACCGACGCCCTTCGGCACCTTCTATACGCCGAACATCACGCCGGACCCGGTCCACGGAATCGGCGCCTGGTCGGATGCGGATTTCATTACGGCGCTGCGCGAAGGCTTGGCCCCGGACGGCAGTCACTACTACCCCGCGTTCCCCTATCCCTCCTATACCGGCATGAATGAGCGCGATATGCGCGACTTGAAAGCCTATCTGTTCTCCCGCCCGGCGGTCGCGACGCCGAACCGGGCGCATGACTTGAAGTTTCCCTTCGGGTTTCGCTTCGCCCTTTGGCCTTGGAAGCTCTTGTTCTTCACCGAGGGGCGCCGGATCGAGGACCCGAGCAAGGACGCGCAGTGGAACCGGGGGGCGTACCTAGTTGAAAACCTCGGCCATTGCGGCGAGTGCCATACGCCGCGCAATTTTCTCGGCGCGGTCGACCGGGAACGGCGCTTGGCCGGGAACCCGGTCGGCCCCGAGGGTAAGAAGGTGCCGAATGTTACGCCCCATCCAGGTAACGGAATCGGTGACTGGAGCAAATCGGATCTAACCTATTTTCTGAAAACCGGGTTCTTGCCGGACGGCGATTTTGCGGGCGGCGCGATGACCGACGTGATACAGGAAAGCACCGGTTTCCTGAGTGACGAGGATCGCGCAGCCGTCGCACGTTATATATTCGGTTTGCCCCCCATAAGCGGCCCGGGGGCAGGGCCTTAGGGCGTGCGGGCCCTAAAAGCAGCGGTCTCTGGGCGAGATTGCGCCTGATCCACCTGTATACTAGGGTGCCTTCAAACATTTAGAGGATTCGCAATTGAATCGTACGGGGCTTATTGTCGGCTTGGCCGCTCTTATCTTGCTTGGCGCGCTCGGTTACTTTTGGTGGATGCGTGCCGATCCGGACGCGCCGGTTATTGCTCAGGTCGAGCCCGTGGCCGCCGGCGGTCAAGGCGATCTCGCGAAATCGCCTGAGGCTGTGGCGGAACCGGCGCCGGAACCCGCCCCGGAACCCGCACCGGGCCCCGAAACCTCGCAGGCGCCAAAAACCGATCCGGAACCGCAGGCCGCTCAGGCGCCCGCCAAAGCGGAGCCGGCGCTCAAGCAAGACAATCAGCCTGTGATCGCGCGCATAGCCCCGCAGGATCCGGCGTCGGCCGCTCCGCCAAGCGAAACGCCCGCGGCCACAAAACCGAGTGTGAAGACCCGGCAAGTCGCGCCGCCTCGGGACACGGGATTGGTGGCGATCCTGCCAAGTTTCGATGTCGTGAGGGTAGAGCCGAGCGGTGAGGCGGTGTTGGCCGGCCGGGCCACGCCAGGCAGTACCGTACGCCTGATCGACGGGTCGCAAGGTTTGGCCGAAATCCTGACCAACCCAAATGGCGAGTGGGTGATCGTCCTGCGTGTGCCGCTTGCGCCCGGCGCCCATGAGCTCAGCTTGGAATCCCGCTTGACCTCGGGCGAGATCCTATTGTCCGAGAACGTGGTTGTGGTATCCGTGCCGGCGCCGGCGCTGGTTGCCGAGAACAAGACTCCGGCCCCTGCTACGGCGCCGCCGGACGCCGCGGCAAGCCCGACGGGCGCCGTCGAAGCCGCGACCTCCAGCGCGGCGAGCCAGGTTCCGACCTCTGCAAGCGTCTCGCCCTTACCCGACCAGCCAATTGAAACCGTGCGCCCCCTGGCCGTGCTCATGCCGCGCACGGGCACGGGGCCCAGCCGGATCATTCAAGCGCCGGAACCGGTTCCAGGCAATTTGGGCGACAAGGCGCTGCTGCTTGAAACGGTCGATTACGACGATGAGGGCCGCGCCGTGATCGGTGGCCGTGGCGCGGCGGGGGTCGTTTTGATCCTGTATTTGGATAGCCGCCCGGCGGGACGTACGCTGATTGCGCCCGACGGCCGTTGGCGCGCCCAGTTGGAAGGCGAAGTACCCTTCGGCGTGCATACCCTGCGTATCGACCAAGTGGATAAGGCTGGCCAAGTCGTCGCGCGTGTCGAATCGCCGTTCTCGCGGGCGAGCCTCCTGGCGGCCGCGGGCGACGAGACGGCGGTGATCGTCCAACCTGGAAATAGCCTGTGGCGGATCGCGCGGCGCGTTTACGGGGAGGGTGTGCGCTACTCGGTCATTTACGCCGCCAATGAAAACCAGATCGGCGATCCGGATCTCATATACCCCGGCCAGATATTTGTGGTGCCAGCGCAGAATTGAGCGCGTGCGCGGCCCTTGAGGACCTCAGGTTGCCGGAACTTCCGGGGCCGGAGGCTCCAGGCTGGGGTTTGACGGCATAAGCATGACCTCGTGCAAGAGGTCCAGATAAGGCTTGAAGTCGAGTAGGATGGCGGTTAGCGCCGACAGGATGCTTGTGGGGGTCAGCGGCGTGAGCGCCGCCATCTCCGCGGTCAGATGCATATCGTGCGATTCGGACAGGCTAATCCTGCCGCGCGGTAAGTTCCGGGTGGCATTGACGATTCGCCTTGTGAGCTTCCGCCGCTCGCCGATTTCCGCCCGATAGGGCAGCTTGCCGAGTTCGGCGTCCAGGCTGATCCGCGGCGCGGGTCCGGTATCGACATTTGCCATAAAGTCGACGCCGCGATAGGAGAACCCGAATGCGATGGGCGCGCCATCGGGGCGCGGCCGCAGGCGGCCGTTTTCGTCAATTTCGAAATCGCCGATCTGAAAGGTTTCGCCTGATTTGGCGACCAGGGCCAAGGTGGCCCGCAGATCTTCGGAATCGACGGCAGGGTCCGTGCCGTCTTCGGGGGGCGAAGGGTCCAATTCCCTCTCCATGCGTCATGGCTTGGCTGCGATAGCACGGCTGGCATTAAGGTAGAGTAAAATCGGGGCGGAATGCGATTCGGCGTGTATACCTTGCTGGCCCTACAGGCTAGCCTAGGCTTTCAACCCACCGATCCCTGGACGGAAACTGACGAGGACATAATTTGCTGAAGGACTTTTTGGTACCCATACATCGCGCCGGGTGGCCCTTCATTGCCGCAAGCGCCATCGTGGCCCTTGGGCTTTTTTTGTTTTTCCCGCCGCTGGCATGGATCGCCGTTCTCCTGACGGCTTTCTGCATCTTTTTCTTCAGGGACCCGGAGCGCATTGTGCCGGTACGCCAAGGCTTGGCGGTGAGTCCGGCCGATGGCTTGGTCTCGTCCGTGGACCAGGTGGCGCCGCCGGCCGAGCTGGACATGGGGACGCAAGCGGTAACGCGGGTCAGCGTATTTCTCAGCGTTTTCGATGTGCATATCAACCGGGTGCCCTGCGACGGCACAATCACGGCCCTGTCTTATCATCACGGCAAGTTTCTGAACGCTTCGCTCGACAAAGCGTCCGAAGAAAACGAGCGTCAACTCGTGCGCATGACCTTGGAAGACGGCCGTCATGTTGCCTTCGTCCAGATCGCCGGTCTGATCGCGCGCCGGATTGTCTGCAATTTACGTGACGGCCAGGTTGTGAGGGCTGGAGAACACTTCGGCCTCATTCGATTTGGCAGCCGCACCGATATATATCTGCCGGCCGGCGTTGCATCGCTTGTTTCTGTGGGCCAGCGGATGATCGGCGGAGAAACTGTCGTGGCGGACCTGAACTCCGACGAACCGGCCCGGCCGGGAGAGGCTCGGTAAATGCCACGGCGGCGGCGTTCCGGTCTCCCGGTTCTGACGGTCAGCCGTCTGGTGCCGAATGCTCTCACGCTCCTGGGCCTCTGTGCCGGCTTGACGGCGGTGCGTCTGGCTCTTCTGGAGAGGTGGGAGCTGGCGATCGCGGCCATCGTGTTCGCGATGGTCATGGATGCGCTGGACGGCAAGATCGCGCGCCTCATGGGGTCGACTAGCGAATTTGGCGCGCAGCTCGATTCCCTTGCCGACGCGATCAGCTTTGGGGTCGCCCCCGCATTGATCGTTTACCTGTGGTCGCTGAATGAAGCCGGCGGAATTGGCTGGGCTCTGGCTCTGATATTCGCGGTATCGTGCGCCCTGCGGCTCGCGCGCTTCAATGTGAATACCGGCGTGAGCAAGCCGTACCCCTGGGCTGAGCGCTTTTTTACCGGCGTGCCGGCGCCGGCGGGGGCGGGGTTAGCCCTTCTGCCCATGGTCCTCAGTTTCGAGTTGGGAGAGGGGGCATTGGCGTCCCCGTGGTTTAACGGTTTTGTGGTGGCGGGGGTCGCCGCGCTGATGGTCAGTACGATCCCCACATTTTCCGCCAAGCGTGTAAAAATACCGCGTAGCTATGTCGGACTGGCGCTGATCGGCGTTGGTGCGCTAGCGGCATTTCTGATTGGCACGCCTTGGGTGACGCTCGGCGTGTTGGGGCTCACGTACTTTGCGAGCATCCCGGTTGCAGTGATCGTGTATCGCCGCCTATTGAAGCGGCATAACATACATAAGTATGAGACCGGCGCGGAGCAGTAACGTTAAGCCTACGTGAACTGAGCTTCGTTACTATTTTCTTCTTCCTCTTTGCGGCGAACCGAAATCAACGGCGATGCTAGATCTAAATTGGGACCAGATTTGTGTGCTCGTTGTCGATGACAACGCGTTCATGCGTAAGTTGTTAACGACAACGCTCGGTGCAATGGGGATCAAAAAAATTGTTGTCGAGGCGGATTGCGCAAGCGCGATCGAACGCCTGAAATTGAGCCGCACCGATCCGGTCGAAGCCTCCCTAGGGCAGGTGGATTTGATCCTGTCCGATTATATGATGCCGGGCGTAAACGGAAATCTGTTCCTGCGTTGGGTTCGTACCGGCGAGGGAGCGCCGGACCGTTTCGTGCCCTTCATCATGGTCTCCGGCGTCGCCAGCAAGAACGTCGTGGGAGAGGCACGCGATTCCGGCGTATCCGGAATCCTCGCCAAGCCTTTCTCGGCAAACTCCTTGGCGGAACACATACTGCTGGTTGTCAACAAAAACCGCCAATATGTCTTGGCGCAAGGATACTTCGGCCCCAACCGGCGGCACTCAGTTACCAAAGTGTCCGTGGAGCGGCGCGCGACGACGCCGGAGCAGGTTCAGACCGTGACTCCTGAATCGGATGTGCGCACGCTACGCGACGATGTGCGCGCGATCTATTTTCACCCCGATAACCGGATACGTAAAAAACTCGGCCCCAACGCGATGCGGAAACCCGTCGAGTTCGATCCGCAAGTAATCCTCGCGATGGAGGCGAGAATTCAAGATCTCGTTGGGGACTACGCCGATTGGGTGGAGAAGCATATCGAGTCTATGTCTCAATCATTGGCCAAGCTGGCACCGGCAACGGAGCCGACCAAGACCAACCGGAAGAACATCGCCAACATAAATGCTATCGCGCATGAATTGCACGGCCAGGGAAGCACATTCGACTACCCGCTGATTACCGATTTTGGCATGTCGCTGTTCCATGCCACCGAGAACCCTGAAATGAAAATCACCAACAACACACTCAAGTTGATCGAAGCTCACGTCAACGCGATCCAAACCGTGTTCAAGAACCGGGTTCAAGGCGGTGGCGGTGAAGTGGGCACTCAGTTGTTGAGCGAAATCGCACGGGCGGTCAAGAAATACACGTAACGAAATAGGCCGACCCTTGGTATTATTCGGCCGCCTCGGGCTGTGCTAGCTGCGCGGGCAGGGGTGGTTTGATGCCCGCGCCGCGCCTGGCCTCCCGCCGCCGGTCGCGCCACGCCGCGACGTTGGCGCGCAGCATCAGGGCGCAGGGTGTCACGATCAGGGTCAGCACGGTCGCGAACGTCAGGCCAAAGGCGATGGCGGTCGACAACTGGCGCCACCACTGAGTAGAGGGGGCGCCAAGCAGGACCTCGCGCGAGATAAAATCGACGTTCATGCCCAGCACCATGGGCGTGAGCCCCAGGATGGTGGTGATTGTCGTCAGGAGCACTGGGCGCAGGCGCTGAGCGCCGGTGCGCAGAATTGCTTCGGTCGGCGTCGGTGCTGTGTGCTTCAATCGATCAAAGGTATCGATCAAGACGATGTTGTTGTTGACCACGATGCCGGCCAGCGCGATGACGCCGATTCCGGACATCACAATACCAAAGGGTTGGTCAATGACCAGTAGGCCTATCATGACGCCGATCGTGGACATGACGACGGCGGACAGGATCAGAAACGCGCTGTAGAAGCTGTTAAATTGTGTGACCAGGATAATGGCCATCAGGAAAATCGCGATACCGAAGGCTTTGACCAGGAATTGTTGCGCTTCCTGCTGTTCCTTGTCTTCGCCCTTGAAGGATACTGTGATGCGCGGGTCGATGTCCGCGGCCGATAGCCAAGCGCGGACTTCCCCGACCTTGTTGTCGACCAGTACGCCGGGCGCCACGTCCGCCTTCACCGTCATTGTGCGCCGGCCGTCCACGCGCCGGAGCAACCCGACTTTCGGCTTGGCGGTACGGGTGACGAAGTTGGAGATCGGCACCATGCCCATCGCCGTTTGCACGCGAATCTGATCGAGCTGCGTGATGTTTCTATCTGCGGCCGGCAGCCGCGCGACGATATCGACTTCCTTGTTACTGCCGTCGGGACGGTAGTCACCGAGCTTCATGCCGTTGGTGATCATACGCACATAACTGCCGATCAAGGTCACGTCGGCGCCAAACTTCGCGGCTTGCGCGCGGTCGACTTGGATTTCCCATTCGATCCCCGGCGCCGGCCGGCCATCCTCGACGTCGACGAAACCACCTATTTCCTCTAAGGCCGCGGCAACGCGTTTTGCGGTCGGTTCGATCAGGTCGGGGTACTCCGACCCGATCTCGATTTGAACCGGTTTGCCAACCGGTGGGCCGGCCTCCTGTTTGCGCGGTTCGACGATCACACCCGCTAGGGGGGCCGTTCGCGCCCGTATATCGGACAGAATTTCATCGGCCGGGCGGCGCGCGTACCAATCCGTGAATTCAAGCTGGACCGTGCCAATCAAATCCTCGGGCTCGTCCCGTTCGACTCCGGATGAGGCAACACTGACGGCGTATATCGAATGCATTTCCCCGGTTTCGCGTTGCAGATCGAGAATTACGTTCTCTACCTGGCGCAGAAGAGCGTCGCGCTCCTGGATCGAAAGGTTCCCCCGGGCATGGACTTGTAACGCCGCATTATCGGGCTCGACATCCGGAAAGAACTCGACCCCGCGGCCGAAGTTCGCATAAGCGACCTGCGCGGCGACAAGGAGGATTACAGCGGCTATCAATACCTTCGCGGGATGGCGCAGAGCCGCGTGCAGGACTCGCACGTATTTGCCGGTGAAGCCTCCAACTTGGTCAATGTTCCCGGTATCCCCGGCAGCAAGCGCCTTCATCCTAGACTTATCCACGCCGCCGCCCGGTCTTCCGAAAATCGAACCCAAGGTCGGGACGAAAACGAGGGCCATGAACAAAGAGGCTGTAAGCGTCGCGAGCAGCGTAATAGGCAGGTACTTCATAAACTCGCCAACGATTCCCGGCCAAAACAAAAGCGGCATGAAGGCAGCCAAGGTGGTCACGGTCGAAGCCGTGATGGGCCAGGCCATGCGTTTTCCCGCCAGGGCGTAGGCGGTTCTCGGCGGCTCTCCCTCCATCATCTTTCTGTCGGCATACTCGGTCACGACGATCGCGCCATCCACCAGCATCCCGACCGCGAGGATTAGGCTGAACAGCACGACGATATTGACCGTGAACCCGAGCGCGGCGAGGACCAGAATGCCGGTTAAGAAAGAACCCGGAATCGCAATGCCGACCAAACCCGCCGTGCGCAAACCCAGCGCCGCGACGACGACGACCATGACAAGCAGAATCGCACTCAGTACATTGTTCTGTAGATCGGTGAGCATCGAGCGGATGTCGGTAGACTTGTCCTGGCTATACGTGACCGCCACTTCGGCCGGCCAATTTCGCCGTTCGGACTCCACAACGCGGCGCACGCTTTCTATGGTCTCAATGATATTCTCACCGGTTCGCTTGGAGATCTCCAGCGCGAGCGCGGGCTTGCCGTTAATGCGCGCAAACCCTTTAGGGTCCTTGAAGGTCGGGCGCAGGTTCGCGACTTCGCGCACGCGCACGACGGCGTCGCCGTTGACCTTGAGCGGCATGTCGAGGATGTCCTCGACGGTCTCGAACAAGCCGGGCAGTTTGACCGCGAAACGGCCTTGCCCGGTATCGATCGCGCCGGCCGCGACCACACGATTCGAGCGGCCCACCGCGGTGAGAATGTCGTCTGCGTTCAGGCCGTAGCTCTCCAGGACCAAGGGGTCGATGAGCAGCTCCACGACCTCGTCGCGGTCGCCCGCGACCTGGGCCTTGAGCACGCTGGATAGGCCCTCGATCTCGTCGCTCAAGTCGCGGGCCAAGCGTAGCAGCGTGCGTTCCGGGACGTCGCCGGAGAGGGTAACGACCAGGACCGGAAACAGGCTGAGGTTGATCTCGTGAACCGTCGGCTCGTCCGCATCGTCCGGCAGCTCGGGCTTCGCGATGTCGACCTTTTCGCGCACGTCCGCGAGCGCTTTGTCGGCGTTAAATCCGGCTTCGAACTCAAGCACGACGTTGGCGCCACCGAGAAACGCGGTGGAGCGCACTTCCTTGATACCCTCGATATCGCGGAGTTGCTGCTCCATCGGCTCGATAAGCAGGCTTTCCGCGTCGCCAGGCGAAATTCCTTCGTGCGACATATTGACGTAGAGCACCGGAATCTGGATGTCTGGATCGGCCTCCTTGGGCACGGTCACATAGGCGTAGCTCCCCGCGAGCAGGATCAACAGCAAGCTGGCGATCACCGTTCTCGACCGGCCGATCGCGGCATCGATGATCGCATTCATGACGCGTCGTCCCGGGGCAGGACCGCGGTGTTGGCGCCGCCCGTTCCATGCACAAAGGGCGCAAGCGTCTCTTCGTCTATCGGCCGTACTTTCTGGCCGCCGCTGATGAATTCCTGGCCAACGGTAATCAAGGTAACCCGGTCGGGCAGCCCGGTGATCCAGACACCGGCAGGCTCCTCGTCGATCACTTGGGCCGGCATGAAGGTTACCGTGTTGTCAGGTCCCAGGGTTTTGACGCCGATGCGGCCCGCTTCGTCGAGCGTTAAAATCGCGGGCGATACCCGATGCGCGATAACTTGCTGGAGCGGCAAGGTGACCTCGGCACTGACGCCGTCGGGCAATTTGCCGTCGGCGTTCTCGACTTCGGCCTCGACCCGGAAGGTTCGGGTTGCCGAATCGGCCTCCGATGAAATGTAGCTGACTATCCCTTCGACGTTCTGTCCGGTGATTAAGCGCGCCGAGGCCAAGGTGCCCGCGGTCAGGCGGCCCGCATCGTGCTCGCTGACCTGGACCACGATCAGCAAGGGGTCGAGATCGATTAAGCGAGCGATGGGGTCGCCCATTTCAACGAAATCGCCGATCTCAACGTAGCGTTCGACGACAATTCCGTCGAACGGCGCCTTGATGGCGATGTCGTCAATCGCCATCTGGGCCGTCTTCACAGCGGCCCTCGCAGCATCCAGGTTCGCTCGCGCCGCCGCTAACTGGGTCTCGGCGCGGAAGCCTTTTTTGTTAAGCCGTTTTGACGCCTCGAATTCGATTCGGCGCTGTTCCAATAAAGATTTCGCTTCCACGAGGCGGGCCGGACGCTCGTCCGCGGCGATCCGCGCTAGAACCGTGCCGGCGGAAAGCTTTCGCCCTTTTTCCGCCTCCAGTTCGACGATGCGGCCCTGAGTTTCGGACTTGATGTTGACTTTGCGATCCGCCTCGGTCCTTCCGCGCAGCGTAATGCGCGCCTGACGGACTTCCGCCTGCTGAACCCGGACGCGCACAGAAGCAAGCGTCTCCTCCGCACTCAGGTTCGCGGGCGGTTTTTCGCTGGCCTTGGGCCGATCGGAATCGCCGAATTGGCCGGACCCAATCCAGGCGACGGCCACAAGGGCCAAAACCGCGGCGATGAGAAATGAGCGCTTCATGATGCCTGGTTCTTATAAAATCTAGGTAAGATTCTCATACGATCTAGGTAAGAGCCTTATGCGGATTAGGTAAAAGGTTATACGCCGCTATACGCTGGGCGTTCCTCGGATTCACTCGGCAACCATGCGGCTGCCCGCGGAAACCTCTTCAAGTAAGCGATCGCGGTTCGCGGCTAGATACTCGGCGGCGGCCCGGTAAACGGCCAGGCCGAGGCCATGCACGAAAACTTCACCGGGCCGGGCGGCTTCGCAATCGCAAGATTCCATGCGCTCCAGGCAGTTGCGATACCAAGCGATCCGCCGGTCGATCAAGTCTGCCAGGCGGGGCGCCGGTAAGAAGTGGGCAAAGAACAGGATGAACAGGAAGTCGGACCGCACCTTGTCTTCGCCTGGGGGCGCCATCAGGGCCTCGCACAGGGCCGTTCGCCCACGCTCCGTGATCGAGAACACTTTCTTGTCGGGACGCTTCTCCTGCGCCATCTCGGTGCCGAGGACCATGCCGGCGTCGCTTAGGGCGCTTAGGGCCGGATATATGGCCCCGAAACTCGCGGCATGGATATGGCCGAAGGGACCCTCTTCGAAGGCCTTTTTGATCTCATATCCGGTGGCGTCGCCTCGGCTCAACACGCCGAGACAAAGAGTTCTAATATCCATGGCGGGCTCGATGTCGTGTAATTTATATATCGGATCAGTATATATCGCTTCAGAATAAGATTACGAGGAATATGTCGATGCGTTATATGCAACCCGGATCGGCGCCAAGCGCATAGGGTGGGAAAAGGTCAGCTTGGAATCGTACGCATCAATAGAAATTTATATAAAAACATAATAAAAACAAATACTTGAACAATTTTCTCAATCCTATTACCCTGCTTCCATTACGCCCAATGGAGGTTCCATGAGTCCGATCTTTAATCTGGCTTTGTCCGGCTTGGCCGCCCAAAGCAAGCGCTTCGAGGTCTCGGCCAGTAATGTCGTCAACCTGCGTAGCACCGGTGTCCAGCCTGGCGCTGAGCCGCGCGACGGTGAATTCGTGCCGCGTCAGGTGGCCCTGAAGTCGCTGGCCGGAGGCGGTGTGCAGGCCATCCCCGTGCCCGTCGATCCGGCTTCATTTTCGGTATTTGAGCCCGGCGCGCCAGACGCGGATGCCAAGGGCTTCGCGAACCGTCCGAATGTTCAACTGGAGCGCGAGCTGGTCAACCAGATCGACGCCCTGCGCAACTATCAGGCCAATCTCAAGGTGATTGAGACCGAAAACCGTAGGCTGGGCGACTTGCTGAACCTGATTTCCTAGATTTTCTTAGCGCCAACATACCGTATCAGCGGAAGCCTGCCGGACCTCCCAGCCGCTGCGCGCGAGCTCTGGATCGAGATGCTCCTCCTCGGGCCAGCCAACGCAAAGATACGCCACCAACGACCAATCGTCCGGAACATCCAAAGTCTGGCTCAAGGCCTGGGGATCGAGGATCGAGACCCAACCGACGCCGATGCCGCGCGCACGCGCCGCGAGCCAAAGGGTATGCACGGCGGTAACCACGGAATAGCGCAACGTCTCCGGCATGGTCCGGCGTCCCAAGCCGTGTCCGGCTTGCGTTCCCTCATCGCAGAAGACCGCAAGCTGAACCGGGGCGTCCTCCAGGCCATCGAGTTTGAGCCGGGCGTAAAGCTCAGCCCGGTCGCCGTGCTGCTGGTTTAGGGCTTCGGCATTGCAGTGGGCGAAATTCTTGCGGACCGCGGCGCGGCGGGCGGCGTCTTCGACGACCACGAAGCGCCACGGCTGGCTGTAACCAACCGAGGGGGCTAGTACCGCCAGCGACAGCAAATCACTCACGGTCGCGGCTGGCACCGGATCGCGCCGAAACCGCCGGACGTCCCGGCGCCAGAGGAAAAGGTCGCGCAGGCGGGCCTGAAACTCCTGGTCGAAGTTTGGCGGGCTTTGGCCAGTCTCGCTCGGGTCGCTCATCTTCGCATTTGGCCTGGTCACCCGCTATCTGACAACCGTGCTGTGGGCGTCAGGCGTCCCGGCGCACCTTCGGTAGGCGGATCGTCGCGCGCAGGCCGCCGCCGGGCCGATTTGCCAGAGTGATATCGCCGCCGTGACCCCGGAAAATCGACCGCGCGATGGCCAAACCAAGACCGACGCCGCCGGTTTCCCGGCTGCGCGAGATTTCCAGGCGATAGAAGGGCTCAAAGACCCGGTCCAGCTCGGCCTCGGGGATGCCGGGGCCGTCGTCCTCGACCGTGATCTCGTAATTTTTGTCGAGGTCTGCCAAGGCGACACGCGCCCGCCCGCCATAGGTGACCGCGTTTCCGATCACGTTATTCAATGCCCGCTTTAAGGCGACAGGCCGGCAATGGTAAAGTGCCTTTTCGGCGTCCGCGAAGCGTACGTCCAGGCCGCCGTCCGCCAGGTCGTCGCACACGCTGGCGATCAGCGCCGGTAGCTCTACCGGCCGGGTCTCCTCGCGCGCGGCATCTTCGCGCGCGAAGGTCAGAACCGCCTCAACCATTTCCTGCATATCGGCGAGGGTCTCCAGGATCTTGTCCCGTACCTCGGAGTCCTCGACGAACTCGGCGCGCAGCCGAAGGCTGGTGATCGGCGTGCGCAGATCGTGGCTGATTGCAGCCAGCATGCGCGTGCGGTCGCGCACGAACCGCTGTAGCCGTTCGACCATATCGTTGAATGCCTGCGTGGATTGGCGCACATCGTCCGGCCCTTCCTCCGGGAGAGGCGGAACCTCTTCGCCCCGGCCCAAGCGTTCCGCCGCAATAGCCAAGGCGCGCATAGGCCGCGTGATCCGCCGGACCGAAAAGACGACGATAACCGTGACTGCAACCGCCATCAGGGCGAGCCAGCCTAAAGTGGGCCAGGCCCAGGCGGGCGAGGCGGGTGGCAGCAAAGTTGTTGCATTGAGCCAACGGCTGTCTGCCAGTTGCACCGCGATGGTCAGACTTAGGGGGGCACGGCGGTGCCGGTCTCGCCAGAGCCGTGGGTCGCGATCTCGCTCCGCACTATCGTCGCCGTCATCGTCATCGGCGTCCGCACCGCCGGGGTGCATAGGGTGACGCCAAGCTTGTGTCCCCATGCGGCGCCAGGGCACAAAACTACCGGGTGCAGCGTCTTCGAGTTGGACCAGGACCTCTCGTGCCTGCGTGCCGCGAAGCATACTCGCCAGGCGGCGGCGCATGGGATTGTTCAGCTGAGCTGAATCCTGGGGGTCGACGGCGCTGGCCTCGGCAAGCCAGTAGCGTAAACGCGGCCCGCTCGCAGTCCCAACGATTTGCTCGTGCAGTTCCGGCGGGATGTCTCCAAGCAGGCGAACGATCGAGATCGTGCGTGACAACACTTGCGCATGATCCGCGGCGCGCACCGCGTGCTGGCGCTCGCCGAGAAAAAGCAGCACGCTGATTGCCTGGACCGCCACGAGGGCCAGGAGCAGCAAGGCGATCATCTGACCGGCGAGGCTTTGGGGCCAAAGGCGAATCATGTGCGCTCGACCTGGGCGCCGAAAGTATACCCGCCGCCCCAGACGGTCTTGATGAGGGTTGGGTTCTTTGGGTCGGCCTCAACCTTGCGACGTAGCCGGCTCACCTGATTGTCGATACTCCGGTCGAACACTTTAGCGGCGCGGCCCTGGGTCAAGTCGAGCAATTGGTCGCGCGACAGCACCATCCCAGGATGGTCGAGAAAGCTGCTCAGCAATCGTGCCTCGGCCGTGCTGAGGGGGGTAGCGGTGCCGCGCGTGTCAATCAACTCGCGCCGGTTTGGATCGAAGATCCAACGGTCGAAGCGGATGCGCTCATTGATCGTCGCGCCACGTGACCGCGGCAGGCTCTGCGCGCGGCGCAGGACGGCCTTGATGCGGGCCAGCAACTCGCGCGGATTGAAGGGTTTCGTCAAATAGTCGTCGGCGCCAATTTCAAGTCCGATGACACGGTCGGTCTCCTCCGCCATGGCCGTCAGCAAAATGACCGGCAGGTCGGTGGTTTCCCGAAGATGGCGGCACAGGCTGAGGCCATCTTCGCCTGGCATCATGATGTCGAGCACAACCAAGTCGATGCCGCTGGTCTTCATGGCGCGCCGCATGGCCGCGCCGCCATCGGCTACCGTGACTCGAAGGCCGTGCTTGGCCAGATATTTAGCCAAGAGGTCGCGGATGTCGCGGTGGTCGTCGACAACCAGGATGTGCGGCGTTGATTCCATAACTCTCTGATCCGATGTCGAGTACGGCCTGATTGTGAATATGTGCCCGGTCGGCTTAACAACGCGGTGCGAATTTGTATCCAATTGTATCACGGCGGCGACTTGCGACGATCTGCGACCAATTTTGCCTGCCGTCGCCATGGAAACGCGAAATCCATGTCCCAAGTTCAAGAGCATCACCAACCTTTACCAGTGAGGATGAGATGAAAACCAGAACCAAGGTCACAATCGCCGCCAGCGTCGCCGTTCTTCTAGCCGGCGTGAGTATCGCCAGTATCAGCCAGGCACACGGCTTGAAGGGGAGCTATCAAGGCGGCTCGTCCTACGGCATGGGCTACGGCGGCCATGGCATGGGCGGAGGCCGCCATATGGATGGCCAGATGGGCCGCTTCGGAGGCGAATACGGCGGCCGCCACGGGGCCCGCTACGGGGGCCAAGGCATGATGAGTATGTTCGATAGCTTCGATGGCAATGGCGATGGCTCATTGACACAAGCAGAGATCGACCAGGCGCGCGCCGCCCGTCTGGCCGGCTTCGACACAGACGGCGACGGGTCGCTTAGCCTGAAGGAATATGAGGCTCTTTGGTCCGACGCCATGCGTGAGCGCATGGTCGACCGCTTCCAGAATTTGGACGCCGACGGCGATGGCACGGTCACCAAAGCTGAATTCACCGAGCCTTTCGCCGGAAAGGTCCAGTTTATGGACCGCAACGGCGACGGGGTCCTCAGCCGCGACGACATGGGCCGCCGCGGCCGGATGATGAAGGAGGGTGATAACGACTAAAACCGGGTGCCAGCGGCGTTACGCTTTATCCGCGATCGGGGTTGGCCTGAAGGCGTTTTCAGGCCCTTCAGTGGGTTGGCCCCGTTCGCGGATCTTCGGGTTGGTCTAAGACCGGCTAGGCCTGGGGGTCGAACTCCACCCCATCGGTTTGGATCGCTCGCCAGCCTTCGCCCGTCGCCAGAAGGCAGGTTAGCCCGTCCGGGTTCGAGACGATGATGGTCCAGGTCAGGCCGTCGCCGGTCGAAAGGACCTCAACCAGACCGCCGGCATTGGTCACCCCGATGGCCACGGTCGCTTCCTGGTACTTGTTGGCTAGGTGTCCGATGACACTCTGGCGCTGGTCGCAGGTCGGGTTTTCGGCGGCTGAAGCGCCCGTGTCAGGTCTCTGGCTAAGAACCAGCGCCAGCCCCACAATCCAGATCCACTTCGCCATCGCCACCTCCTTGAATTTGCGAGGCCAACGGTGCGGCTCAGGCCAAGAAGGTCCTCTACCGCGTTAACCATAGTTAATCGTAGTTATTAAGAAAACGTTAATGCATGCGATGGGGGAGAGTGCCTCGGAACATTGAGATAAAACAGAATCTTACCGGTGGTATGACGCCGCGACGAGGCGTAGCCGCATCAAAGTGTGACTGGCGTCACAGACGAGTAGCGGCAAACTTTCCTATATTACGGGTCGGCGCCTGGGACGGTTCCCGGGACGTGCTCTTTATGACGGGGTTGGCCATGACCGATTGCAATACTCTCACCCAGGATCGATTTACGGGCGAACCGGCCCTGGAAGACCTGATCGCCGATCCTATCGTCCAGGCGGTTATGCGGGTCGACGGTCTTGTCGAGGCGGACCTGCGCCGCACCGTGTCGAAAGCGAGGCAGGTCTTGGCCGAAGGTAGCGGCGCCTAGGGCCGGCATCGCATTGCGCCGGTTTTGCGCGGCGACCGCTCAGCAAGGGCATTAACCATGTTGTCGGATTTTCACCAGACGGCTTGACTTTTGAGGCCCAGGGGTCCATCTAAACGGTAGAATTTCTCGCGATCGCGCGATTCGCCCCGTTTCCGAGGGCGTTATTGTTGCGAGATTTTTTCATCCCAAATTTCGTTAGATCCAGGTGCGCGTGGACAGAACGACACGGCCTAGGCCTGTCGTGCGCTGTTGCGCGCGCAAGCATACCGTAACAAGGAATTATTATTAGTGACAGTTTCAGATTTCGCCGAACTCGGGCTTGCCGAGCGGCTTTTACGTGCGCTCAAAGACGCACAGTACGATACCCCTACCCCCATTCAACAACGCGCCATTCCGCTGCTGCTCGATGGCCAGGATCTGCTTGGCATCGCCCAGACGGGCACCGGTAAGACGGCGGCCTTCACGCTGCCGCTTCTGCAGAATCTCGACGAGGATGGCCTCAAGGCCATGCCGCGCTCGCCACGGGCACTGATCCTCGCGCCCACGCGTGAACTCGCGCTCCAGATTTCCGCCAGCATCAAGACCTATGGACGGCATCTACATATGCGCCAGGCCGTGGTCATGGGCGGTGTCGCTCAGCGCCCGCAGATCGAAGCAGCGCGTCGCGGCATTGATATTCTGGTCGCCACGCCGGGCCGGCTTCTCGATCTCATGAATCAACGCCATGTCGATTTGGGCCGCTGCAAATACCTCATCATCGACGAGGCGGACCGCATGTTCGACATGGGCTTCATCCGCGACGTGCGGAAGATTGTGGCGACCTTGCCCAAGGAGCGGCAGACGCTGCTCTTTTCGGCGACCATGCCGGCCGAGGTCTCTAGGCTTGCCGGCGAGATCCTCAACAACCCCAAACGCGTGGAGATCGTGGCCAAGAGCGTGGCCGTGGAGCGCGTCGAGCAGCGCGTCTACCACCTCTCCGCGCCCGCGAAGCGCGATCTTCTTGGACAGCTTCTCAAAGCACCCGACCTGACAAAGGTCATCGTTTTCACCCGCACCAAGCACGGCGCCGACAACGTGGTGAAACGGCTTTCAAGGGACGGTGTCAGCGCCGAGGCGATCCATGGCAACAAGTCCCAGAACGCCCGGCAGCGCGCGCTCGAAAATTTCCGCAGGGGCCGATCCCGCGTGCTGGTTGCCACCGATATTGCCGCGCGGGGGCTTGACGTTGACGATATCACCCACGTTATTAACTATGAGTTGCCGAACGAGCCCGAAAGCTACGTGCACCGGATCGGCCGCACCGCGCGTGCGGGCGCCGCGGGTGTCGCGATTTCTTTCTGTGATGCCAGTGAGCGGTCTCAGTTGCGCTCGATTGAGCGGTTGATCAAAGCATCGTTGAAGGTTATTGGCGACGCACCCGTTGGACCGGTGCCTTCATCGGCCAAAAAGGGTAAGGGCGCTGAGCGCCCGTCGGCGCCTGGCGCCAACAAGTGGCGCCGGCGATCCCGGC
Source organism: Kiloniellaceae bacterium (assembly GCA_021776115.1). Lineage (GTDB taxonomy): Bacteria > Pseudomonadota > Alphaproteobacteria > Kiloniellales > J153 > JAJFGN01. The sequence continues at coordinate 66,176 of JAJFGN010000069.1, read as the reverse complement.
GCGTTGACCGGCGCGCGGCCTAAAACCAAGGCCATAGGGCGCAAGGACAGCCGCGTGATTGTGCGGCAAGGAACCAGAGAGGCCAGCAATGCCACGTAAACCTAATTACAGTTTTGAGCGGTCGCAGCGCGCAAAGTGCAAGGCGGCGAAGAAAGCCGAGCGGCTCCAGGCGAAGGCCGAGAAGTCGGCGGCCAAAAAGGAGACGCCCGACGAGACCGGGACCCAAGAGGCTGGAGTAGCGGATACGGCAGACGATCCGCATCCGACGGGTGTAGTCCGCTAGGGAGGTCGGGGCGCTTCGATCTAATGGTCGACCGGCCTGACTATGCATCTTGGCTGGGGGACCTGGATTCGAACCAGGGCTGTCCGGGTCAGAGCCGGAAGTTCTACCGCTAAACTATCCCCCAGTGGGGCGAGGCGGACCGGCACTCAAACCAGCCGATTCCAGATGTATGTAGTCCGACCTTGCTAGGGAATTCAACCGCTTTCGGCGTGTCTCAAGGTTTGGCGCCGCGGCTGCCGCTAGCCTTCAGCCGTATCCTGCGGGGCCGGAGCGGTGCCAAGATGTCACGCATTGCGGATATTTGACACTCCTGCTCTGGCGCACTTGCGGGCATGGCGTTTAGGATATCTCCCAACAACGCGGCCGGGCATAGAGCCGCGGGATGGGAGCTTCGGACGTGGCGAGATACGCTGCCGAAAACGACACCGGCGCCCCGGGCCGCGCCGAAGGACGCGAATCGGTGTTCGCTGCCTTGGATTTGGGCACGAACAACTGCCGGCTTTTGGTTGCCCGGCGGGCCGGGGAGGGGTTCCGCGTGTTTGACGCCTTTTCGCGCATCGTCCGCTTGGGCGAGGGCTTGAATGGGAGCGGATTCCTGTCGGATGAGGCCCAGGCCCGAACGTTGAGTGCGCTTCATGTTTGCGCGGGTAAGATCCGCCGCCGCGGGGTAACGCATCTGCGGGCCGTGGCGACCGAGGCATGCCGCCGCGCCAGCAATTGCGACGAATTTTTGAATCGGGTTCGGCGCGAGACCGGCATTGAGCTTGAGATCATTTCGATCGACGAAGAGGCAAGTCTGGCCTTCTTCGGCTGTGTCCCGCTACTCGATCATTCTATCGCTCATGCCCTGGTGTTCGATATCGGCGGCGGCAGTACGGAAATAGCCTGTATGGACGTCCTCGGGGCCGAGCAAGCCTCGCGCCCCGGCGCGCGCTACGATACTCAACGCCTGCGTGGCTGGCATTCGATCTCAATCGGCGTTGTGACCTTGGCCGAGAGACACGGCGGCGAGCATATTCCCGCTAGTGCCTACGAGACCATGGTCGCGGAAGTGCAGGAGGCCCTGGCGCCCTTCGAGGCCAAACAGGACATTCGGAAACTGGTCACGAGCGGGGATTTACAGATGCTCGGCACCTCCGGCACCGTGACAACCCTTGCCGGGGTCCATCAATGCCTGAAGCGGTACGATCGCACACGCGTAGACGGCAGTTATCTGGACTTCGAGACGGTACGTCGAATCAGCGGGGAAATCGCCGCCATGAGCTACGAGGCGAGGCGGGCCCATCCTTGTATCGGATGGGAGCGTGCCGATCTGGTCGTGGCCGGCTGTGCGATCCTGGAGGCCGTTTGCCGAATGTGGCCCGTCGGGCGCTTGCGCGTGGCCGACCGGGGACTGCGGGAGGGCTTGCTCTACACCATGATGGGCGATCAACAGGCTTCGCCCGACCAAGCCGGGTTTCGCCCGCTCTCCGGTCAGTGGGCTTGACCCGGACCGCATGAGCGGGTCCCGTGGGGGCCGGGGGCCGGGCGCCCGGAAAGGCGGCGATCGCCGACGCGGGGCGGTTGGCGGGTCCGGCCGAGGACTCGGACAAAAACTGAAGCCCGGCGGGAACCGTAGCGAGTCGTCGCGACGCTGGTTATCCCGACAGCTCAACGATCCATTCGTCGCGGAGGCACGCCGGCAGGGGTACCGATCGCGCTCGGCCTTCAAGCTGGCGCAGCTTGATGACAAGGGCCAATTTTTGAAGCGTGGCGCCCGCGTGGTCGATCTAGGCGCGGCGCCGGGCGGCTGGACCCAGGTCGCTTTGGAGCGGGTCGGGCCCAAGGGCCGTGTGGTCGGGATCGACGTCACCGAAATCGAGCCGATTCCCGGCGCCGTCCTGATAACCGGGGACGTTCGGTCGGACGAGTCATTAACCCAGGTGCGCACAGCGCTCGATGGTGAGGCCGACGTCGTCCTCTCAGACATGGCCGCGCCCTCGACCGGTCACGCTAAAACCGATCACCTGCGGATCATGGGCCTGATCGAGGTGGCTCTGGACTTCGCTGAGCTGGTCCTGGCCCCCGGTGGCGCTTTCGTGGCCAAGGTTCTTCAGGGTGGGACCGAAGCCGGCCTGCTCGCCCGCTTGAAGCAAGGCTTCACCAGCGTGCGCCACGTCAAACCGCCGGCCAGCCGCAGCGAATCGGCCGAAATGTATGTCGTGGCGACGGGGTTTCGAGGGCGGGGGGATACCCAGGCTTGAAGCGGTTTCGGGGCGTCGCCCTTGGCAACCCAGAGCCGATGTGTATGATGCGGCGCCACTCACCCACAGGGGATTGGCATGGATATACGCGTGGCTCTCACGTTCGATGACGTTCTTTTGGAGCCGGCGGAATCCGCCGTCCTACCCAAACAGGCTGATACGCACACGCGGCTGACCCGGACCATCCGGCTTGGCATACCTTTGCTGTCCTCGGCCATGGACACAGTAACCGAGAGCGGCTTGGCTATTCTCATGGCGCAACTAGGTGGCATGGGCGTCATCCACAAGAATCTCGACATCGCGCGTCAGGCTGACGAAGTGCGCGCGGTCAAGAAATTCGAGAGCGGCATGGTGGTTAACCCGGTGACCATTTACCCGGACCAACCGCTGGCGGCCGCGCTCGAGCTCATGGACAGGCACAAGATCTCGGGTATTCCCGTGGTAGAGCGGGACGGCAAGCTCGTCGGCATTCTGACCAACCGCGACGTCCGCTTCGCCGAGAATAAGCGTCAGCCGGTGAGCGAGTTGATGACTCACGAGAACCTGGTGACTGTGCGCGAGGGCGTCGATCCCGATGAAGCCAAGCGGCTATTGCACCAGCGCCGGATCGAGAAACTGCTGGTCGTCGACGACCGGTATCGCTGCATCGGTCTGATCACCGTCAAGGACATGGAAAAGGCGCAGGCCTACCCGGATGCGGCCAAGGACGAGAAGGGACGCTTGAGGGTCGCGGCCGCCACGGGGGTCGGCAAGGACGGGGTCGCGCGTGCCGAGGCTCTTCTGGATGCTCAGGTAGACGTGATCGTGATCGACACTGCGCATGGGCACTCCCGCGGTGTGCTGGACGCGGTCGGCGTGATCAAACGGCTTTCGAATCAGACCCAGGTCGTGGCCGGCAACGTCGCGACCGGGGATGGTGCCCGGGCGCTGGTCGATGCCGGGGCCGATGCGGTCAAGATCGGGATCGGACCGGGTTCGATTTGCACGACCCGCATGGTCGCGGGTGTCGGCGTACCGCAACTGACGGCCTTGCTGGATACGGTGGAAGTTTGCCGCAAGACCGACACGCCGGTCATCGCCGACGGCGGGATAAAGTTTTCCGGCGATCTGGCAAAAGCGATCGCGGCGGGTGCCGATTGCGCCATGGTCGGCTCCCTTCTTGCGGGGACCGAAGAAAGTCCTGGTGAGGTTTTTCTGTATCAGGGGCGGTCTTACAAATCCTATCGCGGTATGGGGTCGGTTGGCGCCATGGCGCGCGGTTCGGCGGACCGCTATTTCCAGCAGGAAATCGCGGATCAACTGAAGCTGGTCCCGGAAGGTGTCGAGGGCCGCGTGCCGTACAAGGGCTCGGCCAAGACCGTGATCCATCAGCTTGCCGGCGGCCTGCGCGCCGCCATGGGCTATACCGGCAACCAGAGCATCGCCGAGATGCAGCGCAATTGCCGTTTCCTACGCATAACCGGGTCCGGCCTACGTGAAAGCCATGTCCACGGTGTCGCGATCACCAAGGAAGCGCCGAACTATCCGACTAATGAGTAACGCGGTTTCGGCTGACAGGGGATGAAGCCCGCCGCCCGTATCCAAGCCCAGATCGAGATTTTGGATTTGATCGGGGCGGGGGAGAAGCCGGCCGACCGGGTTCTGGATGCTTATACGCGCGCGCGCCGTTACATGGGGTCCAAGGACCGCCGGGCGGTCACTGAAGGCGTGTATGCGATCTTGCGTCGGCGCGCGCGGCTTTCCTGGTGGTGCGCGCGTGTTGACGGGGTCTCAGGTGAACCCGCCGGCCGGGACTTGACGATCGCCGCTTTGTTGATGGAACAAGGCGCGGACTTGGTGCGCACTCTTTTCGATGGCGCGCAATACAGTCCTGTGCAGCTGGACGACCGCGAGCGGACGCTGGCGGCGGCCCTTGGCGGGCAAAGCCTCGATCATCCGGACCAAGACACGGCGATTCGCCTGGAGTTGCCCGCCTGGCTGGCGCCGCGCCTGACGGAGGCCTTCGGTCCCAATCTTGAGGCCGAAATGGCTGCCTTGAACGCGGTGGCGCCGCTCGACCTTCGCGTCAACGCTCTCAAGTCGGACCGGGACACCGCTCGGGCCGCCCTGGCGCAAGCTGGCATTGAAGCCGCGCCCATTCCATTTCTGCCGCTTGGCTTACGCGTCGGCCGGCAGGTGGCGGTAAGGAACACCCAAGCCTATCGCGAGGGTTTAGTCGAGATTCAGGACGCGGGCTCCCAGATTGCGGCCCTCATGTGCGACGCGCGACCCGGCATGGCGGTTGCGGACCTCTGTGCCGGGGCGGGTGGCAAGTCCCTGGCCCTGGCTGCACGCATGGAAAACCGAGGCGAATTGATCGCGCTCGACATTGATCAAGCCCGGCTTGACCGTGCGGCGGCGCGCCTCCGCCGGGCCGGCGCGAGCTTGGTCCAGCGTCAGGTTCTGCAAGGCGAGGACTGGTTGAAATCCCAGGCCGGGAAATTCACCGGGAAATTCGCCGGGAAATTCGCCGGGAAATTCGATCGGGTCCTGGTCGACGCGCCTTGTTCCGGCTCCGGCGCCTGGCGGCGCGATCCTCACGCACGATGGCAACTGACCCCCGACCGGCTTGCGCGCTACCGCGCGGCCCAAGCGGAATCCCTGGACAAGGCTGCAACACTGGTGCGGCCGGGCGGCCGTTTGGTTTATGTTACCTGCTCAGTCTTGCCGGAGGAAAACGAACGCCAGATCGAGGCCTTTTTGAGCCGGCAGGATGAATTCGCTTTGCGACCGGCGGCAATAGTTTGGAGCGAAACCTTGGGGATGGTGGAAACCGAAGATCCGGATCCAGGAACCTTCCGCGAAGATTGCCTGCACCTGACCCCGGCGCGGCATGGAACCGACGGATTTTTCGTGGCCGTTCTGGAATGCCGCGCGGCAGGATGAGTGAGACGATCTCCCTTCGCCCGGCGGCGCCCCGCGATGCATCGGGAATCGCGCGGGTCCATGTCGAGACCTGGCGCACTACTTACGCCGGTTTGGTGCCGGATGACTACCTGCTGCATATGACCGAAGCCGGGCAAGCGGCGCAGTGGGCCGCGGCAATACGCGGGGCGCGACGGGCCGATATGGTGCTGGTGGCCGAGGTTGTCGGACCTGCGGGACCCAAAATCGTTGGTTTCGGCAACTGCGGCCGCGCCCGAATCGGGCCGATGAAGGGCGAGGTTTTCACCCTCTATGTTTGCAGCGATTGGCAAAACCATGGCATTGGCGGCCGTTTGCTGACCGGTCTTTTCGAGGTCTTGGCCGGCCGAAAGATAGGCAGCGCGGCGATCTGGGTCTTGAGCGGTAATCCTTCGCGTTTCTTCTACGAAGCCATGGGCGGTGTGCGCCGAGCGGAGCGAAAAGAACGTTTCGCCGGCACCGCACTGGACGAAACGGCTTACGTCTGGCCCGACCTTCAAGCTTGGCTAGCCAGGCGCGGTGGGCGGATTTGAGCGGGCATAAGACCCCCCCCATTCGTGCCTGGACACGGCGCGCAAAGTCCTTATAGAAGCGCCATGTCGGACCGCATTCTGATTCTCGACTTTGGCTCTCAGGTGACCCAACTGATCGCGCGCCGGGTGCGGGAGAGCGGTGTCTACTGTGAGGTCATCCCCTTTAACGCCGATCCGGCCCGTATCCGGGACTTCGGGGCCAAGGGCATCATCCTGTCGGGCGGTCCGGCCTCAATCACAACCGACGAATCGCCCCGAGTATCGGATATCGTCTTTGAGTTGGGCTTACCCATCTTGGGCATCTGTTACGGTGAGCAGGCGATTTGCCAGCAGCTTGGCGGATCGGTCGAGACCTCGGAACATCACGAGTTTGGCCGTGCCATGGTCGAGGTTACCGACGTCTGTGGCCTGACCGAGGGTCTTTGGGCCAAAGGCGAGCGGCACCAGGTCTGGATGAGCCACGGCGACCGGATCATGCGCTTGCCGGCGGGTTTTCGGGTGGTCGGCACTTCCGAGGGCGCCGCTTACGCGATGATAGCCGACGACGCGCGGCGCATCTACGCGGTGCAGTTTCACCCCGAGGTCGTGCACACGCCGGATGGGGCCAAGCTGCTCGCCAATTTCACCGGGCGCGTGGCGGGCTGCGCCGGCGACTGGAGCATGGCTGCGTTCCGCGATCGGGCCATCGCCAAAATCCGGGACCAGGTCGGCCGCGGCAAGGTGGTTTGCGGTCTGTCGGGCGGGGTCGACTCCTCGGTCGCCGCGGTTCTCATTCACGAGGCGATCGGCGATCAGCTGACCTGCGTCTTCGTCGACCATGGCCTGTTGCGCGCCGGCGAGGCGGAGCAGGTCGTGACCCTGTTCCGCGACCACTACAACATTCCGCTCGTCCACCGCGATGCCGGTGAGCTGTTCTTGGGTAAGCTGGCGGGGGTTAGCGACCCGGAGACCAAGCGAAAGATTATCGGCGCCACCTTCATCGATGTTTTCGACGAAGACGCCAGCCGGATCGGCGCCGACTTCCTGGCCCAAGGCACCCTGTACCCCGACGTCATCGAATCGGTCTCTTTCACCGGCGGGCCCTCGGTCACCATTAAGTCGCACCACAACGTCGGCGGCTTGCCTGAGCACATGAAGCTCGCCCTGGTCGAACCCCTGCGCGAGTTGTTCAAGGATGAGGTGCGGGCTCTAGGGCGCGAACTGGGCATGCCCGACAGCCTGGTCGGCCGCCATCCGTTTCCGGGACCGGGCCTGGCTATTCGCGTGCTGGGGGAGGTCACGGCCGAGCGCTGCGACGTCTTGCGCAAGGCCGATACGATCTATCTCGACGAGATCCGCAAGGCGGGGTTTTACGACGCCATCTGGCAGGCCTTCGCGGTCCTGCTGCCGGTCAAGACCGTCGGCGTCATGGGCGACGCACGGTCCTACGAGGCGGTCTGCGCGCTGCGCGCCGTGACCTCGAGCGACGGCATGACCGCCGAAAGCTATGCCTTCGACCACGCCTTCCTAGCTCAGGTCGCGACCCGTATCGTCAACGAGGTGCGCGGCATCAACCGCGTGGTCTACGACGTAACCTCGAAACCCCCCGGCACGATCGAGTGGGAGTAGGGGGCGGTCGAGTCCGCTTGCCCAAACCCACGACGACGCACAGTCCATTTTTCGGCGCCGATTCAAATACTTGGCCGCAAGTACTCATAGATGACACGCAAGTGGTGCTCTGGCGCCGCGTTTGATCCGCATTGAGCCCTGACTAGGCTGATGCCCGGCAATACCCATAAAATATCAAGGGAATTTTAACAGCATAAGCATACCGTCAAGTGCAGTTGATTGCCGTACGGATGTGCTCAATAGCGCGGATTTCAGCTAAAAATCTTGGGCGGCCAGAATAGATACCGAGGGCGATGGTATGACTAAATACGCGGTAAGTCCGACCACGACGGAGCGTACCTTCGGTGAGGACGAGATCATCGTCAGCAAGACCGATACCAAGGGCCGGATCACCTATGCCAATGAGATCTTTCAACACATCGCGTCTTACTCGGAGCATGAGCTTCTAGGGCAGCCCCATAGCCTGCTGCGGCATCCAGACATGCCGCGCTGCGTCTTTAAACTTCTCTGGGACACGCTTGAGCAAGGCAACGAAATCTTCGCCTATGTGAAGAACATGGCGAAGAACGGCGACTATTACTGGGTGTTTGCACACGTGACCCCCAGTTTCGACGCCTCGGGAAACATCGTCGCCTATCATTCCAATCGCCGTGTACCCCAGCCCGAAGCCGTGGCCAAGGTTGAGCCCCTCTATCGGCAATTACTGGCCGAGGAAAACAGCCACCAGGACCGCAAGGCAGGAATGATGGCCAGCTTCAACACCCTGGTGGGCCTATTGAAAGAGCAGGGTACTGGATACGACGAATTCGTGTTTTCTCTCTAGCGGCAAGCATTAGGCATCGGATCAATGGCTTGACGGCCGAGCCGGTCTCTTCGACCAAGTGAGTATGCGGAGATAAAAATGAGTGATTCCTCCAGTCCAGTCTTGGAGAAACGGCGCGGAAACACGGGCTCCGAATTGGGGCTCTATAAGAAGGCGTTTGAGAAGGCGGCGGCCGTCTGCAATGAGGCCGCAAAGGGCAACCTTGAGGCCCGCATCACCGAGATCGAGGAGTTCGGTGAAATCGGGGAGCTTTTGAACGCGATCAATCAGATGCTCGATCAGACCGATGCCTTCGTGCGCGAAGCGGGGACTTCTCTGAAGTACGCCAGCGAAGGCAAGTTCTTTCGCAGCTTCCTGGTGCGCGGCATGCTCGGCGACTTTCGCCGCGGCGCCGCGGTGATCAATGAAGCGCGCGAGAGCATGGAAGAAAAAGCGCGTTTGGCGGCGGAGGCCGAAGCGCAGGCGGAGACTCAACGCCAGCGCGAATTGGAGCACGCCGAAGCCAACGAGAAGCGGGTCCGGGTTGCCGAGAGTTTCGGGTCCAAGGTCGCGACCGTGGTTCAATCGCTCACAGAGGCTGCCGGCGGCTTGGAATCGACAGCCAATCAAATGACGATCCTTGCGGGTGCGGCGCACGAGCAAAGCCTCACCGTCGCGACAGCGACGCAGGAAGCCACGAACAATTCGCAAATGGTCTCGGCGGCGACTAAGGAACTCGCCACTTCGATCGGCGAGATCAGCCGGCAGGTGGCGGAGTCTGCCACGGCGACGACCGGCGCCGTCGACGGCATGAACCAGGTCAACGAGGCTGTACAGACCTTGGCCGGGGCCGCGCAGGAGATCGACAAGGTGGTTGAATTCATCCGGGGCGTGGCCGGCCAGACCAACCTCTTGGCGCTCAACGCGACGATCGAGGCGGCGCGCGCAGGCGATGCCGGCAGGGGCTTCGCGGTCGTTGCCGCCGAGGTGAAGACACTCGCACAACAGACCGGCGATGCGACCAAGGACATTGGATCGAAGGTCCACGGCATCCAGGAGGCCAGCACGCATACGGCCGATGCCATCGGCGGTATTGGGGACCGAATCGATCAAATTAGTGGAATCGCCACGGCCATCGCTTCGGCGATCGAACAGCAATCGGCCTCGACTAGCGAAATTAGCGGAAATGTGGACCGCGCCGCGCAAGGCATTCGAAGCGTTTCCGAGAACATTTCCGGGATTACCGACGCGTCGGAGAAGACCGGCATGGCCGCCGAGGAGGTGCTGTCCTCGGCCGGCAAGTTAAGTCAGCAGGCAAAGACTCTCAGCGAAGAAGTAGACAGCTTCCTCTCGGATTTCAGGGCCGCTTAATATGTTTGCTTTGCCCTTCGTGTTACCGCCGGTTCACTTCATCCAGGCTCGGACATCGGCCTAGATCGGCCAGGCGGTACGCCGGTCCCTGTGCTCAATCCTTTTCGGGTAAACGGCTTAACAGGCGGTCGCTCAAGGCCGGCGGCAGAGCGGCGATCAGGCGGACCAGGGCGTACATGGGCCAGGGAAAGGCGATGCGGCCCCGGTCGCGCGCGAGGCCGCGCCGGATGATCCGGGCAGCCTTTTCGGCGCTCATCAGCATCGGCATGGGAAAGGTGTTTACGGCGGTCATGGGTGTCTCGACGTAGCCGGGACAGATGACGCTGACCCCGATGCCCGCGCCACTGAGGTGCCCGCGCAGGGCCTCGCCCCAGACGCGTACGGCGGCCTTGCTGGCGCAATAGGCCGGGGCGCCGGGGAAGCCGCGAAAGGCGGCCAGGGAGGCCATGATCGCGATCTGGCCTTGGCCGCGCGGGCGCATGAGGGCGACAGCGGGCAGGACCGTGTTGATAACCCCGTCAAGGTTGACCGCCATGATCCGCCGGGTCTGGGCGTCGGTTTCGCCGATACCGCCCGTGCCGGCGGAAATTCCCGCATTGGCAATCACTAGGTCGAGAGGGGACCGGCCGTCGATCTCCGCGACCCAATCGAACAGCGGTTCCTTTTCCAAAACGTCGATCGGCTGTGCGCGGACGGCGGCGCTGGCATCGCGGCACGCCTTCGCGACCGCCTCAAGCCGGTCCGGGTCGCGCCCACTAAGGGCCAATTCGACGCCGGGACCAGCGTAGCCGCGCGCCAGAGCCGCGCCCAGGCCGCTGGAGGCGCCGGTGATGAGGATCGACTTGGGCCGGACGAGAGCCATGCGAGTAAATACCGATTCGATTGCGTGAGCCAGAACGGGAACGGGTAGTCTAACGGCTTCAGCGGCATCTTGCCTACGGTTCCGGCCGCCTTGTTGCCAGATAGGCCGACGGTTATAAAGGCGCGCATCCCGTAACCACCCTCGCATATCTAGGACATCTTCCTTGACCGCTAAGACCGCACCTATCGCCAGCATGACCGGCTACGCCCGACAGGAAGGTGGCGATGGCCAACTGACCTGGAGTTGGGAAATCAAAAGCGTGAACGGGCGCTCCTTGGATGTGCGGTGCCGGGTTTATTCCGGCTACGAAGCCTTGGAACCGGTCGCCCGCGCGATCGTTCAAAAGCACTGCGCCCGCGGCAATGTGCAGATCTCCCTGACCGTCAACCGCGGCAAGTTGCCCCGGAAACTCCAACTAAACCGGGAAGTTCTGGACCAGGTGGTCGAGATGGTTAGGTCTCTAGAAACCAATGTTCGTGCGGAGCCGCCCCGCCTCGACGGCCTGTTGGCTTTTCCCGGCGTCATTGAGACGAGCGAGGAAGAGGAGACCAAGGAGCAGCTCGACATCCGAGAGTCGGCGATGGAGGAGGACCTTATTCTGGCGCTCGAGGCCCTGACCGCGATGCGGCGGAACGAGGGGGCGCGGCTCAAGACCTTGGTGACCGGGCAACTGGACGAAATCGGCAGCTTGAGTGAATCCGCGGCCGCTTGTGCCGCGACCCAGCCGGAAGCGCTGCGCGCGCGCCTGCGCAAGCAGGTCGAGGAGCTTCTGCAAACCTCGCCGGCCTTGCCGGAGGAGCGCCTGGCGCAGGAGGCGGCGCTGCTGGCGACCAAGGCGGATATCCGGGAGGAATTGGATCGCCTGCATGCCCATGTCGCCGCGGCGCGGGACCTGGTCGCGGACGGCGGTGCGGTCGGCCGGCGTCTCGATTTTCTGTGTCAGGAGTTCAATCGCGAGGCCAACACGCTGTGTTCGAAGGCCGGCGATGTCACCTTAACGCGCATCGGTCTGGATCTGAAGGCCGTCATCGACCAACTGCGCGAGCAGGTTCAGAACATCGAGTAGGGGAGCGTGCGCACTAATTATGGTCGAGGCAGTTAGGCAAGGACCGATCAAGCGGCGCGGCCTGATGCTCGTCCTGTCCTCGCCCTCGGGCGCGGGGAAGACGACGATCTCTCGCATGTTGCTGGAACGCGAAGCGGACCTGATGTTGTCGATTTCCGTCACCACGCGGCCCAAGCGGCCCAAAGAGCGTGACGGCGTGGATTACCACTTCATTGACCAGGCCGCCTTCGACCGCATGGTCCAAGGCGATGAGTTGTTGGAATACGCGAATGTATTCGGCAACGCCTACGGCACGCCCCGCGCCACGGTATCTCAAGCATTGGACCAAGGTCGCGACGTGCTCTTCGACATCGATTGGCAAGGGACCCAGCAATTGACCGAAAAGGCGCGCGACGATTTGGTCAGCGTGTTCGTCTTGCCACCCAGCACCGAGGAGCTGGAGCGGCGTTTGCGCGCGCGTGCCCAGGATCCGGAAGAGGTGGTACGTGGGCGCATGGCCAAGGCGGCCGACGAGATGAGTCACTGGGCCGAGTACGACTACGTGATCGTGAACACCGACATCGAGGCCAGCGTCGCCGAGGTCCGGGAAGTCCTCCACGCCGAGCGGCTAAAGCGCGAACGCCAGAAGGGCCTGCGCGACTTCGTCGAGGTGCTACGGGCGGGGAGTTAAGCGGATTCGCCCATCACGGCCTCTCTCCTAGGCCTCTCGTTTTCCCCAGGTTATATGTTGCCTGGGTTGGAGCGGGTGCTAGTCTTGGCCCGCGAGGTTTGGGCGGTGGCTCCGATTCCGGAGTTTTTATTTCCCTGTTCTGAGGGAATAACAGGGAAATCGAATCGGACGGAATCCTCGTTGAAACATGCCGGCGGTGAGCTAGGACGCCGTATCGTCCAGGGCCCGCGCCATGGCGCAAAATGACGCCACGTCCAGTTCCTCGGCGCGCGCGGTTTCCGGCACTTCGGCCGCGGCGATTAGAGGCCCGACATCGACGCCCAGGCTCTTCAGACTCTGGCGCAGCATCTTGCGCCGCTGTCCGAAAGCTGCGGCGGTCACACGCGCCAAGGTCTCCAAGCGCGCTGGGGCAAGGGGGGTCGGTCTTGGCCATAGGCCGACAACACTCGAGGTAACCTTGGGCGGCGGCGTGAAGGCGCGGGCCGGCACGTCGAATAAGGGGCGGACCTCACAGAGCCATTGGGTGAGAATGCTGAGGCGGCCATAGGCCTTGGTCCTCGGCACAGCGACCAGGCGGTCCGCAACTTCCTTTTGGAACATCAGCACCAGGCACGCGAAAGAGTCCGGTGTTTGGGCAATGGACTCCAGCCAACGCACCAGCAAGGGCGTGGCGACATTGTAGGGCAGGTTGGCCACGATACGGCGCGGTGGCGCACCCAAGCTCGCGGCATCGATCCGCAGCGCGTCGCCTGCGATGATCTCCAGGCGGCCCGGATAGGCTAGGGCCAAATCCCCCAGCGCCGAAAGGCACCGCGCGTCTTTTTCGATCGCGATGACCCGGTGCGCCCCCGCGGCCAAGAGGCCGCGGGTTAGGCCACCGGGACCGGGGCCGACCTCAATGACCGTACCGCGTTCAAGGTCCCCTGCGGCGCGCGCAACGCGCGCGGTTAGGTTGAGGTCGAGCAGAAAATGCTGGCCCAGGCTTTTACGTGCGCCGAGGCCGTAGCGGGCAATGACGTCGCGAAGCGGCGGAAGCTCTGGATCCGTGCTAGGCAAGTGCGCCTTGCGATACTTTAGCGCGCGCGTCGAACATGCGGCGGGCGGTGGCCAGAGCGGCGATTAAGCTGGCTGGGCTGGCGATACCCTGACCGGCGATGCTCAAGGCCGTGCCATGGTCGGGAGAGGTGCGGACGAAGGGCAAGCCCAGCGTAATATTCACGCCATTTTCAAAATCTATGGTTTTAAGCGGGATCAGGGCCTGATCGTGGTACATGCATAAGACCGCGTCGTAACCTTGGCGCGCCTCGGCGTGAAATAAGGTATCGGCCGGCTCCGGGCCGGTGACCAGGAATCCTTCCGCGCGCAAGGCCGCCACGGCCGGGGCTATGATTTGTATTTCCTCGTCGCCCAGGGCGCCGTGTTCTCCCGCGTGTGGGTTCAATCCGGCGACTGCCAGACGCGGCTTGGCGATCCCAAAATCCCGGCGCAGCGCGGCGGCGGTAACCCGCCCAGCGTGGACGATAACGTCTTTGGTGAGCGCCGCGAGGGCCTTGGCGAGGGGCAAATGTACGGTGACCGGGACGACGCGCAGGCCGGGGCAGGCCAGCATCATGACGGGCGCCTCGCCGCCACCTGCCAGAGCGGCCAAGAATTCGGTGTGGCCGGGGTGCCGGAAGCCCGTGCCATAAAGAACTTTCTTGTGGACCGGGTTGGTCACGATGGCCGCGGCGTCTCCGGCGCTGACAAGCGCAACGGCGCGCTCAACCGACTCAACCACGGCAGGGGCGTGCCCAGGATTTGGGAACCCCACACGGACGGGCGCGGCCAGAGTCAGCGGTAGGACGGGTAGCGCGTGCTCAAAAACCGCCACCGCTTCCTTGGCTGCCGAAATCGTGGCGACGGGAACCGATAGGCCAAGCCTGCCCGACATGCTTTTCAGGGCTTCGGGGTCGGCAATCGTGAAGAAGGCGCTACTTGGGCCGTTTGATCCAGCCGAAGCGGCATGCGCGGCGCGCCACGCCATAAGCGTGATCTCGGCCGCTATTCCGGCCGGCTCTCCCATAGTCACCGCTAGAGGCGTTTTCGCGGCGCGACCGGCCGTCGGCCGGCCGCCGGTCATATCCGGATGTCCACGTTGGCATCGAGCCGCAAATTACGCATGAACTTTCGTGCTTCCACGTTCAGCCGTTCTTCCGACAGCCTTTTGCCGATTCGGTCCCGGTCAATTCCACTGTCCTCGCGATTGCACACGACCAAGAGGCTGATGCCGGCGGGCAGGGCAATGGGTTCGCTGGTTTGACCGGTAGCGAGCCCGCGAACCGCCCCTTGAATCGCTGGCGGCAATTCGGCCAGCTTCATTTTTCCAAGGCTGCCTGAACCTGGCGAGCCGACCGATTGGGCCAAGGACTCGACATCCTGACAGCCGGTCACCTTGGTGCGGGCATTCTGGGCGCGCGCGAGAGCGTCCTCTTGCTGCGCGGCGTTTGAATCCGGAGGGAGGGCAAAGAGGAGCTGCTTCAGCTCCAGCGTAACGTCGCCTTCCGCGCTTTGGCGTTCGTCGCGCAGCCAGATGATGTGGTACCCGGCCAGGGTCCGAATAGGCTTCGATACTTGCCCAGGCTCCATCGATTCCAGGGTCCGATCTATCTCGTCCGGCAACTGGCCTTTTTGCACCCAGCCGATGTCCCCATTGCGCAGTGCCGTCGCGGATTCAGAGAACTGGCGCGCCAGGGCGCCAAACTCGGCTTTCGCACGCAGCTGCTCGACAATCCTCTCGGCGTTGCGCCGGATCTCCTCATCCTGGTCCGGATTGTCGACCGACATGAAAATCTCCGAAATACGACGCAAGGTTGTGCCACGGTTAGCCTGCACCCGCCGTATCGCATCTTCGATCTCGTCTTCGGAAACCTGCGCGGAGGGACGGATTCGGCGGGCAATAAGGGATTGCCAGACTATTTGCGCCCGAACTTGGTCGGTGAAGGACTCGGGCATTATGCCCCTCGAATCCAGGGCTTTCAGGAAGTCCGCTTTGGTCATTTTGTTATTGCTGGAAATGTCGTCGATCGCGGTCTCAATTTGCGCGTCGGAAACCTTGATATCCAGACGTTCCGCTTCCTGTGCCTGAAGTCGCTCGTCTATGAGGCCGCGAACCACTTGCGACAACATGCGCTGGCGCAGCTCCGGTGTGTCCTGCTGGCCGGTCGAAAGAATTGACAGCAGAAGGCGCTGCTTCACATCGAGCATAGAGACGATGTCGTCGTTGACCACCGCGGCCGCACGCGAAATTTCCTGCGCCGGAGCCGCGAGGCTCGCGGTAAACAAGAAAAACACGGCCGCTAACGCAATTTTGATCGGCTTCAGCATGGCTGGTAGCGTGCCCCTCCCAGATCCCTTTGGCGTAGGTCTCACCGGTCGGTTCCGGCCCGAGAAATATAATGCCCGCACCGCGCTGGCACAACGCGGGTCGACCGGTTCTGCGCCTTGGAAAGTTTATTGCGCCGCGCCGAGCCCGGTGCTGGACACCCCGCCCAGGTACTTGAATACGACGTTGACGAAAAAGGCGTCCTCAGGCTCGATTTCTCGGTCGGAGAAGAAGTTTCGTTCGGCAACGACTTGAATCTGGAAGCACTCATCGTGATAGTTGGCGCCGATCCGGATCTGCCGAGTTTCATCCGCTTCCAGATCGATCCGCTGGCCGCCGAAAAGAGACCAATATCTAGAGATTTGGGATCTCAGGGTCCAATTCACTTCCTCCCGGTCCTCGAACTCGTCTTCCCCGGTCTGGGAATCGACGAATATGTAGTTGAGATTGAGGCTTAAAGCCGGTGGGCCAACCTGAAGATCGACCTCGCTTCGTCGCGCCGTAAAGTCGTCCTTATCCAAGCGCGTCCGGTAAGTGAGATCGAGTTGGCGAATCGGAGCGACCTGAATCCGCCCCACAATATCAGACAGGTTTTCCGATATTCCAGAGCCCTCGGGAAAAACGTCCGGCTCGTTCAGACGGTAGCTTTGCCCTAGAAAGGCGCTCACAAAACCACTTTCCTCGCCGTTCGCGGTCCACTTCAAACCGTAGTCCACTCGGGATCCCGGGTCGACCCTATCGCGGCCCGGAAAGCGGTTCAGACTAAACAAGTTCGTATCGTCGAACTCGAAATCCAGGCTGTCCTCGTTCGGTATCTCGTCCGGATTCGCTCCTCCCGGCGCCAGGACAAGTTGGGCCATCGGTTGGATAACCTGGTGAACACCGGTGGAGCTACGAACCCAGGGATATCGCCAGTTCGCCGCCAACTGAGGGAAAATACGGCCAGTCGCATCGCTAGACGTAGGGACGCTGGGGTTGACGTCGTTGCTTTCCGGATCGACGCCGTTAGTCCAGTACGCGTCCGCCTGGACTTGCGCCGTGAAGGTGTAAATATCGCCGAGCGCGCCGGTATAGGGGAGTTCCCAACCGGTGAGGGTCGATATGCGCCGGCTGTCTCGGCCTTCTTCCCTAGTCAGCACCAAGAGGTCGCCGTCGAATTTGTAGCGGCCGCCGCCGGCGCCCGGTTCGCTGGTGAAGTTGTACCCCACAAAGGGCAGGACGATGGGCGATTCCGCTTGGCGGTCCGTCGCGCGTAGCCCCTGAAAGGCGTAACTGTTAGCGCTCAAATAGTTGCGGCCATTGAACCCCTCTACGAAGGCCCGCGAGGTCAAAGTACGATCGTCCGAGAAGTTATAAATTCGAAGGTAGGTATCGTCGGTCGAGCGCTGAATATCGGCGCCGGCGCGCCAAGTATCGTTGATATCGAAGCGTAGGGTGCTGTCGATGTGACCCCGGAATTGGTCTGTCTCGATGGTGCCGTCGTTGTTCTCGCGGTCCGCGATGGTGGCGCTGCCACGCAGGTCGAGTCTTGCGCGCGGAAATAGGTGCCGGTATTGGCCGGTCAAGACAGCACCCTGTTCACCGGTGATGATAGGGGCAATGGTGACATCGCTGTTCGACCCTATGACCCAGTAGTAGGGTTGCTGAAAGGTCGTACCGAGGATCTCCGTACTGCCGAAAGACGGCGCCAAAAAACCCGACTTGCGTTCTACCGTGGGGTCGGGATGCTCAAAGTACGGCACATACATGACCGGCACGCCGAAAATCTCCATCCAGGCATCGCGATAGCGGATCACCCGCTCCTCCTGGTCGTGCTCGATTTCCAGGGCTTTCAGCTGCCAAAGCGGCGCCCGGTTCGGATCGTCTCGGCACAACTCGCACGGGCTGAACACGCCTTTACGGAATACGGTCTTGCGGCCGCCGCTTCGCAAACCGCTAGCCGCTGCGAGACGACTGCGATCCGCCATCAAGACTCGAATGTCGCGGATGAAACCTTCGCGCATATCGTCGGTGAGTTCGACAAAGTCGGCAAAAATAATATCGCCGCCGGGTTCCATCAGGGTGACGCTGCCGGATGCCGTGACGACCTCAGTCCGCTGGTTGTAGGAGACTGTATCGGCCAGCAAGACGCGCCCGCCCTGGGATACCTCGACATTGCCCGTGGCTGTCACCACACTGAGATTTTCGTCGTAAGACATCTTGTCAGCGCTAATAAGGGCGGGCTCATCGCTCCCAGGGGCCTGCGCGGAGACCGACGTGGCCCCAATCGCCAAAGCGCCCAGGAGCATGACCGCGCCCGCGAGACTCCGATACGCTACCCTTCCGCCCCCCGGCATGGCCCGGCGCTATCCGTCTTCCAAGTGAAGCAGCATCGCGACACCGAGCATGAGGCTAACGCCGGCGGGAGTCCAAGCCGCGAGGATGACTGGAATCTTGGCCGAGAGACCGAGCGCGAAAACGAAGTTTGACAGGAAATAAACCAGAAACCCCGTCAAAACGCCGCCCAGAATCACCAGACCGACACGCCCGCGCCGCTGGGTACGCAGCGAAAAAGTGGCTGCTAGTAAGATCATGGCGGCAAAGAGCACCGGTATCGCGAGCAGGCGGTGCAACTGCAATTTGTGGCGGACCGCTGAAAACCCAGCGTTTTCGAGGAGCTTGATAAAACCGGGCAGACTCCAAAACGAGATTGTTTCGGGCGG
The DNA here is from genome assembly GCA_021776115.1 of Kiloniellaceae bacterium. Classification (GTDB taxonomy): domain Bacteria; phylum Pseudomonadota; class Alphaproteobacteria; order Kiloniellales; family J153; genus JAJFGN01. Next base: position 47,732 of record JAJFGN010000069.1, on the reverse strand, counting down.
CGCGAAGCTATCCAGTATTTTCTCGTGCGTCAGCTCCGTGGCGAGTTCTAGCTGCTTGAATTCTTGCGGCGTTCCGCCAGGGGTGGACCGCAAAGCATTATAAAAACGCCACTCTTTATCCCCTAACTCGGCCCGCTCAGCGTCAACGCGCGCGCGAAACCGATCCTGCGGGGTAAGGTGAAACACCGTAACTCCATAAAGCACTAAGGGATCGCTGGTTACGCGCCTGGCGTGGATCACGGACTGCCCATCTTGGTCAGCCTGACGCAGCCACAGGCCGCTCTGAGAGACCGCCAAAGTGCTCGCCTGATTGCGGACGTAGCGCGCTTCGAGTTGTTCGAAACGCCCCAAGAGAACGGAAGCCACCGGATTCAGCAAGCCCACGGTGACGACACCGACAAATATCGCAACACCCAGAACCGGCGCCAGTAGTTGCCAGATCGATACACCGGCGGCACGGGTCACGACGAGTTCATGGGCCCTGGTTAGCCGCCAGAAACAAGTCAGGCCGGCCAGAAGCACGGTAAAGGGCATTACCTCGATTGCCAGGTACGGAAGTTTCAACAGCACCATCCGAAACACCACGCCAAGCGAGGCATTCTTACTAGCGAGACGGTCTAGCAGATCGACGGTGCTGACCAAGAAGATGATTCCGGTCAGGCCGAACAGGAAGCCGAAGTACCAAAACGTATACTGCCGCGCCAAATAGGCCGATATAGTGCTGGAAAGGCGCAGCCGGCGCATCCCGGGAACGCTAAGAGCGCGAGTCATGTCGGCGCCGCCGGAAGGGGCGCTGCGCGTTGGCTTGGGCGACGTGGCACCCGGACAAGCGCGTACAGGCTTCCCAAAATCGGGAGGATTGCACCCGCGTACATGGCCGGAATCGCGTTGACCGTACGGGTCGCGAGGTCGTGCAGGGCGAGAGCCTGCCCCTCCAGAATCGCGATCAGAAGAATCGCAAATAGGACCCGCCGCGTTTGACCACGGCGGTCGAACTCTCCAGCTAGGATCGCGGCGAGGCCAATTAGGACAAAAGAAAGACTATAAAGAGGCATGACCAGACGTTGATGTCCCTCGGCTACAAGCTCTTTCCGGTACTCCTTGTCGCCCAGGTGACTGCCCTGGATGAACAGTTCCGTAATGAAGCGTTCCTTGGGCTCGCGCCAGCGCGTAAGCTCGGTCTCCTTAAGTTGGGCCAACTCCACTGTGTACTGGTCAAAATAGAGTAATGAGACCCGCCCGTTACCCGGATCCCGTTGCTGCCTATTGCCATTGAACATGACGACTCGCGGGCCGTCATCGCTACGAACAAGCGCCCCGCGTTCGGCCATCATCGTCACGGGATTCTCAAGGTCTCGGGTGTCATGCACCAGAATACCCAGAAGCTCACCCTGTGGGGTGCGATCCCGGACGTAGACCGTAATGCCGTCAGTCACGGTGTTGAAGGCGCCTTCTTGCAGCAGGACCGTCGTGAAGTCGCTTCGCAGACGGTATTGCAAGTCCTTGAAGGCCCGGTAGGAGACGGGCAAAAAATAGAGTGAGATGCTGTAGACCGCCAAGGTGACCAGTAGGCCCAAGCGCAGCGCCGGGCGGGCCAGTTGAAGTTGCGATAACCCTGCGGCGCGCAATACGACAAGTTCGCTATCCATGGTCAGCTTGTAGTAGACGAAAAGCACCGAGCAGAAGGCTGCGATCGGCAAGACGATGCCGACAAAGGATGGCACCAGAAGCACGATAAATGAAAAGAACGTGCTGGCGGGCAAGCCGCGATTGACGATGAAATCGATCAGCCGCAATGACTGTGTCAGCCAGACGGCGAAGGTCAGGCCAAGAGTGATCGCAATTGTTGCCACAAAGGCCTGCGTGAAGATGTATCTGTTGATTGCCCGCATCTGATGCACACGATAAACGCGGGCGACATAAAGGAAAAGCGGCTTCGTCGGGTCATTTGCCGCCGCCCACGCGCGACAAAACATTGACACATCCCCGGCGCGCCGGATATCGCAGTACCCGGGTCGCCTTGCGTCGCTTTACCTGCGGGAGCGGGCCGTACGCTGGGTCATCCCCAATCGCTCTCTCCCGCATTGCCAAGGGGTCGTTCATGCAAGTCAAAATCAACTTCGCCGCGCCCAAGCTGCCGAAGACCGGCGCCGTCGCCGTTGAGGTGATGGAGGGCCGCAAGCTCTCGCCGAGCGCGGAAACCTTGGACAAGGCGGCCGGTGGCGCGCTGAGCCGGGCCGTCAAGCAGGGCCGCTTCTCAGGAAAGAAGGGGCAAATCCTGGATCTCGTGGCCCCCGCTGGCCTGAGTAACAGCCGCGTCCTCTTGGTCGGCTTGGGGAAGACGAAAGATCTGAAGGACTTGGACTTCGAGAACACAGGTGGTTCCATTGTCGCCCGTATGGGCGGCACCGGTGAGCAAGGTGTCACCCTCATGGTCGACTCACTAGAGGGAGTGGCGCCGGCGCCAGCGGAGCGGGCCGCGCGCTATGCTCTGGGGGCCAGCCTGCGGTCCTACCGTTTCGACAAGTACAAGACCAAGGAAAAGCCGGAGGACAAGCCGAGCTTGAAAAGCGTCACCGTTATGGTCGCGAATCCTGCCGCGGCCAAGCGTGCCTTCGCGGTGATGGAGAAAGTCGCTGAGGGTGTAACTTTCACACGAGATCTGGTGTCCGAACCGGCTAATGCGATTTTTCCCAAGAGCTTGGTGGCCGAGGCTAAGAAACTAGAGAAACTTGGTGTGACCGTTCAGGCTCTCGGCGAGCGCGAGATGCGCAAGCTCGGCATGGGCGCGCTTCTCGGCGTCGGCCAGGGGTCGGCGCAGGAATCTCAGCTTCTGGTCATGCAATGGAAGGGCGCGGGTGCTTCCAAGGGCAAAAAGGCAGGTCCAATCGCCTTTGTCGGCAAGGGCGTTACCTTCGATACCGGCGGCATTTCGATCAAGCCGGCCGGCGGCATGGAAGACATGAAGTGGGATATGGGCGGGGCCGGCGTCGTGACCGGCCTGATGCGCGCGCTGGCCGGGCGCAAGGCGAAGGTCGATGCCATTGGGATCTGTGCTTTGGCGGAAAACATGCCGTCCTCGACCGCTCAGCGCCCCGGCGACATTGTGACTTCCATGTCCGGCCAGACCATCGAGGTGATCAATACGGACGCGGAAGGCCGCCTGGTTCTCGCCGACGCCCTTTGGTACGTGCAGGAAAAATACAAGCCGAGCGCCATTGTCGATCTGGCGACCCTGACCGGGGCGATTATCGTCGCCCTCGGCCACGATCATGCCGGCCTTTTCAGCAACGACGACAAGTTATCGGATCAACTGACCGCCGCCGGAAAATCCGTGGGCGAGGCGATCTGGCGTATGCCGCTGGCCGCGCCCGGCGAATCTTATGACAAGGCGATCGATAGCCAGGCCGCCGACATGAAGAACGTGGGCAACCGCGCCGGCGGCTCGATCACGGCGGCGCAATTTCTGCAGCGTTTCGTCAAGAAGGGGACGCCCTGGGCCCATCTCGATATCGCCGGGACGACTTGGTCGAGTCAGGATAAACCGACTGTGCCCAAGGGCGGGACCGGCTTTGGCGTTCGGCTGCTCGACCGTTGGATCGCCGACAACCACGAAAGCAAATGACCGAGGTCCGATTCTATCACCTGACACGCAGTACGCTGGAAACCGCGCTACCCAAGATGCTGGAGAAGACGCTGGAACGTGGCCAGCGCGCGGTCGTCCAGGCGGGCTCGCCCGAGAGGGTCGAGGCCTTGGCATCTTATCTTTGGACCTACAACGACCGGGGCTTTCTGCCGCACGGGTCGGCCAAGGACGGCCACGCCGAAGACCAGCCGATCTGGCTAAGCGACAAGGACGAGCGCCCGAACGGCGCCCAAGTCCTGTTCCTGACCGACGGGGCGCAATCGGCGCTGGTTGGGGACTACGAACTTTGCGCCGTATTGTTCGACGGCAACGACCCCGACGCGGTCTCGGCCTCGCGCGACCAGTGGCGACTCCTCAAGGACGCCGGCCACGAGGTGACCTACTGGCAGCAGGACGAAAGCGGCAAGTGGGAGAAGAAGGCGTGAAAATTTTGCTACGAATGCGTTTATTTGCAAACTAAGGATTTCCACACGAAAAATATGCGCAAAAAAATAAACATGTGCGAAATATTTTAAAGGCAATTCTGGGATAGATTCAGTCAAATCTCTCAAATAGTCGAATGTCCTAATTTGCCGTGTTAAGATTTGGGCGAGAAGCGAGTCATGAGACGAAAATTCAAATACGGTAGGGCCGTTCCATGCAACTAAAGCAATTCTCCGTGAAGGGTCTGTTTGGCTCACATAATCATACGATCCCGTTCGCAGTACCTGAAGACGAAGATGCACGTCCATCAGTTGTGATAGTTCATGGTCGAAATGGAGTCGGTAAAACTACAGCGCTCCGGATGCTGGACGGTTTAATACGCTTGGATTTCAATTTGTTCCGAACAATTCCTTTCTCATCCTGTTCTCTCAGTTTTACGATCGGACCAGCCATTTCGGTAAGGTCGGTCAAAAAGAAAACGCTCGAAGCATTAGAAGTTACTTTTGGAAAAACCGTCGTAAAGCTGAACCCAGAGCATTCAGGGCCGCTTACCGAAAAGGACTGGCCCAGTGTTGAATCATTCCGCGAAAAATTCTTTGCAGCGACAAAGGCGGTTACCTTTGAGTTTATAGATACCGAACGACTTTCTCAGTTGCAGAAGCCTGACGATTCTTCCGAAGAAGCTATTCGAGTAATCGTTACTCCAGATGGGCGGAGAGTGGAAAGACGTCCTTTGCATAACCCGAAGGCGAGACAAGTCAGACTCGAGCCAAGCCTGTCCTCACGTGTTGCTCGCTTTATTCGAGAGGCACAAGTAAATTATAGAACATTTTTTTCTACAACGGAGCCCGACCTGTTTCCCCGAATCATCGAGCGATTGACATCTAAGGAAAAACAAGTCTTCGCTCCAGCAAATCTAAGATCGAGACTCACAAAAATACGAGATCAAGATGAGAAAACAGAGAGGTTTGGGCTTGAACCAGATCATTGGGATTACAGTCAATTAATTGCGCAACTGAGCTTGCTTGCAAAGGGGCGGGGTGTTGCACGTGAGCAGGCTCTAACTGTTCTTGGCTCGTACGTAGAACTGCTTGAATCTCGAGCCGCTGAGCGCGCATTAGTGGCTGATCGATTACTTACTTTCGAATATTTAATCTCCGAATTCATGACCGGCAAAGAAATTCGGGTGAATACGGAATCTGGTTTAGAGATCGTGACCAAAAACGGAGAACAGCTTCGGGAAAATCAGTTGAGTTCAGGCGAATACCATCTTCTTTTTCTTATGGTGGCTGCGCTGGTTACCAAGCGTAGGGGTACTGTGATTGCGATCGACGAACCTGAGATGTCGATGCATATTGCTTGGCAACGAAAGTTGATTCCTGCCCTGGTAAAATGCGCATCTGGTGCAGAACCTCTCTTTATTTTTGCTACTCATTCGCCAGATATTGCGGCTTCACTTCCAGACGCGATGATCGAGTTGCACTAGGGCTGGTAAATGATTAGGCGAGATCCTGAGTCTATTCTCGTTGCTATGAAGATGGACCCTGAGCGACGCCAAGTTTACGTCGAAGGCCCACGTGATAGACTTTTCTTGAGCTGGTTAGTTAGCGACAACAAAAATCCAAATTCTACAATACTCGAAATTGATACTGTAAAATTGCCGAATACAAGCTACGGGGGCAACCGTATGCGGTTGCTAAAATTTGCAGAATTTCTTGACGGGAAGGTCGAGTCGACTAAATTTTTTGCTGATGCTGATTTTGATCGCATTCTGAACCATGCGACTCCGAAACTTGTTTGGTTGACGGATGGTCGCGATCTGGAAGGGTATGTGATTCGAGTTGAGTGCCTTGACAAGGTGCTGCGAGTAGGCGTTGCGACCGAGAAGTTAAGGGCAGATGATCTTCTTCAAACAATTTATCGTTTAGGTCGAAAGCTCGGGTTCTTGCGTCTTTTATCTGAAAAAAGGGATCTGAATCTACCCTTCCAGAATACGGTACTAAATAGATTTCTAAAATTGAACGATGGCGCAATAGAATTACAGTTAAACGCCTACATAAGAGCCCTTTTACAAAATGTAGATATTAGTCTCACCCATGCGTCAGACATCGCGATTGAAGTCAAAAATCTCGAGGAAGAATTTAAGGAAATCCCCAACAACCAAATCCTTCACGGGAAGGACGCCTTTTGCATAGTGGAAAAGGGTTTGTCAAGATTTGGTGTCAAAGGTAGTGAAGCGGCAAAACTGTTGTGGACAAGTTTCGAACGGAAACTTGTGGCCTCAGAATCTAACTTGGGCGCCGTAATAGGATTCCTCTGTGCATAGAGTTGACGCCAACTAAAGAGCCTACCTCTGCTTCGTCTCCCACTCCGGCACGATCGCGACCGGGGCTTTGGAGGGAGCAAGCGGTGCGCGGCCGAGGATGATGTCGGCGGCCTTCTCCCCGACCATGATGCTTGGCGCGTTGAGGTTGCCGTTGGTGATGGTCGGAAAGATCGAGGAGTCGACGACGCGTAAACCCTCGATGCCGCGGACCCGGCACTCGGGATCGAGCACGGCCATCGGATCGTTCGCCGCGCCGATCTTGCAGGTGCAGGAGGGGTGATAGGCACTCTCGGCATTCTGCCGGATCCAGGCATCGATGGCCTCGTCCTCGGCGATCTCCGCGCCCGGCTGGATCTCCGGGCCGCGATAGGGATCGAAGGCCCGTTGGCCGATGATCCCGCGGGTCAGGCGGATCGAGGCGCGAAAGGCCGCCCGGTCGTCGGCGTGTTCCAGGTAATTGAACAGGATGCGCGGCTTGGCGCGCGGGTCGGGCGAGGCGATGCGGACGTGGCCCCGGCTTTTCGGCTTGTTCGGGCCGACGTGAACCTGAAAGCCGTGACCCTTGAAGGCCGCGTTGCCGTCGTAACGCATGGCGGCGGGCAGGAAGTGGTACTGGATATCCGGCCACTTGAGCCCGGCACGCGAACGGATGAAGGCGCAGGATTCAAAGTGGTTGGTCGCGCCCAGGCCGTCCTTGAACAGGATCCAGCGCGCCCCAATCAGGAACTTGTGCCAGAGATCGAGTTGGCCGTTCAGCGTGATCGGTTGGGTGCAGCGGTACTGGAAATAGACCTCCAGATGGTCTTGGAGATTCTCGCCGACGCCGGGCAAGTCGTGGACGACCGGCACGTTTGCGTCTCTCAAGATCTCTGCCGGCCCGATACCGGAGACTTGCAGCAATACGGGCGAGCCGATCGAGCCGGCGGAAAGGATCACTTCGCGCCGGGCGTGCGCGACGATGGTTTGGCGGCCCCGCTCGTACTCAACGCCGATCGCGCGTCGCCCATCCAACACAACACGATGTGTCAGCGCGCCGGTGATGACCTTCATATTGGGTCGGGACCGGGCCGGGTCTAAGTAAGCTCTGGAGGCAGAGCTGCGCACACCGTCCTTGACGGTCATGTGCATCGCGCCGAAGCCTTCCTGCTGTTCGCCGTTGTAATCTTGGGTTTCGGGGTATCCGGCTTGCCGCCCTGCCTCGATGAAGGCGCGGTAGAGCGGGTTCTTCATCTCGTTGCCGTTGCAGGTGGCCAAGGGACCTTCGCCGCCACGATAGGCGTTCGCGCCTCCCTTCCAAGTTTCTGCTCGGCGGAAATAGGGCAGGCAGTCGCGATAAGCCCAGCCGGTTGCGCCGTGCTCTTCCCACTCGTCGAAGTCGCAAGCATGACCACAGACGTAGACCATGCCATTGATCGAGGACGAGCCGCCCAGCCCCTTGCCGCGCGGGCAGTGCAGACGTCGGCCGTCCATGAAGGGCTCAGGCTCCGATTCGAAGAACCAGTTGAAGCGCCGCATGTTCATGGGAATCGAGAGCGCGGTCGGCATCTGTACGAAGATGCTGCGGTCCGATCCGCCGGCCTCGATCAGCAGCACCGTCGCCTTGGCGTCTTCGCTCAGGCGGTTGGCGAGAACGCAACCAGCCGACCCGGCGCCGACAATGATGTAATCGAAAATTTCTGTGTTGGGCATAGGCCGGCTGCTGTCGAATTTGTCCCGCGGCGAGGTTTCCTCTTAGCCGCTTCAAGCGGGTGGGAGCAAGCCTCAGGCCGCCTGCCTGACGCTGAGGATCAGGCCAAAGGTATCGAGAAGACCCTTGTGCCCAGTCTCAGTGATGTCGAGGGTGCGGCTGTCGCGTACCTGCTTGACCCATCCGAGCTCGATACATCTAGCTGCCAAAGCGGCGCCAACGGCGCCCGCGACATGGCGGCGGCGCTCGCTCCAGTCGATGCAGGACCGGGCGAAGGCCCGTCTGCGCCCTCGCGCTGCGGTGAGATCGACGCCGAAGTCAGCGAAGAACACCTTGCCGGCCGCCGTTACGGTATAGTCATTGCCTTGGGGAGTTAGGTATCCCTGCACGGTCAGGGCGTCGGCTAGCATGACGCCCAAGCGCCCAGCGAAGTGATCGTAGCAAAGCCGAGCCGCCCTCATGGCCTCGTCGCGCGGCCCTGGCCTGCGATAACGGCGCGGGCCATCGTTGGCTAACCGGGTCAAGACCTCTATGGCTTCGGCAACTTGGGGCGTGGCGATACGGTAATAGCGGTGGCGCCCTTGCCGGGCCATGGCCAAGAAGCGCCCCTCGACCAGCTTGGCTAAATGACTGCTGGTTGTCTGCGGCGAAACCCCCGCGACATAGGCAAGCTCGGTCGCGGTCCGTGCCTTGCCGTCCATCAAGGCAATGAGGATATTGGCGCGCGCTGGGTCTCCGATCAGGGCGCCAGCCTCGGCGATATAGGGTCCTTCAACCATACTTCGATCATAGGCGAAGCGTTCCGGCTCGACAAGAGCCAGGGCGGAGCCGATCCTGGCCAAAGTAACGAGCGCCGGTGCAAACGAAAGGAAATCCTCGGACATGACCTTGAACGAATGGCTAGCCTTCGTCGCGATTTGGATCGCTGTCGGCCTTCCGGTTGGGCCCAATGCCGTGACTTGCGTGACCGCCTCCGTCTCGCATGGTCCGGGTCGCGGGCTCTGGGTCGCCCTCGGGATCACCTTGGCGAGTGTTGCGCATTCACTGGTGGCGGCGTTCGGTTTCGGGGTGCTTCTGCTCGCCTATGCCGAGGTATTCTACCTCATGAAGTGGCTTGGCGTGGCTTACCTACTTTGGATGGGGGTGGCACTCTGGCGTGCACCAGTACGGGAGTTGCGGGGGAGTGCAAAGATTCCGGCCGGGCGCACGCATTTGTTGAGGCGCGGCTTTCTCGTTTCGATGAGTAATCCCAAGGCCGCCCTGATGTACCTGGCGGTATTCACTCAATCCATTGCGCCGGAACAACCGCTGGCGCCGCAGCTCGCGATCCTCATGCCGACGGCGAGCGGGATCGTTCTTATTATATACTGCGGTTGGGTGATCCTGGGGGCGCCGCTGGGCCGCCTCCTTACTTCGGTCAAGCGGCTGCGTCTGTTCAACCGGGCCGCGGCCGGATTCTATCTGTTCAGCGCCAGCGCCGTCGCCCTGGCCGATCCGCGCCGCGGCGTTACATAAAACCCGTGGATTCCGGCCTCGGCGCGATAGCGCTTGAAAGCGGCGCTGAGTGGCTAGCCGAGCGGTGCGCGGCGCATTGTCATTGATCTTGGGGAAGTTTCGCCGTTCAATTCGCGTTTAGAACGCTTGTGTGGCGGCGCAAAATGAAAAAAGCAGGAGGCAAGATCGAAATGACTGCAATGACACTAAGGAGTTTTTTGGCCCTGGGGGCGGTCTCGGGCGCCTTGCTGGCGGCACCGGCGGCTCAGGCGGCCGACCCGGCGGCGTGCAAGGAAGTCCGATTTTCCGACGTCGGCTGGACCGATATCACGGCGACGACCGCGGCGACTTCCGTCGTCCTCGAGGGGCTAGGCTATAAGCCGAAGGCCCAGATTCTGTCGGTGCCGGTAACTTATGCCAGCATGAAGAATGGCGACATCGACGTATTCCTCGGTAATTGGATGCCGACCATGGAGGCCGATCTCGCGCCTTACCGAGATGACGGCTCGGTTACGGTACTAGAGAAAGCGAATCTGGAAGGTGCCAAGTATACCTTGGCCGTCAACAGAGCGACGGCGGACGCGGGTCTCAAGAGCTTTGCCGACATTGCCAAGTTCAAGGACAAGCTGGACGGAAAAATTTACGGGATTGAGCCGGGCAACGACGGCAACCGCCTGATCCAGAGCATGATCGACGACAACGCTTTCGGCTTGAAAGGCTTCTCGGTTGTGGAATCCTCGGAGCAGGGCATGCTGGCACAAGTCGCCCGCTCGGTGCGCAGCAAGGACCCTGTGGTGTTCCTCGGGTGGGAGCCGCATCCGATGAACGCTAACTTCGAGATGGTCTATCTCTCGGGTGGCGACGACTGGTTTGGCCCCAACTTCGGTGGCGCGACGGTCTTCACCAACACCCGCAAGGGCTATAGCGCGGACTGCCCGAACGTTGGCAAGCTGCTGTCGAATTTGGAGTTCACGCTGGCCATGGAAAACGAGATCATGGGCGCGATTCTGAACGATAGCGTAGAGCCGGACGATGCTGCCAAAGCCTGGCTTCAGAAAAACCCATCGGTTCTGAACAAGTGGCTAGACGGTGTTACGACCTTGGATGGCAAGGATGGACTGGCCGCGGCCAAGTCACACTTAGGGCTCTAACCAAAAGCGAAAAGGCGCGGCCAGACTCGTCGCGGTCTGGCCGCTTTTCGTTTTGCTGAGGATACGCGACAGCATCCTTAGGCCGGGGGCGTCATGGAATGGTTGACTGACAATAAGATTCCGCTGGGTCAGTGGATTCGCGCCTTCGTCGATTTTCTCAACGATCATGCGGCCTGGGTTTTCAATCTTATAGCAGACGTTCTTGGCTTCTTGATCGAAGGTCTGATCGATGTGCTCCAATGGTTCCCGCCGCTTGTTCTGGTCGCCCTGATCGCGGCCCTGGCCTACGGGCTGCACCGGTCCTGGAAAATGGCCCTGGCTATGATCGGGGCGTTGTTACTCATCATAAATCTTGGCTATTGGGAAGAGACCATCGAGACCCTGTCGCTCGTTGTGTTCTCCACGGCGGTGTGTATGGCGATCGGCGTGCCGGTCGGTATCGCCGCTGCCCACCGGCCCTGGCTCTATACGGGATTACGTCCGGTTCTGGACCTGATGCAGACGATTCCGACCTTCGTCTATTTGATTCCGACCCTGATCCTGTTTGGCCTGGGGGTCGTGCCCGGGCTCATCTCGACCGTGATTTTCGCGATACCCGCGCCCATTCGCCTGACGCACTTGGGTGTGTCCTCGGTACCGACGCCGTTGATTGAGGCGGGCCAGTCTTTCGGCGCGACCAAGCGCCAGTTGCTCTGGAAGGTCGAGTTGCCACATGCCATGCCGACGATCATGGCCGGACTGACGCAGTGCATCATGCTGTCTCTGTCGATGGTCGTGATCGCGGCCTTGGTCGGCGCCGACGGTTTGGGCAAGCCAGTGGTGCGAGCGCTCAACACGGTCAACATCGCCAAAGGCTTCGAAGCCGGTTTGGCAATCGTTATCGTGGCCATCCTGCTGGATCGGATCTGCAAGCAGCGCGAACCCAAGGGCGAGGGGAACTAGACCATGGCCGTGGTTGAGTTCCGCGACGTCGATGTCATCTTCGGCAAAGATCCGCGGCGCGCGCTGACGCTGCTCGACCAGGGGCGTGATCGCGACGCGATCCTGGCGGAGACCGGCAGCGTGGTCGGCGTCGCCGGGGCGTCAATCGCCATCGAAGAAGGCGAGATCTGTGTCTTGATGGGTCTGTCCGGCTCCGGCAAGTCCACGCTTCTGCGCTGCGTCAACGGCTTGAACGAGACCAGCCGGGGGCAGGTTTTGGTCAAGGACGGCGAAACGACCGTCGACGTTGCGAGCTGCGATCCCGCGACCCTCCGGCGTCTGCGCATGAACCGGATCGCCATGGTGTTTCAGCAATTCGCCTTGCTGCCGTGGCGGACCGTGGCGGAAAACGTCGGTTTCGGCCTCGAACTTCGCGGCATGACGAAGGCGGAGCGCACGCGGATCGTCGAGGAAAAGCTGCGCCTCGTTAGCCTGGACCAATGGAAGGACAAGTATGCGCATGAGCTGTCGGGCGGCATGCAGCAGCGTGTGGGGCTAGCCCGGGCTTTCGCCACCGACGCCGATATCCTGCTGATGGACGAGCCTTTTTCCGCGCTCGATCCCCTGATCCGGAACCACCTGCAGGATGAGTTACTGGACCTGCAAAGGTCGCTTCGCAAGACCATCATTTTCGTGAGTCACGATCTCGACGAGGCACTCAAGATCGGCTCCCACATCGCGATCATGGAGGGAGGCCGGATCGTCCAATACGGGGAGCCGGAGGAGATCGTCCTCAATCCGGCCAACGAATACGTGGCCGAATTCGTCGCCCATATGAATCCGCTGAACGTTCTGCGCGGCGCCTCGCTCATGACCGCGCTCGACGATCTGAAGCGCGATGGCGATTCCGTGCTTCTGGATCGTGCTGGGCGGTTCCGGGTCACGCTGGATGGCGATGGCGCGCCGCAGGGCGTGACGCTGGACGGCCGGGCCGGGAAGCTGATGCACTTCGATCCCGATGCCGATTCAGAGTCCCTATACAACTTGGCAATCGTCGGTGCGGCCCTCATCGTCGGGCCGGTCGACATGTCGATGCATGGCGCGATTCGTTTGCGTCAGGCGAGCGGACACCCGGTCGCCCTGGTCGATAACGGCAAGTTGGTTGGGGTATGCGGGGACGAGGAAATCTATCGGGGCATCCTGCGTCAGGCCGACCTGGCCGCGCACCAGCCGCATCCAACCTAAGAGCGTCCGCCCGGTCCATGACCATACGCGGCATCCTCTTCGACAAAGACGGAACCCTGCTCGATTATGCCGCGACCTGGATGCCGGCGAATCGGGCCGCCGCTCTGGCCACAGCGCGTGGCGATACCGGTCTGTGCGAACGCCTCCTGCATATCGGCGGCTACGATCCCGAGAGCGGCCGAATCGCGGGCAACGCGGTGCTGGCCGCCGGAAACACCATCGAGATCGCTGCTGCCTGGCACGCGCACGCGCCTGGCTGGGACCTCAACGAGTTGGTGGCGGAGATCGACGTTATTTTTCAAACCCAAGGCCGTGCCCACGCCGCGCCGGTGCCCGGCCTTGCGCGCACTCTGACCCAACTCAAGGCGCGCGGCCTTAAGTTGGGTGTCGCGACCAGCGATAGCGTGGCTGGGATTGAGGCGACCCTGGACTCGTCGGGCGTCCTCGGCCATTTCGATTTTTTTGCCGGCTACGATAGCGGCCATGGCGTGAAGCCGGAACCTGGGATGGTTCACGCTTTTTGCGATGAGCTAGGCCTGCCCACGGAGCAAATTGCCGTGGTCGGCGACAACCTGCACGACCTGGCCATGGGCCGGGCGGCGGGCGCGGGGCTTTTGGTCGGGGTCCTGACAGGGACCGGACAGCGGGGCGACTTGGAGGTCTTGGCCGATCATGTGCTCGACAGCATCGCCGATCTGGAAAGCGTTTTAGACCGGTATTAGGCCGTGCGCAGATACCGGTATGGCCCCTCTGCGTCCCGGGTCCGCGTGATTTGACCGCGGGCGCGTAGCAGGTGCAGGTGCGCTAGGGTCTCGCCGACCGCGAAACCGGTCTGGTGATGGTCGAGTTTCCGGCGGAACAGGGCCGGGGCCGCCTCCATCGCGGTTTTGGGCCGGTCGAGCGCGGCCAGCAGATCGGCCAGGCGCGCGTCGTGATGGGCCGCGAGATTGTCGAGCCGGGCGTGCAGGCCGTGAAAGGGCCGGTCGTGCGAGGGCAGGATTAAGGTATCGGCGGGCAGGGCCTTGAAGCGCTCCAGCGAGCCAAGAAAGTCGCTTAACGGTTCGGCCTCCGGCTCGTTGGCCCAGACCCCGACATTGGGTGAGATGCGCGGCAAGATCTGGTCGCCCGAAATCAACATATCTAGCGCTGCGCAATAGAGGGTTGCGTGCTCCGGCGCGTGTCCGTGTCCGACGATCACCTGCCAGGCTCGCCCGCCGATCCGCAAGGTGTCGCCGTCGCGCAAGCGACGGAACGCATTGGGGATCGGGCTGATCCGGGCGGCATAGGCATTGCCGCGCGCCTCGACCGCGCTCAGAAAATCGGCGCCGCAGCCTGCGTCGCGATAGAACTCGATCTGACGGGGCGCGAAATCCGGCGACGTATCGAGCGAGATCATGCGGCCGGTCAACCACTCGGCGTGAGTCATGTACAACGGCACGCCCCAGCGCGCGCATAGCCAGCCCGCCAAGCCCACATGGTCGGGGTGGAAGTGGGTCGAGATCACACGCTGGACCGGGCCCTTGAAGGCGGGGTCTCGGAACACCGCCTCCCAGGCTTCGCGGGTCTCGGCCGTTGCCAGGCCGCAATCGACCAGGGTACAGCCGTCGTCTTCGTCAAGAATCCAGAGGTTGATATGGTCGAGCGCGAAGGGCAGGGGCATACGCAGCCAATGCACACCCTCGGCCAGGGTCGCGAGCTCGCCCGCCGCCGGCATTTCGGCTGGGTGATAGTCGATACCGCTATTTGTTCCGGCGGACACTCGAAATAGCCTCCCTAAAGTCATGCAATTCGACAGGATTTCCCTTTTTACATGTGGCCGGAAGTGCCGCAACGCGGAAAACCGAGGCACCCAGCGCGCATCAGGATGGCGGCAACGCTTGAGCGACCCTGGACTGCCTCGCTATGGTGCGGAAGCCCCGGCGGGGGGCATGACGAACCTCGGAGTGCAGCATGAGCAAGGCGGCGGCCCGGAAATCGGATCACGTGTCGATGTTTCCCTTGGGCGAGGACGAGACTCCTTACCGTAAGTTGGAGTTGGGCGGCGTGGAAACCGACAGCTTCATTGGGCAAAGGATCCTGAAGGTGGCGCCGGAGGCCCTGCGGGCCCTGGCGGAGCAAGCCTTCGCCGACATCAATCACCTCCTGCGGCCCGGTCACCTGCGGCAGTTGCGTAAGATCCTGGACGATCCCGAGGCCTCGCCCCAGGATCGTTTCGTCGCCTTCGAGCTTTTGAAGAACGCGAACATTTCCGCCGGCGGCATCTTGCCGATGTGTCAGGACACCGGCACGGCGATCGTCATGGGTAAGAAGGGACGCCGGGTCTGGACCGAGGGCGGCGACGAAGCCGCCTTGGCGGGCGGTGTGCGCGATGCCTACCTGAACAAGAACCTGCGTTATAGCCAGCTTATTCCGAAATCCACTTTCGAGGAATCGAACAGTGGCGACAATCTGCCGGCGCAGATCGAGATCTATGCCGAGGGCGAGGACGCCTACAAGTTCCTGTTCATCGCCAAGGGCGGTGGTTCGGCGAACAAGACATTCCTATTTCAGGGTACGCCGGCGCTGCTGAACAAAGAAAAGTTGATGCCGTTTCTGGACGAGAAGATTCGCTCGCTCGGCACCGCTGCTTGCCCGCCCTATCACCTCGCGGTGGTGATCGGCGGGACCAGCGCCGAGATGACTCTAAAGACGGTAAAGTTGGCGAGTTGCCGCTACCTCGACAGCTTGCCGACCGAGGGCACCGGTCAAGCACACGCCATCCGCGATCTGGAAATGGAGGCAGATATCCACGAAATGACGCGGAACATGGGTATCGGCGCTCAGTTCGGCGGCAAGTACTTTTGCCACGATGTGCGCGTGATCCGCTTACCGCGCCACGGCGCCAGCTTGCCGATCGGCATTGGCGTGTCCTGCTCGGCCGACCGCCAGGCCTTGGGTAAGATCACGGCCGAGGGCGTCTTCCTCGAAGCCTTGGAAACCAATCCGGCTAAATACTTACCTGATGTGGCGCAGGAGAACATGGTCGACGCGCCGGTGAATATCGACCTCAACCGGCCCATGACGGAAACCCTAGCGGAACTGACAAAGCACCCAGTCGGCACACGGTTGTCGCTCACCGGCGCGCTCACGGTGGCGCGCGATCTGGCCCATGCGAAGGTGCTCTCGGTCATGGATTCGGGCCAACCCTTGCCCGACTACTTCCGCGATTTTCCGATCTACTACGCCGGTCCGGCTAAGACCCCGGCCGGTTACGCCACCGGTTCCTTCGGACCCACGACCTCGGGGCGTATGGATAGCTACATGGACGCGCTTCAAGCCGCCGGTGGCTCCATGGTCAGCCTGGGCAAGGGCAATCGCAGTCCGCAGGTGCGTGTGGCCTGCAAGAAGCACGGCGGCTTCTACCTGGCCTCCATCGGCGGTCCGGGCGCACGCCTGGCCCAGGATTGCATCAAGCAGGTCGATTGTATTGCCTATCCGGAGTTCGGCATGGAAGCGATCTGGCGCATCGAGGTTGAAGACTTTCCGGCCTTCATCGTGATCGACGATAAAGGCAACGACTTCTTCGCCAAGTTCAAGATTTCCTAAATCAATTTTCCTTGGAGGCCCACACGTGAAGATCAGCAGCAGTTTCGATGGTGGGAATATCTCGTGCCTTGCATGTGAAAACCCGTCCGATATTCGCCTTGAGATCCAAAAGGATCGGGGAACCGAGTTCTATCAGTGGTTTTACTTTCGTTTGACCGGCGCGGCGGGTCAGGACTGCCACGTGAAGTTGACCAATGCCGGCGCGTCGTCCTATCCGGACGGCTGGCGCGACTACCGGGCGGTTGCCTCGGAAGACCGTGAGACCTGGTTCCGGGCCGAGACCAGCTATGACGGCCAAACGCTCACAATCCGGCACACACCGGCGACCGATTCCGTCTATTTCGCGTACTTCGCGCCCTATTCCATGGAACGTCATGCGGACATGATCGCGGAAGTGCAGGGGTCGCCGCGCGTGCGGCTGAGCGTGCTGGGCGCGACCCTCGATGGGCAAGACATGGATCTTCTGCGAATTGGCGAGGACGGGGAGGGGAAACGGACATGCTGGGTCGTCGCCCGGCAACATTCCGGGGAAACCATGGCCGAGTGGTGGATGGAGGGATTCCTCGGGCGTTTGCTTGATGAGGACGATCCCATGGCCCGCGAACTGTTGAGCAAGGCCGTCTTCTATGTCGTTCCGAACATGAACCCGGACGGCAGCCGGCGCGGCCACCTGCGCGGCAATGCCCTTGGCACCGACCTCAATCGGCAATGGGCTGAACCAAGCCTGGAGAAAAGCCCCGAGGTGTTTCTGGTGCGGCGAAAGATGGAAGAGACCGGTGTCGATTTCTGCCTCGACGTGCACGGCGATGAGGGCCGGCACTTCAATTTTCTGATCGGGCCTGAAGGAATCCCAAGTTGGAGCGATCGCCTGGGCGATCTGCTTCTCGATTACAAGAAAGCTCTCAAGCAGGTCAGCCCGGATTTTCAGATCGAGCGCGGCTATCCGATCCCGGGCCCCGGCAAGGCCAACACCAGGATGTGCGGCAAGTACCTTGCCGAGGCCTTCGGCTGCCTCTCAATGACTTTGGAAATGCCGTTCAACGACACCTTGGACACACCGCACGCGGCCGAGGGGTGGTCGCCGGAGCGCAGCCGCAAGCTCGGCGCCGCCAACCTGGACGCGCTCTATGCGATCCTAGACCGTCTGCGCTGATTTGGCCGGTGTCCGGGGCGCTACGAACCCTGAACGTGATCGCCTGGCATGGATGAGTCGCCGGTCGGTTCCATGGCGGTGGGCGCTTCGATCTCGACCGGGATCTCGATCGGGCCCGCGTTCTCAAAGGTCAAGACAAGGGGAAAGCTTTCGCCTTCCCGCAGCGGCGCCTTTAGGCCCATCAACATAATGTGCAGGCCGCCCGGCCCAAGCACGACGGGCTCACCCAGCGCGATCTCGACCGCCTCTACCCGGCGCATTTTCATGATGCCGTTTGTCATGATGTTGGTATGTATTTGCGCCACCTTGGCGACCGGCGTCTCGATGGACAGGAGGCGATCTACCTCGTCCCCCTTATTGACGATGGTCAAATAGGCGGCGCCGGCCTTGGCCGGGCCGATCGAGGCGCGCGCCCAAGCTTGATGGAGGGTCAAGGTCCCGACCGACACGTCGCCCGCAAAGGCTTGCCCACCGGTGGCAACGGCCGCAAGGAACGCGCCCGCGATAATCAACCGTTTCATTGTTGTCTCCAGGTTCAGCTCGTCGCGCCCCGCAGATACTTGGCGATTCCCGCCGCGATGTCCTTTGGATCTGTGGTGTGCGAGAACATGGTTAGATATTTGCCATCCCGGCCCATCAGGTAAATGAAGACAGAGTGATCCATCAGGTAGGTGTCGGGATCATCTTCGTCGCTTTCGGCCTTGGCGAAGTAGGCCCGATAGGTTTCCGCGACTCGCGCGGTTTCCTCTGGAGTTCCACTCAGGCCCAGGATGCTGGGATGAAACGCCGGGGCGTAGGCAGCCAAAACCGCCGGCGTGTCGCGGGCCGGGTCCACGGAAATGAACAGCGGTTGGACGGATGCCGCGTTCTTGCCTAATTCGTCGAGCGCCAACGCGACCCGGTTCAAGGTCGTGGGGCACACGTCCGGGCAGAAGGTGTAGCCGAAAAAGACCAGCCGCAATTTTCCCTCGAAGGTCTTGTCCGTGACTGTCTCGCCGGTGTGGGCGGTCATCTCGAAGGGGCCGCCAATTTCGATCGGTGTCCGGCTGGGCATCGAGGTGTCGAAGGCTTGCCGCTGCGCGTCCGGCATGGGGGTCAGTTGCCAGGCGATGACGCCCGCCATCGCTATGGCCGCGAGGGCGGCCAATACCGGGATTAGGGGGGGCCGACGCATTGTCACCTCATCTCTTGGCAATCGGAGTCCGATATCCGGGTCTTGGCCGCTTTAGCAGGCTGGGCAGGACTCGGTGAACTCCGTCGGGCGCGCCTTGGGCCCGCTGCCGGGTGGTGGAAAGGCCTTCTTGAATGTGAAGGCTTCAGGCGCCGGGCCATACTCGCGAAGCTGCGTCAGTTTGGCTTCCGCTTCTTCTAGGCCCGGACGGTGGCCTTCGGGAACCCACCACAGCACCGTGTAAAATTCCCGCATTAATTCGAACCATTCTTTGCGGCGGCGCATGATTTCAACGTGCGCGGACTTGTAAATGTAGTCGTTTAGCGACCGCACATCTTTCCAAACGGACATGTTGACCAGCACGTCCGCCCCGAAATGCCTGATCGCGGTCGCATTGCCGTCATCGCTCTGTAAGCGCCAAACGAAGCCCGGCGACCGCTCCGCGATGGCATTGACGCGATCCAAGTTGGCCACAAAGTCCGCCAAGGTCGGAGAGTCGATCGGGGCTATCAGTTGCGCGATATTTAGCTGAGCGAGTTCGAAAGACGACACTATATCCTCCCTGCCGAGCGACGCAGTTTATCCTGTACGCTTGGCATCCAAGTCACTGGGTGGCTAAGCCGATTCCCAAACGTGGGAGCAAAAACAAGTTCTTACATCTTATCGATCGATCCAAAATAGGGAAGGTAGAGCCGGGGGGAAAGCGCTATCTTTAGGCCCGTTTCCGGTGGCGCGCGAAGTTAGTGGGCGATGCGTATGATGGATGACGATGCCAGAACTCTGGCACGGCAAGAGGTGGGCCCGGATGTGCCCATTACCCCGTCTGCTGGCGGTCTAGCACGTTGGCCCGGTATTCTCGGCTTGATCGTGACCGTGTTGATTTGGGGGTCGACGGTCCCGGCGATATCGGTTCTGAGCGTCCGCTGGGACCCGTATTTCCTGGCCATGATCCGTTATGTCGCGGCCTTGCCGGTCTTCTGGCTGTTACTGCGATTGCTGGAACGGCCGGGGGCTCCCCACGCGGCCATTCGGCCGTGGCGTCTGATGACCCTGGGTACGGCGATGGCGGCGTTCGCGACCCTCTATACTTTAGGCATTGCGTACAGCCATCCGGTTACGGCCGTCGTCTTTGGGGCTTCTATGCCGATCGTCGCCAACCTGGTTGCGCGCGTGGTGCAGAGCGCCGCGCCGGGCAGGGGATTGTATCTGGGCATTGCCTTCGTTGTGCCGGGCGCCATGCTGGCCATGTTCGATGATTTCAGGATGGACGCGCCCTTGCGCCTGGGTGGCGGCGAGCCCTTGATCGTCCTCGCTATGGTTTGTTGGAGTTGGTATTCCCTCATGGCGCAGCGCTGGATGAGCGGTGTGTCGCAACTTCAGATCACCGCGCGCACCTCAAGCGCCGCCAGTCTCGTCCTTCTCGTCGTCTACGGTATCGCCGCCGCCAGCGGTCAGACCTATGGCGCCTGGAACGCGGTCACGGGCTTGGACATATCGCTCATGGCTTTACTCGCTTATGGCGTGATCGTGATCGCGGTCGTGATGTGGAACAATGGGGTCGCGCGCCTGGGTTTGCCGCTGGCCAGCCTGTACCTCAATCTGATTCCGGCGGTGACGCTCGCGATTCTTATGATCATGGGTATTCCACCGAGCTTGGGTCAGGTCTCCGGCGCCGTTTTGGTTGTGGCGGGAATATTGATCGCTCAGCTCTGGAGCCGCCGCTCGCCGGCTCCGTCCTAAAGCGACGGCTAAACCAAATGACTTTCCCGGCATCGTCTCGTGCGGCAGTCTGCGGGCTGGAAGGATTCGGCGGATATGGGCGCTGACGGCGGCAATCTCTCGGTGCGGATTTGGAAGGGCGGTGCGGGCGGCCGCTTGATCGAATTCGAGGCGCCTCAACGCGCCAATCAGACCGTGCTGGACGTCGTCACCTGGGTTCAGCGTCATCGCGATCCGGGGTTGGCCTACCGCTTCGCCTGCCGGGTCGGGATGTGTGGGTCCTGCGCCATGACGGTCAACGGCAAGCCGCGCTGGACCTGCCGCACCCATGTCGCAAAGGTCGCGCAAGACAGCCGCTTGACGATCGAGCCGCTCCGCAACCTGCCGATCGTCAAGGATCTGGCCTGCGACATGACGGTCTTTTTCGAGAAATGGCGGGATGCGCGCGGCCGCTTCGAGGGGCGGGCGACCCGGTACGATGATATCGAGTGCATAGCGCCCGAAACGCCGGCGCGGCAGGCCGTCGATGCCGGTATCGAGTGTATCAACTGCGCGGTTTGCTATGCGGCCTGCGATGTCGTCGCCTGGAAACCGGATTACCTGGGGCCGGCCGCCCTCAACCGTGTCTGGACACTACAGAACGATACCCGCGATGCGGCTCAGGCCGAGCGGCTGGCCGCTGTTGCCGGGGAGGCCGGCTGCCACAATTGCCACAGCCAACAGGGCTGCACGACCCATTGCCCCATGTCGCTCAACCCGACCGCCTCGATTGCGGGCCTGAAGCGCGCCGTCTTTATGGCCGCGCTACGAGGGGAAGTATGAATCTGACTTCCGCCCAACTATATGTATTGCAGCGTCTCAGCGCCGCTGTCCTGGCGCCCTTGGTTCTGGTCCACCTGGGATTGATCGTCTATGCCATTCAAGATGGCCTCTCGGCGGCCGAGATCCTCTCGCGCACGCGCGGCAGCTTCGTTTGGGCGGGATTTTATAGTGCCTTCGTGATCGCGGCGGCGATCCATGCCGCTATTGGGCTGCGGTCGATCGCGGCGGAGAATCTGGCTTGGCGCGGGGCGCGGCTGGACGCTTTGACGTACGGTGCCGCGCTGCTGTTAATGACGCTTGGCGCCCGCGCCGTCGCGGCGGTTGTGCTATGATCCGGCCGCACCGCCATCAACCCTTGTGGTGGGCCTTTGCATTGCATCGGCTCTCGGGCTTGGCCTTAGCCGTTTTTCTGCCGTTGCATTTCCTGGTTCTGGGCAGCGCCCTGAACGGCGAAGCGGTCTTTGACGGCGTTTTGGCCTGGAGCGATTTTGGCCTCGTGAAGCTGGCCGAGATGGGCTTGGTCTTTCTCCTCGCACTTCATTTGCTCGGTGGGCTGCGCCTGCTGGCACTGGAATTTCTGCCTTGGCGGGACGGACAGGCGACCCTGGCCGCGGTTGCGGGAAGCGCATCCGCCGTCATCGCATTCGCTTTTCTTTTCAATGCAATATGAAGCCATGCTCGAGTATCACGACACTGATATCTTGATTCTGGGCAGTGGCGGCGCCGGGTTGTTCGCCGCGCTGCATGCCGGCCAGACCAACCCGGGGCTCAAGGTCACACTCGCGGTCAAGGGCCTGATCGGCAAGTCGGGCTGCACCCGCATGGTTCAAGGCGGCTACAATGTCGCGCTGTTGCCCGGCGATTCGGTCGAGCGGCATTTCATGGACACCATCGTCGGCGGCAAGTGGCTGCCCAATCAGGATCTGGCGTGGCGCTTGTGCCAAACGGCGGTCGAACGGGTGCGCGAGTTGGAGAACGAGGTCGGATGCTTCTTCGACCGTAAGGCCGACGGCACCCTGCACGGCAAGGCTTTCGCCGGGCAAAGCTTCGACCGCACCGTGCACAAGGGCGACCTGACCGGGATCGAGATCATCAACCGCCTGATGGAACAGGTCTGGGCTCGTCCGGTCACGCGGATGGAGGAGCACCGGGCCTTGGCCCTGATCCCCACGGCGGACGGCGCGGCGCTGGCTGGTGTCCTCCTGGTCGATATGCGTAGCGGCGTATTCCGCTTCGTGCGCGCCAAGGCGGTGCTGCTGGCGACCGGGGGCGGGCCGACCATGTACCGCTATCACACGCCCTCCGGCGACAAGAGCATGGATGGCTTGGCGATGGCCTTGA
Organism: Kiloniellaceae bacterium; assembly: GCA_021776115.1. Classification (GTDB taxonomy): domain Bacteria; phylum Pseudomonadota; class Alphaproteobacteria; order Kiloniellales; family J153; genus JAJFGN01. The sequence continues at coordinate 25,048 of JAJFGN010000069.1, read as the reverse complement.
GAATTGGCCTGCCGTTGCGCGATATGGAAATGGTTCAGTTCCACCCCACGGGCTTGCTTGCCGGGACCGAGACGCGCATGACCGGGACGGTGTTGGAGGAAGGCCTGCGGGGCGCGGGCGGCTACCTTTTGGACGCGGAGCATCGGCGCTTCATGCTCGACTACGACCCGCAGGGCGAACGGGCCACGCGCGACGTGGTCAGCCGCGCCATGTACGCCGAGATGCGCAAGGGCCGCACGACGGAAAACGGCGGCCTCTTCATCCAGATGAGTCACCTCGGACCCGACAAGGTGCGCCGTGGCTTCAAGGGCATGGTCGAGCGTTGCGCCGACTGCGGCTTCGATCTGGCCGGCGGGCTGGTCGAGGTTGTGCCGACGGCTCATTACCTCATGGGCGGACTTATCTGCGATACCGAGACCTTGACCGAATTGCCCGGCCTGTTCGTCGCCGGGGAGGACGCTGGCGGTGTGCACGGGGCCAACCGCCTGGGCGGTAACGGGGTTGCCAACTCCACCGTGTTCGGCGGGATCGCGGGCGAGGCCATGGCGGACTTCGCGGCCAAGGAAAACTTGCGCGAACCCGACGAAGCCCTGATCGAGGCCGAGATCGCGCGGGCGCTTCATCCTTTTGACAAACCGGCGGGCGATCTCAACGCGCTTCGCGAGCGCCTGCTGGACGTGATGTGGGAGGATGTCGGGGTGATGCGCACGGCGGAAGGCTTGCAACGCGGCATCGCGCGCCTGGCCGACTTGGAGGCCGAACTCCTGAAGACCGGCCTGGCCGATCGGGACCGTGTCTTTAACCTGACCTGGCATGACTGGCTGAACCTGCGCAGCCTGGTCGAGGTGAGCGAGGCCATTGCCCGTGCCGCTCTGGCCCGCGAGAACTCGCGGGGCGCCCACTACCGCGAGGATTTCCCGGAGGCCGGCGATCTTGAGTCCTCTTCGTTCACGCTGGTAAGCCGGGTAGGAGAGTCAATCTCGGTCGAACAGGCGCCGGTCGATTTCACGATCGTGAAGCCGGGCGAGTCCCTTATTGACGATGAAGCAGGCGCGCCGGAGGCGATTTCCGTGCAGTAACGACCTTGTCCTCATGCTTCGACAGGCTCAGCATGAGGACTTAATTGTGAATCCACTGGAGCAAGTTGTTTTGCTGGAGAGCTAGTCAATGATCCCGACCCAAACATTGCAAGGCGTGGCCGAGCAGCTCATGGCCAAGGCGGCGATCGAGATACCGGACGACTACCTTACCGGGATCAAGGCGATGGCCGAGCAGGAGGAGGGCGATCTTTCGGCCTTCGTGCTTCGGGCCATGCTGGAGAACTATGAGGCCGCCAAGGAAGACCGCCGCGCCATGTGCGCCGATACCGGCATCCCGCGCTGGTATGTGAAATACGGCAACGAGGCGGGTATCGAGGGCGGACCGGTCGCGCTGGAAGCAACTCTGCGCCGCGCGACAGCCAAGGCGACGCACGACGTGCCGCTGCGCCCAAACCGGGTGCATCCGCTGTGGCGCACCGACCACAACAACAACGTCGGCATCAATGCGCCGGAGATCGAATACAGCTTCGAGCCCGAGGCCGACTGGATCGAGCTGACCACCGTACATAAGGGTGGTCTCTTTGGGACCGACTACCGCATGTTGTTTCCCGGCGACGGCATCGACGGCATCAAGCGCTTCACCCTCGATACCCTGATCGCCTTCGGCAAGCGCGGTTTGGCCTGTCAGCCAGCCATCGTCGGCATCGGCCTCGGCGGCTCCAAGGACATCTGCATGACCTTGGGCAAGCAGGCGGCCTGCCTGCGCACCGTGGGGAACCGCAACCCCGACCCGCGCGTCGCGGAACTGGAGTTGGAGCTGAAAGACCTGGGCAACAAGATCGGCATGGGCGCCATGGGTTTCGTTGGCAGCTCCATGGTGGTCGATTGCCACATCGAGGTCGGCTATACCCATACCGGCGGCATGCCGATGAGCGTGCATGCGTTTTGCCTGTCCTCGCGCCGCGCCACCGCGCGGGTTCACGCCGACGGCCGAATCGAATACCGCCACGATCCGCAGTGGTTCACCCCCTACATGCGCCGGGAGACGGTCGAATGGGAGACAAGCCGGACAAGCTCCGCACAGTCCGCCTGACCACGCCGGTCAGCGCGGAGGCCATCGCGGGCCTGCGGCTCGGCGATGTCGTCTACCTCGACGGGCGGGTCTACACCGGTCGCGAAGGGGTCTACCAGCGCGTGATCGACGAGGGCGCCGACCTGCCGGTCGATCCGGCGGAGGTGGGGAACGTGAACTTCCATTGCTCACCCGCCGCCGCCGTACAGGACGACGGCTCTTTCAAGGTCGGCGCGGTGACCGCGACCGCCTCCTTCCGTTTCGCGAAATGGCTGGAGCGCTGGTTCGAGGTGTCCGGGTGCAAGGTCATCATCGGCAAGGGCGGCATGACCAGCGAGGCTTACCGCAAGTACTTCGTGCCCAACGGCGCGATCTATTTGACCACGGTCGGTTATGGGACCGGCGCGCTGCTGGGCCGGGGCGTCAAAAATGTCGCCGCCGCCCATTGGTTGGAGGACCTGGGAATCGCTCAAGCCCTATGGGTCTTCGATGTCGAGAATTTCGGTCCGTTCCTGGTCGAAAGCGATTTGCAAGGTAATAGCCTGTTCGAGCGCGCGAATGCCGAGGTCGCGAAGAATCTGGACGCCCTCTACGAAGGCCTGAAAGCACCGGCCCTGCGCCGCTACGGCGAAACCGACGAGCGCAAGGACGAGCTGATTTGAGCGCCCGCTGACGCCGTGACTCCCATCGTCGAAAGCTTGCTGTCGGTCTTCGTGACCATTCTGCTTGGCACCGCCTTGCGGCGTTTCCTGCTGCCGGACCGGGTGGTTTGGACCGGGCTGGAGCGCTTGGCGTATTTTGTGCTGTTTCCGGCCTTGCTGGTCCATTCGCTGGCGACGGCGGACATCTCGCCCGGCGCGGCCTGGCGCCTGATCGCCGCGACTCTGGGCGCGATCGTCGTGACATCGGGGATGGCGTTTATCTTGCGCCGGCCGCTGGGACTGCTGGGCCCCGCCTTCGCCAGCATGTTCCAGGGTTCGATCCGCATGAACACCTATGTCGTTTTAGGCGTGAGCGGCACCCTGATCGGCCCCCCCGGGGTCGCGTTGGCGAGCTTGGCGCTCGCCTTCATGATTGTCCTGGTGAACGTCCTCTCGGTCGTGGTCCTGGTTCGCTATGGCGACCATACCGGGGGCGGCGTGTCGACCCCCGCGCGCCTCCTGCGGTCGATTGCAGGGAACCCCCTAATATTGGCTTGCCTGGTTGGGGTCACCTGGACGGTTTCCGGCGCCCCGGTGCCGGCGTTGATCGGGGCGCCCCTTTCGTTCGTCGGCTCGGCGGCCGTCGGTGTGGCCTTGCTCTCGGTCGGGGCGGCGCTGGAGCCACGAAGGCTGTTCGCCGACGGCCGGATTGTGGCCGCTACCTGCGCGCTAAAGTTAATTGCTTTGCCGGCGGCGTTCCAGGCCTTGGCTACGGTCTTGGCGCTTGACGGCCAAGCCTTGCTGGTTGGCATCGTCTGTGCGTCGGTTCCGGCGGCAACCTCGTCTTACATCATGACCGCGCAACTCGGCGGCGACGCCAATCTCATGGCGCGCCTGATCACGGTAACCACCCTGGCGGCGATCGCGACCATGCTGCCTTGGTTGGCGCTGGTGACCGGCGCGGGTTAGCGATATGGCGGCAACACGCGGGATTCGTTAGGGCCAACAGGCCTCGACAGTTGTTAAGGCCATGATAGGTCGTGCATATTGACGTTGCGGAGCCGCAATTCGATTCGTTTCAACGCCTATCTGTTTTTCTGACACAGCAGGAGAGTGCAAGCATGGCCGAGGGCCCCGCGCCTGGCGAGCCGAAGGTCGAGACCTCGCCCAATATCGCGGACGAGGTCAAGTGCACCACCTGCTATATGTGCGCCTGCCGCTGCGGTATTAAGGTCTACCTGAAGGACGGCACGGTCCGCTACATCGAGGGCAACCGCGACCACCCGGTCAATAAGGGCGTCCTCTGTGCCAAGGGCTCGGCCGGAATCATGCAGCACTATTCCCCGGCGCGCCTGCGCAACCCCTTGATGCGGGTCGGTCCGCGCGGTTCCGGCGAATTCAAGGAAGTTTCCTGGGACGAGGCGCTTTCGACCGCCGCCGGTTGGCTGGGTGAGGTGCGCGCGCGCGATCCGCGCAAGCTGGCCTTCTTTACCGGCCGCGATCAAAGCCAAGCCTTGACCGGCTGGTGGGCGAGCCAATTCGGCACTCCCAATTATGCCGCCCACGGCGGCTTTTGCTCGGTCAACATGGCGGCCGCCGGGCTGTACACCATCGGTGGCTCGTTCTGGGAGTTTGGCGAGCCCGATTGGAGCCATACCCGCTATTTCCTGATGTTCGGCGTTGCCGAGGACCACGACTCCAACCCGATCAAGATCGGATTGGGTAAGCTCAAGCAGCGCGGCGCGAAGTTCGTTTCGGTCAACCCGGTGCGCAGCGGCTATTCCTCGATCGCCGACGAATGGATCGGCATCCGTCCCGGCACCGACGGCCTGCTCGTGTTCGCCTTGATCCATGAGCTGCTGCACGCGGGCAAGATCGATCTGGACTACCTGGTGCGTTACACCAACGCGCCTTGGCTGGTAATCGACGACCCGGGCGCGGCCGACGATGGCTTGTTCGCGCGCGACGCGGAGGGACATCCGCTGGCGTGGGACCGCGAGAGCGATGGGCCCGTGGATGCCGCGCTTCCGGATATCACGCCGGCCCTAAGCGGCGCGTACACCTTGCCCGATGGGCGCAAGGCGGTCCCGTCATTCAATCATCTGGTCGAACGTTATTCCGACTCGCGGTATGCGCCCGAGGCTGTGGCAGACCGGGTTGGCATTCCGGCCGCAACGATCAAGCGCATCGCGGCAGAGTTGGCCCAGGCGGCCTTTGAGGAAGAGGTCGTTCTCGACATCCCCTGGACCGACTGGGCGGGGCGGCGGCACGACAAGATGATCGGGCGGCCGGTCGCGATGCATGCCATGCGCGGCATCTCGGCCCACTCTAATGGCTTCCATACCTGCCGGGCGATCCACGTCCTTCAGCTTTTGCTCGGCAGCATCGATTGTCCTGGGGGGTTCCGCTACAAACCGCCGTTTCCCAAACCTATCCCACCCGGACTTAAGCCCGCCGGCCACGAAGATCAGATTGGTCCCGATAAGCCCTTGGGCGGGCCGCCGCTAGGTTTCCCCACCGGACCGGAAGACTTGTTGATCGATCCCGACGGCACGCCGCGGCGGATCGACAAAGCGTATTCTTGGGAGGCGCCGATCGCCGCCCACGGCATGATGCACATGGTCATCACCAACGCCGCAAAGCGCGATCCTTACGCCATCGACGTTTTGTTCATGTTCATGGCGAACATGAGCTGGAATTCGTCGATGAGCGTGTCCAGCGTGCTGAAGTCCTTGACTGAGATGGACCCCGAAACGGGCGAGTACGCGATCCCCAAGATCATCTATTCCGACGCCTTTTTTTCGGAGATGATCCCCTATGCCGATCTGATCCTGCCCGATACCACGTACCTGGAGCGCTGGGACTGCATTTCCTTGCTGGACCGGCCCATCTGCGAGGCCGATGGGCCCGGCGATTCGATCCGTCAGCCGGTGGTCGATCCGGACCGGAACGTCCGGCCGTTTCAGGACGTTCTGATCGACCTCGGCGCGCGCATTGGACTGCCCGGATTCACCGCCGAGGATGGCGGCGCGAAGTATCCCGGCGGATACGCGGACTACTTGGTCAACCACGAACGTGCGCCCGGTATTGGTCCCCTGGCGGGCTGGCGCGGCGCAGCGGGCGACAGCCACGGCCGGGGCGCGCCGAACCCGAAACAGCTAGAGAAATACATCGAAAACGGGTGCTTCTGGCACATGAAAATGCCGGAGTCGCAGCGGTACTTTAGGCACGCCAACAAGGAATATCTGGACTGGGCGGTTTCTTTCGGCCTGATTGGCCATGCCGATCAGATCGTCATGCAGATCTATTCCGAGGCCTTACAGAAATTCCGCCTGGCCGCGCGGGGCCACGGCGAGCGTCAACCGCCGGAGCGTGACCGCGCGCGGGTCGAAACCTATTTCGATCCGTTGCCGATTTGGTACGCACCGCTTGAAGACGCCGGCATTGAGACCGAAGCTTTCCCACTGCACGCGGTCACTCAGCGGCCTATGGCCATGTACCACTCCTGGGGGTCGCAGAACGCTTGGCTGCGCCAGATTCATGGGGCCAATCGCCTGTACATGAACCGGGAGACGGCAACGCGGCTCGGCATTGGAGAGGACGATTGGGTCTGGGTCACCAGCGCCCACGGCAAGGTCCGGGGTCAAGTTCGGCTTATGGACGGGGTTAACGCGAACACCGTGTGGACCTGGAACGCGATCGGAAAACGGGCTGGGGCCTGGAACCTGGCCCCGGACTCACCGGAGGCGACCAAAGGTTTCCTGCTCAACCATCTAATTTCCGAACTCTTGCCCGAACGCGAGGGTGGATACCGCTACTCCAACAGCGATCCGGTAACCGGACAGGCGGCCTGGTACGATCTGCGCGTCAAGGTCGAGAGGGTTGGCCCTGCCGATGCACAGCGTAGCGCGCCGGCATTGGCCGCCTTGGATCGTTTGCCCGGGCTCGAGCCGCCGCCGGCGATTTCACGCTTTGGCGAACAGTTTCTGGACAAGCCCAAGGGCATGGGCGGGCGTAGGGGCCGGACATGACCAGCCTGCCAGAATCGTCGAGCGGCAAGAAACTGGGCTTGGTCATTGACCTGGATACCTGCGTCGGCTGTCAGGCCTGCGCGGTCAGCTGCAAGGAATGGAACACGACCGGGCATACAGCGCCCCTGACTGACCAAAATCCTTATGGAGCAGAGGCTACCGGCGTATGGCTAAACCGAATTCATAGCTACGAAGTCAGCCCCGGCACACACGGCTCTGGCGGCATGACGGTTAACTTTCCGCGCTCTTGTCTGCATTGCGAGGAGCCAGAGTGCGTGACCGTTTGTCCGACCGGTGCGTCCTACAAGCGGGCCGAGGATGGTATCGTCCTGGTCAATCCGGATACCTGTATCGGGTGTAAGCTGTGTTCCTGGGCTTGTCCTTACGGGGCGCGGGAATACGACGAAGACGACGGTGTGATGAAGAAATGCACGCTGTGTGTCGATCGAATCTACAATGAGAACCTGGAACCGGAAGACCGCCAACCGGCTTGTGTGAGAGCCTGCCCGACCGGCGCGCGCCATTTCGGCGATTTGGGCGATCCGGAAAGCGCGGTCTCGACCCTGGTGCGTGAACGCGGCGGTTTCGATCTGATGCCCGGTCTGGGATATCGCCCGGTCAACAAATACCTGCCGCCGCGCGAACGGCGTGTTGGCGCGGATACTGAGCTGGCTGCGCTGAAGCCGGCCGACACCGGACCCGGTGCGGCGGGGGATCGCGTATTCCGCTGGTTAGACCGTGCGTTGTCTCGTTAGGAGAGCCGGCGAAAATGCATCCCGCCTATTCCGTGCTGCTCTTTACCACGCTCTCCGGCGCGGGATACGGCCTGATGATCTTGCTCTGCTTGTTTGGCGTCGCCGGGGTCATATCCTCGGATCCCGTGATGGGTCTGCTCGGCTTTGGCTTTTCATTCGGCCTGGTGACTTTCGGATTGATGTCCTCGGCTTTTCATTTGGGCCATCCGGAACGCGCCTGGCGGGCGGTGACGCAATGGCGCAGTTCCTGGTTGTCGCGCGAAGGCGTGTTGGCGCTGATCACTTATGTGCCGGCCGGGCTGTTCGCGATCGGATGGATAACTATGGGAGATACGAGCGGCGTCTGGGCGCTGTTTGGCGTCGCAGCGGCCGTCGGTGCGGTTCTGACCGTCTACTGCACTGGGATGATCTATCAATCGCTGAGAACTATCAGCCAATGGCATAACGACTGGGTTACCCCGATCTACCTTCTCTTGGCCATCGCGACCGGCGCCCTTTGGTTCAACGCCTTGGTGCTTGCGTTCGGCGAGGGCAGGAGCTTGTTTACCTGGCTGTGCGTATCGGTTCTGTCGCTTGGGATGGTGGCGAAATTCGGGTACTGGCACAGCATCGATACCGGTAAAGCCCTGCGCACCCCCGGGCATGCGACCGGCTTGGCTCGGCTGGGTACTGTGCGGCAATGGGAGACGGCGCACACCCAGGCCAATTATGTGCAGCGTGAGATGGGCTTCCAGATCGCCCGCAAGCATGCCCACAAGCTGCGCGTCTACGCCTTGCTCGCAGGGTTTATTGTTCCTCTATTTCTCTGCTTGAGCGTGGTCGCCATGGAGGAAGGGCGGGCCGCCGCAATTTTGGCATTCCTGGCGGCGGCTGTGTCCATGCTCGGCATGTTGATCGAGCGTTGGCTCTTCTTTGCCGAGGCGCAACATGTCGTCACGCTTTACTACGGCGCGGAATCGGCCTGACTCTCCTGTGTGGCGGTCTGGGGTAGTGCCCTGCTACGATGCGCTCCGAACGTAGCGGCGGCACGGGAGGCACTCATGGATGAAAAGCGTCAACTGACGGTATCGGCCATTCAGATTACCGCGGTCGATGGCGAAAAGGCGGCGACCGTGGACAAGATGGCGGGCTGGCTCGACGTTGCGGGCGGGCGCGGTTCCGACCTGGCGGTTCTGCCCGAGTTGTGGACCGGTCTGGGATTCAGCGAGAAGGGCCTGCACGAAAAAATTGCCGAAGCGTTTCCCGGGCCAACGACCGAGATGTTGGCGGACAAGGCGCGCCGCTATGGCATGTTTATCGCCGGGTCCATGTACGAACGCGGTGCTGACGGTGCCTACTACAACTCTGTGCCGCTGATCTCTCCCCAGGGTGAGATAATCGGGGTCTACCGCAAGACCCACTTGTTCGACGCGCCGAACCGGACCGACATCAAGGGCGGCATACGTGAATCCGACGCCATATCGCCGGGCGGCAACTTGGATGTTTACGGCACCAATCTTGCGCGTATCGGGCTTTCCGTGTGCTCCGATCTGCGTTTCCCCGAGGTTTACCGGGAGATGGCCCTCAACGGCGCGGAAATCTTGGTTTGCGCCTCGGCCTTCCTGAGCCCACGGATCGATCATTGGGAGTTCTTCCTGCGCGCCCGCGCGACCGAGAACCAGGCTTTCGTGGTCGCCTCGGGGCAGTACGGCGTGGAGCCGAAGTCGGGTATTGGCTTCGTGGGACGCAGCATGATTGTCGATCCTTGGGGGGTAGTCGTCGCCACCGCTTCCGATAACGAGGATTGCGTGACCGCCTTCATCGATCTCGATTTCATCCAAGAAGTCCGCGCGCGTTATCCCCTCATGACCCAGCGGCGGCCGGAGTTGTATCGGACCCTCGCGGCCGGAGGTTGAAGATAGCCAAGTTCGATCTTGTCTCGCGGCGCGGTCAGACTAGGGTGCGCCTCGTGACGGCAAGGGTGCTTGGATCATCGCGATGGCGAATGCGGTCCCTTTAAGTTTTGACAGTCCTGAGCCCGAGGCGAAGACGGCCCCGGTGACGCCCGATATTGCCATCGTGGTGCGCGACTTGAATGTTTTCTATGGCAACAAGCAGGCGCTTTTCGGGGTCAATGTCGAGATCGCCCGAAACGGCGTCATGGCCCTGATCGGCCCGTCGGGATGCGGCAAGTCGACCTTCATTCGCTGTATCAACCGGATGAACGACGTGATCCCGGAATGCCGAGTTGAAGGGGAGATCGCCATCGACGGGCGGGATATTTACGCGGCCGATCTGGATGTCGTGCAGCTACGGGCCCGCGTCGGCATGGTCTTTCAGAAACCCAATCCCTTTCCGAAATCGATCTTCGACAATATCGCCTATGGCCCACGCATCCACGGCATGGCCGAGAGCAAGGCGGATCTGGCGGCCATTGTCGAATCGAGCCTGCGGCGCGCGGCCCTCTGGGACGAAGTAAAGGACCGGCTGCAGGAACCGGGGACGAGCCTGTCCGGTGGCCAGCAGCAACGCCTCTGCATCGCCCGGGCGATAGCGGTCAATCCCGAGATCTTGCTGATGGACGAGCCCTGTTCGGCTTTGGATCCCATCGCCACCGCCACGATAGAGGAGTTGATCGACGAATTGCGCACGGCGCTGACCATTCTGATCGTAACGCACAACATGCAGCAGGCCGCGCGCGTATCCCAGGCAACCGCATTTTTTCACTTAGGAGAGTTGGTCGAGGTCGGGCCGACCGAAGAGATTTTCACTCAGCCGCGGGACGAGCGCACCCATGGCTACATTACCGGGCGTTTCGGGTAGGGGCCCGGCAGGCGAAGCGACGGCATCGGGCGTGACAAGTATGGCAAGTACCGGGACATCTTCAGAAGATCCAAGAAAGTTTGCCTTACGCGTGCGCGGCGTGACCAAGGTGTACCGCACCGATTCGCTTGAGGTTCTGGCGCTGCGCGGCGTCGATCTGGATATGCTTGTCTCGGAACTGATTGTTCTGGTCGGTCCTTCAGGCAGCGGTAAATCGACACTGCTCAACATTTTAGGCGGATTGGATCAGCCGACGGCGGGCCAGGTCCTGTTCGGTGATCTCGATTTGGCCTCCTGCGGCGAGGCGGCCCTGACCCGGTACCGCCGCGACCATGTCGGCTTCGTTTTTCAGTTCTATAACCTGATCCCCAGCTTGACCGCGGAAGAGAACGTCGCCCTCGTGACTGAGATATCGCGGGATCCTATGGACCCCGGCGAGGCGCTTAGCCTGGTCGGCCTGGAGGAGCGGCGAAACCATTTTCCGGCGCAACTTTCCGGCGGCGAGCAGCAGCGGGTCGCGATCGCCCGGGCGATCGCGAAACGGCCCGCGATCCTGCTGTGCGATGAGCCGACGGGCGCTTTGGATAGCCGCACCGGTGTGCGGGTCCTGGAGGCAATCGAGCGGGTGAACAAAGTACTGGGCACGACGACCGCATTGATCACGCACAATGCGGGCATCGCCGATATGGCCGATCGTGTCCTATCCTTCGCCGATGGCCGGATCGCGGAGGTTCGAGAGAATACGCGCAAGCGTCCGGCAAAGGAAATTGCTTGGTAGACCGATGACGACCGCACTGAACCGAAAATTAACCCGCGACATCTGGCACATGCGCGGCCAGATACTGGCGGTCGCGATCGTCATCGCCTCTGGCGTGGCCATGTTGGTGATGTCGCTCGGCACCATGCAGTCGCTCGACGAAACGGCGCGGGCGTATTATGAGCGTTATGGCTTCGCCCAGGTTTTCGCGACAGTCAAGCGGGCGCCAGAACGTTTGGCCCGAAAAATCGGAAAGATTCCAGGTGTCCAGGCCGTCGAAACGCGAATTTTCGAATTCGCGATCCTGGATATTGCCGGGTTCGAGGAGCCGCTTCTCGGGTCTATCGTCTCAATTCCAGAACAGGGAGAGCCGCTCCTGAATCGTCTGGCACTGCGCGCCGGGCGTTTGGTCGCGCCGGGCCGGCCCGATGAGGTCGTGATCAGCGAGCCTTTTGCGCTCGCCCATAGCTTGACGCCGGGGGATCGCGTCGGCGCCATTCTGAACGGCCATTGGCGCAACCTGGAGATCGTCGGTATCGCGCTGTCGCCGGAGTTCGTCTATGCCATCGGACCTGGCGCTCTCATGCCCGACGACAAGCGTTTCGGCATTCTTTGGATGGGCCGCGAGGCGCTGGCCGCCGCCTTCGATCTGGACGGCGCCTTTAACGATGTCTCCCTATCGCTCATGCGCGGGGCGCAACCACAAGAGGTAATCGACCGTCTCGATCAGATCCTGGCGCGCCATGGCGGAATCGGGGCAATTGAGCGGGCGGATCAGATCTCCAACTGGTTCCTCATGAACGAGATCGAGCAGATGCGCACCATGTCCGCGATACTGCCGACGATCTTTCTGGCCGTGGCGGCCTTTCTGACCAATATGATTCTGGCGCGGCTGATCGCGACCGAGCGGGAGGAGATAGGCCTTCTGAAGGCCTTCGGATACAGCAATTGGGCGGTAGCCTGGCACTATATCAAGCTGGTCTTCGCGATGGCCGGTATCGGCATCCTGCTAGGTTGGGGGGTCGGATACTGGTTGGGCTTGATCAACACGCGGCTTTATGCCGAGAACTTCGATTTCCCCTTTCTCTATTACCGGCCGAGCCCGGCGGTCTTCATTGTCGTCGCCTTGATCAGCTTGGCGGTCGCCATGCTCGGCGCCCTCGGCTCCGTGCGCCACGCCGCCGCCTTGCCGCCAGCGGTGGCCATGCGCCCGCCGGCGCCGCCAGCCTATAGCCGGACGTGGTTCAGCCTAATCTTGGCCCGCTGGTTCGATCAGCCGACCCGGATCGTGATACGGCAGATTTTGCGATGGCCCGTCCGCTCGTTCCTGACCACGGCAGGCATCGCCATGTCGGTGGCGGTCATGATCACCGCCCTGCAATGGGTCGACGCCATTAATCGCATGATTGACGTAAATTTCCAACAGGCGCAGCGCCAAGATGTCTCGGTCGGCCTGGTGGAGTCGCGGTCGAGCGAAATCCTGCGCGAATTCGCCCGTCTGCCCGGCGTTTTAACGGTGGAGCCATTCCGCGCGGTCGCGGCGCGGCTCCGCGCCGGGTCACGGCACAAAAGGATCGCGATCGAAGGGGTTCCGAATACGCCGAGATTGAACCTCGTCTACGATACTTCAGAGCGCCCGGTCAGCGTCTCGCCCGGGGGACTGGTTATGTCGACCAAGTTGGCCGAGGTTCTGGGGGTCGGCCGTGGCGATATGATCACGGTTGAAGTTCTGGAAGACCGCCGTCCGGTGTTCGAGGTCCCGGTTATGGACCTTTTCGAGACTTATATCGGCACCCCGGTCTACATGGAGATCGGCACGCTAAACCGTGTCATGCGCGAGCGCCCAGCCATCGACGGCGCGCACCTTTTGGTTGATCCAACCGCCATGCCGGCACTGTTCCGCGCCTTGAAGAAGACGCCGAAGGTGTCGGGCGTGCTTTTGCGTCGAGCGGTGATCGATACCTTCGAAGAGACCATGGGCAAGCTCTTGCTGGTGTTCGTGTCTTTCTTCGCCGGCTTCGCGGCTACTCTGGCGGTTGGGACGACCTATAACAGCGCGCGCATCGCCTTGTCCGAGCGCGGCCGCGATTTGGCGACACTAAGGGTCTTGGGGTTCAGCAGGGCGGAGGTGTCGTATATCCTTTTGGGCGAAGTCGCGATTCTGACTCTCTTGGCCATGCCCTTGGGCTGCCTCGCGGGTTACGGCCTGGTGGCCTGGGTCATCACAAACGCCTTCGATACGGAGTTGTTCAGGCTCCCGCTCATCATCGAGGACTCAACCTACGGATACGCGGTTCTTTTGGGACTTGCCGCGTCGATCGTCACGGCGGCTCTGGTTCGAATGCGCATTGATCGTTTGGATCTGATCGCTGTTCTCAAGACACGGGAGTAGGAAGGGAATGGCTAACAGTTGGCGGCGGCTCGCGTTCTGGAGCGTACTCATTGGCGCCCTCATTGCCGGACTCGCCTACGCCTTTCGGCCTCAGAGCGTGCCCGTCGATCTACTCGTTGCAACGCGCGGCCCCTTGGTCGTGACCGTGGACGAGGAAGGCGAAACCCGGGTCAAGGATGTCTATAGGCTCTCGGCGCCGGTTTCCGGGCGTGCCCTGCGGATCGACGCAGAGGTCGGCGACCCAGTCGCCGCCAACGAGACTGTCGTGGCGCGGATCGAGCCGATCGATCCGGCCTTTCTCGACCTGCGCAGCGAAGCGCAGGCCCAGGCGGCGATTGACGCGGCGAAGGCGGCGCGGGCCTTGGCCGCGGCCGAGCTCGAGCGTGCCGAAGCCGAGTTGGAGTATGCCAGTGCCGAGTTTCAGCGCGCCCGCAAGCTGGTACGCGGCGAAACCATCTCGGTACGGAACTACGACCGCGCGAAGCTGGCATTCAAGACGGCACAGGCCGCGGTGGCGACGGCGCGGGCATCGCTGCGCATGCGTGGATCGGAGCTAGAGCGGGCCCGAGCGGAATTGCTGTCACCCGTGACCGCTACGACGAAACGCGGCACCTGCGAATGTGTGTCGATTACCTCGCCGGTGAGTGGCCGTATCTTGCGCATCCTTCATAAGAGCGAAGGTGTGGTGGAGGCTGGCGATCCCTTGGTTGAGATCGGAAACCCGAGCAATCTGGAGATCGTTACCGATCTCTTGTCGTCGGACGCGGTTCAGGTTGTGCCCGGTCAGCGCGTCATCATCGACGACTGGGGCGGGGCAGAGCTACTTTCCGGCATAGTCTTGAGAGTGGAGCCGACCGGATTCACGAAGGTATCTGCCTTGGGGATCGAGGAGCAGAGAGTCAATATTGTCGTCAACTTCACGGGGGAGGCTGAGCGTTGGCGCGGCTTGGGACACGGATACCGCGTCGAGACGCGCGTGGTTTTATGGGAAAGCGATAGTGTCCTCAAATTGCCGTTAAGCGCCCTGTTCCGCAACGGTGACGATTGGTCGGTTTTCGTCGAACAGGAAGGGCGTGCCACGCGCCGCACCGTGAGTTTGGGGCACTTGAGCGGGCGGGAGGCGGAGATTACCGATGGACTTCGGGAGGGCGAGGCGGTCGTCGTGTATCCGAGCGATCGGGTGGTCGAGGGCGCGCGCATCGTCGGCCGGCGTGACTCATAAGTAGTCCGTGCCAATATCGACCGTGGAGCGTTCGCCCAGTGCATCGAAATTCCGGGCCAGCCAGGTATCGGCCTCGGCTCGGCCCAGGTCGCGCAGATAGTGCAGAAATTTTAACTCGGCGTTGAGTTTGCTTGAGGCGCCCAGGGCGTTCATCTCTTCGGCCACGTCAATCCGATGGATCAACATTCGCTTGTAGCGCGATTGGTCGAGACGGTTCTCTTCCACGAGGCGCGAGACGAAGGCAATCGCCCGCATCTCGCGCATGAGGCTGGAGTTGAAACTGATCTCGTTGAGGCGGTCCAGGATATCCGGCGTTGTCGTCGGAACCTCGTTTCGGACCATGGGATTGACCTGGATAATGACGACATCGCGCGTCTCGCAATTATAAATCAGGGGATACAGTGCCGGATTGCCCATGTATCCGCCGTCCCAGTACGGCTCGCCATCCACTTCGACAGCCTGGAACAGGTGCGGCAGGCAAGCGGAGGCCATGATGGCCTCGGCGGATAAATCTTGGTTCTCGAATATCCGGATCTTGCCGCTGCGCACGCTGGTTGCGGCGATGAACAAGTGCAACTTCGTGCACCGCCGGACGTTATCGAAATCGATCGTGCTGCGTAGCGTTTCAAGCAAGGGATTGTAGTTCAGAGGGTTGAATTGATAGGGCGAAAGAAAACGGCTGACCCAATCCAGCATGATGTGGCTGGGTGAGTCTTGTAAATTCCAGGTGCCGCTCGCGACCTCGAACGGCCCGCGTTGGATCGGCCCAAAGCGGCCGAGACGCGCAACCGCTTCCCAGAATTGCATCAGCGCCGCGCGAGCGCCGTTGCGCCCATCGCGCACGAGACCGTCGGCGGCGACCGCCGCATTCATCGCCCCGGCGCTGGTCCCACTGATTCCTTCGATCTCGATCCGCTCGTCTTGCAATAGCCGGTCAAGCACCCCCCAGGTGAACGCGCCGTGGGAGCCGCCCCCCTGGAGGGCCAAGCAGATGGTTTTTCGGCGCTTGGGCGCGCCTTTGCTTGCCGGTCCCTGGGTAGTGGCGGGGCGTCGCGCCATGTGTTCTCCGTTAATCCTGGTCAAGAGTTAAGGCGTTGGGGGCGCGGTTGAGGGCCGAATGGTAGGTTTACTATGAAAAAATGGGTGGATCGAGGGCCGTCTACTAGGGGAACACCGGCTTGATAACGACAGGCCTGGTGCAGTCGGGTTCGTGATATCAGGATTGGCACCCCTGAAACCCATGATCTAAGCGCTTTGTACACCGGCAGGTAACTCAAAATCACATTAATCGTATTAATGTCAATTGGTTGTATGTTTCATTTGCTAAACAACATGATGATAAAGCCACCTGACGAGATCATTGCCGCCGCTTATGTCTGGGGACAAATGTCATAATTTTATCCTGGTCTGGCTGGGTCCGGCTCCGCTAACCTTGGGGACAAGAAGCGCGCCACGCGCGCCCCGGGAGAGCAAAACAATGAATCCTATTACCCAGCCGCCGCGACCGCCTATCCCCAGCCGCCCCCGCGAGCCGATCGGCAATCGGCCTTTGCCCAAAGGCATCGTCGGGATCGCCCAAACCCAGCCAAGGTCAGGCCCGGCCGCGCCGAATCGCGCGCCGGAGGGGACTTTGATCGTTGGGCGGGACATTCACGTTAAGGGGCAAATCGACGATTGCCGCGCGCTCGTGGTTGAAGGCCGGGTTGAGGCGACCCTGAAGACGGATCGCCTAGAGGTCCGAAAGGGCGGGACTTTTGTCGGTTCGGCGGAGGTCGAACATGCCGACATCGCTGGAACCTTCGAGGGAACCTTAAACGCGACCGGGCAGCTGAACGTGGCCGCCGGCGGATTGGTGCGCGGTGAGACCCGCTACGCCAAGATAACGATCGAGGCGGGCGGCGCCATTGTTGGGACCGTCGCCAGGGCCGGAGAGACCGAAGACCGGAGCGAGCGCCCCAGCTTGGCTAATACAGGGCTAGCCGATACCGGGTCCTAGATCGGTTTCTGTCCCTGGGCCGATCAAGTCCGCGATGATCTGGCGGTGCACCGCGATGTAACCGGGGGCCAGCACGGCGATGCGGTCCTTGAGCATCTTGTGCGCCGCCGGTAACGCGTGAAAGGGAATGCCGGGGTAGGCATGGTGTTCGACGTGGAACGGCATGTTCCACGCCAGGGCGCGTAGGGCCCAGGTCGTTCGGGTCGTGCGCGTGTTGCGGAACATGTCCGGCCCCAAGGGGCATCCCATGTGCTCCGTCAGCAGGTAAAGGCGCAGCGCAGGCTGGGCCACCGCGACCGGGACCATCCAGTAAACAACCGCCGCCCAGGAACCGACGGCCAGCGAAGCGGCAGCGAGGCCAAGGTAAAACGTGGCGTAAAGACGCGCCTCGATCACGATGGCGCGGCGCTGGGTTCTGGCGATGAAGGGCTCTTCGACCCGCCCGGCCGCGTGTCGGAGAAGGCCAGGTACCTGTGCCCGCCAATAAACCAGCCCGCTGGCGTGGCGCAGGTAGGCGCCCAGGGACGCGGGCTTTGGCGTTAAGAGTTCTGGATCGCGTTCCGGGTCCTGCGTGTAGCGGTGGTGCGCGAAATGAAAGGCGCGGAAATAGGCTGGCGGCAGGACCAAGACGGCGCCGCACAGCCAGGCGACGACATCGTTGAGCCAGCGCGTCCGGAATGCGGTGCGATGAATTGTCTCGTGCAGGGGTGCGAAAAGAAAAACCAGCCCAAGTCCGTGCACTGGCCAAGTCAGAATGAGCCAGGGTGTGCCGCGCGACTGCGCGATCAACCAAGCCGTCACGGCCAGGAAGGCCAAGTGTCCCGCGAGATGCAATGCACCCTTCAGGTCCGAGCGGTGCGTGAGGGGTTTAAGCGCCCCCTTTACGATTGTGTCGGAAAAACTTGTATCCATTGCCTCTTAAAGACCGACGGACTGGTTATGCGCCGAGTACCTCCGCATGATGACGCAAGTGGTCCTCCATGAAGGATTGTATGAAAAAGTAGCTATGGTCATAACCCGGTTGCATGCGCAGTTCGATGCGCTGACCGGCTGTCTCGCAAGCCGCCGCCAGCAACTCCGGTTTCAGCTGTTCGTCCATGAATTGGTCGGCGCTGCCCTGATCTATGAGCAGTTTCGCCTTGCTGGGCCGGGCCCGGATCAACTCGCTGGCGTCGTGACGGCGCCAAGCCTCTCGGTCCTCGCCGAGATAACTTGTGAACGCCTTGACCCCCCAGGGACACCTAGTCGGCGCGCCGATAGGGGCGAAAGCGGAGACCGAGCGGTAGGTATCCGGGTTCTTGAGGTGGATTGTTAAGGCGCCGTGTCCACCCATGGAGTGGCCGAAAATGCCCTGCCGGCCGAGGTCTGCGGGAAAACGCGCCTCGATCGCCGCGGGCAGGTCGCGAGTGATGTAGCTATACATATTGTAGTGCTGGTTCCATGGCGCTTGGCTCGCATCGAGATAGAATCCCGCCCCGGTGCCGAAATCCCAATCGTCGTCCTCTCCGGGCAGCCCGGCGCCGCGCGGCGAGGTATCGGGGGCGACCAGCATGAGACCCAACTGGGCGGCCACCCGCTGGGCGCCTGCCTTGATAACGAATGTTTCCTCGGTGCAAGTCAGCCCGGCTAGATAGGTCAAAACCGGGACCTTTGCTCCGTTCATGGCTTGGCGCGGTTGAAATACGGCAAAGCGCATGGCGCCGGCGCAAGCCTTCGACTCGTGGCGGTAGACGCCTTGCAGGCCGTCGAAGCAGCGCTGCTCGCTTAAAACCTCGATCGTGCTGGTCGGGGCCAAGGTTATTCTCCTTCCTACGGGCTTGTGACGGCTCTCGGGAAAACTCTAACACAGGGTCGCCCCAAGGATGTCCTCACGCACCGCTTTCAGCTGTGTAATTTAGGGGGCGGCGCGGCCGGGGCCCGGCTGCTGCTCATTCTGGAAATGGCGAACCTGGAACCGGATATTCGTTGACGTTCCAGGACAGGGTAATGCGCGGGCCGGGCCGTTTGAAGACATCGACCATGTGGACGATCTTGCCGGGAAACATGATCATCATGCCGTTGCAGGCGGTGGGGCCTCCCGGCGTCGTCATAGCGTGTTCTTCTTCCCGGCAGCACACTTTGAGACGCGGGTCGGCGAAGCAAAAACGGCCTTGCCCCGCATCGCCTGAGGCCGAATCCGATCCGGGGTCTAGGCCGAGCTCGAGAAAATAGACGATGCTAGCGGTCGCGCGCACGTGGCTGTGCGGCAGGCAGTAATCGCCCTCGCGGTAAATGTTGGCCCAACTGAGATCCACTGCCGCGTTCTGCGTACCCAGTGAGCGCTTGAACAGCTCGATTGCGCGCCGATGGATAAGCTCGGCCTCGGGGCAGTCCCAGCGCTCCAAATGATAGACTTTGGCGCTGCCGGCGTATCCGGGAAACGGCTTCGCCAACGCCGGATCGCTTTCCAGGGCCAAGGTGCGTTCAACCAAGCGGGAGTGAAAGGCCGCGGTATCATTGAAGACCGCGATCTTAACGTTCGGCTCGACCCAATCCTGGACTGCGACATCGTTGGGCCAGATCTCGATCTCGGTCTCCGCGAGCCGTACTTTCGTTGGGTTTTGCGCCGCCATAGTGTTTGTCGTCTTGGGTTCGTGGATTCAGTACACGGCGACGCTTCGATTGCGCGCGGATGGCCGCATCCTTCCAGCCCCTATCGCGAAACGCAAGGACGGTGCAGCGGTCGCCCATTTCAAGGGTTGTAAGGTCAAAATCAATTGATCGAATGGGTATTGAGGGTCTCAGCGCGTCGCGCTAGGGATGTCGTGAGAATTTCGTCAATCCGCAATCCAAAGGTCATTTTATCGTGCCGCACCCTGCGTTGGTCTATCCAGTCCCAGAATCGTCCCAGAATTCCAAAGCATCCAAATTCCGTGCGCTTCTCACGTCGAGCGAATTGGAATTCCTGATGGAGGCCCATAATGGGCTTTCCGCCAAAATCGTCGAGGAGGCGGGGTTTAAGGGAATCTGGGCCTCGGGCCTTTCCATGGCGACGGCGCTTGGCGTGCGCGACCGCAACGAGGCGTCATGGACGCAAGTTATCGAAACGCTGGAATTCATGTCCGACGCGACTTCGGTCCCCATCATGCTGGACGGCGACACCGGCTACGGCGATTTCAACAATTTTCGGCGTTTGGTGGTGAAACTCTGCCAGCGCGGCATTGCAGCAGTCTGTATCGAGGACAAAGTTTTCCCCAAGACTAATTCATTGATCGATGGCAAGCAGGTTCTCGCCGATATTGAGGAGTTCTGCGGCAAGATCAGGGCCGGGAAAGACAGCCAACTCGATGACGATTTTTCGGTCGTCGCGCGGATTGAGGCATTGATCGCCGGTTGGGGCATGGACGAGGCCTTGCGCCGTGCCGAGGCCTATCACGAGGCCGGCGCCGACGCGATCCTGATTCATTCCAAGAAACCGGCGCCCGACGAAATTCTTGCCTTCGCCAAGGAATGGGCCGGCCGCTCGCCGCTGGTCATCGTGCCCACGACCTACTACGCGACCCCGACCGAGCGCTTCCGCGAAGCAGGTCTGTCGATGGCGATCTGGGCCAATCATAATCTGCGCGCCTCGATATCCGCGATGCGTGAGATCAGCGGCCGAATTTTTGCCAAGCAAAGTCTGAATGACGTCGAGGGCGAGGTCGCATCGCTCAAGGAGGTCTTCGCGCTGGCTGGAAATAGCGAGATGGTGGAGGCGGAGCGGCGCTACCTGAGTGCGAAAACGGTCGAGACCCAAGCCGTGGTCTTGGCCGCCACGCGGGGCAGCGCCTTGGCGGAGCTGACCGAGGAGCGGCCAAAGTGCATGCTGGACCTGCGCGGCGAGCCCTTGCTGCGGCGCCTTGTCCGCACACTTAACAATGCCGAAGTACGCGACGTCACCGTGGTGTGTGGGTACAAGCCGGAAGCCGTCGATCTGCCGAACATCAAGAAAGTGGTGAACCAATCCTTTGAGACCAGCGGCGAAGTGTCGTCGCTCGCCTGCGCGCTCGGTGCCGTGAGCGGCCCGGCTGTGATCAGCTACGGCGATATCGTATTCCGCGATTATGTGCTCGATCTGCTGTTGCAGAGCGATGCCGACATCGTGCTGGCGGTCGATGCCAAGTGGCAGGACCATGCCGAAGGCGGGCGCAAGCATGCCCCCGATCTGGTCGTATGCGATCGGCCGTATGCCGAGGATCAGTTCCTCGACGAGCGGTCTGTCATGCTGGAACGCTTCACGAACGATCAAGACGATTTGTCCGCGCACGGGGAATGGATCGGCTTGGCCAGGGTCTCGCGCGCCGGATTGGAGGCTCTTCGCGATGAAGTCGACGTCCTGCGTGCCGAGGGAACATTGGAAAAGACCAACCTGCCCGATCTCTTCACTCGCCTGGCAAGCAAGGGTATGGCAGCACGGATCGTCTACATCACGGGTCACTGGCTGGATATCAACGACGCTTTCGACTTGGCCCGGGCGCGCAACGTCATATAGGGGGTAGGGCCTGTCGGAGTTTCTGCCGAGATGATTGAAGTGGGAGCCTTTCTAGGGGCCGCCCAAGCGCGCGGCCTAGACTTCTTTTGCGGCGTCCCCTGCTCATTCCTAACACCGATCATCAACCGCACGATTAGCGATCCGGCGACGCGCTATGTCGGTGCGGCGAGCGAGGGCGAGGCGGTGGCCATTGCGGCTGGGGCTTGGCTGGCCGGCCGGGGCACGGTCGTGATGTGTCAGAACTCGGGCCTCGGGAATATGATAAACCCGATCACCTCACTCAACTGGCCGTTCAGAATCCCAGCTTTATTGGTTGTGACTTGGCGCGGCCAGCCCGGTTTGAAGGACGAGCCGCAGCACGAATTGATGGGGCAGGCGACGCACCGCTTTCTGGACGCGGCCGATGTGCGTCACGGTGTCTTTCCGCGCGCCGAGGCGGACATCGGGCCGGCTTTGGACCGGGCTTGCGGCGCCATGGCGGACAGCGGCTTGCCTTATGCCTTGGTCATGGCAAAGGGCAGCGTTGTGGAAGAGGCTCTGGACCAGACGCCGCGCACCCCCCGGCCGCGAGGAAAATTCTCGGATCTGCGGGGTGATGGCGCGCCGCCGCGCCGCTTCGACGCCTTGGAGAGATTGCTCGGTGTCGTGCCGGAACAGGCGGCGATCATCGCGACCACCGGAAAGTGCGGGCGCGAGCTCTTCACCCTCGCCGACCGGCCGCAGCATCTCTATCAGGTTGGGTCCATGGGGTGTGCCAGCGCCATGGGCCTGGGCGTGGCCTTGAACGTGAAACGCCCGGTCGTGGTTCTGGATGGCGACGGCGCCGCTCTCATGAAGCTTGGCAACCTGGCGACCATAGGCGCCTATGCGCCGGAGAACCTGGTTCACATCCTGCTCGATAACGGCACCCACGATTCGACCGGTGGGCAGGCCACGGTGTCCGCGAACGTCGATTTTGCCCAGGTGGCCTTGGCCTGCGGTTACGCGGCGGCGGCGGTATGCGATAGCCTGGAAGGCTTTGAGACGGCCCTGAATCAAGCCCTGGCAGGCACTGGGCCCCAGCTTATTCATCTTCGCATCGCGCCGGGTTCGCTGAGCGAACTCGGCCGGCCAAGCGTCAAGCCCCACGAAGTCGCGCGCCGGTTCAGGGCGTTCCTGACCGCGTCCGGATGACGGCCTTGGCCCGGCGATTTCAACATTTCCTGCACTAAATTGTGCGCTTTTTGTGTAGTGCGGGACGCTATATCGCATGAAATTCGTGCGGTGGACCGTGCTACTTTTTGCACACTACCGTGACCGGCAATCGGATCGGCTCATAGCATGCACCTGATCGGCGCAACCCTTGGCGTTTATCTGCTCCTGACCGGGGCCGTCTTCGTGATGCAAAGGACGCTGCTCTATCCCGGGGCCAAGGATGCCCCCGATCTGGCTCTGTATTCTGGGCAGGGGATCGGGGAAGTGACGACCCAAACCGGAGACGGCTTGGTGCTGACTCACTGGTATCGGCCTCCCGACAGCCCTGAGGGGCCGGTTGTGGTGGTCTTTCACGGTAATGCCGGGCATCTGGGCGACCGCGTGCCCAAGCTGCGGCCCCTGATCGGCGCGGGGTTCGGTCTGCTGTTTGTCGGCTACCGGGGTTACAGCGGCAATCCGGGGAGCCCGACCGAGGATGATTTTTCGGCCGATGCCCGCGGCGTGCTGGATTGGTTGGCGGGCCAGGGCGTCGGACCGGAGCGGACGGTCCTTTACGGCGAATCTCTGGGGACGGGGCTCGCGGTCAAAATGGCGGCCGAGCGGCCGGTGGCGGCAGTTCTGCTGGAATCGCCCTATACCTCGATCGCGGCGGTATCGCAGCTACACTATTGGTATTTGCCGGCACGCTGGCTGGTCCTCGATAAATGGGATTCCTTGGCCAGAATCGCCCGGATTTCCGCCCCTTTGCTGGTTCTGCATGGCGGCAAGGACGCGACAGTTCCTCTGCGGTTCGGCCAAGCCTTGTTCGACGCCGCGCCGGAGCCAAAGGACATGATTGTGATGGCTGGCAGCGGGCACGTCGATCTGCTCGATCATGTGCGGGTGGTCGATCGGGTTCTCGGGTTTGTCCGCGAGAGCCTTCCCGAGAAGCCTTGATTCAAACGAAACGCGAAAGTTGCGGCTCAACTCCGGCCGCTTTTCATTGTGGTTAAGGAATTTCAAACCATTTCTTGACCTTAATTGCCCGTAATGAGTGAAACGGGTGGGATCAATATGAGCAGCATCGAAGAGCTGCAGCAACGCGTTGTCGAGGCCGAAGAACGTTTCGGACTGATCAACGCGGAGCGCGCCAAATACAGCGAACGCCTTATGGGTTTGATCGACGCGATCGAAACCCGTCTCAGGGATCAGCAAGCCGAGATCGAGAGCCAGGCAACGGCGGCGGCATCTCAGGCCGAGGAGCTTGAGGTGCTGCGTCAGGATTCGGCCGAGAACAAATTGCTGCGCGGCATGCTCCAGTCTTTGTTAAACGCTATAGAGTTGGGCAATAGCGATGCCCTAGGCCAAGCCATGCAGGTCATGGATGCCAAAATCAGCGCCCTGATCGCCGGCTCCAGCACCCCTGTGGCGGCGCCCGAGGAAGTCTCCACGCCCGAAGAACCCGAAGTCGGGTCGGACGATGCAGTCGCGCCGGAGGCGGAGCCGCTGGAGATGGAAGCGGCTGAAACAGAAGTGTCCGCGGCGGAACCGGCCGAAGCCCAAGCGCCTGAGGACGAAGTCTCCGATACGGTGACGATCGAGGCCGAAGCCCCAGAAGTGGAAACGGCTGACGCAGCCGGCTTGGAAGAGGGCGGTCCTGACCCGCTTGAAGAAGAAGGCGCCGCGCCAGAACTAGAGGCTGCTGAGACGGACGAGATAATCGAGGCCGTCGACGAGGCCGCTGTCCCCGAGCCCGAGGTCGCTGTCCCCGAGCCCGAGGTCGCCGCCGAAGCGATAGCCGATGCGCCCGATGACGCCGAGGACACCACGGCTGACGGGTCTCAGGAGATAGAGGCCAGTGCCGGGGTAGTAGATGAGCCGGAAGAGGTCCTAACCGCCCTAGCATCCGATGCGGCGGAGGATATTCAAGCAGCGCCCACGCCAGCTCCCGAACCCGAACTTGAGGCAGAAACCGCCGCGCCCGAAATCATGGACATCCCCGTCAGTGACGCGAATGTCACCATGATCGACGAGGAGATGGTGATTGGCGACGGAGGCGACGAGGCGCTCGAAGCGATTCCGCTGGCGGCCGATGCCGCCATGGAAAATCTCGTCGATGAGGACGACGCGGTTCTAAGTGTCCCTGTGGTGGCGGATGGCGGGGAGCAGAAGCCCGAGGCCTCCAGCTTGGAAGACATCATGCGCCGTGTCAGCAAATTGGTTGAGGAAGAGGGTGCCCTGGGACCGCTTGCGGCAGGTGGCGTTCAAATCGGCGTCGGCGCGGAAGGCGCGGAGGCCCAGGCTTCGGAGCCGGCCGCCGCGCAAGAATCCGCGACCGGCGGCTAGAGCGTCTTCCGATCGTAGTGCGAAAGATTCTGGACACTACCGAAGATCTCGCACCTGCTGAATCGCCCGCTACGGAAGAACGACGCGTCCCCGCCCGCAGCGGGCAATTGCAATGACAGTGCTGTTCGTTGTAACCATTCCGACCGCTTGATTTTAGAGGAGACGCGGCATGGACCGATTCACCGGCGGTTGCCTGTGCGGCAACGTCCGAATTGTGGCGTCGGGACTCCCATACCGGGTCGGCCTTTGTCACTGTCTCGACTGCCGCAAGCATCATGGGGCCCTTTTTCACGCTTCCGCGGTGTTCCCTC
>JAJFGN010000068.1 GCA_021776115.1 Kiloniellaceae bacterium | reverse complement strand
CAGATATTCGGGCTTCCGACCGACGAATTCGGCGCCACCTATGAGGCTTTTCTCGACCGCGTTCACCCGGACGACCGGGCCGCGGTTCAGGTCGCCGTCGAAGTAGCCTTGGCGGGCGAGCCCTATGCTTTGGACCACCGTATTGTCCGGCCGGATGGAACCGAGCGAATTGTTCACGAACAAGGTGAGGTAACCTTCGACGCTCAAGGTGCCGTGCTCATGCGTGGCACAGTCCAGGATGTGACTGAGCAACGTCAGGCGATGATGGCCCTTCAAGAACGCGAGCAACGCATCACCGCCATCATGGACAATATCGGCGAAGGGTTGATCTCCATCGATGAGTCGGGTCGCATCGAGTCGGCGAACCGTATGACGGCGACGATGCTCGGTTACGGCGCCGATGAGCTGATTGGTCAGAGTGTATCGGTCATTGTACCGCAGTCTGACGACGGCGAGCACGACGCCTACATCCAGCGTTACCAAAGGACCGGAGAGGCGCAAATCCTGGGACGCAGTGGCCGCGAGCTAAAGGCCTTGCGGAAAGACGGCACGCTGCTCGAAATCGAGCTCACGGTGGGTGAGATGCGACACGCTGGTCAGCGCCTATATATTGGCGCGCTGCGGGACGTAACGGAGCGAAAGCAACGCGACCGGGATCTGCGGGTCAGCCAGGGACTTTCCGCACGCCTGGGTCGGATTCTGGATCAATCTTCCGACGAGATCTACGTGTTCAACGCCGAGGACCTGCACTTCATGCAAGTCAATCACGGCGCACGCGAAAACCTGGGCTACACGGCGGACGAACTAAGACACATGACGCCGGTCGATATAAAACCGGACTACGACGAAGCGGGCTTCGCAGAATTCCTTACCCCACTTCGGAACGGACATGAAGACAGAATAGTCTTCGAAACCACCCACCAGCGCAAAGACGGCACTACCTATCCAGTCGAAATTAGACTGCAACTTTCGCGGACCGAAACGCCCGCGCTTTTCGTCGCCATCGTGGAAGACATATCCAAGCGCAAGCACGCCGAGGAAACTGTCCGACAGAAAACCGCGTTCGTGGAGTTATCCAAACAGGTTGCCGCGGCGGCCAACGAGGCAACCTCGATCAACCAGGCCATGTCGGCCAGCATCGGGGAAATCTGCCGTCACACCGCTTGGCCGGTTGGCCACGTCTTTCTTCTCGACCGGGATGAGGCGGAACGGTTGCGCTCCAGCCACATTTGGCACATGGAGCAGCCTGATTTGCACAGCAAATTGCGTGCTTTCACCGCGACACGCCCCTTCGCGACGGACACCTGGGGCGCTAGCCACAGCGTTGAGGACGGCTACTACCGAGGACTTCCAAATTTGGCGAGAGAGGCGGCGTCGCCGCGCGCACGCCTCGCACGGGATCTAGGCCTCAAGGCCATGTTCGGTTTCCCGATCATAACCGGGTCCGAGGTATCCGGCATGCTGGAGTTTTTTTCCGAGACGGCGGGGGATCCGAATCCAGAAACGCTGGAGGTCATGAAACACGTTGGCACACAGCTTGGCCGGGTTGTCGAGCGAGCCAGCGCCCAGCACTCGTTACTAGCCGCCAAAGAGGCCGCAGAATATGCGAATCGTTCGAAGAGCGAATTCCTTGCCACGATGAGTCACGAGTTGCGCACGCCCTTGAACGCCATTATCGGATTCTCCGAATTGATGGGGAAGGAAATATACGGTGCGCTGGGGCATCCGAACTATCGCGATTACGCAGAAGATATTCACGGCAGCGGACTCCATTTGCTGGAGATCATCAACGACATCCTCGATGTCTCCAAGGCTGAGGCGGGCCGCATCGCACTGTCGGAAGAGAGTTTAAATCTTGCGAGCACGGTAGATGCGGCGGTGCGCCTTATACGTCCGCGCTTGCAGGACAAGCCGGTCGATCTCAAAATCGAACTTCCGGCGGTTCCCATTTATTTACTCGCAGATGGGTTGAGATTCCGCCAAGTGTTGCTGAATCTGCTATCGAATGCAGCCAAATTCACCGATACAGGAAGCATCACGGTACGGGCCGGCGTGATTCCGGAAACTGGCCTGGAAGTGCAAGTCATCGACACAGGCATCGGCGTCAGCGAAGCCGATATAGAGCGAATATTCGAACCTTTCTCACAAGCGGACTCAACACTGGCGCGGGCACATGAAGGTACAGGCCTTGGCCTGCCGCTGAGCCGGAAACTAATCGAGCTTCATGGGGGCACTTTGACCCTGGATAGCACCTTCGGTCAGGGGTCGGTGGCAACAATCCAGATACCGGCTCAGCGCTTGTTGGCCGCTAGCGACGTCGCCTAACATCAGAATCTGGAAACTGTGCGGCCGGGCCACGGCGCCTTCAGGTTTCTGCCGCGTCGGGTTCTTCTTTGGGCGCCTTCGGTTCCGGTTCCTCGAAGTTGCGCTTGCGCCGAATAATAATATCGCCGTGTTCATTGACCTCCGGCAGTTCGTACTGCGGGATCGATCCCATGAACATTTCGAGCGCGCGCATGATGCGCTCCATTCCTTCGCGCGCCATCTCCTCAGCCCGCTCACGGCTCTCATGATCCTCTGCCAAAGCGGCGGGAGCCGCGAGAGCGATCGCGAGCAAGATCGTGAGAAGCATGGCGGATATCCCATTTCGAACCCGTTTAGCCACCGCTCTTTCTCCTGTTACACCCTGTTCCGGTCCTTCGGCGGATCCAGGCCTTCGCTACCTGATTCCGGGTTAGTATGGATTAATACGTGGCGAAATTATGATGCATCCCAACGCCTCATACCCTCGATCCTTGTGTGCCATGAACCGCTACCCTCGACAAAGCGTGGGCAGCGTGCCACGAATTCTCCAGAGTGTGCACACACGGATTCGCACAGCTCCGCAAAATGGCAACCGCATACCGGAGGCAATGCCCCATGAGCAACGATATTGCACTGATGTCGGCCAGCGAGTTGGTCGCCCAATACCGGGATGGCAGCTTGTCCCCGATCGAGGCGACACGCGCTACTCTGGCCCGTGTTGAAGCTCATAACAATAAACTCAACGCCTTCAATTTGGTCGATGCGGAAGGGGCATTGAACCAAGCCCGGGAATCGGAGGAGCGCTGGAAAATCGGAGCGCCGCGGGGGCGGGTCGACGGGGTGCCGACCGCGATCAAGGATTTGATCCTGACCAAAGGCTGGCCGACGCTGCGCGGCTCGCACGCGGTTCGTCCGGATCAGCCCTGGGAGGAGGACGCACCCTGCGTCGCCCGTCTGCGCGAGCATGGCGCCATCCTGATCGGCAAGACAACGACGCCGGAATTCGGTTGGAAGGGCGTAACCGACAGCCCCCTGACCGGCATTACCCGCAACCCTTGGAACCCGGAGCGAACCCCCGGTGGATCGAGCGGCGGATCGGCGGTCGCGGTCGCTTGCGGCATGAGTGCCCTGTCGATCGGTACGGACGGCGGCGGTTCGATCCGTATTCCGGCCGCCTTCACCGGAATTTTCGGATTCAAGCCGAGTTTCGGCCGGGTCCCGGCGTTCCCGGCAAGTCCCTTCGGCACCTTGGCGCATGTTGGGCCGATGACCCGCACCGTGACCGATGCAGCGATCATGATGAGTGTAATTGCGGAACCCGACGTGCGCGATTGGTACGCCCTGCCGCCCGCCGATGGCGGCAAAGCGGCCGATTATCCGCAAACCCTGGATCGCGGCGTCAAGGACAAGCGCATCGCCTTCAGTTCAACCCTGGGCGGGCACAAGGTGGACCCCGAAATCGCGGCCCTGGTCGCCGCCGCGGTCAAGCGCTTTACCGACCTGGGCGCCCACGTCGAGGAGGCGGATCCCGAGCTGCCCGACTGCTCGGAGACATTCCGTTATCACTGGTTTGCCGGCGCGGCCAACCTGTTCACCGGCTTCACCAAGGACCAGATAGAGGGCATGGATCCCGGCCTGCGCGAAGTCGCGGCCCAGGGCGCCAAGTTCTCGCTGCTCGACTATTTGGCGGCGGTCAAGCAGCGTGAGGCGGTTGGCCTGGCCATGAACCGGTTCCATGAGACCTACGACCTGCTGCTAACCCCGGCCCTGCCCATACCGGCCTTCGAGGCCGGCCTGGAGCAGCCACGGAATTACGGTGGGGATCGTTGGGTCGATTGGACGCCCTTCTCCTACCCCTTCAACCTAACCCGTCAGCCGGCCGCCAGCGTGCCTTGCGGACTGACCTCGCAAGGCCTGCCGGCGGGCCTTCAGATCGTTGGGCCGTTGTATCAGGACAGCCGGGTCCTCCAGGCCGCCCGCGCCTTCGAAACGGCGCAGCCGTTTTCGATGCCTCCGCTTTGATATTTTGCCGGTATATTTTTTCAGCCTGAGCTATCGAAGACTACGCTATGCCAAATATTGAGGAAACGGCTTCTGGAGCAATAAATCCCCGGGATAGGTTCTGAAATCCCGGCAATGGGCCTTACATAATACATCGTTAGGTAATATTTATACCTTCATAATGAAGGTCGTGTTCTTGCGCCTAGTGCCCGAGGCGTGAGGCCATCCGATTCGCCAGCAGTACGGGACGACCTGGCCGCGAACCCTGGAGTGAGTCATGCAGCGAAACGTTGTCATTGCGGGCTACGCCCGCTCGCCCTTCCAATTCGCGCACAAGGGGGCCTTGACCAAGGTCCGGCCGGACGAAATGGCCGCCCAGGTCGTGCGCGGCCTATTAGAAAAGACCGGGGTGGATCCGGCCGGGATCGAGGATCTGATCGTCGGCTGCGCCTTCCCGGAGGGTGAGCAGGGCCTGAACGTCGCACGCCTGATCGGCTTCCTGGCCGACCTGCCGCTGGGCGTCGCCGGCATGACGGTCAATCGCTTCTGCGGTTCCTCCATGCAGGCCATGCACATTGCCGCAGGGGCCATTCAAATGAACGCCGGGGAGGCCTTCATCTGTGCCGGGGTCGAGTCCATGAGCCGCGTGCCCATGGCAGGCTTCAACCCCATGCTGCACCCGGGATTAGCCGAGCGCTTCCCCGCTGCCTACATTTCGATGGGCGAGACCGCGGAAAATGTGGCCGACAAATACAAGATCGATCGCAAGCGCCAGGAGGAATTCGCGGTCGAGAGCCACCGCCGCGCCGCCGCCGCGCAAAGCGCCGGCAAGTTAAGCGACGAGATCGTCCCAATCAGACAGGGCAATCATACCGTGGATGCCGATGGCTGCATCCGCGCCGATACCACGGCCGACGCCCTGGCCGGTTTGAAACCCGCCTTCAAGACCGGCGGCTCGGTCACGGCCGGGACCGCTTCGCCGCTGACCGACGGCGCTTCGGCGGTATTGGTCACGACGGAAGACTTCGCCAAGGCCAACGGCCTGACGCCGATGGCGCGGATACGCGCGAGTGCGGTTGCCGGTTGCGGGCCGGAGATCATGGGCATTGGCCCAATCGTAGCCAGTCAAAAAGCCTTGGCGCGCGCGGGTGTGAAGGCCGCCGATATCGATATCGTTGAACTGAACGAAGCCTTCGCGGCGCAGTCCCTGGCCTGTATCGACGAGTTGGGCCTCGATCCGGCCCGGATCAACCTGGACGGCGGCGCCATCGCGCTGGGCCATCCACTCGGTGCGACCGGCGCGCGTATTACCGGCAAGGCGGCGGCGCTCCTGAAGCGGGAAGGCAAGTCCCTGGCGTTGGCGACTCAGTGCATCGGCGGCGGTCAAGGTATCGCGACGGTGCTGGAGGCCGCCTAATGAAGATCGAAAAGGCCGCGGTCATCGGCGCCGGGGTGATGGGCAGCGGCATCGCCGCGCACCTCGCCAATGCCGGCGTGCCCGTGCTTCTGCTAGACGTGCCAACCAGCAACGGCGCGGGCCGCAATGGACTGGCCGAGGGCGCGATCCAGCGCATGCTGAAAGCGGATCCCGCGCCCTTCATGAGCAAACGCGCCGCGAAATTGATCACGCCCGGCAATACCGAGGACGATCTGGCCCGCCTGTCCGAGGTCGACTGGATCGTTGAGGTTGTGATCGAGGACCTGGCCGTCAAGCAGGACCTCTACAGGAAGATCGAGGCCGTGCGGCGCGAGGGCAGCGTCATTTCTTCCAATACCTCCACACTACCCTTGGCCAAACTGACGGATGGCCTGCCGGCGCGATTCGCGAACGATTTCCTCATCACGCACTTCTTCAATCCGCCGCGCTACATGCGCCTGCTGGAAATCGTCGCGAGCGAAAAGACGCGGCCCGAGGTCGTCAGCGGCATAAGCGATTTCTGCGATCGGCGCCTAGGCAAGGGCATCGTGATGTGCCACGACACGCCCGGCTTCGTGGCCAACCGGGTCGGCAGCTTCTGGCTGCAGTGCGCCGCGGTCGAGGCCATCGATCACGAACTCAGCGTCGAGGAAGCCGATGCGGTCATGGGCCGCCCCTTGGGCATTCCCAAGACGGGCATCTTCGGCTTGCTCGATCTGGTCGGCCTCGACCTCATGCCAAAGGTAGACGCGAGCCTAGCCGCCGCCCTGCCGCAGAGTGACGCTTACCACGGCGTCCGCCGGCCCTGGCCGCTGCTCGATAAATTGATCGCGGACGGATACACCGGCCGCAAAGGCAAGGGTGGATTCTACCGTCTGAACAAGGACGGCGGCGGCCGCGTCAAGGAAGCCATCGACCTCAAGACGGGCGATTACGCTCCGGCCACCAAACCAGTCCTGGAAAGCCTACAACTAGGCAAAGCCGCTGGCCTTAAGGGCCTGGTCGAGCATAGCGACCGTGGCGGTCAATATGCCTGGGCGGTGCTGTCGCAGGTCTTAAGTTATGCCGCGAGCCATGTACCCGAGATTGCCGACACGGTATGGGACGTCGACCGTGCCATGCAGATGGGCTACGCCTGGAAATACGGCCCCTTCGAGCTGATCGATCGTCTGGGCGCGGGCTACGTCGCGGAGCGCCTTGCCGCGGAAGGCAAGGATGTACCGGCCTTGCTAGCGGCAGCGGCCAAGGCTGGCGCCTTCTACCGCGTCCATGAAGGCCGCAAGCAATTCATGACGGCCTCCGGCGACTACACCAACGTGCCACGACCCGAGGGTGTGATACTTCTTGAGGACAT
Organism: Kiloniellaceae bacterium; assembly: GCA_021776115.1. GTDB lineage: Bacteria > Pseudomonadota > Alphaproteobacteria > Kiloniellales > J153 > JAJFGN01. The sequence continues at coordinate 126,420 of JAJFGN010000068.1, read as the reverse complement.
CAAGCGCGCGTCTCAACCGCTCAAGAAAAACGGCTCGGCCAGCTTGTGGGACATCGGCGACGGTGTGGTCTGCCTGGAAGTCCATACCAAGTTGAACACCATCGACCCGGACGTGTTTTCCATTTTGGAGACCGCGATCAAAACGCTCGAGAAGAACGACGACTACAAGGCGCTGGTCATCTACAACGAAGGCACGCACTTCTGCGCCGGGGCTAACCTAGGCTTGGCCCTTTTCGCCGCCAATACCGGCCTGTGGCCGATGATCGAAAGCATGGTCGAGCAAGGCCAGAAGACCTACCGCCGTATGAAGTACGCCGCCTTCCCGGTGGTCGCCGCGCCTTCGGGCCTGGCGCTGGGCGGCGGCTGCGAGATCCTGCTCAATTCGGACGCCGTGCAGGCGCACGCAGAATCCTATGTCGGACTGGTTGAAGCCGGCGTCGGCGTGGTTCCGGCCTGGGGCGGTTGCGTCGAACTCTTGCACCGCTTCGCCAGCGACCCCAAACGCCCGCGAGGTCCCATGCCGCCGGTGGTGAGCGCCTTTGAGACCATTGGCATGGCCAAGGTTGCGAAGTCAGCCTTCGAAGCCAAGGAGATGGGTTTCCTACGCGCGGACAACGAGATTACTTTCAACCGCGAACGCCTGCTGGCCGACGCCAAAGCCAAGGCGCTTTCACTCGCCGACGGCTATGAGGCGCCCGAACCGATCGAACTCACCCTGCCTGGCCCGAGCGGCAAGACAACCCTGGCCTTCGCGGTCCGCGACCTTCTGGCCAAGGGCGTCGCGACCCCGCACGACGAGGCCGTCGCCGACGCCTTGGCCGATATCCTTTCAGGCGGGCCCGACGCCGACATGACCGAGCCGGTGGCGGAGAAGGAGATTCTCGCGCTCGAACGCGCCGCCTTCATGAAGATGGTCAGGACCGAACCGACGCTCGCGCGCATGGAACACACGCTGACCACCGGCAAGCCGCTGAGGAACTGAATACCATGGTCACCTACACCGCGCCGCTCGACGACATTCGCTTCGCGCTGAACGACCTTTGGGGGTACGACCAAACGGTTGCCCCTCTGCCTGGGTGCGAAGACGCGACAAGCGACGTGGTCGATGCCGTCCTGGAAGAGGCGGCCAAGTTATGCGTCAACGAGCTTTTGCCGCTCAACCGTTCCGGTGATGAGGAGGGTTGCACCTTTGAGAACGGCGTGGTGCGCACGCCCAAGGGTTTCAAGGAAGCGTACACGGCGTTTATCGAGGGTGGCTGGGCTGGGCTTTCGGCCGATCCAGAGTATGGCGGCCAGGGTCTACCCAAGACCGTGCAATTCATCGTCGAGGAATTGATCTGCTCAACCAACCTTAGTCTCGGCATCTATCCGGGCCTGAGCCACGGCGCCTACAACGCGCTCGAGCTTTATGGCAACGACGCACTGAAGGCGCTGTTCCTGCCCAAACTGAGCGAGGGTACCTGGTCCGGCACTATGTGTCTGACCGAACCTCATTGCGGCACCGACCTCGGCCTCATCCGCACCAAGGCAATCCCCAACGGGGCGACAGGCCCGGATGGCGAGATGGCCTACAAAATTACCGGCACCAAGATCTTCATCTCCGCCGGCGAGCACGACCTGACCGAAAATATTCTGCACCTGGTGCTGGCGAAGCTGCCCGACGCGCCGCCTGGCGCCAAGGGTATCTCGCTGTTCCTGGCACCCAAATTCATCACCAAGAGTGACGGTACGCTCGGCCCGCGCAACGGCGTCGCCTGTGGCTCGATCGAGCACAAGATGGGCATCAAGGCTTCAGCCACCTGCGTCATGAACTTCGACGAGGCGGAAGGCTATCTGGTCGGCAAGCCTCATGGTGGCCTGCGGGCCATGTTCGCGATGATGAACACGGCCCGCCTGGCGGTCGGCATTCAGGGCCTGGGCCTGGCCGAGACGGCCTATCAATCCGCCGTCGCCTACGCCAAGGAGCGCACTCAAGGACGATCTCTGAAAGGCGCGAAGCATCCGGACAAGCCGGCCGACCCGATTATCGTGCACCCCGACGTGCGCAAGATGCTGTTGACTATGCGCGCGCAGATCGAAGGTTGCCGCGCGCTCGCCGCCTGGATCGGTATGGCGGTCGATGTTGCCGAACGCCACCCGGACGAGGCCAAGCGCCAAGAGGCGGATGACCTGGTCGCACTCATGACCCCAATCATCAAGGCTTACTTCACGGATGTCGGCTTCGAGGTGACCAACTTGGGTATGCAGGTCTTCGGCGGCCATGGCTACATCCGCGAGCACGGCATGGAGCAGTTGGTGCGCGATGCGCGCATCGCGCAGCTTTACGAAGGCACGAACGGCATCCAGGCGCTCGACCTGGTCGGCCGCAAGCTACCGCAGGGTACGGGCCGCCTGCTACGTCGATTCTTTCACCCGGTCCTCGCCTTCATCGAGGACAACCAGACGAACGCGGACTTGGCCGATTACGTTCTGCCACTTGCCAAAGCCTTTGGCCGCTTGCAGCAAGCGACCGGTTGGGTCGCGCAACAGGGCCTAAGGGATCCCGAGGAAGCCGGCGCGGCGGCCAGCGATTACCTGCGCCTCTTCGCCCTCACGGCGCTGGCCTATACCTGGGCGCGCACGGCGCAAGTCGTGCTCGCGATCCCCGAGGCGGAGCGCCAAGCCTTCCACAAGGCCAAGCTCTCGACCGCTCGCTTCTACATGACGCGGCTATTGCCGCAAACCTCCAGCCTCTTCGCCATGATCAATTCCGGCGCCAAGCCGGTCATGGAAACCGAAGAGGCGTGGTTTTAGAACCGGCGAATCCGCAGTTTACACCTAGAAAGAATCGGAACATGGCAAAGCCGCAAGGGGCACGAAAAGAGCAAGAGCAGGGGATGCTCAACGACATCGGCGGCCGCGACGAGCCACCGCCAACACCGGCGGCCCCCAGCGCGTCGAAGCCGGTCGGCTGGATGGTATATGTCGGGGGTGTCTTATGGGTGACGGCCTTAGGCGCCGCGGGCCTGGCCGTCTGGTTGTTCTTCACGCGCGGCTAAGTCATTCCGAAATTTTGGAGACCGAGCGCGGCGGGTTCCACAGGATTTAGCTTTCGACCGCGCGCTTCCACAAGACGCGGAGCCGGCCGCAAACCTCCACGCTTTTCGCGGCAACCAGCGCCGACGCCGAGACCACGATGGAACGGGAAGAGATGCGGTATTCGGGCGCTAAAGAGCAGCAACCTTTCTCCGTGCCCTTCTACCGCGTTGCCTTAATCAAAAAGGTAATCAGGTCGGTACGCTCCAGCGGCTCAAGCCGGGCGTGGAACTCGATATAGCCATCGAGGTCGGGGGCAGTCCAGACCGGGCCCCCGATCTCGTAGACGAAACGGTAGGGAAAGCCCTCGGCCGCGCCGGGTGCTCGGGTCAGCAGCTCAGCTAGGTGCGGGCCACGGCGCGCGCGTTCGGTGACCAGCGCTGTCTCAGGTATGGCGGTCAGCGGCTCCCAGGGCCGGCGCTCCAAGGCACGGGTAATCTCCTCGTAACGGTCTTGGCCGGGTCCCTGGCCAGCGATCTCGCGCGTCAGGCTATGGCAATAGGCGCATTTCACATTGAACAAGCGCTCGCCCCCAGCCGGATCGCCCAGCGCGAGATCCATCGCCGGGCCTTTTGTCGCCGCTTGCAGAAAGGCGATCACATCGGCACGCAGTTGCGGCTCTGCCAGGCGGTGAATCTCCAGATAGCTGTCGAGATGTGCCGGCGTCCATTTGGGCTCGGCCGGAGGCCAGACCATGCGGTAGGGAAAGCCCTCGACCGAGCCGTAGCGGCGCTGCAAGAGCCCCGCCAGATGAGGTCCGCGTTTGCCCAGTTCCATAGGGTCCAGGCTATGGCACTTGGCGCAGTAGGCGCCGAAGACCTTCCGGCCGGTCGCACCGTCACCCGTCGGCAACTCGGCCGCCCGCGCCGGGACAAGGACGCAAACAAGGAAAAGCAACGCAAGCAATAGCCGTCTCATGCCAAGCCTTCCTTAAGCATTGAATCGCATGCAAAACAGTATCGCCCTCCGGTGCGGGCCGCGCGTTGCGTTATGTCAACATTGCGTTGGGGGGAGGGAGCGCCGGGCTTTGCGCCCACGGCCCGGCAAAGCCAGACGGCCCGCGCCCGATTCCCTGGGGGCGGGCCAATCATGGTTCTTTAGAGGTCGATTTGGAACCGGTTACGCCGCCTTCGCGGCCTTGGCCGACAGCTTCTCGAGCACGTTCTGAGGCGCCGATTCGCCGTAGGGGTCGGTCTCGCAGTTGTCGGCGTAGCCGGGCTCCTCGAACCAAGCCTCGACCACCCCATCGTTGACGATAGCAGCGTAACGCCAGGAGCGCATGCCGAAGCCGAGGTTATCCTTGCACACCAGCATGCCCATCTTGCGCGTGAACTCGCCCGCACCGTCGGCGATCACCTGCACGTTCTTCAGGTTCTGTTGCTTGGCCCAGGCGTTCATCACGAAGGCGTCGTTGACCGAAAGGCAATAGATCGCGTCGATACCCTTGGCCTCGAAATCGCCGGCCAGCTTCTCGAAATCGGGGAGCTGAAAGGTCGAGCAGGTCGGCGTGAAGGCGCCGGGTAGCGAGAACAGGACCACGCGTTTGCCCTTGAAGTAATCCTCCGTGGTCATGTCTTGCCAGCGGAAGGGGTTGTCGCCGCCGATGGCTTCGTCGCGCACGCGGGTCTTGAAGGTGACTTGGGGAAGGCTCTTGCCGATCATGCTGTGTTCTCCTAGCTCGGAATTTTGCGGAACGCTCGCGTTGATGCGAATTGGAATTATTCCAATATATGATTTAAGATGCAGAATTCAAGATGAAAATGCCTAATACACCTAAATGGCTTGAACCGGCGCCTTGAAATGGCTTCGCAGAGGGCCGAGTGCCCGATTCTCTCTATGGAGGACCTTCGCGGCGATACGGGCCACACTTGATCCAGATCATTACCCGTGGCGACCCTCTTATATTAGATAACTCTGTTATTATATAGGTTGCGGATCAGCGGATTTCGCGAGTCATTCCGCCGGCCGCACTCAGGGGAAACATGGAGGAACTCATGGCATCGTTTGTGCGCATTATGGGGCGGCGCGCGGCCCTAGCCGGGTCGCTGCTGGCGGTCGTGCTTGGTATTGCCGCGCCCAGTTGGGCGGGCGCGCCGCAAGCGCCCTTCGGCGACAAGGTCAGCGCGGCCATCTTGAATTACAACCGTGCAACGCCGTACGTCGCCACCTCTGGCAAGTACGATGCCACGGCCATCGCGGAGCTCAAGAAGCTCGGTTTCGCGACCATCGTCGAACTGCGCGGGCCCAATGAAGATGGCGTCGCCGCGAATGCCCAGGCGGCGAAGGCGGCCGGCCTGAACTACGTCAACATCCCCGTCGTCACAAAGGCACCGACGGATGAGCAAGTTACCGCCTTCGCGGCCATCGTCGAGGACTCACAGACTTATCCCATCCTGGTCAACTGCGTGTCGGCCAACCGGGTCGGCGCCATGTGGGCGCTGTACCGCGCCCAGGCGGGCGTGCCTGCCGAGGTCGCGGTCGAGGAAGGCCGCACGGCCGGCCTCAAGAGCCGCGAGGCTGCGGTCCGCGCGCGCCTGGGCCTCCCGGCGCCGGCGCAGTAGAGGTTAAGCCCATGTTTGGCACACCACGCCCGTATTGGCACCCGCTCGCCGCTGGAATCCTGCTCGGACTGGTCCTGCTCGCCACCTTCCTGGTGACCGGACACGGCCTGGGCGCGAGCGGCCTCTTCACGCGTGTCGCCGCCGCCTTTGGCGTCTGGACGATGCCGGAGGCGACCGCCGCGAACAGCTATCTGGGCGGCTTCGCCTCCGGTGCCCCCCTCGCCGGCTGGATCACCTGGGAGATAATCGGTGTTGTTCTCGGCGGCCTGATCGGCAGCCTCTCGAGCGGACGCTTCCGGGCCAAGATCGAAAGGGGCCGTGAAACCACGCCAAGCCGGCGCTTGGCTTATGCCTTCGCCGGCGGCGCCCTGGTCGGAATCGGCTCGCGCCTGGCGCGCGGCTGCACCAGTGGCCTGGGCCTCTCGGGCGGCGCGACCCTGGCGGTCGCCGGCTTCGTGTTTCTTATTTTCTTTTTCGCCGCCGGCTTTCTGACCATGCGGTTCATGCGGAGGGACTGGCTATGACTTGGCCCCTGTACGATGGCGGGTTCTGGCCCGCCCTGCTCCTGGGCCTGCTGTTCGGACTGGCGCTGGAAGGCGCCGGCTTCGGCAGCGCACGCAAGCTGACCGCGCAATTCACGCTGCGCGACTTCGCGGTGATCAAGGTTATGTTCACCGCCGTGATCGTGGCCGCGGCCGGGCTTTGGCTGGCTGAGGCCGTTGGAATCGTTGGCCAAGACAGCGTCTATATCCCGACGCTCTTCTTCTGGTCGATCGCCTTGGGTGGGGCCTTGATCGGCGCCGGCTTCGTGATCGGCGGCTATTGTCCCGGCACATCCGCGATCGGACTCGCCAGTGGACGTTTCGACGCGCTCGTCTTCATGGCCGGTATGGTCGCGGGGATCGGGCTCTTCGCCGGTGTCTTCGATTGGATCCAGCCCTTATACCGGGCCGGCCAGGGGCCGCAGGGGCAAACTCTCGATCAGCTTCTGGGCGTGCCGGCGATCGCGATCATCCTGGCGATGGCGGCCATGGCCGCGGCCGCTTTCTATTTCGGGAGCAAGCTGGAGGCGCGCTTCGGCGGGCCGGTTCAGGTGTCGGAAGACGACGAACAGAAGTCGACGGACAAATACCAAGGGGCCGGGATCGGGTCCCAGGCAACGCACATTGGAAGTCGCGCGACCTGATCACTAGCATCTAGCCTCTGTCCCCTACTGCTCCGAATGGCTGGCGACGCCCTTGGAGCGGCGGGTCTTCTGAGCTCGTAGAACGTATCTTTTTCTTTGGCGGCAGCCACGCACCTTATTTCTGAAACCAGGCCGGTCGCGGGCACGGGCAGGAGACGGCCGCCTGCCCGCCTTTTGACATGTAAGGTATCCCGCCGCCATAGTTCTACCCAACATTGACAAAGCATATCAGTCTGACTGATCGGAGACACTTATGCCGACGCTGAAGCCATTCATATTTCTTTTCGTAGTTGCATTCGGCATTACCGCTTGCGCGGTGGGCCGGGACTTTGTCCGGCCCGAACACTCTTCTCTTACACCTGGGAAGACGACCTCTGCTGAAGTGATGCGGAGATTTGGACCGCCGTCCCAGCGCGGCACGACGATCGAAAATGGGAAAACGCTGGATACCATCGGCTACGCCTACGCGTCGGGCCGCGGTAAGCCGCATTACCCGAGTGTTACACCGGCCCGAGGTATCGACTTCTGGTTACAAGGAGACGTCGTCGTAGGACATACATTCCAAAGTTCATTCGATTCAGACCATACAAACTTCAACGAGCGCGGCCTCTCGCAAATCGAAGAAGGCGTTTCGACACTGAACGATGTGACTGCCCTTTTCGGTGAACCGGATGGCATTTTCATTTATCCCCTTGTTGAAAGAGTAGGGGATCGTGGGCTTGTGTATTCTTACAGCCAGTATGCGGGATCCGCGTTCAGCCCACGAATCTATGTCAAACGGCTTGTGTTGACACTCGACCCATCGGATACGGTAACAAAAGTCGAATTCGTACAGTCAGGCGAGAGGTAAGAACGCCCATAGAAAACATAAAGAACAGACCTAGAGCGTCTTCCGCTCCAGATATGATTCCCGAGAGTTGCTACTTGCGGTGCGGCATGACCCAGGGCTACTTGGGACTCGAATAAACCTACTCTTCCAACAGGCTCGCAACCTTCATGGCGACGCCCATGGAGCCCTCGATCTTCAGCTTGCCAAGGGTGTAGGCCATCATCGGGTTGAGGCCGCCGGTCATGAGCTTTTCCATGTTGTCGGCGGAGAGGCGGATGGTGCAGGCCGGCTCGCCCGCCTCCTCCTCCAGAACCGGCGGGTTTTGGGTCCCGTCGACGGTAACGATGCCGTCGTCGCCCATATCGAAGGCAACGCGATAACCAAAACCGGCGAAATCGTTCAGGCGGACTTTCAAGGCCTGGAAAATGTCCTCTTGGCTCATCGCGCGTGTTCCCTCGTTTGGTTCTCTTGCGTATCGGCCGGCAGCGTCCGCGCCACCGCCAGCGCTTCCTTGCGGCGTTGATTATAGGCAACCAAGGCGCGGCGCAGCGGCTTACCAATGAGGGTCTTCGGAATCTCATCGACGAATTCGACCTTACGCGGCACCTCGAACAGCGCCAGGCGGCTCTTGAGAAATGTACGCAAGTCCGATGCCGTCAGCGTCACGCCGTCCTGCAGAACAACGAAGGCCTTGACGACCTCGCCCCGGTGCGTATCGGCCACGCCCGCCACCGCGGCCTCGGCGATCGCGGGATGCTGCATGACCGCTTCTTCGACCATACGCGGATAGACGTTGAAGCCACCTGAGATGATCAGATCTTTGATCCGGTCGATCAGATATACATAGCCTTCCCGATCCATGTAACCGACATCGCCGGTACGCAACCGGCCCTGCGATAAGACTTGCGCCGTCTCGGCCTCTTGATGCCAGTACCCAGCCATGACCTGCGGGCCGGTCACACAAATTTCGCCGGTTTCGCCCAGCGCCATGCGCACATTCGGGTCTTCGATCGAAACGACCTCGATCACCGTGCCGGGCAGCGGTAGGCCAGCCGAATTCTTCTTCCCTGTTTCCGCGAAAGGGTTGATCGTGCAGACCGGTCCGGCCTCACTGAGGCCGTAGCCTTCGACCAGCGAGCAACCGGTGATCTCCTCGAACTTGGTCTTGATCGCGAGCGGCAGCGGCGCGCCGCCGGAGACACAGAACTTCAGACTCGAGAGATCGTACTTGTCGCGCTCGCGAAAGCCGTTGATCGCCGAATACATGGTCGGCACGCCCATAAGGATGGTCGGCTTCTCGGAATCGATTGTACTCAGCGCCTCGGTCACCTTGAAGTGTGGCAGAAGCAGAAGCTCCGCCCCGCACGACAGCCCCACGTTCATGACTCCGGTCATCCCAAAGACATGGAACATCGGCAGGACTCCAAGGATGCGTTCCTCCCCGGGCACCAGGTCGGGTACCCACATCCGCGTCTGCGCGGCGTTGGCGCTGAGGTTTGCGTGGGTCAACATGGCGCCCTTGGGCACGCCCGTGGTGCCGCCGGTGTATTGCAGCACCGCCAGGTCCCGTGTCGGATCGATCTCCACCGGGCGCGGCTTGCCGTCGTTGGCGAGCAGCTTGGAGAACCGGACGTGGGCCCCGTCGTTGGGGACCGAGGAGACTTCCCGGCGCTTGAAGAGGGAGAAGAGTGCACGCTTCGTAAAGTTCATCGCCTGGCCCATGCCGCAGACCACGATCTTCTCCAAGCAGGTATCGTTCAACTGCTTGGCGACCTTGGGATAGATCATGGCGAGATTCAGGGTGACCATGATCCGGGTCCCGGAATCGCGGATCTGACGGGCAATCTCGGGCTCGGCATAAAGTGGGTTGAAGTTGACCACGGTGCCGCCGGCCTTGAGCACGGCATAGTGGCAAATGACGTAGTAGGCCGAATTGGGCAGCAACAGCCCAACCCGATCGCCCTTCTCGACCCCCAGGCTCTGAAAACCCTTGGCGGCCTTGGCGACCAATTCGCCGACCTCAGCGTAGCTATAGCGCTTGCCCAGAAATTCCAGGCACGGGCGCTTGGGCCAGGTTCGTACCGCCTCGTCCAGGATCTCGGAGACCGGGCGGGTCGGAATCTCCGGGTCCCAGCTTAATCCTTGCGGATAGGAACTCTCCCAGGGATAGGGCCGTGTGGGAACAGCCTGAGCAGGTACGTCCCTGGCTAGCCTGGGCCGAAACCCCGCCAGCAAGACGGTCAAACTGCTACGTATACCGGCCCAAAACCTCGACATCTCGCGACCTTCTAAATCCCGCGCGCGCGACCCAGACAGCGTGGCCACGGTTGCGGCCTGTTGCACTGCACAAAAAATACGCACGCCCCCGGGAAATCATACCTGAGCGCCTTCTAAATATTTGGTAATGGATCGGTCGAAAAGCCACGTACGGGCCGGCACGCGGCAGCCTCACTGGAACGCCAGGATTTAGACCGCCAAGCCCAGAGCCCGCTTATAGAGGTCGAGCAGCTCTTCCTGCTCCTCCCGATCGGCGCTATCCAGCTTCCGCAGCCGCACAACCTGGCGCATGATCTTGGCATCGAAGCCGTTGCCCTTAGCCTCGGCATAGACCTCACGGATGTCGGCCGTCAGGGCGGCCTTCTCTTCCTCCAAGCGCTCGATCCGCTCGATATAGGAGCGCAGTTGCTCCGCCCCGATTCCCCCGACATCGGTCATAAAGATTATCTCTCCGTGGAAGCTGATTAAGATGTGCTATGGGCGCGAGAGACTACCTGCGAGCCCGGCTCGTTTCAACATCGTCAGCTTGTGGATAAAGCGAGGCGCCCGGATGTCCGGCTAGTGGTGGTCCGGGTGAGATCTCTCGAAGGCGGCCTTCTGTTCGGCCGTCGCCTCGCTTTGGTGTTTTGCCTTCCAATCCGCATAGGGCATGCCGTAAACGGTCTCGCGCGCCTCGTCGTAGGTTACCGGCACGCCACGCTCCTCGGCCGCCGCCACATACCACTTGGATAGGCAGTTGCGGCAGAAGCCGGACAGGTTCATCAGATCGATGTTTTGCACGTCGCTGCGCTCACGCAGGTGATCGACCAGACGCCGGAACGCGGCGGCTTCCAACTCGATTCGGGTTTGCTCGTCCATTGGGACAGTCTCTCCTGAAGTCTCTTACACTTCAGGGTAATGTGGCCAGCGGCTGCCCAATTGTCCAGCCCGACGCGGTCACGGCTGGGCCGCGTCCGTACCCAGGAAAATCGCGCAGAAAGCCTCGGTAGAGCATCACCTGCTTAGGCAGGACGTCTTTGTCTCTCACGACCTTGGAAATAGTGATACCGCCTTGAGCCAACGCAGACTGGACTAAAAAGCTTGGCTATTCGCGCGAACGCCTCCAGCCTTAGTCAGGCTGAACGCGACGAAGAGACGGAGCTCGATGACGGCGATCCTATCGAGTTCGGTGTGCAATACGGCGAGCTGCGGCGGCGCTTCCCGCACATAAATGTGCTAGGCGGGTGTTGCGGTACCGACCATCGTCATGTCGAACAAGCATGCGGCGTATGCAAGGATGCGGCCTAGCCGCTGCGCCAAAACCAGCCGCGAGTTCATCGGCTTCCCGCACCGGCGCGGCTGAGAGCCGATTCGCTTGGCTTGCTCAGCGCTATAGATCGGCCACGGTCTCGGCGATCAGCATATCGACAACGTCGCGCTGAGCCTGCGCTTTGTCGGCCCCGCCGGCGAGTGCCTCGCGGTACACCGCTATCTGCCGGTGCGCGCTGGTGCCGCCCGTGATAATTTTTCGCGCGTGCTCGATCTCGGGCAGGCAATCGAGCGCTAGGGCGTCGCTGCGCACGAGTTCGATGATTTCTTCAAGAAGATCGGCGTAGGGTACGATCTCGCCAATACCGAAATCGATAAGCCCCTGATCCGTGCCGTAACGCTGGGCGCGCCAGCGATTCTCCTTGATCAACATACGGGAGTAGCGGCGCCAACGCTGATTGTTACGCTTCAGACGATAGAGCATGCGCAGCAGGCAGACGAATATCGCCGCGACCGCCACGCCATCCTTGAGGCGCGTGCATATATCTGGGATGCGTAACTCAAGAGTCGGGAAGCGTGCCGAGGGACGTACGTCCCACCACAGCTTTGTCGCATCTTCGATCACACCGGCACGGGTCAGAATCGCGATATGCCGTTGATACTCGCCCCAGCTATCGAAGATTTCCGGCAGGCCGGCGCGCGGAAGCTCGTCAAATACAGAGATGCGGTAAGACTTCAATCCGGTTTCCTCACCGCGCCAAAAAGGTGAAGAGGTGGATAGCGCGAGCAAGTGCGGCAGGAAATAACTAACCTGACCCAAAAGGTCGATGCGCAAGTCGTCGTCGTCCAAACCGACATGGACATGCATGCCGCATATCACTAAGCGCCGGGCGACCGCTTGCATATCGCGCGCGAGGGTGTTGTAGCGTTCCTTATCGGTATGCTTTTGCCGGTCCCAGGCGGCGAAGGGGTGTGTGGACGCGGCGATCGGCGCCAGGCCATGTTCTCCCGCAACCTCGGCCACGCATTGCCGCATCCGGGCTAGCTCCTGCCGGGCTTCCTTGACCGTGCCGCAGACCCGCGTACCGACTTCGATCTGAGATTGCAGAAATTCGGGGCTGACTTGGGCTTCCAGGCGGCGCTGGCATTCAACCATCAAGGCTTCGGGCACGTTTATCGCAAGATCGCGTGTCTTGCGATCGACAAGAAGGTACTCCTCTTCAATGCCGATTGTGAAAGGCGGTTCCTTTCTGGTCATGTTCCCTGCCTTGTTTCATAGATGGCCGGATCGGATAAGACAGAACCAAGCGCGTCATGCAGGCGCCCGGCCCACTCGCCGGCGCCATGATGGGTGTCGATAAGATCCTGGCGTACCTCGATCAGCACGTTCGCGAGTCCTCGCGGTTCCGCATGAACGTGCAAAGTATAGCCGTGATTGTCACGCCCGGAGTAGGGTTCGTTGTCGCCGACTTTCAAACCCTGGGCGCGCAGGGTCGCAATCAAGGGCACCGGCACGCGCGAATCGCGATTCCACAAGATGCCGATTTGCCAGGGCCGCTCTAGCCCCTTCATGACCGGGGTAAAGCTGTGCATGGAGATAATGGCCGGCGCCGGACCGCGTGCGACCATTGCGTCCAGTCTTTGCGTGATAGCCTGGTGATAGGCCTGATGGAAGGTCGAGAAACGGACCCGCCGCGCGGCCTCCGGCAGGTCGCGGTTGCCCGGCACGATGACACCGTCGCTAAGCTGCGGAACCAATGTCGGATCATCCAAGGCCCGGTTCGGATCGATAACAAGGCGTGAGAAATGACTGAGCACCGCGGGCGCATCCAGGCGCTGAGCCAAGCCCCGAGTTACTTCCGCGATCCCGATATCCCATGCAATATGGCGCGACAACTCTGCCTCGCTCAGGCCCAAATTGTCCAACCCACGCGGCACGAAGCGCGCGGCATGGTCACAGAGCAAGAGGATGGGGGCGCCGCCGGCTTCGTTGTGAACCTCGAAAGGCGCGGGCTCACTCGGCGCAAGGATCGTGGCGGCCTCCGCCGCCGGGCTAAGATTCGTCATATTGCAGGTATCCATGACTGGCCCCGGACTATAACGGCAGACCCCAGCGCGCAACAGGGAAGAGCCGGGTGCGCCGCCTGCGATAGCGCTAATCGAGCGGGTTCGCGGGCGCGGGCCGCACCGCATCTTGACGCAGCCTCACGCCCGGCCGATAACACCCCCATGAAGTGGTGTTACCAATATGCCAATTCGAGCTTGGTGAGCTGCCGAGCGAGTGAAAGGGCGTAGCCCCATGCCGAAAGTGGCCGTGGACCCAAGGTTCCATGAGATTTCGCGCGAGCGGGTCGCCGACCGGGTCGCGCAAGAATTGCTGCGCTTGATCGCCGCGGGCGAACTGGCACCGGGCGAGCGTTTGCCCGGAGAGCGGCAGCTGGCCGATATGATGAACGTGAGCCGAGTCTCAGTTCGTACCGCCCTGCAACACCTCAAAAGCAGGGGCTTCATCGCTGCCGTTCAAGGCGGTGGCACCCGGGTTTTGGCCGCCGCGGCCAACGATTGCACCTCGGCCTTGGCGCAACTGGTAAAAGTGGATCGCCAGAACCTATACGATCTGGCCGAGATTCGGGCCGGGCTAGAAGTGTGGGCCGCGCGCCGTGCCGCGGAAAGGGGTTCCGACGAGTATATCGCCGAAATCGCGGACGCCTTCGCGACCATGAGCCGCCCCGGCCGCGCTGCGTCCTATAAGGCCCAGGACGACCTGCGCTTTCACTTGGCCGTCGGCAAGGCGTCGGGCAGCGCGGTCTACATGCATTTGATGAGCATGCTAAGCGATATTCTGGAGGAGATGTTCGCCTACCATCGCTATACGCTGCAAATCGGCCCGGCCTACGATCGGCTTCTCATGAACCAGCATCGCGCTATATGCGACACTATCCAGGCGCGCGACAGCGAAGCGGCGGCGCAAGCCATGGCCGCCCATCTACAAACCGTGTTGTCGAGCTACCAGATCAACCCGGAGACGGAGACACTGCCGGACGCGCCGCGCACCGAGATTAATCCCAACATTAGCAAATCTGCCGGGAGGTAGAGACCTCGCCCTAGCATCCCTGGCCAACTTGGAATCTGGGCGCCGCTTCGCATAGATACGCCATCGCATGCCACGACTTATCTAAAATTTTAGAGACATATTCGGGTAGAGGCCCGTTTCGCACGCACTTTCTCTCGCGGGCCGTGTTCGGCCATCAACGAACATACGAATCGTTAAGGCAACTTTGATAGTGTCACTGGACCAACCCTCTGCGGTGCTCCAATGAACCTTCACACAGCACATCTTCAAGCGACACCAAAAAGCCCGCACCAAGTAACTGCGGCCATGTCGCGCGTGCTGGCGCGCATGCCGAAGGAGATTAGCTCGGGCTTCACCCCGGAGCAGCTTGGGGCCTTAGATAGGGCGCTGGATTTCAACAACCCAATCCCGCATCCCGTAAACTTACGGGTGACGTTGTTCGGCCTGTTCTATTTCGTGGTGCTCGCCGGACCGGAGCGGAGAAGCCCCGAGCGGCGTGCCGAAGAGCGTGAGCGCCATCCGCTGCGCTCGTGGGGAAACATAGCCCTTTTGACGATAGTCGCCATCCTTGGTGTGGCCTGCGGCTACACGCTGCGCTCGTTGCTGTTGGAAGGATGAGGTCGATGTCTCTCCTGAACACCGCAGAAAAGCATATCCGACGATTCGCAGAGGACACCAATGGTGTCACGATGATCGAGTACGCCTTGATTATTAGCCTTATTTCGATCGCGATTGGTTTTATGGTTCCGGAAATCAGGTCATCCCTCGACGTACTCTTCTTGCGTACAGCCTCCGGGCTGGGGAATGCGGCCGCGGGTGCGGCCACACCTTAACAGCGCCAATGTCGCCCCGGTCGCGGCGCGAATCGGACCTTGCTGGGCCACGTTCTTCGCTTCGATTTTCCCCTCGTGCAATTCCGGCGTTCCGACGCTAGGGTCCAAGCATGCCACGCCACCGCAAAGCCAAAATCATTGCGACCATGGGACCGGCCTCGTCCAACCCCACGATCGTTCGTGCACTGTTCGATGCCGGGGTCGATGTCTTTCGCCTGAACTTCAGCCACGGCACGCACGACGACCACCGGAAAAACGTCGAGACCATCCGTGCCTTGGAACGCGAAACTACGCATCCGATCGGCATCCTGATGGATCTGCAAGGGCCCAAGTTGCGCGTGGGCAAGATCGCGGGCGATTCCGTGGAGCTAACGGCCGGCGCGCCTTTTCGCCTCGATCTGGACGAGACACCCGGTGACGCCCGCCGCGCGCCCCTGCCGCATCCGGAAATTTTCGAGGCGCTGATGCCGGGCGCGGACTTGCTGCTCGACGACGGCAAGCTGCGACTCAAGGTCAAGGAGTGCGGCCCGGATTTCGCCGAGACCGAGATCATTACCGGAGGCCCTTTGTCAAACCGCAAGGGCGTCAACGTGCCCGGTGTGGTTTTGCCGATCTCGCCGTTAACCGACAAGGACCGCAAGGATCTACGAATTGGGCTTGAACTAGGTGCCGACTGGGTCGGCCTCTCGTTCGTGCAGCGGCCCGAGGACGTGGCCGAAGCCCGGCGCTTGATCGCGGGACGCGCGGCGATCATGATCAAAGTCGAGAAGCCCGCCGCGATCACGCACCTCGAACGCCTAATCGAAATGTCGGACGCGGTCATGGTCGCGCGCGGCGATCTGGGCGTGGAGATGCCGCCAGAGGACGTGCCCAGCCTCCAGAAACACATCATCCGGGCCTGCCGCCTGGCCGGCAAGCCGGTAGTGGTCGCGACCCAGATGCTCGATTCCATGGTCCATGCGCCAGCGCCCACGCGCGCGGAGGCTTCCGACGTGGCGACCGCGGTCTATGACGGCGCGGATGCCGTGATGCTTTCGGCCGAAACCGCGAGCGGCGACTACCCGGTTGAGACCGTCACCATGATGGACCGAATCGCGACCCGCACCGAGGCCGACCCCCTGTACCGGGCGGTCCTACACGCCCTGCACCCTGAACCGGAGCCGACGGCCCCGGACGCTATCTCCGCCGCGGCCGCGCAAGTCGCGGCCACCATCAACGCCGCGGCCATCGTCAGTTACACGACGTCTGGCTCGACCGCACTGCGCGCGGCGCGCGAGCGGCCCGACGTGCCGATTCTGGTGCTGACCTCGAAGATCGAAACCGCCCGGCGGCTGGCGGTTACCTGGGGCGCGCACTGCGTGCAAACCGCCGACGTGCGCACCTTTCAGGAAATGGTGCAAAAGGCCTGCGGCATCGCGCTGACCGAAGGCATCGCCAAGGCAGGCGACAAGTTGATCATCACTGCCGGCGTGCCCTTCGGCACCCCAGGTGCGACCAACGTGCTACGCATCGCCTGGGTCGAGGGATGATCGCCGGCTAAGCTGGCGCGCGCGCTTCTGCGACCGGCCGGTCGGCGATGGGCCAGTGCAGTGCGGCCGCGAGTAGACCAAGCGCTACCGCCATGATCCAGACAGCGTCGTAAGAACCGGTCATGTCGTAGCTTATGCCGCCTAACCAAGCGCCGAAGAATGAGCCTATCTGGTGGCTGAACATGACGATCCCGAACAAGGTCGCCATATAACGCGCGCCGAAGACGTCGCCGACCAAACCGCTGGTCAAGGGCACGGTGCTGAGCCACAAAAGGCCGAAGCTAGCGGAGAAAAGCCAGACCGCCAGTTCCGTCTTGGGCGCGATCATGAACAGAACGATCGAGACCGCGCGCGCCAGATAGATGCCCGACAGCAGATATTTCTTGCGGTATCGTCCACCCAAATATCCCGCCAGAAGGCCGCCGATGATGTTGAAAAAGCCAATAATGCCTAGCGCGCTGGCCCCGACGAGGGGATCGAGGCCGAAGGTATTGATGTAAGCCGGCAGGTGAGTCGCGATAAAGGCGACATGAAATCCGCAAACGAAAAAGCCGCCGGTCAGAAGCTGGTAGCCTCGATGACGGCGCGCCTCGGTCACAGCCGCGCCCAGCGTTAGATCGCTGCTTGAGGCCGTCGCGGGCTTGCCAGCCAAGGCCGCCGACAAGGGCACGATCAGGGCGCTCAGCGCGGCTAGCACGACCAACGCGCCAACCCAGCCGAGCCAACCCATGGTTATCTGCGTAAAAGGCAGCAACAGGAATTGACCCACGGATCCACCGGCGGAGGCGATTCCAAGCGCGGCGCTGCGCCGTTCCGGGGGAACCGATCGCGCGACGGCGGACAGCACCAGGGGAAAGCCGCACGCCGCGACCGCGATGCCGACCAGCACGCCGCCCCCCAGATGCAAGGCGAACACAGAGTCGCCGAGCGCCATGATCAGAAGACCGCAAATGTAGACGATGCCGCCGAAAGCGACGCAACGTGCGGTCCCGTAGCGGTCGGCGAAGACGCTGAAGACGGGCGTCAAAAAACCCCAGATCAGGTTTTGCACGGCAATGGCCAGGGCGAAGTTCCCGCGCCCGATGCCAAGCTCCGCGGTCATGGGCTCCAGGAACAAGCCGAAGGTCTGTCTCGTTCCCATATTGAGCGCGAGAATGGCGGCGCCACAAATTAGGACTACGGTTGGCAACCGCCAGGTTTTTGCGCTCATGACGCCGCGTTTCCTCAAAAACTCAGCCGATTAGGGCATGCCAATCCGATGCTTGCACGTTGGTGCCGGAATCCAAAGCCGGCCGCGCACATGGCTGCCATGCAGTGGCGAGTATCGCGCCGTCGCCGCCACGAAGCGTCTCAGATATCCCGGCGTCCCAAGCGGCCGCGCAAGATCTTGGCATTTTGGTTTGCGCCTAGGGCAAGCGGATAGACATCCAGCGCGGCCTCGAAGGAATCGAGCGCTAGCTCCTCCTCTTCAAGTTGCAGGTAAACCAGGCCACGCCCCGACAGAGCGCCGAAGTGACGCGGTTCCAGCGCCAGGGTTTTGTCGATATCGGCCAGCGACTCGTCGAAGTTCCCCAGGAAATAATGAACCGTCGCGCGCTTGTTCCAGCCTTCGGCGAAACCGGGGGCGATCGCGACGATTTGGTCGAACTTGCGCAAAGCGGTGCGCAGGTCGCCGCGCGCCATGGCCGCGATACCGTCGCTCAGAAGCAGGTTCGCGGCGTTGTCCTCGACCTCGACCCAGATGTTCCAGATCGTGGATTCGACTAGGCGCGCCGCATCGGGATCGGGCGCCCGCTTGAGCTGGTCGAACAGGGCGGTCAAGCGCGAGTCGCTCTGGTCCGCGCGGGCCATCGCGCCCGGCAAGATCGCCAAGCCAAAAACCAAGACTATTGCCGCGATATACTTCACGCTGTTTAGTATGGCGCAGAGTGCCGCCGGACCCAAGTATCCTTCGCGCGCACCCCCCATCACAATTTGCTGAGGACCCTCCGATGACCGCGAACGTCAGCCAATATTTTTCGGCCAAATATGCCGAGGCCCGCGCCAAATTCCTGGACGCGGCCACAACGGCGGGCGCCCGCCTGGCCCACTACCGCAATCCGACGCGCGGCCCCGAGGGGGAAGACCTTTTCACCGACACGTCTTGGGTCGGACCGGCGGACGCGGACCGGGTGCTGTTGCTGATCTCGGCAACCCACGGGGTCGAGGGGTTTTGCGGGTCCGGCGTGCAGGTTGGCTGGCACCAATCCGGCCTCGCAAAGGACATTCCAGATGGAACAGCGGTCCTGACGGTCCACGCCAGCAACCCGCACGGCTTCGCTTGGCTGCGCCGGGTGACCGAGGAAAACGTCGATCTCAATCGTAATTTCGTCGATCATACCGCGGACTATCCCAGCAACCCTGCCTACGAAGACCTGCGTGACGCGATTTGCCCGCGCGCGTGGGATGACGCCGCGATCGCGGAGAGTGGCGCTGTCCTAAACGCCTACGCGGAAAAGCATGGCGGTTTCGCGCTGCAAGAAGCGATCACGGCGGGGCAATACAAGCACGCCGACGGTTTGTTTTACGGCGGGAATGCCCCAACCTGGGCAGCGGAGACCCTGCGCGAAATCCTGAAAAAGGAACTGGGCAAGGCGCGGCAAGTCGCGGTCATCGATTATCACACCGGCCTGGGACCGCGCGGCCATGGCGAGCGAATCTGCGTTCATGCACCGGGGTCGCCGGGCTTGGCAGGCGCCGAGTCTTGGTACGGCGGCGACATCACCTCGCCCGCGCTGGGGAACTCGACCTCCGCCGAATTGACCGGGGTCAATCTGGTGGGCATCGTCGACGCCTTGCCGCACGCGGAGGTGACCGGCATCGCGCTCGAGTACGGCACCTTGCCGACCGACGATGTCATCCTCTCCTTGCGCGCCGATAACTGGCTCCATGCGCACGGCGATCCGGCCTCAGCCAAGGGTCAAGCGATCAAGGCACAAATCCGCGCCGCCTTCTATCAGGATGCCGACGACTGGAAGAAAATGATTTGGGAACGCGGCATCGAAACCCAACGCTTGGCGCTCAAGGGATTGAGCGAGGAGTGAGCGGCGACGCCCGGTCCTCAAGCCATCACCCCCACCGCATCCCGAAAGGCCTCAGCGAAGTCGGCGCGCTCGGCCGCCGTACCGACGGTCACGCGCACGAAGCGGTCGAGAGGCGCGACCCCGGGCCGGCGCACGAAGACATCGCGCTCTTCCAGGAGACTCAATAGGCGCGCGGCGCGCTCCCCGGTCTCGAAATCGAAGGCGACGAAGTTGGTGAGCGACGGCAAGGTCGCCAAATTGAGCGACCGGCCCAGCTCCTCGTAGTCGCGCCGGCCGGCGGCGACCTCGCGCACGACCTCGGCCTCGAAGGCCGGATCGTCGAGCGCGGTCGCGGCCGCGATCTGCGACAAGCGGCCAACACCGAAGTGCAGCCGGATCTTGTCGAAGGCGGCGATCGTCTCCGGCGCCGCGATGCCGTACCCGACTCGCATGCCGGCCAGGCCGTGAGTCTTGGAAAATGTCCGCAAGCGGATCACGCGCGCATCGGCCGCGTCTATGGGCGGCAGGTCTTCGTGCGGCGCGAACTCGGCGTAGGCTTCGTCGAGGACGAAGACGCAACGCGCGGGCAAATGCTCCAAGATGTGAGCGATCGCCGCGCGACTGAGAAACGATCCGGTCGGATTGTCGGGGTTGGAAAGATAGAGCAGCTTCGCCTGGCCGCGGTGCGCGGCCTCAACCAGGGCTTCGGCGTCGTTGGCAGAGTGTGCGGTATAGGGCACGAATTCGAGGCGCCCGCCATAGCCAATGACGTGATAGTTGAAGGTCGGATAGGCGCCGGCCGAGGTCACGACCGTGTCGCCAGGATCGACGAAGGCGCGCACGATCAGGCCGAGCAGGCCGTCGATGCCTTCGCCGATTACGAGATTACCGATCTCGATACCGTGTTTGCGCGCGAGCCTTGTGCGCAGATCGAAATGCTCCGGATCGCCGTACCAGGTTACACGCTCGGCCGCTTCGCCAATCGCCGCCTTCACCTTGGCCGAAAGCCCGAACCCGCTTTCATTCGCGCCCAAGCGCAAGCGGAACCGCCGCCCGCGCCGGCGCTCGATCGCCTCCGGCCCGACGAAGGGCGTCATGGCGGGAACGTTGGAGAGGACCTTGCTGTAAGGCGGGGTCATGGGGCGCCCTACTCCGCGGCTTGCGTATCGGCGTGCGGGCTCGCCGGGAGCCGCATGCCTTTCAGCGCCTTGGGAATCGGGCCGCCGCTCGCCCAGTCCAGAAGTTCCACGGAATGAACCACGGGAAGCTTGGTGGCGCCGGCGATCTGTTTCATACAGCCGACGTTACCGCTGGCGATGACATCGGGTGCGACGCTTTCGATGTTGGCGACTTTGCGGTCGCGCAGGCGGCCCGCGATTTCAGGTTGCAGCAGATTGTAGGTGCCGGCGGAGCCGCAACAGAGATGCCCTTCGGGCACTTCGCGCACCGCGAAGCCGGCGGCGGCGAGCAGAGCCTGAGGCGCGCGCGTAATCTTCTGCCCGTGCTGCATGGAACAGGGCGACTGATAGGCCACGGTCAAGCCACCCGGCCGTGTTGGCGCGGGCAGGCCCAAGTCACTTACAAATTCCGAAACATCCTTGGTCAGCGCGGAAATTTTCCCCGCCCGCTCTGCCCAGTCACGGTCCTCGCGCAGCATGAAGCCGTAGTCCTTGACCGTGGTGCCGCAGCCGGAGGTGTTGATGATCACGGCGTCCAAGCCATCGCCTTCCAACTCGCGAGTCCAGGCCGCGACGTTGGCCCTGGCAAAGGTGTGGGCGGCCGCCTCCTTGCCCAAGTGGTGCACAGCCGCCCCGCAGCACCCCGCCCCTCGCGCGATCACCACCTCAACCCCATGGCGGGTCAAGAGGCGGATCGTCGATTCATTGATTTCCGGCGCCAAGACTTGCTGCGCGCAGCCGTTCATCAGCGCAACGCGCGCCCGGCGCGGCCCTTGCGCGGGAAATACCTGCGGCTTGTCGGCCGCCGAGGGCATCGAGACCCTTTTCGGCGCCAGCGACAGCATGGCGCCCAAACGGCCGGGGAACCGGGCCTTGAACGGCCGCGCGAACCAGGCGCCTAGGAGCGCGAGGCGGAAGAACGCGGGCTTGGGCACCAGCCACGCGAGATAGGCGCGTAAGGCCCGGTCCATGAAGGGGCGCGTGTAGGTCTTTTCGATGTGCGTACGGGCCTGATCGACCAGGTGCATGTAGTGCACGCCGGAAGGGCAGGTAGTCATGCAAGACAGGCACGAGAGGCAACGGTCGATATGCTTAACGACGCGCGTGCTGGCCGGGCGGTCGTTCTCCAGCATGTCCTTGATGAGGTAGATGCGCCCACGCGGGGAATCGAGCTCGTCGCCCAGCAGCACATAGGTCGGGCAGGTCGCGGTGCAAAAGCCGCAATGCACGCAGGCGCGCAAGATCTTGTTCGCCTCCGCGATATCCGGATCGGCAAGCTGGGCCAGGGTGAAGTTGGTTTGCATAGCGCCTCCTCACACCCCCGCAGCCATGCGGCCGGGATTGAGCACGCGGCGCGGATCGAAGCTGTCCTTGATCCGCTTGGTCAGGGCGGCGGTGCCGGGGTCTTGCGGCTGGAACACGGGCACCTGCGCGCGCAAGTCTTCCGGCGCGCGGATCAACGTGGCGTGGCCGCCGCAGTCCTTGAGCGCCGCGCGCACGGCCGCGTGGCGCGCCGCGAAGGCAAGCGCGTCGGAGGCCGGCAAGGCGAGCCAGATCAAACCGCCGCCCCAATCGTAGAAACAAAGCGCGTCCTGGCCGTGCGCGATCCGCGCCACGACCTGCGCGCCCGAAGCTGGCGGGACCGAGATTTTCCAGATGACTCGCTCGGGGTGCGCGGATAAGGGTCTTACGTCGCGCAATTCCGCCCACAGCTTGGCCGAGTTCGTGCTGTGCAATTCCTCCGTCTCGCCCACATCCGCCAATTCGCGGCGCAGGGCGGCGGCGCGATGTTCGACCGAAGGTCCGGGCCCCTCGACCCGGATCGCGGTCACCGCCCCACCGGCCTCAGCGATATAGGAAATTGGCGAACCGCCGGTCAGCGCCGCCGGCAGATGGGCCGCGCCCGAAACCTCGTGCGAGGATTGCAGCGCACGGGACATCGCTTTCATGGCCGCCGCGTCGTCCAGGCCGTAGAGCAAGACGGTGCGCGTCTTCTCCGCCACCGGCAGGACCTTCACCGTCACATCGGTCAGGACGGCCAGCGTGCCATAGGACCCGGCCAAGAGCTTACAGAGGTCGTAGCCGGTCACGTTCTTGACCACGCGCCCGCCGGTCTTGAAGACCTCGCCCCGGCCCGCGACCGCGTGCGCGCCCAGAAAATGATCGCGCGCCGCGCCCGCCTTGATCCGGCGCGGTCCGGCCAGGTTGCAGGCCAGCATTCCGCCGATGCTCCCTTGCCCCGCCTCACCGCCGAGCAAGGGACCTAGATCCGCCGGTTCGAAGGCGAGCATTTGGTTTTTCGCGGCCAGGGTGGCCTCGATCTCGGCCACCGGAGTCCCGGCGCGCGCCGAAAGTACCAGTTCCTCCGGCTCGTAAAGCGTGATCCCACTTAGGCCCGAAAGCTCAAGGTTGTTGCCGGCCTGCACCGGGCGGCCGAGCGCGCGCTTGGTGCCGCGCCCGATCACCTCCAGCGGTGTTTCCTCGGCCACGGCCCAGGTGACGGCTTCGAGAACCTGCTCGGGCGTTTCGGGCTTTAGGGTCGCCATCGATTAAGCCAACCTCAAAACCGGGGCAAATCGGGGAACGGCATCTTGCCACCGTGGATGTGCATGCGGCCAAGCTCCGCGCAGCGGTGCAACACGGGGAACATCTTGCCAGGATTGAGCAGCGAGTCCGGGTCGAAGGCACATTTCACGCGCTGTTGTTGTCTCAAATCGGCTTCCGAAAACATGACCCCCATGAGATCGCGCTTCTCAACCCCGACGCCGTGTTCGCCGGTCAGGACACCGCCCACTTCGACGCAGAGCTTCAAGATCTCCGCGCCGAATTCCTCAGCCCGTTCCAACTCGCCCGGCTCGTTCGCGTCGTAAAGAATCAGGGGATGCAGGTTGCCATCGCCGGCATGGAACACATTGGCGACGCGCAGGTCGAATTTCTCACTCATCTCGCGCATACGGCTCAAGACAAGCGGCAGCTTATGGCGCGGGATCGTGCCGTCCATACAGTAATAGTCTGGCGAGATGCGCCCAATCGCCGGAAAGGCCGCTTTGCGCCCGGCCCAGAAAACCAGGCGTTCCTCTTCGCTGTTGCTAACCCGGCTGGTCACCGCACCGTGGGCCGCGGCGATCTCTGTCACCTTGGCAACCAGCAAATCGACCTCGACCTGGGGACCATCCAATTCGACAATCAAAAGGGCTTCGACATTGAGGGGGTAACCCGCGTTCACAAACGCCTCGGCGGCGTGGATCGCCGGCTTATCCATCATCTCCATGCCGCCTGGAACAATGCCCGCGCCGATGATCGCGGCGACGCAATCGCCCGACTGCTCACTGGTCGGAAAACCGAGCAGGACGGCGCGAGCCGTCTCCGGCGTCTTCAACACGCGCACGGTCACCTCGGTCACCACGCCGAGCAGCCCTTCGGACCCTGTCAAAAGACCGAGCAGGTCATAGGCGTCGGAATCCAAATGCTTGCCGCCGACGCGCAGGATCGTGCCGTCGATCAACACGACCTCGAGGCCAAGCAGGTTGTTGGTGGTCAGCCCATATTTCAGGCAGTGCACGCCGCCGGAATTCTCGGCGACATTGCCGCCGATGGTGCAGGCGATCTGGCTGGAGGGATCGGGCGCATAATAGAACCCGGCATGTTCCACCGCCTTGGTGACGCCAAGATTGGTGACGCCCGGCTGCACCACGACGCAACGGTTTTCAAAGTCGATGTCCAGAATTCGACTGAACTTGCCCAAACCAAGCAAAACGCCGTCAGCCAGCGGTAGCGCCCCGCCGGACAAGGAGGTTCCGGCCCCGCGCGGGACCACCTTCACGCCGTTTTCGTGGCAATATTTCAGGATCCGGCTGACCTGATCCGTCGTCTCGGGCAGAACCGCGATCATCGGAAGTTGACGATAGGCGGTCAGGCCGTCCGATTCATAGGCTCTGAGTTCGTCTTCCTCGAGAATCACGCCTTCGCCCGGAACGATCGCGCCCAGCGCCCGGGCGATCTCTGTTCGGCGGGCAAGGATTGCCTGATCCGGCTCGGGCATGCGCATCGATTTATCCTTCCCGGCGCACCCCCCAAAGAACAAGCCTGAGGTCTACGGCCGAAATCCAAAGTGGTATGACCAATTTTTTGAAATATGACCTTGGCGCAACGCCCGGTCAATGCCGAGCAGCGACGCGCACGCGGCGCTGAGGCCGGATCAAACCCAGGGCCGGATCAAACCCAGGGGCTGCAATTTCAGGACAAATGTTGGAACCGCCGGGAGGCATGCCCCCGGGCGCAGCGAAAAACTAGCCCTGGCGGGCTTTGAAGCGCGGGTTTTTCTTGTTGATGACGTAGACGCGCCCGTGACGGCGCACGACGCGGCAGCCCTTATCGCGCAGCTTGGCGGTTTTCAGCGAATTCTTGACCTTCATGACCCAATCCTCGGCTTGGCCGGACCCTTGCCCAGGCGGCCAGAAGGCCGGGAACATAGGCAAGGTGCCGGGTTCTGTCAACCGCGCCCCGTGTCCCCCCTGTCCCCCGTGTCCCCCAAGGCCCCCAAGTCCAGTCCACCCCGGCGCCAAGCTACCAGGACGACATCAGGCGTTCCGTATCTCTCTTCAAGGCATGAATACGGAAGATTTGGAGGTTTCCCGACTCGATCGCCTGCACGCGACGGGCCCAAAGCTCGACTTCCTCGACCAAGACCGCGGCATCCTCGGGCACAGACCCGCGCGTTTGCAACTCCTTGATGTAGCGGGCCCAAGCTTGCGTCACGGTTGCATGAAACTGGTTCGTGATGTCCTCGGCCACGCGGATGTCGAGATGCAGGGTTGTCAGCGCCTCTTTGTAGTCTTGAACCGACCATACGTGCGGCTGGACCGGCTCGAGCTCCAGCCACTTTTCATAGGCCACGGAACGGTCAGCCGAGGACGCCAGGACGTAATCCGTGAACAGCAATTGCCCGCGCGGCTTCATAACGTTTTCGACAGTTTTCAGGAAGGCCGGCTTGTCGGCAATCGTGTAAAGGAACTCTTTGGAGAAGATACAGTCGATCGACTTGGCCTTGTGTTCGAAGGTCTCTGGGTCGAAGTGAGAAATCGCGGCCTTTTTCCCCATGCCGGCCATGACCGACAGGGCCATACCGGCCTCGGCCAGGTCCTTACTGGCCTCCAGGCCGGATACCCAGACACCGAACTTTTCAGACATCGTGCGGCTCGCCCCTCCCAAACCGGCGCCGAGATCGAGCACGCTCATGGAGGGGTCGAGCCCGAAAAACTTGATCATGTTGAGGATGTGCTCCATCCCCCCGGGATCGCAGAATCCCTCACCCCAGAGTTCCTGCACGAGCCGCAGACGCGCTGTCTCCCATTCCAGATTCGGCCCTTCGTAACGAACCTCGTGGGTCGCCGGCACGGCGAACTTGCGAATCTCGGCCGCCGTTAGCTCATGGCCGTTCCACCACGCCTTGAAGCGGTCCCAAAATGGGGATTTGTCCGCCTTGCGGGCTGCCGCGTTCGAATTCGCCGCTGACAAGAAACTTGCTCCTAAGCCCTAAGCTGGGCAAACGGGCCACACCGAGAAATCCTAGGCCGGCGCGGCGCCAAGCCCACTACTCGAACCGGCAGACATCAACCGACTTTGCGCCATGTCCAAGAATAGGCAATTTTGGTAAAATGGCCGTTAACCGGCCGGTTTCACGCTGGAGGGGCCGCGCTCGAGCGATCGGCCCTCATCTCTGGGAGGTTTCCCCGCCATGACCGCCGCCCGGGAAACCTCGGATTCCGAAGCGCGCTCTGTGCCGCGCATACCGCTTTCGCAGCACGTAATCCGCAGCTTGCGGCTGGCTGTTCCGGTAATGTTCGGTCGGGCGGGCCTTGTCATCATGATCTCGGTTGATTCGATGATGGTGGGGCGCTCAGGGGCTCAAGAACTGGCCCATTACGCCATCAGCCTGGCGCCGCATATAACTTTGCTTGTGGTCGGAATTGGCCTGCTTGTCGGAACTATAATCCTAACCGCCCAAGCCGATGGGGCGGGGCGAACCTCCAATGCCGGGGCCATCTGGCTCTCCGGCCTCTTCATCGCCGGGGCGATGGGCCTGATTTCGGGCACCGCGATGATGTGGGGCGAGGATGTTTTGCTGCTATTTGGTCAATCGGCGAGCGTGGCGAGCGGCGGCGGGGCGTCCCTGGCCATGTTCGCGCCCGGCATGCCTGCGATTCTGATGTTTATCGCGACGACTTTCTTTCTTGAGGGGCTCGGTCGGCCGGCGCCCGGGATGATCGTGGCTTTAAGCGCGAACCTGCTAAACGCCCTTTTAAACTGGGTCCTGATTTTCGGCCATCTCGGTGCGCCGGAGATGGGCGCCGCCGGCGCCTCGCTTGCGACCACATTGACCCGTTGGGCAATGCTGGCCTTTCTGATCGGCTACGTTCTGACCATGCCCGATCGAGGTCTATACGGCATTGCACTCAGGGCCTGGGGTCATTATTCGACGGCGCTTAAGCTGCTGAGGATCGGCGCGCCGCTTTCCGTCGCGGCCGCACTGGAAAGCGCGTGCTTCTCGACAGTGACGATTTTTGCGGGCCGGCTGGGCGAGCTACCGCTGGCGGCCTATCAGATCGCCTTCAACGTCGTGATGTTGGTGTTCATGCTCTCGATCGGACTGTCGACCGCAACCTCCGTGCGGGTCGCCAACGCGGTCGGCCGAAGGGACCGCCACGGCGCCGCCCTGGCGGGTTGGACGGGCATCGGCATGGTCTCAGTGCTGATGGTCGGGATCGCCTTAGCGATCGCTATTTCCGGCCCGGGGATCGCCTCACTCTACACCTCGGATGCCGCCGTCTTGACGCTTGCCATTCCGGCCTTGTTGGTCGCTAGCGCGATCGTGCTTGTGGACGGCACTCAGGCTGTTGTTCTTGGCGCCTTGCGTGGAACCGGAGACGTCGTGTTGCCAAGTCTCATTTATGCGTTGTCATTTTGGGTTGTCTCCGTACCTCTCGCCTACGCGGTGTTGCGATCGGAATCCGCCAGCATCGTCGGGCTTTTTTGGGCCTTGTTCGCCGGGCTGTTGTGCGCAGGCGTCCTGCTTGCCTGGCGGTTTCAGATTGTCACCCGGCACACCGTACACGTGGCGTAACCGCGAACCCGCAATAGCGTAAAGGAATTTTAACCACGAAGCGCCCAAGCTGGCGCCGTCGTATCTTGGCGCACGCAACGGGAGCGAAGCAGATGGCGAAGAAATGGACGGTCCGCGAAGGCCAGCGTTATGTACAGCGCCCAAGCACGCAGTACCGGCACGTAATTTGGGAAGTAGGCACCGTCAAAGCGGGGAATGCGCCCATACCTCACGCACGCCTGGTCAAGGTAGACGATCCCCTGCGCTGCAAGACAATCTCCTGCGACACCTTGGCCGACCCGTCTTTCTACGAGCTCTTAAGCGATACGGCGGGCGCTGCCGGTCAGCCTT
This sequence comes from Kiloniellaceae bacterium, assembly GCA_021776115.1. Lineage (GTDB taxonomy): Bacteria > Pseudomonadota > Alphaproteobacteria > Kiloniellales > J153 > JAJFGN01. The sequence continues at coordinate 98,116 of JAJFGN010000068.1, read as the reverse complement.
AGCCGATGACGCCGACTTTGGTTACGAATTGACGTTGCGCACCGGGATCGCTTCGCTATAGTCCACCTACTTGGGGGGAGATCTCGGTGCGAATCTGGCTAAAGATCGCAAGGTTGGGCGCGTTTGCCGCTGGGTTCGGCATCGCGCTCTTGAGCAGTGCGGCGCCAGCATTTGCGACCTCCATGCCTAGCAATGCCGCGCTAGAGAAGAGCTTTAAGGCCTCGGCGAAAATCGTTTCGGCGTCGCGCCCTCTCCAGTGTGTGCCCTACGCCCGCAAAATCTCCGGCATTCCGATTCGCGGCGACGCCTGGACCTGGTGGCGATCCGCTAAGGGCCGCTTCGACCGCGGGCAGGAACCGCGCGTCGGCGCCGTCCTGGTCATGAAAAAAACCGATCGTCTGCGCCTGGGGCACCTGGCGGTGGTGAGACGCATCGTGGATGAGCGAACGATCGTTGTGGATCAGGCGAACTGGCTGAACCGCGGCCGCATCCACTTGAATACCGCAGTCCTAGACGTATCCCCCAAGAACGACTGGTCGGCGGTTCGGGTCTGGTACACACCGGGCGGCCGCTTCGGCTCGGGCACCTATGCCGCGCAGGGATTTATCTATGCGGGGAAACCGGGGGTCCGGATGGCTGGCTTGAAACCGGTCCCGATGCCCCGGCGGCGGCCGGCGTTCCAAGGAGTCCTGGACGCGGTCCCGGCACCGGTTAGTCCCGTATCGTATTCGGTACGCGAAAGCGGCGGAGATTTCGTTGGGACAGGCCGCGCGGATCCAAGGGTCCAACCCTCGAATCCGACCCCGCGCCGAACCCGTTACGAAAACCTCTCCAGGGATACCTGGTACGAGGATTCGCGGCGCGGCTGAACCGCCGCGCGAGTCGTAGTCGAGACCGCTCGCCGGCGTGTCCGGCAGGCAGCCGTCCGGTCGCTCATGGCCTTTTTTCTCCTTTTAGAGAATTCCCTGTTATTCCCTGAGAACAGGGAAATAAAAAAAGTTGCCGCCGCCTGGATCGGCGCGCGCTTAGGACCGCCCGCGTTCGATCCGGCCCTTTATGCGCCGAACGTGCCCAGGGGACGAAGCCGGGCCGGGACATCGCGAACCTCCCTTTTCCAAAACACCGGTGCGAAACCACCCGCGCGCACCCAAGACTAGCGCCCGGCGGGGCCCAGGCAAGGCAAAGGCAGGGGAAAACGAAGGGGCCCTAAGACTCTCTTGGGTTGTGGTGGTGGGCGCACCTGGGATTGAACCAGGGACCTCTACGATGTCAACGTAGCGCTCTCCCGCTGAGCTATGCGCCCAAACCGGCCGGTAAGGATGGTTCGAGAAAAGCCCCAAGACGCCAGCCAAAATTAGGAATGGCCGACCCCAAGGCTGAGGCCAAGTAACACCATCGCCCCGGACATTTCAAGCCCGGCTAATAGGGCGCCATTAAAGCTTCGGTGGAAGCGGTATCAGACCTGAAGCATGACGTCGACCTGATCGACCAGGTCGCGCAGGTGAAACGGTTTTGACAGGACGCGGGCGTCCTTGGGGCTTTGTTCGCGCGCCCTCAGGGCGACAGCGGCGAATCCGGTAATGAACATTACCTTGAGGCCGGGCTGCTTCTTGGTCGCGCGCCGAGCCACCTCGATCCCGTCCAGGCCCGGCATCACGACATCCGCTAATAGAAGGTCGAAGTTCGTGTCCGTCACCTGAGCCAAGGCGTCAAGCCCGTCCCCCACGGCAACGACTTCGTGACCGGCGCGGCGGAGCGCCTTGGCCAGAAATTCGCGCATGCTGTTGTCGTCTTCCGCGATCAGAATATTTGCCATCGGGCCTAACTGCCGGGGGGAACGAGTAAATGCAGGCCCCAAAGAGCCATGGGGCGACTATACCTAAGTGTCTTAGTCTAAAATAGTCATTAACGGCCCCCATCCGATCGACCGGACCCGATTGACCCGGCACGGGTTGCCGGGGGCGGCACGCGCCCACGCCAGCGGGCCCCAGACGAAAGGACAATGACAGCGCCGCCAGTTTCTTCTAAACAGTTGCGGTGCAACTGGCCTGGGCGGGATCATGGACGTCGAAACGCCGTTCGACATTGACGACACGCCGCACGAGATTCTGACGCCGGAGCGTCAGACACTGCCGCTCGTTTTCGCCTCCCCGCACAGCGGCGCGAACTACCGGCCGGAATTCCTCGCCGCGTCGCGGCTCGACCCCCTGGTCCTGCGCCGATCGGAAGACAGCTTCGTCGACGAGTTGTTTGCCTGGGCGCCGCGGCTCGGCGCGCCGCTGATCCGGGCCTTGTTTCCACGCGCCTTCATCGACGCGAACCGGGAACCCTTCGAGCTCGACCCCACGATGTTCGAGGATACCTTACCATCCTATGCCAACACGATGTCCCCCCGCGTCGTGGCGGGCCTGGGGACGATCGCGAGAGTGGTCGCCAACGGCACCGATATTTACCACGGCAAGCTATCGTTCGATGAAGCCCTACGCCGGTTGCGGCGCTACTATTGGCCGTATCACCGGGCCCTAGCCAGCCTGGTGGAGCGGACCCGCATGAATTTCGATGGCTGCATTCTGATCGATTGCCACTCCATGCCGTCCTGCGGCGGAACGAATGGCTGCGGTCGAGGCCGCGGCCGAATCGACTTCGTGCTCGGCGATTGCCACGGCAGGTCGTGTGCGCCGGCCGTCATCGAGGTTGCCGAAGCGGCGTTGCGCGGCATGGGATATAGCGTGGCGCGTAATTCGCCTTATTCAGGCGGGTTCGTCACGCGGCACTACGGGCGGCCCAGGGAAGGCGTGCACGGCCTGCAGATTGAGATCAACAGAGCGCTGTACATGGACGAAACCAAGATATGCCGGGCGCCCGCGATGGCCGGCCTCAAGGAAGACCTCCGTTTGGTGATTGCCGCCTTGGGCGGCATTTCCGGCTCGAAAATCGCGGCATGACCGGGCCCGTACCGGCCGCTCGCGGCCCGATCCGGGTGCGCGGCGCCAAGGCCGGCGATCTGAGAGCGATTACGGCGATTTATGCCCACCACGTGCGCCATGGCCTCGCGTCCTTCGAAGAGACGCCCCCGGAGCTGGAGGAGATGGAGCGCCGGTTCCAGGCTATCCTGGCGCGGGGCTTACCCTTTCTGGTGGCGGAGCAAGATGGCGGCGGGGTTCAAGGCTATGCCTATGCCGGGCCGTATAGGACCCGGCCCGCCTACCGTTTTTCAGTCGAGAATTCGCTCTATATTGCGCCCGAGGCGATTGGCAAGGGACTGGGCAAAGCCCTCTTGGAGGACTTGATTCGGCGCTGCACGGACTTGGGCTGCCGGCAGATGATCGCGATTATCGGCGACAGCGAGAATTGGCCCTCGATCCGCCTGCACGAATCCTTTGGATTCCGGCACGCCGGTACGCTGTCCGCCGTCGGCTTCAAGTTCGGACGCTGGGTCGATAGCGTGATCCTGCAGCGCGCCCTGGGCGACGGCGAGACAAGCCTGCCGGAACCGGCGCCGGCGGGATAATCGTCTGGGGCGCCTGAAGAAAGAAAGGCCGTGCACGAGGCACGGCCCAAGTTTAGGGAGGAAACGCCTAACAGGCGTACGGCAAACGACGGGCGGGCGCCCATCAAATATGCCGCAATGCACAATATGGGGTATTTATTGTTATCTGACAAGGGGTCGAGTACGCTGCTTTGCAACATAGACGGCTTGCCTTGTGTAAAGTTGGCCGGGCTGAATCGGAAGCCATAGACCCATAACGGAGAAAGACAGACGATGTTCAAGGCAATCTTGCTAGAAGAATCGGATGGGAAGGTAACGGCCGAAATTCAGAACCTCGACGAGGCCCGGCTGCCGGACCTTGAAGATGCGGTCACCGTCGCGGTCGAGTATTCGACCCTGAACTACAAGGACGGCATGATCCTGAACGGCGTCGGCCGCCTGGTTCGCACCTACCCCCACGTGCCGGGGGTCGATTTCGCCGGTGTTGTCGAGGCCAGCGATCATCCAGACTACAAACCGGGAGACCGGGTCGTTTCGACCGGTTGGCGCGTCGGCGAGATGACCTGGGGCGGCTATGCCCAGAAGGCCCGGGTAAAGGGCGATTGGCTGGTGTCTCTGCCGGAGGGCCTGACCGCCAAGCGCGCCATGGCCCTGGGCACCGCCGGAATCACCGCCATGTTCGCGGTCATGGCCCTGGAAGAGCATGGAATCACGCCCGCCCGGAGTACTGAGTGCGGCGAGGTCCTGGTAACCGGCGCCGCCGGCGGGGTCGGCTCGGTCGCGGTCACTCTGCTGGCCAGCCTCGGCTATAAGGTCGCGGCCTCTACCGGCCGCCAGGAAGCCCACGACTATCTGCGCGGCCTGGGCGCGACCAGTATTGTCGAGCGGGCCGAGTTGGCTGAGGTCTCGAAGCGTCCCTTGGCGCGCGAACGTTGGGCCGGCTGCATCGATTCGGTCGGTGGGACAACGCTGGCGCACGTCTTGGCCGAAACCGCCCACAACGGCGCCGTCGCCGCGGTTGGGCTGGCCGGGGGCAGTACCCTGGAGACCACCGTGCTGCCCTTCCTGCTGCGCGGCGTGAACCTTCTGGGGATCGATTCGGTCATGTGCCCCCAGGCGCGCCGCCGGGCGGCCTGGGCCCGGTTGGTCAAGGATCTGCCGATGGACAAACTGGACGCCATGACGGAGACCGCGGCGCTTGGCGATCTCATGACGCTCGGCCAAGAAATTCTGAAGGGCCAGGTGCGCGGCCGCCTCGTGATCGACGTCAACGCCTGACCCAGTATCAGGGAGCCCCGTGGACCCAATACAATACAGGCAGGCGCTTGGCTGCTTCGCGACCGGGATCACGGTCATCAGCGCGCCGGGACCCGGCGGCACGCCAATCGGCCTCACCGCCAACTCCTTCAACTCGGTCTCGATCGACCCGCCGCTGGTCCTGTTCAGCCTGAACCGGCGGTCATATAGCCTGCAAGCCTTCCTCGCGAGCGAGACTTTCGCGGTCAACATCCTGCGAGATGACCAGCAGGAACTCTGCCACCGCTTCGCTCAAGCCAGCGAGGACAAATGGTCGAACGTGGGTTACGACATCTGGGATACCGGTTGTCCGATCCTGCACGACGCGCTGGCCAAGTTCGAATGCCGGATTCGCCACACCTACGAAGGCGGCGACCACATCATCTTCGTCGGCGAAGTTATGCGCTTCGAATACGATCCGAACGGACGGCCATTGGTGCACTGGCACGGCAAGTATCAATCGATGGAGCCAGGCGGGTGATGCTAAGCTTCAGCGCGCAACGTCGCGACCTCTGCTTCTAATTCCGCGATACGGTTTTGCAGCTTACCGACGGCGCCGGCGACATCGTCCTCTGTGTAGCGGCGGACGATGTGCTGCGGGCAGTTGATGTCCCAGGCTTCGACGTGAAGCACGATGGCGCGCTCCGGCACCCCTCGATAGGAGGGATCGAGCAGTTTTTCGAGCAGCCAGGGATCGTCTTCGACGTACTCGGCACGGCCCCAAATCTTGATCCGGCGCCGATTGGCGTAATCCATCAGGAAGATGAAGGCGCGCGGGTTGTCGCTCAGGTTTCCAAGCGTGATGTATTGCTTGTTGCCACTGAATTCGGCGAAGGCCAGCCGGCTGTCGTCCAACACCTTGAGGAATCCTTTGGGTCCGCCGCGATGCTGGATGTAGGGCTGGCCCTCGGCATTGCTGGTTGAAAGGTAGAAGGAATCGCGTTCCGCCAAGAAGGCCGCGAGGTCGTCTGACACTTTTTGACGCCAGCCGCCTTTCTTTTCCATGTGCGCATAGCCGGCGCGCGAACCAAGGCGCTCCTGCTGCGCTTTGACGGCGGGACTAAAGGCGACGTCGCTGACATTCTTGGTCATGATCCAAACTCATCTTTCTTCTTGGCAAACCCTGCGGGCGTCGCGCCGGCTTCTGTTTCAGCCGGCTCGCACCAGGCGATCCTCGCGGTAAAGATCGTAGGCCGCTTCATACTCCATGACCCGCGCCACGTCGCGCACGAAGGCGTCATCGTAACCGGCGCGCTCCAGCAGATAGAAGCCCATCTCCATGCCGCTGGCGATCCCACCCGCCGTGACGATACGCCCGGCATCGACGACGCGGGCGCGAGAGATCTCGGCCTTGGGCGCGATCTCGGCCAAACGCTCGATCGGCACCTGGCCCATGTTCGAGGCTTCAAGCCTATCCGGCTCCTTCCGGTTGGTTGCCGGCAAACCATCAAGCAGACCCATTTGGCCATAGATCCAGCTTCCCGTGCACACGCTGGTCAGCAGGGTTTGCGGCTCCAGCGCACGGATAAAGCGATGCAGGTTCGCGTTATAGGTTTCCTGGCGCGTGCCGAAGCCGCCGGGAATAAGGAAGGCGTCCATCGCCGGCTTGTCGGCGAAGCCGTAGTTCGGCAGCACAGTGAAGCCGGCCTGGGTCTGCACGGGCCGCAAGCTCTCGGCAATCAGGAAAGCATCGAGACTCGGGTCCAGCCGGCGCGCGACCGAGAAGACCCCATAAGGCGCCGCGTAGTCGACGACTTCGGCGTCCTTGAAAACGTAGACTCCGAGGCGAAATCCAGGCTTGGCCGGCATGAAACTCTCTCCTTTACCTATGTCCTGTTTTTATCCATGTCCTGGGCAGCCGGGGAAAACCCGCCACCCAATCGGAGTTGATTCTCGCTTGATTGAAATAGACAGACCTGTCGGTTTATTCAAGTGAAAATTGATTTATTTGGCGTTTTAGCGTCATTCAAGATCGCGGCTTGAAGGGCTAGCCTTGATTCCGGCGGCCCGTTACGTTAGACAGATTAGTCCGTCTATGACGATAGAGGAACCGGATGATGCCCCAAAGCCGGCGCGACCACTTGATCGACACGGCGCTCACCCTCTTCAACCGGGAGGGCTACCACGCCACTGGGATCGACCGGATTCTGGCCGAAGCCGGAGTGGCCAAGATGACCCTCTACAACCACTTCAAGTCGAAGAACGATTTGATCCTGGCCGCGCTTCGGCGCCGCGACGAGCTCTGGATGCGGCAATTCCGCCGGAATGTGGAGCGCCGGGCAAAAACCCCGGCCACGCGCCTACTGGCGGTGTTCGACGCCTTGGAGGATTGGTTCCAGGGCAAGGACTTTCACGGCTGCATGTTCATCAAGGCGGCGTCGGAATATCCCGACTTAGAAGATCCGATCCATGCCGCCGCGGCCCAGCACCACCGCAACATCATGGCCTACCTGCGCGCGCTGGCCGAGGCCGCGAACGCCAAGCGGCCCGCCAGGTTGGCGCGGGAGATCATGCTGTTGCTGGAAGGCGCGCTCGCCGTGACCCAGGTCAATGGCCCCGTCGGCGCGGCGCGAGAAGCTGCCCGGGTTGCGGAGGTTCTGGTCGCCCAGGCTGTCCGATCGGACGCCTAGGTTAGATTTCTAGACCGCCTCGAACTCCAAGACGACGCCGCAGGCTAAATCGGGATCGAGGCGCAACAAGCCATGGCCGTCGCGCATGTAAGAGACGCCCGCCCCGCCCAGATAGTCCGCAGTGCGCGCGAGATCGCTAACGCCGATACGCAGGCCCGCCAGATAAGGCGCGGCACGCGCCGGTAAATTCGCGATCCCGGAAAATTGCTGGCGCAGGCCTTCGAGCGCGGTCAAACGCAGCAAGCCCGCGCCGCTTCGAATCTCGACCGAGCCATGACCGGCGGAAACGGCGTCCGGTCCGAAGAGCGCGCCGTAGGCGAGCGCCGCCGCCCCTGGATCGGTGACCGCGCCGGTTACAGAGACGATTCCCTGCGCTCCGTTGGGATGTTCCAGCCAGGCGTTCTGCCACACGAGCTCGGGCGTCAGGTGTTGGACGATGAAGGCCGAGAGACCGGCGGTCGCTTCGGATGCCATGTGCAAAGTGCGAAAAGCCGGTTCCACGTCGCCGTCCGGCAATTCCAGCTTACGGCTGAGTGCCTTTGGCCCCTCAACCGCGACATCGCGCGCGCGCAAATCTCGCGCCGCCGCCTCCGCGTCGCCGCTGGCGAAGGCCAGGCCGAGCAAGCCTTCGCCGCCCTCCAGGAAACAGTCCAGGTTGTTGGTGAACTGCGCCGGATCGACGATGCCCAGCAGCTCGATGTAGCCGCTGTTCAGCATGGCGCAATAGTTGGCCGTGCCCCAGCCGATGTGCCGCCCCCGTGGGCTAAGGGTGAAGCCCAGGTGGGCAAAGGTCAGGCGCGCGGCCTCCAGGTCGCGCACGCCAACCAAGACGTGGTCAATGCCGCGGATCGGGTTGCTCATGGCGCGAGTGTACGCGGTGGCAGCACAAAGGGAACCCGTTTCGCGCGGCGCGTCGATCTTGCGCCCGGTGATCGACGTGCCGCGCGCTTGCACCTATGCTGAAGCCATGACTCATCCGATCACGGAACCCGAGGGCGCCGCTGGCTCCCGGCCGACCTCGCTGGTCGACGAGGTCGCCAATTGGCTGATGGACCAAGCGCTCGGCGATTCCGAGGTGACGCGGCTGTTCGAGGGCTGTTGCGAGCGACTGCTGGGTGCCGGGCTCCCGTTGTGGCGCGGGCACATTAGCTTTAGCGTCCTGCACCCACTCTACGGCAGCACGGCGCTGACTTGGCGACGCGGAGAGGAAATCGAAACGGATAACTTTCCCTCGCGCCGGGACGGCCCGTTCCCTGAGGAATTTCTAAAGAGCCCGCTGTACCATATGGTCCGTACACAGGTCCCCTTCCTGCGCCGTCGTCTTCTGGGCGACGAGGCGAACCTGGACTTTCCGATCTTGTCGGAGTTTCGCAACGCCGGCGCGTCGGATTACCTGGCGTATCTGATCAGCTTCGGCGGAGGAGAACTCAACGGCATGGTCGGCTCCTGGGCGAGCGACCGGCCCTCGGGTTTCAGCGAGCAGGACGTCAAGTCCCTGTTACGCATCCAGCAGCGCCTGGGTGTCGCCTGCAAGATGCAGGTCAAGGAACAGATCGCCCGCAACGTGGTGACGACGTATCTCGGCACCCTGGCCGGCCAGCGCGTGCTCGACGGCCAGATCAAACGCGGCGACGGCGAGGCCCTAAGCGCGGCTATCTGGTACAGCGATCTGCGCGGCTCCACCACCCTGGCCGACACACTGTCGCGCGATAGTTTCATTCAAGCCTTGAACGACTATTTCGAGTGCGCGGCCGGCGCGGTTCTGAGCCAGGGCGGCGAGATCCTGGCCTTCATAGGCGACGCCGTGCTCGCGATCTTCCCGCTCGACGATGCGCACGGCGATGCGCACGGCGATGCGGCGCGGGCCTGCGAACGCGCCCTGATGGCCAGCCAGGACGCACGGGAGCGGCTAGCCACCGTCAACGCGCACCGTGCGGGCGAGCCGCTCGCCTTCGGCCTGGCCCTGCATCTGGGCGAGGTGCGCTTCGGCAACATCGGCGTACCCGAGCGCGTCTCGTTCTCGGTTATCGGCCCGACCGTCAACGAGGTCGCGCGTCTGGAGGCATTGACCAAGTCGCTCGACCGCCCGGTCCTGGCCAGCGCCACCTTCGCTGCCCACGTCCCGGCCGTTTGGGAGAGCCTGGGCGAATTCGCGTTGCGCGGCGTCGGCGCGCCGATTCAGGTGCTGGCGCCGATCGAATGATCGGGCCCAAGAAGGCTGCGCTGGGCGGCCGAATCATGTTAAAGCCCCTTACATGAGTTGGTCGAAGAAAGCCGGTAAAGGGCGCGGCTATCATCACGGCAACCTGCGCGAAGCCCTGATTGCGGCGGCGTTGGATTTGATCGCGGAGAAAGGACCGGCCGGATTCAACATCGCCGAGGCGGCGCGGGCCGCCGGGGTCAGTCCAGCCGCGCCCTACCGCCATTTCCGCGACCGCGACGCCCTCATGGCCGACGTCGCCCTGCGCGGGTTCGAGCGTTTTGCGGAGGCCTTGGAGCAGGCTTGGGATAACGGCAAGCCTCATCCTTATCGGGCCCTGGAAAACCTGGGACGCGCCTATCTTGCTTTCGCCCGTAATGAACCCGCCTATTACGCCGCCATGTTCGAGGCCCAGGTACCGCGCGATTCGAGCCGGGAGGTATCGCAGGCTTCCGACCGCGCCTTTTCGGTCCTGCGCCAGGCTTGCGAGGCGCTGTGCGCCCTGATACCGGCGGAAAGCCGGCCGCCGACCTTGATGATGAGCCTGCATATCTGGGCCCTATCGCACGGTATAGCCTCGCTTTTCGCGCGCGGCGATTCGGCTAGGCGCAAACTGCCCATGACGCCGGAGGATTTGCTCGAAGCCGGGCTCCTGCTCTACTTGCGCGGGCTGGGGCTGGAGGGGCTTTAAACTCGCCGCCCGCTTTTTTGTAGTAAATTTTGTCCTCCCGCTCTTGACTCCCGCCCTAGCTATCGCCAAATTTGTGAATGTAAAATACATTTACATGAGGATCCGATGGAACTCGCGGCGAAAATAGATAGTTACGGCAAGCCGGCTTGGATCGGTGTGATGGTCCTGGCCTTCATCGTCTTCTGGCCCTTCGGCTTGGCTATACTGGCCTATTTGATATGGAGTGGACGCATGGGATGTTGGGGTAAGAGCGGCCCAGGCCGCTGGCACGCGGCGCACAAGCACGGTAACTCCCGATCGCAGGGAAAAGGGGCCACAGCCTCAAGCGGCAATCGTGCCTTCGACGAGTATCGCGATGAGACCTTACGGCGTCTCGAGGAGGAGCAAGCGGAGTTCTTCGAGTTTCTCGAGCGCCTGCGCCAAGCCAAGGACAAGGCGGAATTCGACCAGTTCATGGCCGCGCGCAAGCCCGGCCCCGAGGGCCCCGACGCGCCGGATATGCGCGGCGGCCCGGCGCCAGCCTAATTCTTGCGAAGTTCTCAACGCCAGCGCCGGGTCTTACAAGGCCCGGCGCTGCTTATTGTCCGCTCTACCCCACCGGGCGATTGTGGCGCTCGGGATAGAGCGAGAGCAGGCCGTCCTTGGACGCGGGGCAAACACCGCGCTCGGTAATTAGGCCTGTGACCAGCCTCGCCGGGGTTACATCGAAGGCGTAGTTGGCGAGCGGCGTGTCCTTGGGTGTCACGCGCACGGTGGCGAGGTTACCCTCGGCGGTAAGCCCGGTCACTTCAGAGACCTCGCGCCCGTCACGCTGCTCTATCGGCACCTCGGCCAGGCCGTCGTCGATGCTCCAATCGATGGTTGGGCCCGGCAGACCGACATAGAACGGCACGCCGTTGTCTTGCGCGGCTAGGGCTTTCAGGTAGGTGCCGATCTTATTGCACACGTCGCCGCGTGCGGTCGTGCGATCGGTTCCGGTGATGCAGAGGTCGACCATGCCATGCTGCATCAGGTGGCCGCCGACATTGTCGACGATGACCGTATGCGGCACCCCGTGCTGACCCAACTCCCAGGCTGTCAGGCTTGCGCCTTGATTGCGAGGCCGGGTCTCGTCGGCCCAGACATGAACCGGGATACCGGCATCGTGCGCCAGGTAGATGGGCGCCAACGCGGTTCCCCAATCCACAGTCGCCAGCCAACCGGCGTTGCAATGAGTCAACACGTTGACCCGGTCCTTTTTTCCACCGGCCTCCCAAGCCTCGCGAATCAGGCCGAGGCCGTGTTCCCCAATGGCCCGGTTAATCGCGACATCCTCTTCGCAGATTTCCGCCGCGCGCGCATAAGCCGCCTCGGCCCGGGCCTTGGCTTCAAGCGGCCGCAGGCGTGCGGTCACGTCCTCGATCGCCCAGCGCAGGTTGACCGCTGTCGGCCGGGTCGCCATGAGGGTTTGCCCGGCACGATCCAGGTTTGCGTCGGAAGGGTCGGAGCGCATGGCCAAAGCCAGACCATAGGCCGCCGTCGCGCCGATCAAGGGCGCGCCACGCACCCACATAGCGCTAATCGCTTCGGCCGCCTGCTCAAGGTTTTCCAGCCGCCGTAATACAAAATCATGCGGCAGGCGGGTTTGATCGATGATCTCCGCCGCCCAACCGTCGGCCGCGAGCCCGATACTGCGGGTCGGCTTGCCGTTGACGTTCATAGCCGCGCCTGCCTTTAAGCGCCAAGCAGGCGCCCGGCGACCGCGTCCAAGCGGGCGGCAACCGCAGGATCGCGCGCCTCGGGCGCGGTGATAAGGGCGTTGTCGAGGGCGTGGTGGCAGCCCTCGGCGCAAGCTTCGGCCCGCCCCCGCAGCTTGGGTGCGACCCGCTTGATCAAGGCGCGCGCCTTGTCGGCATTGGCGAGCAAGACCTTGACGACCTGGCCGACGGTGACGTGGTCGTGGTCCTCGTGCCAGCAGTCGTAGTCGGTTACCATGGCGACGGTTGCGTAGCAGATCTCGGCCTCACGGGCGAGTTTGGCCTCCGGCATGTTGGTCATGCCGATAACCTTGCAGCCCCAGGAGCGGTAAAGCTCCGACTCTGCCTTGGTCGAAAACTGCGGCCCTTCCATGACCATGTAGGTTCCGCCGCGCCGCATCGGCAACGCAAGCTCGGCCGCCGCCGCCTCGAGCGCATCCCCCAAGCGGGCGCAGACCGGATGAGCCATGGAGACGTGAGCCACCAGGCCGGATTCGAAGAAGCTCTTGTTACGTGCGAAGGTGCGGTCGATGAACTGATCGACGATGACGAAGGTGCCGGGCGGCAAGTCCTCGCGCAGCGAACCGACCGCGCTCATGGAAACGATTTCGCTTACCCCGGCGCGCTTCAAGGCGTCGATGTTGGCGCGGAAGTTCAGTTCCGACGGCGGCACCTTATGGCCCCGCCCGTGACGCGGCAGGAACACGATGGCTTGCCCATCGAGCTCGCCGAACAACAATTCGTCGGATGGCGTCCCGAAAGGCGAATCGACGCGGCGCCAGACGGTCTTCTCCAGGCCTGGGATATCGTAGATACCGCTGCCGCCCAGGACCCCCAGGACAGGCGGGGTTCCGGGTTCGCTCATGGCAGACATCGGAGCCCGGCCCACCTAGTGAAGGTCGGCCCAGACCTTGCGTTTGATAGCATAGAGAATGCCGGTGAGGACGAGCAGGAACAGGACCACCTTGATGCCCGTCTGCTTGCGCTGCTCCAACTTCGGCTCGGCGGTCCACATCAGGAAATGGGCGACGTCCGCCGCCATTCGATCGACACTCGCCTCCGTGCCGTCCTGATACTCCACCGCGTCATCGCCGAGCGGCGGCGCCATGGCAATCCGATTACCCGGGAAGTAGGCATTGTAGCTCTGCCCTTCCAGGATTTCGAAACCGGCTGGGGCGTCCTCGTAACCGTCCGACAACAGGGCGCGGATATAACTGGGCCCATGCGGGCGCGCCTTGGCCATGAGGGACAAGTCCGGGGGCGTCGAGCCGCCATTGGCCGCCGCCGCCGCCTTGGCATTGGGAAATGGCGAGGGAATACGGTCCGAGGGTCTGCCCTCGCGCTCGAACATCTCGCCTTCGTCGTCCGGCCCGTCGACAACCGTCGCTTCGGCGGCAAAAGCCTTGATCTGCTCCACATCGTAGCCCAGATCGGCCAGATCGCGGAACGCAATGAGGCGCAGGGAGTGACATGCCGAGCAGACTTCCCGATAGACCTGAAACCCACGCTGCAAAGCGGGCCGATCGAATTGGCCGAAGATCCCATCGAAGGACCATTTAAAGTCCGGCAGGGCCTTATCTTCAGCAGCCATCGTTTGCGTGCCGAAAGCAAGGATAGCGGCGCTTAGAACACCGGCAACGACCCGCTTCATTATGCCTTCTCCATCGGCTTGGCCGTCGCGCCCATGGCGGTTCCACCGCCCTTGAGCACCGGTTCACTGATCGAATTCGGCAGCGGCCGCGGCCGTTCCAGCACCGAGAGCAGCGGCAAAATTATCAAGAAGTGCGCGAAGTAATACGCTGTGCCCGCCTGACCGATATAGAGATAGGGCGGCTCCGCCGGGTTCGCGCCAACCCACCCCAAGAGTATGCAGTCGGCGACAAAGATCCAGAACAGTTGCTTATGTACGGGCCGGAACTTCGAGCTGCGCACCGGTGAGCGATCGAGCCACGGCAGGACCAGCAAAATCAGAATCGAAGCGAACATCAAAATAACGCCGATCAACTTCGCCGAAAGGAACCAGATGTCGAAGGTGACCGAGCGCAGGATCGCGTAGTACGGCAGGAAGTACCATTCCGGCACGATGTGGGCCGGGGTCACGAGAGGGTCGGCCTCCTGGTAATTGATCGCCTCGCCCATGGCATTCGGCATGAAGAACACGACCGCCGTGAAAGCGATCATGAACACGCCCATACCGAAAAGATCCTTCACCGTATAATAGGGATGGAACGGAATGCTGTCTTGCGGTCCTTTGGTTTCGATGCCGAGCGGATTATTCGAGCCGAATTGGTGCAGCGCCCAGATGTGGATTACGACCATCCCGACCAAGACGAACGGCAAGAGGTAGTGCAGGGAGAAGAAGCGGTTGAGTGTCGGGTTGTCGACCGAGAAGCCGCCCCACAGCCAGATCACGATGTCCTCGCCGATCAGGGGAATAGCCGAGAAAAGGTTCGTGATGACCTTGGCGCCCCAAAAACTCATTTGGCCCCAGGGTAATACATAGCCCATGAAGGCCGTCGCCATCATAACCAGCAAGATGACCACGCCGATCATCCACAACAGCTCGCGCGGCGCCTTATAGGAGCCGTAATAGAGGCCCCGGAAAATATGGATGTAGACGACGATGAAGAAGAACGAGCCTCCGTTCATATGGATATAGCGGAGCATCCAGCCGTAATTCACGTCGCGCATAATCCGCTCGACCGAATCGAAGGCGTAGTCGACATGCGCGGTGTACTGCATGGCCAGGAAGATGCCGGTCACGATCATAATCACCAGCGCCAGGCCCGCCAAAGACCCGAAATTCCACCAGTAGCTGAGATTCTTCGCGGTCGGGTACTTGGTTCCGACCGCATGGTCGAGGAAAGAGAAAACCGGGAGCCGGTATTCGATCCACTTGATCACGGGATTGGTCGTCTGAAAATCGCTCATGCGCCCGGTTCCCCTCAACCGATCTGGATCTTGGTGTCTTCGACAAAACTGTACGGCGGCACCACCAGATTCTTCGGCGCCGGACCCTTGCGAATGCGCCCGGCGGTATCGTAGTGCGAGCCATGGCAGGGGCAAAACCAGCCGCCATATTCACCCAGCGGATCGCCTGATTTCTGCCCCTTGGGGATACACCCGAGGTGCGTGCAGACCCCGATCATGATCAGCCATTCCGCCTGTTGCACCCGGGCGTCGTCGGTTTCCGGGTCCGGCAAGTCCTCGAGGGGCACGGCGCGCGCGCCATCGATCACCGCCTTTGTGCGGCGGTCGATGAAGATCGGGTTCCCGCGCCAAGTGACGGTGACACGCTGGCCCAACTCAATCGGATCGAGATCGACCTCGGTCGAAGCCAGCGCCAAAACATCGGCCGCCGGGTTCATCGAGTCGATCAACGGCCAAACCGCCGCCACGGTGCCGACGGCGCCCATGCCACCGGCCAAAAGATACAGGAAATCGCGCCGCGTCTCTCCTTCATCCCCGTGCGTGGGGCTCGCAGTGTCCGTCATGCTTTTCAATTCCCCCAAAAAAAGCGCGTAGGCGCCGTCCCGGTAGCTAGATTTCTCTGCGCCTAGCTATGGCGTGTCCCGGCCTCAGCGCGTCCTTGTGTTGCAGCGCCGATATAGAGGAAAATTTGCCGGAAGGCAAAGCCTGAGCCGGAGCCCCCTCCAGCCCGGATTCTTCCATGGCGCGCGGTTCCCTACCCTATGCGGCTCGCTCTTTATCAACCCGACATACCGCAGAATGCCGGCGCCATCTTACGCCTTGGCGCCTGCCTTGGGGTGCCCGTCGACATAATCGAGCCGTGTGGGTTCCTGCTCGACGACCGGCGCATGCGGCGCGCCGGTCTGGATTATGTCGAGCAGGCGGCGATGGTCCGGCATCGCTCCTGGAGCGCCTATCGGAAGGCGCGAAGGTCGGGCGGCGCGCCAGGCCGTCTGCTGCTCTTGACCACTTCGGGGTCAATGAATTATTCGGACTTCGCCTTCGCGGCCGGCGACACCCTTTTGGTTGGCCGCGAGAGCGCCGGCGTGCCCGAGGAGGTTCATGCGGCGGCCGATGCACGGCTGGCGGTTCCTATGCGCCCTGGGTTACGATCCCTCAACGTCGCGCTGGCCGCGGCCATGGTATTGGGCGAGGCCCTGCGCCAAACCCGGCAATTCCCCAGCGGCGAGACAAAATGAGCATACAGGAAGAACGAAAATCCCGCGCCAGCGCCTGGTTCGAGGACCTGCGCGACCGAATCTGCGCGGCCTTCGAGACCATTGAGGACGAGTTGACCCCCGATGTCGCGGCCAAGCTGCCCATCGCGGCTGAGCTTGGCGACCTGGCGCCGGGGCGCTTCGAGCGCAAGGCCTGGTCACGGGAGGACGGCGACCCGGCGGCCGGCGGGGGCGGCGTGATGTCGATCATGCGGGGCCGGGTGTTCGAGAAGGTCGGGGTCAACGTTTCCGCGGTCTGGGGCAAGTTTTCGCCGGATTTCGCCCAGCAAATCCCCGGCGCGACGGACGACCCAAGGTTTTGGGCCAGTGGGGTTTCGCTGGTCGCGCACATGCGTTCGCCCCTGGTGCCGGCGGTCCACATGAATACGCGCCATATCGTAACCACCAAGTCCTGGTTCGGCGGCGGCGCGGACCTAACCCCGATGGTGCCGGACGAGGCCGACACCCGGGCCTTTCACGCCGCGCTGAAAGCGGCCTGCGATAAGCACGATCCCGATTACCACGCGCGCTTCAAGCAATGGTGCGACACGTATTTCCACCTAAAGCATCGCGACGAGCCGCGCGGCGTCGGCGGCATATTTTACGATAACCTCGAGTCCGACTGGGAGGCCGATTTCGCCTTCACTCGGGACGTCGGTCTCGCGTTCCTGGATGTTTACCCCAAGATCGTGCGCCGCCACATGGCCGAGGCCTGGACCCCGGCGCAACGCGAGCATCAATTGGTACGGCGCGGGCGCTATGTCGAGTTCAACCTCTTGTACGATCGGGGCACCCTCTTCGGTCTCAAGACCGGCGGCAACGTGGAGGCGATTCTGATGTCCCTGCCGCCGGCGGTGGCCTGGCCTTAAGGCGCGCTACTTAGAGCCTTCAGGTGGTCCAGACATTGCCTCCGTGAAGCCCGGCATCCGTCTTCCGCCCACCAAGCTTCCACGGCGTCCAGAAGCCGGCCCAATTCCGGCCCAGTCGCCACGCCGATCTCTATGGCATCCGCCCCACGCAGGGGAAAAGTCTTCGCGGCCAGAGCCTCGGCCGCTTGGAGCGACTCGCGAAACGCCGTATCCGGCACCGCGCCGTCGGCCGCGTGGCGGCGCGCCCAATCGAGCCGCACCACGGCGCCGGCCAGTTCCGGGCCAAGACTCCGGTGCGCCCGCCAACGCGCGTGCCGCGTTAAATCGGGGCCAAGGGCGCACGCCGGTTCGGCCAGGGCGGCAAGCGCTTTACCTTGCTTGTTGGACAGTCGCAGACGTTCCGCCACTTGGCGCGCGACATCTGCATCCGCGTCGATTAACGCGGCCAGGCGCAACAAGGGATCGGGCGATTCTTCGGGCGGTTCGCTCCGTATCAAGGCGCTTAGAGCCGCCGGATGCAGGTTTCCATGGAGGATCTCACGCGCGACGCCTTGGGCGATCATGATCTCGACGATGGGAACCGGATCGTGCGCCGCGAGTATCTTCAAGATCTCCTCGCGCACCCGCTCGCCGGACAGAGTGTGCAGGTGAGGGGCTTCTTCGGCGACGATCGCCAGGATGTCCGGAGCCGGGGCCTCGCGGCCGTAATGCGCCTGAAAACGGAAGTAGCGCAACAAGCGCAAATAGTCCTCGCGGATCCGCGCGCGCACGTCGCCCACAAATCGAATCCGGCCGGCCCGCAGGTCTTCAACCCCACCGAAGGGGTCGTGCAAGGTTCCGTCCGCTTCGCAGGACAAGGCGTTGATGGTCAAATCCCGGCGCGCCGAATCGGCCACCCAGTCGTCTGTAAAGGCCACCTTGGCGTGGCGGCCATAGGTTTCGACGTCGACCCGCAGCGTGGTGATCTCGAAGGACGTGTGCTCGGCGACCGCGGTTACGGTGCCGTGCGCGATCCCGGTCGGTACGACCTTGATGCCGGCGGCCTTCAGGCACGCCATAACCTCTTCGGGAGCCAGGGGGGTCGCGATATCGATGTCCTTGACCGGCCGCCTGACCAGCGCATCACGCACGCACCCGCCGACGAAGCGGGGCGCCGCGCCCGCCGCATCGAGCGCCGCCATCACCCGCCGCGTCGCCGGGGCCCGCATCCAATCCTGAGGCGCGATCCGCCCAACCTTGCTCATTGCGTCTGGTCTAGTCTTTGGCTGGGGATGATCTCGCCGTTCTCGATATGGGGCGCGATTAGCTTAGTGTCCGGCGGCACACCGCGCGAAAACCCTAACGCGAGCATCCCGGCAACAAGCAGCACCGCCGCGCCCAGCACCAGCCATAGCCCGAGAGGGGGCCGCCACGCCGCCGTGGCATTCGCGGATTGGGGCCGCGCGAGTTTCACATAGGCGATATACAGGATGATCGGCAGCGCGATCGGCAGTAAAACGGTAAGGAGGATTCGCAGCATTTAGACGCTTCACCCGGGTCTAGTTGTGATGGATACGAGCCGGTCGCCCGGCTTGGCGCGATGCTCAGTCATGCGCCGTGGCTTCACTGGCGGTCAGGACTTCCACTAAGTTGACCAGCATACCGGCGGTTGCGCCCCAGATGTAGTGGTCGTTATAAGCGAACGCGTAAAAATGGCGTTGCTTGCCCTGATAAATCCGGGCGTGCCTTTGCAGACTGCCGGGTGACAGAAAAAAATCCAGCGGCACCTCGAAAACCTCCGCGACCTCGAAACTGTCCGGCACGACCGGAAAGGGCGGCTTGATCGCGCCGACCAATGGCGCGATCTCGAATCCGGTGCGGGTGACGTAGGTGTCGAGCTGTCCGATCACGCGGATGTGTTGTCGCGGTAGGCCGACCTCCTCCTCGGTCTCGCGCAGCGCGGCGGCTTCCAAGCCCTCATCGGCCTCGACCCGCCCACCGGGGAAGCTGACCTGACCGGCGTGGACGTCGAGATGATCGGTACGTTGGGTCAGAAGCAGCGTCAAACCCGCCGGGCGCTCCACGATCGGCACCAGGACAGCGGCCGAAACCAGGGATTGCGCCGGATCGTAGAAGTCGGGATTAAGATCGTGATCGCCCCGGGGCCTGTCCCCGGGCGGCCGTTCGCGGGGCAATGCCGCGTCCTGGCTATAGCGGCGGCCCTGTGGCTTGGCCTCGGCCAAGCGGCGCGAGATCTCTTTTATGTTCAATCCGGACATCCGAGAGGGAAAAAGGCCTTGTTGCTCCAAACGCCGAGGGCAGTCATGTCACCTGAGTCGTGTTCAACCGCTAGATCGGCCAGATGATAGTATACGGGCCGCAGGATCAGGGCCTCCAACCCGCTCCTAACCAATATATAGGGTCTGGGCTCCCGCGTATCGGGCGCGATCGCCACGCGAATCGGATTCTCGGGGCCGGCCTCGATCCAGTCGTCCACATTGGTGCGAAAGCGCAAGACCTGCGCCGATCCTTGCCCGATAACGGAAAGTTCAACAACCGTAAACGGGGCGTCCTCGACCTCAACCTGGCCACGTTCGACCGGGGTAACCAGCCAATACGTGCCGTCCGCCTCGCGCCGGAGTACGGTGGAGAACAGCTTGACCAAGGCCTTACGGCCAATCGGCGACTTTCGGTAAAACCAGGTTCCGTCGCGCGCGATGCGTATGTCGAAGTCACCGCAAGAAGGCAGAACAAGTTCTTCCTGCGGCTGGTCAGACGCCGACGAAGTGCTTATCTTTCTGGTATCGCCGGCTGGATCCATCGTTTTTTTCGTCATGTCCCGCCGTACCTTTTTGTTCCAAGCTGGGAGCCTCATTGCGTGACAGCGACCAACAGCGCCCCCCTTCACGAACCCACCGCCGCAGAACTGGCTGACCAGATCGAGCGCCTGGGCCAGCGGCTGCAAGACGTCCGCGAAAGCATCGGCCGCGTCATATTCGGCCAAGACCGGGTGGTCGATCAAACCCTGATCACACTGCTGGCGGGCGGACATGCCCTCCTGATCGGTGTGCCGGGCCTGGCCAAGACGCGGCTGGTCGAAACCTTGGGCACGGTCTTCGGCCTGGAAGACAAGCGAGTGCAGTGCACGCCCGACCTGATGCCGGCCGATATCCTAGGCTCCGAGGTTCTGGAAGAAACCGACGCAGGTCGCCGCTCGTTCCGCTTCGTCCGCGGCCCCGTATTCTGCCAGTTATTGATGGCGGACGAAATCAACCGGGCCAGCCCACGCACGCAATCGGCCCTGCTGCAGGCCATGCAGGAGCACCGGGTCACTGTCGGCGGCCACCCGCACGACCTGCCCCGCCCATTCCACGTCTTGGCCACGCAAAACCCGCTCGAACAGGAAGGCACCTATCCGCTGCCGGAAGCGCAGCTAGACCGGTTCCTAATGCAGATCGACGTCGGCTATCCCGATTTGCAGGCCGAGCGCAGCATGCTCCTAGCCACCACGGGTGCGGAGGAGGCGCAGGCGGTTCGGGTCATGAGCGCTGAAGAGCTCATGACCGCGCAACGTTTGGTGCGCCGCGTGCCGGTTGGCGAAGCTGTGGTCGAGGCGATCCTCGCGCTTGTGCGCACCGGACGGCCGGATCACAGTGAAGTGGAGGAGGTTCGCGCCCAAGTCGCCTGGGGACCGGGACCGCGCGCCAGCCAGTCGCTGATGCTGGCCATACGGGCGCGGGCCTTGCTCGACGGTCGTCTTGCGCCGTCCATCGACGACGTCATGGCCTTGGCGGGGCCGGTTCTACGCCATCGCATGGCCCTCAACTTCGCGGCGCGGGCGGAAGGTGCGACGATCGACGATATCATCGATCGCCTGAGCGCGCCGTTTGCCTAAGCCCCCTGGCACCTTGGGATCGACGATAACCCCCGTCGCGGTTGTGGATGGCAGATAGCACCCACCCTTTGAGACAACGAGCGGAGCAGCTGGCGGCCACGCTGCCGCCCTTGCTGGTCGCGGCCGAGCGCGTGGCCTCGACCGTGGCGCAAGGCGTACACGGACGCCGCCGTGTCGGACAGGGCGAGACGTTCTGGCAATTCCGCCAGTACGCACCGGGTGACCGCCCGGAAACCATCGACTGGCGGCAGTCGGCCAAGTCGGACCGTGTCTTTGTGCGCGAAACGGAGTGGGAGGCGGCGCAGTCGGTATGGATCTGGCGCGACCTTTCGCCCTCCATGGACTGGCGCTCGAGCGATCAGTATCCGACCAAACGCGAGCGCACGGACCTGATGACTTTGGCTTTGGCGGCGCTACTCATGCGCGGCGGCGAGCATGTCGCCTTTCTGGGACTGGGCGTCCGGCCGGCGACCGGCAGATCGGTGTTGAGCCGACTCGCCGTCAACATCGAACGCGGCGACGGCCCCACCGGCGATCTGCCCCCGGTATTGCCGCTGGCGCGGCACGGCCATGTCGTCGTGATCGGAGACCTCTTGGCGCCGCTCGAAGATATCGACGCCGCCGTGCGTGGGTATGCCGAGGCCGGCTTGCGCGGATACCTGCTACAAATCCTCGATCCCGCCGAAGAGGCCTTGCCCTACGACGGGCGCGTGCGCTTTGAAGGCACCGAGGGCGAAGATCCTTGGTTGCTGACCCGGGTTGAATCGGTGCGCGGCGACTATGTCGCGCGGCTGGCGGCACAACGCGCCGGGCTTCGCGCGATCGCCCGCGCAACGGGCTGGACATTTTCCAGCCATCGCACCGACCAGCCACCGCATGCCGCGCTTCTGGCCCTTTTCGCGGCGTTGTCCGCGACCTTGAAGCGATAAAGGGCGCGGCCCATGCTGACCTTTGGACCCTTGGCCTTCGCGCAACCCTGGCTTTTGCTCGCTCTGGCCGGCTTGCCGTTGCTATGGCTTCTGCTCCGGGTCACGCCGCCGGCGCCAAGGTCTTTGCGGTTTCCGGCAATCCGGCTGCTGTTCGGACTGCATGCCCCCGAAGAAACGCCGGCGCGCACGCCCTGGTGGCTCATCATGCTGCGCATCGCCATAGCCGGCTTGATCATCGCAGGCCTGGCACAGCCTCTGCTCAACCCGACCGCCCGGGTTATCGGTGTTGGCCCTTTGGTCGTTGTGGTCGACGATGCCTGGGCGGCGGCGCGCGATTGGCCCGCGCGGGAAGCCCTGCTCGACGGCCTGCTCGACCAGGCGGAGCGGGAAGCGCGCCCGGTCATGGTCCTGACCACCGCCCGCGACGCCTTGGATCAGCAACCGCTCGCCACCGGATTGTTATCGGCGGCGGACGCGCGCCGCATCGTCGACGGCATAAAGCCGAAACCCTGGCCCGGCGATCGGGCCGCGACAGTCGCGGCGCTGGGCGACATTGATCTGCCCGTCCCGGGGCACGTGGTCTGGCTCTCCGACGGCTTGGACGACGGGCAGGCGCGCGCACTGGCCGAAGGTCTGACGCGACTGGGCCGGGTCGATTTCTTGCGCGACCGGGACGAGGGCCTCGCCCGCCTCATGCTTGCGCCCGAAAGCGATGGCATCGCCCTAGTCGTCCGCCTGCAACGAGCCAGCGCGGAGGGCGAGGACTTTGCGGCGGTTTTGGCCATGGCTGACGACGGCAGCTTGGTATCCCAAACCGCGATCACCTTCGCGGATGGGAATTTGGAGGCCAATGCGCGCATCGATCTGCCGGCGGAGATGCGTAACCGGATTACGCGCCTGGTCATAGATGGTGAATCGACCGCAGGCGCGGTGATGCTTTTAGACGAACGCTGGCGCCGGCGGCCGGTGGGCCTGATCGATGCAAGCCCGCTGGAAGACGCGCAACCTCTCTTGAGCGAGCTTTACTACCTGGAGCGCGCCCTGGAGCCCTTTACGGAATTGCGCCGGGGCACGCTCGAGGAGCTCTTACAACGTGAACTTGCGGTCGTGGTGCTTCCCGATACGGGCCGCCTGCCCGCCGCAGAGCGTGACCGGCTGGACGCCTGGATCGAGCGCGGGGGGGTCTTGTTGCGCTTCGCTGGACCGCGTCTTGCGGAGGGCGGTCAGGCCCTGGCTGCCAACGGCAAAGCCCCCCTGCTGCCCGTGCAGTTGCGGGGCGGCAACCGCACGCTGAGCGGCGTCTTGACCTGGGACGAACCAGCGCGCCTGTCGCCTTTCGACCCGGCGAGCCCGTTCGCCGATCTCGCGATTCCGGACGATGTCTTGATCCAGCGGCAGGTCTTGGCCGAACCCTCGCTCGACCTGGTCGAGCGGACCTGGGCCCGCCTGAGCGATGGAACCCCGCTGGTCACCGCGGACCGGCGCGGCGACGGATGGATCGTCCTGGTACATACCACCGCAAACACGGACTGGTCGAACCTGCCTTTGTCGGGCCTGTTCGTTGAAATGCTTCGCCGCGTGGTCGCGGTCAGCCAAGGCGTTTCGGCCGAGGGACCGGGGGAGCTTGCCCTGCCGCCAATTGCGACCTTGGACGGCTTCGGCAGGTTAGGACCGCCCGCCGCCACAACGCTGGCGCTGGGACCCGAGGCGGCGAAGGAAAACCGCGTCGGTCCCCGGCACCCGCCCGGCTACTACGGTAACGAGACGACCCGCCGGGCGCATACGCTGGGGGCGGCAACCCCCGCCTTAGTGCCGATCCGCGATCTACCCGCCAATATCAACACGGCTTTTTATAGCCGGAACGCCGAGGTCGACCTGAAACCTTGGCTGCTAAGCGCCGCCCTGATTCTAGCCTTCGCCGATCTAATCGTGGCCCTGGCCCTACGCGGCTTGTTAGGACGGTCGCTGCGTCACGGCGCCGCGATCCTGGCCCTGGCCGCTCTTTTGCCACTAGCCGATGCCCGCGCGCAGTCAAGCGGCCCGTCTTCGGTCGATGAGGCGCGCGCGCTGGCCGCCACCCTTCGGACGCGTCTTGCCTACGTTGTCACCGGCGTGCCTTCACTCGACGAGACCAGCCGCGCCGGCTTGAACGGCTTGACCCGCGTACTGGAGCGGCGCACATCCATCGAGGCCGGGCCACCGCTCGGTGTCGACTTGGCGCGTGACGAGTTATCGTTCTTTCCCTTGCTATATTGGCCGATCGCGGCCGAGCAACGCGACTTGAGCGAGATCGCCGTGCGCAAGGTCAACGCTTATATGAAGAACGGCGGCACGATCTTGTTCGATCTGCGTCAGATCGACGCCGGCGCGACGCCCCTCGGGCGCGGCTCGCGGGCCACGCAAGCCCTGCAGCGGCTGACCGGCCGATTGGAAATCCCCCCGCTGGCGCCCGTCCCGCCCGACCATGTGCTGACCAAGGCATTTTACCTGATGCAAGACTTCCCCGGCCGGTTTTCCGGCGGCGCGTTGTGGATCGACGCCTCGGAGACGCGGCTGAACGACGGCGTGACCTCGGTGTTGATCGGCAGCAACGACTGGGCCGGCGCCTGGGCCGTCAACCAAAGCGGCCGCCCTCTGCATGCGGTCGTTCCGGGCGGCGAGCGTCAGCGCGAACTCGCCTATCGTTTCGGCGTTAACCTCGCGATGTATGCCATGACCGGGAACTACAAGGCGGATCAAGTGCATGTGCCCTTTATCCTGGAGCGGTTGGGCCAATGAAGCCCGCCTTTGTCATAGAGTGGACCCCGGCATTTAGTTGGGAGATCATCGCCGTCCTGGCCCTAGCGGCCGCCGCGTTGATTGGCCTGGCGGCGTTCCGCCGCGCGCGTGGCACAGGGTGGCGCGCGCTTGCCTTCGCTCTCTTGGTTTTAGCCCTGGCCAATCCTTCGTTGGTGGAGGAGCAGCGCGAGCCGCTCGACGATATCGCCCTCGTGGTCATCGACGATAGCGCGAGCCAGAAGATCGATCCGCGCCCCACCCAAAGCGAGACCGCGCGCCGCCATGTACTCGAGGCGCTAAGCGGCCTGGACGCGACAGAGGTCCGCGTGGTGCGCGCCGGCGCAGAGGCCGGCGAGGACGGCACCCGTCTGTTTTCGACTCTGCGCGACGCCCTGGCCAAGGTGCCGCGCCAAAGGGTCGGCGGGGTTCTGGTAATCAGCGATGGGCAAATTCACGATGCGCCGGAAAACCTGGAAGCCTTTGGCCTGAACGCACCGCTGCATCTTCTGCTAACCGGCGAAGAGGGTGAGCGCGACCGCCGCCTGGTCGTCAAGAACGCCCCCAGTTTCGGTATCGTCGGACGGCCCCAAACGATGACGATCACGGTGGAGGACCTGCCGGGCGGCGCAACCGCGCTGGCGCGCGTCACCATTCGGCGCGACGGTTCTCAGGCCGAAGAGATTTTGGTACCGGTCGGCATCGAGCAGGAAATACAGTTCGCGCTCGACCATCGTGGGCCCAGCGTGTTCGAGATCGAAGTCGAAGCGGGCCCGCGGGAATTGACTCTGGCAAACAACCGCGCTGCCGTCGTCGTCAATGGCGTACGCGACCGCTTGCGCGTTCTCCTGGTCTCGGGTGAGCCGCATGCGGGCGAACGCGCCTGGCGCAACATCCTGAAATCCGACCCCTCTGTAGACCTGGTGCATTTCACGATTCTGCGCCCACCGGAAAAACAGGATGGCACGCCGATACGCGAGTTGTCGCTGATTGCGTTTCCGACGCGCGAATTGTTCGAGGTGAAACTGGACGAGTTCGATCTCATTATTTTCGACCGCTATCGCCGGCGCGGGGTCCTGCCGAGCATTTACTTGGATAATATCGCCAAGTTCGTCGATGACGGGGGCGCTTTTCTGGAAGCGGTTGGGCCGACTTTCGCCACGCCGCTGTCCTTGTACCGAACGCCGCTCGGCCGGGTGCTGCCGGGTGAGCCGACCGGCGCCATCTTCGAGCAGGGTTTTCGCCCGCAGGTGACCGACCTGGGCGCGCGCCACCCTGTAACCGCCGAGCTACCCGGCGCGGGCGATCCGACTCAAGAGGGCGGCGGCCCAAGTTGGGGCCGCTGGTTCCGTCAACTCGATACCGATGTCCGCAGCGGCCAAGTCGTGATGAGCGGCGTGCAGCAACGACCCTTGTTGATCCTCGACCGGGTCGGCAAGGGCCGGGTCGCACAGCTAACCAGCGACCACATGTGGCTGTGGTCGCGCGGCTTCGAAGGCGGGGGCCCACAGGCGGAACTGCTGCGCCGCATCTCGCATTGGCTGATGCGCGAACCGGACCTGGAGGAAGAAATGCTGCGCGCCAGCGTGGTCGGCGGGCGGCTCGATATCACGCGGCGCTCCCTCGACCTCGAGCCGCGCTCGGTCGAGGTTACCGCGCCTTCCGGCAGTGTCACCGAAGTCTCGCTCACGCCCGGACGCGCGGGCCGCGCCAGCGCCAGCGTCGTGGCGGAGGAAACCGGCCTCTACCGGGTCAGCGATGGTTCGCGCACGACCTTGGCCGCCGCCGGTCCGGTCAACCCGCGCGAATTTGAGGACGCCCGCTCAAGTGCCGATATCCTCGAGCCTTTGATCGAGGAAAGCGGCGGCACGGCGGTACGCCTGGCCAGCGGAGACCTGCCACAGATCAGAAAGGTCAGCGCCACGCGCAACCGCTTTGGGCGCGGCTGGATCGGCCTGGTCGCGAACCGGGAGTACGTCGTGACCGGCGTCGAACAAACACCGCTCCTGCCCGCCTTCGCCGTCTTGATCCTGGTCCTGGGCGCCAGCCTCTTCGCCTGGTTCCGAGAGGGAAGGTAGCAGGCGAGGTGCAGCCTTAGGCGTCCAAATTGGAATGCTCCTCACGAATTCCTATGCGGCATCGGAACGCGAATACCGCGTGTCGCCAAATCTATGGTTCGCACCGATGAGAACCGCGCTTCTGCACTGGCTTGTCCCGCTACTCGGCGGCCTCATCGCCTTGCTTGCCGCGTTCTTTCTTTATCGCGACCTGGATAGCGGGCGTTTTCTTGCGGCCCTTGCCTCGGCCAATCCAGTGTGGCTGGCCGTTCTATGCCTCACGATCCTCTTTGAGCAACTTCTGCGCGGCTTCAAGTGGCGGCATATCCTTTTCAACCTAAAGCCCGTGTCGGCTTTTCGCCTTTTCGGCTCGATCCTGGCCGGCTACGGCGCGAACGTTCTCGTGCCTCTGGGGATTAGCCCTCTGGTTCGCTCGTGGATTATCGCGCGGCTTGAGGGCTTGCGGTTTGCCTCCGTGATCACGACCTCCGCGATCGATCGCTTTATCGACGGCGTCATCTTCGCGCTCATTGCCGGTTCGGTGGCGGTCTTTGGAACTCTTCCCCAAATCGAAGGAAATCTGCGCCTAGGTCTGCTGGCTGCCGGCCTTATCAACCTTGCACTATTCGGGGGGTTGCTCTCAGTTCTGTTCATGGGCCGCAACCGGTTTCGCGAAGGGCGGTCTTTGGCTGCAAAAACCATCGATTGGATCGCCTCTAGAGGCGGCAAAAGGTTTCAGAATATCCGCCACGCAATCGTCGATGGCATTCTCTGGCCGCACGAGAATTGGCGGCGGGCGGCAATCGTGATCCTGAGCATCGCCATGAAGGGCGTTGCTGCGTCGCACTTCATCTGGGCGGGGCTGGCTGTGGGGGTGATCCTAAGCGGTTGGGATTATTTGTTCTTGTTTCTCTTTGCCGGATTTTCACTCGTGCTCGCGCGCTTCGTCCGTATCCCGGGCGGTTTCATCATCGGCTCCGGCTATGCCTTGCAGCTTCTCGGGGTCGCGGAAGAACCGGCCCTCGCGACGATACTTTTTATCCATGTTCTCACCATCGTCCTCATGATCGTCCCCGGCCTGTTCGTTTTGCTAAGAAGCGGTGTCACCATCCGATCCTTACGCCAAGTCACGGCCGGCACCGAAAACACGGTGTAACGGCCGGTCTTCGATGTTTCGCCGGCCCTTCAGGACCTTTGCGCGATGGCCAAGTCGCCCACCTGCGCTTTCGCGCGCATCAAGAGCTTTCCGGCAATCGCCATATTGAACACGTTGAAAGCAATGGCGTTCAAAAACGACACTGTGTAGGAGCCGGTCAAGTCAAAGAGAGCGCCGGCCATCCAACCGCCTAACGCCATCCCGATAATGGTGAAGAGAAACGCCACGCCAATGCGCCAACCGGCCTCG
Source organism: Kiloniellaceae bacterium (assembly GCA_021776115.1). Classification (GTDB taxonomy): domain Bacteria; phylum Pseudomonadota; class Alphaproteobacteria; order Kiloniellales; family J153; genus JAJFGN01. Next base: position 69,977 of record JAJFGN010000068.1, on the reverse strand, counting down.
CGCGACGGGAAGTAGCTGCGGATAATGATGGCATAGGACGGCACAATCCCGCCTTGCGACAGGCCAAAGGCGGCCGACAGCAGATATAACGCCAGCAGGGAATCGCCGGTCAAAAAGGCGACCAAAACGCAGCCCTGCAGAAACGACCCTAGAAGCAGCGTGTTTAACCCTCCTATGCGGTCCGAGATCCAGCCCGAGGTGAGCCTGCTGATAATTCCGAATCCGAGCATGAGAGACAACATCTCGGCCGCGCGCGCGGGCGCGTAGCCAAGGTCCGTGGCATAGGGAACGATATGGACCTGCGGCATGGCCATGGCGGCGCAACAACCGATCCCCGCGGCGCAGATCAGGCGCTGCAGTCCCGAGGTGCTGAACCCAAGGGGGCGGCGCGGCTCAACGGGCCCACTCGACTGGGCCGGCTCCGGCACGACCGGCGGCTTGCGGTAAAGGAACAAACTTAGGGGAAGCATGAGGCAAAGAGTAAAAATGCCGAAACCGAAGAAGGTCTCCCGCCAGCCGCCGGCATCGATGAAATGCTGCAAGATCGGCGGCCAGATGGCCCCGGCGAAGTAGCTGCCGCTGATCACGATGCCGACAGCCAGCCCCCGGCGCCGGACGAACCAGTGTGAGATATCGGAAACGATCGGGGCGAAGGTCGCCGAGGCGCCGAAGAAGCCGGCAACCAAGCCCATCGCCGCACAAAACTGCCACAGGGTGGCGGCATTCGACGCAGCAACGAATCCGGCCGGCAGGGAGAAACTCGCGATTAGGGCCGGCACCATAACGCCGAAACGATCGGCCACCCGGCCGAAGACGACGCCGCCGGCGCCAAAGCCAATCATGAAAAGCATATAGGGAATCGATGCCGTACCGCGGCTAACCCCGAACTCAAGACCAACCGGCTTTAGGGAGACGATGGCGGCATACATCGCCGAGCCGCTGACCGTCATCAGCAGAAGTGCCGCGATCAACCGCAATACTGGGTAGACCCCGGCACGCGGGCCGGATGCCGAAAGATCGGGACTCGTCATGGTGTTCACTTGCTTGGGAATCGCCGCCTTCCACGCACGCGCGCGAAAGACGGTCGAGCTTACCGAGGTTTCAGGGCCGGGGGAATCACAAGTTTGAGGAAACTTGTGCCCATACAATGAGATAGTGCCGCGTCACCCTGTAAGGCGTCTGCGCCCGCCCGCCACGTCTGCCCGGTGGATCGGGCCGCCTAAGCCGTCGAGCGCACCTGGCACAAGTTCGAGAACCTGAAAACGCTCAGGCTCAACCGGGCCGGGCAAGATCAACCCGGCCAGGCCGGCATTGGCGAAGCCGAAAGGCTCGTAATAGGACGGGGCGCCAACAACCACGCAGATTCGTTCGCCCAGCCGCCTTGCCTCGGCTAATCCGTGGCGCACCAGCGCGCGGCCGATCCCCGCGCCTTGAAGCGCGGGCTCGACCGCAAGCGGCCCCAGCAGAATCGCCGGTGCCTGCCTCGCGATATCGATCGGCCAAAACCGCAGGGTACCCAACAACCGGCCGCCCGGTGCAATCGCGGCAAAACGTAGCTCCGGCGCAGGTGCAAGGCCATCGCGCAAGGCATAGACGGTTTTCTGTTCACGCTCGAGACCGAAGGTCAGGTCAAGCAAGGGTTCGATATGCGCGGCATCGCTCGGCCGCTCGGCAAGGATCTGGAAGGTCATGATAATTTGGTCCGGTTTGGGACCCGGATGTGTCGCCGGGCCGAGGTGTGCAACGAAAGTCGCTAGCGGGACCGGCCTTCCCTTGGCGTGAACGCGGGACAGCCGCCCGTTACGCGCGCCCTGCTTTTAGCGGGCCGCGTGGGCTTCGACGTCGTCGTCGCTGGCCATCGCGTTCGAGCATCTTCACACCTCTCTCTTGAGACAGACTTGATGCCGCCTCAATCGTGAAGAAACCGATAACACAACATGCGTGCGCAATCCAAGCGCTTCGTTATCGGGACCGTGACCGATGAGCGGCGCGCAAGTCGGGCGCCGCCTCGGCGAGACCCGCTAGCAGGATAAGGCCGCATCCGGCCGCCTCGCGCCAGCCGAAGGGTTCTTGCGTCAACACGGCCGAGGCAATGGCGGCCGCAACCAGCTCAAGCAACAGAAGGATCGCGACCCGGCCGGGATCGAGCCGCGTGGCGCCCCAAAACACCAGCAACGTCGCCGGTAGAATAAAGAAAACGGAAGTCGCCAAGACCAGCGGGATGGCTTCGATCAACTCGGCGCCGTGGGGCGCAGGAGCCGAGTCCCCCGAGACAAGAAAGAACGCGAATAGGGCCGCCGCGACATAGGAGACACAGGTCTTATCGAATCCAGACACATTGCTGGAACGGCGCGCCAGTGTGGCGGACAGAGCGAACAGCGCGCCGGATAACAAGCCCAGCCAGTCGGCCGCCGATCGCGGCAGCGGCCAGCCACCCTCGAACCCCAGTATGACCGCCGCACCGCTCAACCCCAGGCCCATGGCGAAAACCCGCCAGGCCCCGATTGGCTCGCGGAGTAACACCGCCGCCAGAAGGGTCGCCCAGACTGGCGCGAGATAGAACAAAAGAACCACCCGCACGACTTCGCCGATCAAGACGGCGTGGTTCCACAAAACCATCATGACGCCGAAAGAAACGCCGCTGAGCAACAGGTCGAAACCCCCTGAAATCAACCTGCTCCGGCGCGCGACGATGAACGGCGTCATGGCCGCCGCCGTCACCCCAAAGATCGCCAAGCTCGCCCAGTCGCCATGCAAGCCTCCCTCGGCGAGCCAGCGGACGGGAATCCACCACAAACCCCAGGCAACGGCGGCAAATGCAACGGCCAGCGTGGGTAGGCGCGTGCCGCCGCTCATGCGCTTAGACCTGCGTCCCAATACGGAAACGGACCGAATCGCGTGGCCAGAAAGTCGATGAAAACACGGACTTTTGGTGAGAGATTGCGATTGGCTGGAAAGACCGCGTTGATATCGATGCCGCTCCGCTCGTTCCACTCAGGCAATAACTGCACCAGTCGGCCACACCGCACATCTTCGTGACAGATAAAGCTGGGCAATAAAACAATGCCCAGGCCACCAAGCGCGGCTTGCAGAAGGGCGTCACCGCTGTTGGCGCGCAAGCGGCTGGAAACACGAATTTGCCGTTCGCCGCCCGGACCTTGAAACCGCCAGCTGTCGCCGGTCGCCTGATAGCTGTAGAGTAGGCATTCATGGTCGGCCAAATCTTCCAGACCCTGGGGTACTCCACGGCGAGCCAAGTAATCCGGGGCGGCGCAGAGAATGCTTCGGCTGGGCGCCAGACGCCGCGCGATCAAGCTTGAATCGCGCAGACGCACAATCCGCAGCGCCAAGTCATAGCCTTCCTCAACCAGATCGACCACGCGGTCATTCAAGTCCAGCGCGACCGCAAGCTCGGGATACTCCTTCATGAACGCCGGTAGGGCGGGGGCCACATGGCGCACACCGAACGACATCGGCGCGTTCACCTTTAAAATACCACGCGGCGCCGTGGATAAGTGCGTGACCGTTTGCTCGGCCGCTTCGGCCTCCGCCAGGACGCGCAGTGCGCCTTGAAAGAACGCGAGCCCTGCCTCGGTCAGGGAAAGGCGCCGGGTCGTGCGGTTCAAGAGGCGCGCGCCCATCTCGTCCTCCAAACGAGCGATCTGTTTAGAAACGGTGGATTTGGAAACACCCATATCCCGGGCCGCCGCGGAAAACCCTTCAAGCTCGACCACCTTGGCAAAGGCGGCCATCGCGGCGAGGCGCTCGGTCGCGCGACGGTCGAATCGGGCGGCGGTCCCGCGTGGCGGCTCCGATTGGTTGGTCTCGAACACTGTTTCCTCTAGAAAACAATCAAATTCCAAACGTCAGTATTGTCTCTAATGGAACCCTGCTTAAGTTTCAAGAACCTTGATCCAAAAGCAGATGGGAAGCCGAATATGACGAAAGTCCTGGTGTTGTACTACAGCAGCTACGGTCACGTGGAGACGATGGCGCGCGCGGTCGCCGAGGGCGCGAGACGCCTTGAGGGCGCGGAAGTCGTTATCAAGCGCGTCGCGGAATTGGTGCCGGAGGAGGTCGTGAAATCTTCGGGTATGAAGTTCGATCAGGACGCGCCGGTGGCGCACCCGAGCGAACTGTCGGATTATGACGCCGTCATCTTCGGCACGCCCACGCGCTTCGGCAACATGGCCGCGCAAATGCGCAATTTTCTGGACCAAACCGGCGGTCTTTGGGCCCAAGGGGCTCTGATCGGCAAGGTCGGCAGCGTGTTCGCCTCCACGGCCAGCCAGCACGGCGGCCAGGAAACCACTATCACGTCTTTCCACACGACCTTGTTGCATCACGGCATGGTCATCGTTGGATTACCTTACAGCTTCTCGGGGCTGACCGAGCTAACGGAGGTTTCCGGCGGCACCCCCTATGGCGCAACGACTCTCGCGGCCGGCGACGGCAGCCGCCAGCCGAGCGAAAATGAACTCGCCGGCGCGCGCTTTCAGGGCGAACACGTCGCCCGGATCGCGGCGAAGCTGGCGGGCTAAAGGAAGGATTACCCATGATCGAAATCAGACCCTTTGAGACCCTCGGGCAATTCGGCAACGATTGGCTCACGGCGCGCTATCATTTCAGCTTCGCCGGCTATCACGATCCGGCACGCAGCGGTATCGGACCGCTTCTGGTCTGGAACGACGATACGATCCGTCCGGGGACCGGCTTCGATCCGCATAGCCACCGCGACATGGAGATCATTACCTATATCCGGCGCGGCGCGATCACCCACGAGGATCACCTCGGCAATCGCGGCCGCACGGAGGCCGGTGACGTTCAAGTCATGTCCGCCGGCACTGGGATCCAACACGCCGAATTCAATAAGGAAAGCGAGGAGACCGAGCTGTTCCAGATCTGGATCGAGCCCAGCAAGAAAAACATACCGCCGCGCTGGGAACAGCGCCGTTTTCCGAAGGCGGAACGTGGCGGCGCGTTAGTGCTGCTGGCCTCGGGCCGGGCCGGCGACGACACGGCACTGCCGATCCATCAGGACGCCGCCATCCTGGGCGCGACCCTCTTGGCGGGCCAAGATGTCACCCACCGCCTGGGCGAGGGACGCCGGGCCTATCTGGTCGCCGCAAGAGGCGCGATCGATGTGAACGGCACACTCGCCGGTGCGCGGGACGGCGTTGCGATCGCCGCGGAACCTGAGCTTACGATCACCGCACGCGAGGATTCGGAAATACTCCTCGCCGATCTGCCCTAACCTTGAGACTTGGAGACGGAAACATGACCATCGAACCCTCGATACCCAAAGCGATCGTTCCCGCCCTGGCGCCGCTCTACGAGCGCCTGTCGCCGCTGTCCTACCCGATGGTACGCTTCTTCACCGGGCTGATCCTCATGCCGCACGGCGCGCAGAAGCTGTTCGGCTGGTTCGGCGGTTATGGCCTGGAAGGAACCGGCGGATTCTTCGCGCAGAACCTGGGGCTGGAGCCCGGCATCTTCTGGGCCGCGCTGGTCGGCGCGACAGAGTTCTTCGGCGGTCTCTTAATCGCGCTCGGGATCCTGACCCGCCCGGCGGCCGTCGGGGTCGCGATCCTCATGGCCGTGGCCGTATTCAAGGTTCATCTGGGTAACGGATTCTTTTGGACCAACGGCGGCTACGAGTATCCCCTGCTGTGGGGTTTGATCGCCTTGGCCATCGCATTCCGCGGCGGCGGCGAGATGTCGGTGGACCGCGCCCTCGGCCGGGAGTTTTGACGCCGGCGCCGCGCGCAACCCAAGGTCAAAGAGGAAGATATGGGGCTACTGATCGACGGTAAATGGCACGACAAGTGGTACGACACCAAAAAAAGCGGCGGCCGCTTCGAGCGCAGCGAGAGTGCCTTTCGCAACTGGGTCACCGTGGACGGCGCCCCAAGCCCGAGCGGCGAGGCCGGCTTCAAGGCGGAGCCGGGACGCTATCACCTCTACGTCTCGCTCGCCTGCCCCTGGGCCCACCGGACCTTAATCTTCCGCAAGCTGAAACGGCTGAACGACCTGATCTCGGTCTCGGTCGCGCACTGGCACATGGGCGAGAATGGCTGGGAGTTCCGCGAAGGAGAGGGCGCGACGCCGGACACGGTGAACGGCGCGCGCTATCTGCACCAGGTCTATACCCGCGCCAAGACCGACTATACCGGGCGGGTCACCGTGCCCGTGCTTTGGGACAAGCGGCGCGCGACCATCGTCAGCAACGAATCGGCCGACATCATCCGCATGTTCAACAGCGCCTTCGACGCCTGGGGCGATACCGGGCTCGACTTCTACCCCACCGAACTGCGGGCCGAGATCGACGCGGTTAACGAACTGGTTTACGGCAACATCAACAACGGCGTCTATAGGGCCGGCTTCGCGACCACGCAGGAGGCTTACGAAGACGCATTCGACGCGCTTTTTGCGTCACTAGAGGAAATCGAGGCGCGTCTGGAGCGCCAACGCTACCTTGCGGGCGAGCGCCTGACCGAGGCCGACTGGCGTCTCTTCACCACCCTGGTGCGTTTCGATGCGGTGTACTTTGGCCACTTTAAGTGCAACAAGCGCCACCTGGACGAATTCCCGAACCTAGGGGCCTATACACGGGAGCTCTATCAGGTGCCCGGCGTGGCCGAGACCGTGAATTTCACACACATCAAGCGGCACTACTACGGCAGCCACACCATGGTGAACCCAAGCGGCATCGTGCCCAAGGGGCCGGACATCGACTATTCGGCGCCGCACGGACGAGAGCGCCTGCCCGCGGCATAAATATCCCGCCCCCGTGTCGAAGCGGCTCGGGCGTGCTAGAGTACCGCGACCGATCGACCTTCGCGGGATTTTCGCCTTGCCACGTTATCTTGCCGCCGGCTTTTTTTGCCTGCTGAGTCTGCTCTTCTATCTTCCCGATGCGGCGGCCCAGATTCCGAAGCCGCAACGGCCATTCAGTGCCGTGGTCGAGCAGTGGAACCGGGCCTTCGACGCCATCGCGCAGGAGATCGACAGGGGGGAAATCAGCCCGGCGCGCGCCAACACGCTGAAAGGATCGCTCGCCGACATCGACACGGAAGCGGAGGAGATTCGCCAGAACGCGCGAAGCGCTCTCGATCCTTTGAGGGTTCAGCTCGAAGCGCTGGGCCCCGCCCCGGCCGAAGATACGCAACCTGAGGCGCCCGAGATCACGGCGCAGCGTACGAAAATCGTGGAAGATATCGCCGATTACGAAGCGCGCATCAAACAGGCCGACCTGACCTCGACCCGGGTTAAGGACCTGACGGTGCAGATTAACGAATTGGCCTTGTCACGCTCGATCCGACTTCTGATCAAGGCGTTTCCCTTGCCGGTGGCGCCTAGCACGATCGCCGAAGCGGTACCTGAGTTCTTCCGGTTATTGGCCACAATGACCACGGCGCCGGCCGAGTGGTGGCAAGCGCTGACCGAGGACGACCAACAAAGATTCGTCTCTCGCATTGCCTTGTTCCTGCTGCCCGCGCTCATCCTGGCATGGCTCCTGCGCCGGGCGTTGTTGCGCTTCTTTGGCCGCGACCCGGAAATCCAGCACCCGACCTATATGCGCCGTCTGACCGGCGCCATCGCGGAGGGTCTAGCCCACGGTATCGTGCCGTCCTTCATTTTGGCGGTGATCATTTGGCGGGTCAACGCGGATACCAGCCTTATAAGCGGGCTCTTCGCCCAGATGGCGATAGCGGCCTGCGCCGTGGCCATCATGGTCATACTGGCATGGGCCCTGCCCCGGGCCGTGCTGGCGCCCGACCTTCCGGCATGGCGCCTGATTCCCTTCTCCGCGAGGCACGCCCGGATCATAAGCCGGCGGATTACCTATCTGGCGGCTGTGTTCGCGGTCGACATATTTCTCGTTGTCACGACGCGTCAGATGGACCTCACGGACCAGTTGAACTCGCTTTACACGCTAGTCGCGAGCGCGTTTGAGGTGGCCGGTATCCTGCTCCTCACCCAAGGCCGGTTGTGGGCCTGGGAGCCAGATGACTCACGCACCACCGACACAATCGCTGCCGAAGTCGGCGAACCGGAACGGGCGCGGCGTTGGCGCTTCTGGCCAGCGTTGCGCCGGGTCATCGGCCTGCTTGCGCTCGCCGCGGTCGCAAGTGCAGTAGTTGGTTACGCCAATCTTAGCCGCTATGTCATCGAAAACTTGGTCATCAGCGGCATGGCGATCGGTATTCTGTTCTTGGTCCGCGGCCTGATACGAGAGCTGATCGGCGCCGCGCTGCGCTCGCGGGTCCTGCAGGCCCAGCTAGCCATCCCGCACAAGACACGGCAGCGCTACAAGTTCTGGCTGCGCGCGTTGCTGGACATCTCGATCAAGCTTGGCGGCGCGGTGGTCCTGCTCATCGTCTGGGGCGTGCCGGGTGAAGACATCTACGCCTGGTCGCGGGGCGTCTTGCAGGAATTCACGATCGGCAACGTCACGATCTCTCTCACCGACATCGTCGTCGCCGTCTTTGTCTTCGTCGCCGCCATGACCGCGACCCGCGCGGCACAGCGCGCCCTGACAGACCATGTCTTTCCTCAAACGAACCTGGATGTCGGGGTTCAAAACTCCCTGTCTTCCGGGTTCGGATACGTCGGCCTGGCGGTCGCCGTGATGCTTGCCATATCGGCGATCGGTCTCGACCTTTCCAACATCGCCCTGATCGCGGGCGCGCTCTCGGTCGGCATCGGTTTTGGGCTTCAGGCGATCATAAACAACTTCGTCTCCGGCCTGATCTTACTGATCGAACGGCCCATAAAGGTCGGCGATTGGATCGTGGCCGGCGGTCACGAGGGAACGGTGAAGCGGATAAATGTGCGCGCGACCGAGATCGAGACGTTCCAACGCGCGTCGATCATCGTGCCCAACAGCGAATTGATCACCGGCGCCGTAACCAACTGGACGCACAAGGACCGTTATGGCCGCGTTGAAATCCCGATCGGTGTCGCCTATGGCTCAGACGTCGAGCAGGCCATTGCTGTCCTGAAGAAATGCCTGCAGGACCACGAGCAGATCCTGCCTTGGCCAGAGCCCTATGTCCTGTTTCGCCGGTTCGGAGAATCTTCGCTCGACCTAGAGGCGCGCGGCTATATCGGCAATGTCACGGCACGTATTACCGTGGTCAGCGATCTATGCTTGGCGATCGAGCGTGCCTTCCGCGATGCGAATATTGAGATCCCCTTCCCACAGCGCGACCTGCATATTCGCAGCGCTAGCGGCTTGGACCAAGCCCAGCGCCAACGCATGGCGGCCGCCGGTACCGAGCCGTCGGCTCAGCCTCAGGGGAACACAGATACGACCCCCGATCCGGCAACTTAAAAGGCCGTCTGCGACGGCAGCATTTGAGACTGCGATGAGTAAAGCTTTCACCAAGGAAACGGACGGCGAGTTAGAAGACGAGCCCGAGGCGCCCGATTCTCTGCCGGCGGGTATGAAGAACTACATCACACCCCGGGGCCTCGCGCGGCTTCAAGACGAACTTCAACACTTGTGGACGGTTGAACGCCCCAAGGTGGTTGAAACCGTCTCTTGGGCGGCGGGAAACGGCGATCGCTCGGAGAATGGCGACTATATCTACGGCAAGAAGCGGCTGCGTGAGATCGACCGGCGTGTACGCTTCCTGCGGCAGCGCCTGGAGGTCGCCCATGTCGTGGATCCGGCACGGCAAACCAAGCACGATCAGGTGTTCTTTGGCGCCACCGTTACCTATGCCGATATGCATGACACGGAATGCACTCTGCGCATCGTAGGTGTCGACGAAACACGCGGCGAACCCGGCGCGGTGAGTTGGATTTCCCCCATCGCGCGGGCGCTCCTAAAAGCGTGTGTGGGCGACACGGTGGAAGTCCGCACCCCGAACGGCCCGGAGCAAATCGAAGTCATCAAGATTTCTTACGGTGGGTCTTGACCGCGACCCGGGCCTACCGCCGCCCCGGCCGCGAAGAATAGTGGCCCCGCCACCCCTACCGGCGACGGGGCCATCTTTCGTCGGTTTTATTTCGCGAACTTGATCTCGACCCGGCGGTTACGCCCTTCCTGCATACCGTCGTCGGTACTAACGACAGGCAGGTTCTCGCCGTAGGCGTCGGTCAAGACCTTACCCTTCGCAAGCCCGCTTTCGAGAAGGAAGGACATGACGGCATCGGCCCGGCGCTTCGCCAGGCTGTCGTTATAAGCCTGATCCCCCGCGCGGTCGGCATGACCGCTGGCCAACACCATGGTGACGTCGGCCTTTTTTGCGTCGCTGACGACCTTTGCAAGCACTGACTTGGCATCCGAGGTCAAGTCGTCCTTATCGAAATCGAAGAAAACGACGTATGGCCCCGGGAGTGCAGGCGCCGGTTGCGGGGCAGGCGCCGCAGCGGCGACTTTCGGCGCCTGCTGGATCTGAGCAAGAGCCGTGCTAAAACCGGCGCGGCAGCTCTCGATGTCCTTAGGTTGCCTGTTCTCCTCCTGCTCCTGCATCCAGCAGTCGAACATGACCTGGGCGCGCGCCGCCTCGGCCGGCTTTAGATCGGCCGCACCGGCGCCAAGCGCCGCGACCAACTGTTCGCGGGCGCTGGAAAGTTCGCCAACCTTGTCCGCCGGCAGGTCTCGCGCCGCAATCGCCTCCGGCTGAACCGACTCATTCGAAGCGGCCTGCATCGCGCGGCCCGCGAACACATCCGAATCGGGGTAGTCAGCCTCCCGGAACTCGGAATCGGCAAGCTCCAAGTAGCCGCTGTATAGGGCGGCGTTAAAGTCCGATCCCGACGGCGTTGCCTTCTGCGCCTCTCCAAGTTGGAAGCCGGCACAGGCACTTAGTAACAGCGCGCCGGACAATGGCACTATAACCCTTGCATACTTGAACATCCCTATATCCCCTCAATTTATATTGGAATTTCCCAGATAAAATTTCCCAGATAACTTGTTCCGGTTGCAAGCTATGGTGGCATAAAGCGGTGATCATCACAAATTCGACGTTAGGTTGCCGACCCCATGGTTTTTTGCCCTAAGCTAAGGTCGAAACTTGCGGCCAAGGGCGCATGATGGGATTGCGGGCCGACGTCAGCCAATTCGTCGGGCAGATCCTCGTTGAAAACCTCGACCGCCCGGTAACGGGCGAAGAGCGCTTGCGAGACCAGAACGTGGTCCAGCATCGCGCGACGCCCCCCATGGACGACGGAGAAACGCCGGGAGTCCGGCAGGGTGGCGTCGAGCGGGATCATGGCGCGCCGGGCCAGCGCGGGATTGCCGGTATCGTCTGGATCGCCGCGGATGGTCCGCAGAGGCGTTTGCCGCTCCTCCGCGTTGAAGTCACCGCACACGGCGATGAACGTGTCCGGATCTTCGTCGAAGAGCGTGTCGATCAGCAATCGGACTTCAACCGCCTGACCCGTGCGCTTCATCGTTGCGAGGTAAAATCCCTCAGCCCAACCCGCCACGCTTTTCCAGGTAAAGGGGTCCGCCTTCTGACCCGGCACCGGCGCCGCCAAAGATGCGCGCAGATGCAAGTTGAGGACGTGCAGCCGGCGCCCGCCCGGCAGTTCGATGGACGCGCAAAGAACCGGCCGGTCCCACGCCACCGCTTCAGCCGATTTGGCAGCAGGGCGCGCCGTCGCCGGACGGTAACGCGGCGGGACGACAAGGGTGTGGCGAAACTCCCGCACCGCGTTGAACGGATAACGGCTGAGAATGACTAGATTGTGCACCGAATCCGCACCGCGCGCCGTGCCGGCTTTCGGCTCCGGTCCGGATACCCGCGACGTCGCCGCCCGGTGAAAGTCCGCGTAGACGGTTCCGGCGAGGACGCGATCGAGCGCGATCAGCTGGCGCGGGCCACCACCGGGGGGCCGCTGACCATTGACCTCCTGCAGGCACAACACATCCGCCTCAAGACGCTCCAATTGCGGCCGTAGGATCTCAATTCGCCGCTCCAGCGGCACGGCAACACCTGGCCCCTCGTCGAGATTTTCGAGATTGAAGGTCGCGATGCGCAAGGACGACGCCATCTTGCGATTCACCTGGATTGGGCTCAAAACGATGACCCAGGTTGGGTCAGAAACTCCGTTTCTTCCGGCGTGCTCGCGCGGCCGAGAACGGCGTTGCGGTGTGGAAATCGCCCGAAGCGTGCAATGATATCGCGGTGCCGCACGGCATAGTCGAGCCACTCCGGGTTCTCGTCCAGGCCGGCGAACAGCTGCACGGAAAGCTCTTGGTCCGCGAGGTTTTCGCTGTGCTCGAGCGGCAGGTACAAGAACAGCCGTTGCTCCCGCGCCAGACCGTGGTCCAGGTCTCGCGCTAGCGCGTACCGGGTCACTTCGCGTGCTGCGGTGTCGCTGGCATAGGATCGCGCATCGCCCCGGAACAGATTGCGCGGCGCCTGATCGAGCAGAATACACAAGGCAAGGCAGCCTGCCGGGGTCTCTCGCCAGCGATCGAAAGCGCCCGTCGCGGCCATCTCATGCAAATCGGCCAAACGCGCGCGGACCTCGGCATCGAAGGCCGGATCCTTGACGAACCACCTGCACGACGGCCCCTCCGCGAAGCAGAAGCCAAGGATGTCCCTGATCGGGGCCGGGCTATCGGAGTCCAGCATCGCCTCGGTCCGTGGGATCGGAGGTCACCGCAACCTCGATGTTCATGTCTAGGAAATCCCCGGCCGTGCCGGCGTAACTGCCTTGCACCGGTATCGCCTGCGACGGATCGCGGGCAACCGCAACGCGGATTAGATTGCGCCCGCCGACCAGACCGTTGGTGGGATCGAACTCGACCCAGCCGCTACCCGGTAGATAGACTTGAGTCCAAGCATGGGTCGCGCCGGCGCCGACCATCCCCGGCCCGGCGTCGTCGAGGGCCGGATCGTAGAGATAGCCGCTGACGAAGCGCGCGGCCATGCCCAGGCTGCGCGCCGCCTCCATCAGCAGAAGCGCGAAATCGCGGCAGGTGCCGGCCATACGCGCCAGGGTCTCGACCGGCTCCTGGGTCTTGTCCTCGTGTGCACAATAGGTGAAGTTCTGCTTGATCGACTGGGTCATGTTGATCAGCAAAGAGTCGGTCTCGGTCCAACCATCGGGCGAGAGGAAGCGGCGCACCCAAGTATCGACCTTGTGCTTGGGGTCCGGACAGTGGCGCTCGATGGTACGGCCCAAATCAGGAACTTCGTCCTGCGAATAACTAAACGGCACAGTGCGGGCATAGGACTCGATGGGAAACTCGGGTTCCTCGACGCCGAAATGCTCCACGGTGACGGTACTTTCGAATCGCAGGGTATCGGCCGCCTCGCTGAAAGTCGCGATGGCAATCGAGTTGCCGAATACGTCGTGCATCCAGCGCACCTGCGCGGCCGGGGTAATGACTAGCCGGGTCGACACAAGGCGCAGATCGTGGCTGTCGCGCGGCCGCAGCATCAGCCGGTGCTCGTTAAAAGTCACCGGCCGGTTGTAGCGATAAGTCGTTATGTGTTTGACGGTCAGGCGGGCTGGCATTGATTCTGTTTCCGCGCGCCAACGGCCCCTCCACCGTGGCCGAAATAGTTGCTGCCAAGCTCATCGGTGATCGCAATGATACGGCGTTGGAGGGAATCCAGGTACTCGTGCAGTCCGCACTTGATCACTTCCGCGATATCGGCCGATTCGAGCCCGCCGCGCAGTTTTTTCAATGACGCCACGGAACCGCCCCCGGTAAGAGCGAAGCGGTCCTCCAATCTCTCAACCAGGCCACACGCCAGATCGAGCGACACAAAGACCGAGCGCGGAAAATATCGATTGAACAACAGGAAGCCGGCGACGGTGGCCGGGTTCATGCCGCGCGGGTGAACCCGGCGGAAGGCATGATATCCGGCGGCCGAGCGCAATAAGGCGTTCCACTGCCCGGCATCGATCGGCGAGCCAACCAGTTCGGGCGACGGCAGCAGATGATGATACTTGATATCCAGCAGGCGAGTTGTCTGATCGGCGCGCTCGATGCACTTGCCCAGTTCGTGGAATGACCAGACCTGATCGCGATAGAGGGTGCCTTCGGTAATCCCGGCGTGGGTTTGGCAATGCACCTTTATTTGAAAGCACAAGGCGGACAGCTTGCCTAATCGCAGATCTGAGGGCGTGAGTTCGCGCAACTCGTTGTGAAAGACATTGATGTGGGTCCACATCTCGGTGCTGATCAGGTGGCGCAACATGCGTGCGTTCTCCCGCGCCATGTGAACTGCGGAAGCGACCGAATTGGGATTGTCGCGATCGAGAATATAAAAATCGATCACCGCCTCGGCGGTCGCGGACGCGTGCTTGGCGAAGAATACATCCTCATCGGTGTGGATCTTGACGATCGGCAGCCATTCCTCGGCGCGCCGGCTTTCCTGAGCCAACGACTCGTTGACGTCGATGATGCGGGCCAGGTTTTCAGCCCGTTCGAGATAGCGAGCCAGCCAGAAGGCGCATTCCGCGAATCGGGCGAGGAGATCACTCAAGGACCCAGGTATCCTTCGACCCGCCGCCTTGTGAGGAGTTCACCACGATCGACCCGCGTGGCAGGGCAACCCGGGTTAGACCGCCCGGCAAGACCCAAGAGTCCCGCCCGGTAACGATAAAGGGACGCAAGTCGACGTGGCGCGGCTCGACCTTGTCGCCGATCAGCGTTGGGCAGACGGAAAGGTCGATCATAGGCTGGCTAATGTAATTCTTAGGGTCCGCCAAAAGCTTTTCCCGGCAATCGGCGATTTGCGACTTGTTTGCCTTCGGGCAGACGGTAATGCCGTAGCCGCCCGACTCATTGACTGGCTTTACTACCAGTTTCTCTAGGTTGTCCAGAGTGTATTTTAGGCCCTCGTCCTCGCGGCATATGTTGGTTTCCACGTTCGCCAGGATCGCCTCCCCACCGAGGTAGTATTTGATGATCCGGGGAACATAGGCATAAACCGCTTTGTCGTCGGCTGGCCCGGTCCCGACCGCGTTAGCCAGCGTGACCTTACCCGCCCGGCAGGCGCGCAATAAGCCGGGAACGCCCAGTTGGCTGTCCGGCCGAAACACTTCCGGGTCCAAAAAGTCGTCGTTCAAGCGCCGGTAAATGACCTCGACCAGCGCGGGCCCAGCAGTCGTCTTCATATAGACCCGGTCGTCCTCACCGACGAAAAGGTCCTGGCCCTCGACCAAGGGCACGCCCATCTCGCGCGCGAGGAACACGTGCTCGAAATAAGCCGAGTTAAAGACCCCCGGCGACAACAAAACGACCTCCGGGTCGTCGTTACCTTGGGGTGCGACCTCCATCATCGCTTCCTGCAAGCGCGGGCCATAGTCGCTAACCGGGCGCAAGGCGACGCCTTCCGTTAGATCCGGAAATGCGCGCAACATCATGCGCCTATTTTCGACCACGTAAGAAACGCCAGAAGGCGTCCGCCCGTTATCCTCCAAGACCAGGAAGCGACCGGTCTCGTCGCGCACGATGTCGGTGCCGCAAATATGGATGTAGGTACCGAATGGCACGTCGACGCCCACCATCTCCGGCCGGTAGGCCGAGTTGCCCAGCACAAGATCGCTCGGCACGACACCGTCCTTGAGAATTTTCCGGTCGTGATAAATATCGTGCAGAAAAAGATTGAGCGCGGTGATTCGCTGAATCACGCCGGTCTCGATGATGCGCCAATCTTCGGGCGAGATGACTCGCGGGATGACATCGAAGGGCAAGATTCGGTCGATCGAAGTTGCGCCGGAGTAAAGCGTGAAGGTGATACCCAGGTTATAGAGCTCGCGCTCCGCCGCTTGCGTGCGCTGTTGCAACGCCTCGAAGGTCAGATGGGATAGCCGGTCGCGGATTGGCGCTGCGTGGCCCGACAAATGGCCGGGTAGGCCCAGCATTTCGCAATAGTGCGGCCCCGGATCGTACCCGGCCAGGACCGATGGGTTGACGGCCGCGCTCAAGATTTACCGCCGGCGAAGACGTGGGCTGCGCTCATAGAGCGATAATCCAACAAGAACGGCTCCGTGTCCATAAAGACTCGGAGCCGTCAGGCCGGTGGATGCGGGCAAGACTGCCGGTAAGAGGCGGCTATGACATGGTTCCGTGGGCGCGGATGCGCTCGCTCGAGGATCTCAGGGTCGGCCGGCGCCATTCGCCCGCCGCCGAGGCCCTGGTGCGCCCGGCGCGCCGCTTCTGGGCTGGCGCATAGAAGGGCGTGACGCCGCCTCGCCATGAATGGGCGGCGGCGCTAGCGCCGGCCGGCCACAAGGGCTCCCACATATTCCGCGATCGCTAGGCACGAGGTTAGGCCGGGAGATTCTATGCCGAACAAATTGACGAGGCCGCTGACACCGTGCTGCTCTTCGCCGCAAATCATGAAGTCGATTTGGAGATTGCCGCCCACCACGATCTTGGGCCGAATACCGGCGTAGTCGGGCACCAGACTTCCCGCTTCGAGCCCCGGCCAATATTTACGTATCTGATCGTGGAAGGCCTCGGCCCGGCCGGCATCCACGTCATAGTCGAGATCCTCAACCCATTGCACGTCCGGTCCGAAGCGCGCCTGCCCGCCCAGGTCCAGGGTAACGTGAACACCCAGGCCTCCCGGTTCGGGGACCGGATAGATCAGATGATCGAAGGGTGAGCGGGCCGACAGCCGGAAATAGTTTCCCTTGGCGAGCCTTTGGCCGGGGATGTGTGTTTTCGCCGGCCCCACGATCTTGTTCGCCAAGTCTACCGCTCCCAGTCCAGCGCAATTCACGAGGCTGCGCGCGACGATCTCGATTTCTTCGCCGCCAGCAACCTGTAGCGCAAAACCCTCGGGGGTGACGACTGCCGTTCGGACCTGGCTGGAGAAGGCGATCATGGCGCCGTGCGCCTCGGCATCGCCTTGCAGCGCAATCATGAGCGCGTGGCTATCGATTAACCCGGTAGAGGGCGAGTGGAGCGCGGCCAGGCAGCGGATTTCCGGCTCCAGCGCCTGGACCTCCTCGGGCGAGACGAGCGAAAGGTCCTCGACACCATTGGCCTCGCCGCGCGCCAGCAACTCCCGCAGCGTGTCGAGTTGCTCCGGCGCCGTGACGACGATTAGCTTCCCACAGCGGCGATATCCGACATGATAGTCGTCGCAAAAGGCGTAGAGCAGGTCCCGGCCGCGCCGGCAAAACCTCGCCTTCAACGAACCCGGCTGATAGTAGATCCCGGCATGGATAACCTCGGAATTGCGCGAGCTCGTCTGCGTGCCGATGCTGTCTTCCGCTTCAATGACCAAGACATCGCGGCCATCGCGCGCCAATTGCCGGGCAACGGCCAAGCCCACAACACCGGCCCCCACAACAACGCAATCAACTATATCTGTCATGCAATATGCGCTGAAAACCGGGCTGGCCATCGGGCAAAAAGGCGTAGAGGTTTAATTGGCATCCCGCGGCAGCCCTGTCATTCAATTTCGGTTCGCCCGGCAAAATATCCGCAAGAGTACGCCCCAGGTACCAGGCGGGCGGAAAAGCCGCCGGCACAGGGGGGCGGAAGGGGGCGAAGAGGGGCAAAATACCCCGGGGGCCTAGCGGGGCGTGCGTGCTACTTGCGAGTGAGGGGATGACCAGGGGGTAAATCCGGGACGTGCCGTTGGGGCCCTCGCTGGCATTATAGATCCTCGGTTCAGGGCGTCGAGATCGCCCTGGCGCGCTACATCTACGGCTCCTGCAGATCCAGTTCGACTCCAATAGGCGTGCTGACACAGAAGGCCGGTCCAGTTCGAGCAACCGGTAGATAAAGTGAGCTACCCACTCTATTCCAATCCAGGGCGGATCTATCAGTAATTTCCTCCAGTTTCTGCTAGTGTCCGCCGCAAGCTGGGCCCTAGCACCAATAGGCTTGCCATCTATTGATACTTGAGATATTGGATCGTCACCCTCGATTTTGGGGGCCAGATATCTATTAGAGCACCACTCGGGCGAAATTTTGGATTTCACTCAGAGTGCGGTAGCTATTCTGATATACACCATTTTTTTCCTGCTATCGCTCCGAAACTCCCGCCGAACAAACCAGGGGGATACGGGGTTGGCCGCATTTGCAATTGCGCACCACAGTACGCACCCCAGCACTCGGAACGGCAGCTGAACTCAAGACGAGCTGACATGACGTTTCCTTTTCGCGACTTCAACAACGCCAACCTCGATTTGAACGGAAAGTCAGTTCTTGTGACTGGCGGAACGGGCTCCTTTGGACGCGCGTTCGTGCGAACCGTTTTGTCGCACCACAAGCCGGCCAGGCTTATCGTTTTCTCCCGCGACGAGATGAAACAGTACGAGATGGCGCAGGAGTTCGACGACACACGTCATCCCTGCATGCGCTACTTCATCGGCGACGTGCGCGATGTCGACAGACTGGAAATGGCCATGCGCGGCGTGAATCTCGTCGTCCATGCCGCCGCTCTCAAACACGTACCGGCGGCCGAGTACAACCCGTTCGAATGCATTCACACAAACGTCCTGGGAGCCGAGAACGTCGTAAAAGCCGCAATCCGGAGCGGTGTGAGCAAGGTCCTGGCTCTCTCCACAGACAAGGCAGCAAGTCCAATCAATCTTTACGGTGCCAGCAAGCTTGCCTCAGACAAGATTTTCGTTGCCGCCAACAATCTGAGCGGTGGCGTCACCGCGTTCTCCGTCGTGCGCTACGGCAATGTCATTGGCTCGCGCGGCAGCATTGTGCCTCTATTTCGCCGTCTAATCGCGGAGCATGCCGACCACTTGCCGATCACGGATGAACGCATGACCCGATTCTGGATCACCCTGCGCCAAGGCGTCGATTTCGTACTCTCGTCTCTCGCGATTATGCACGGCGGCGAGATATTCGTGCCGAAGATCCCCAGCACCAAAATCACCGATATGGCTCGCGTTATGGCCCCGAATTTGCCGATCAAGGTAATCGGCATTCGGCCCGGTGAAAAAATGCACGAAGTGATGATCACCGAGGATGATGCGCGAACGACGGGATACCTACCCGACCGCTATGTCATCCAGCCCGCTTTAAAATTCTGGAATAGCGATAACTATTCAGACTGCTCGTTGGTGCCCGAAGGTTTTCGATATGCGTCGAATACGAACGACGAATGGCTGGACGATATTGCTCTGGCGAAGCTGTTGCAGGAAACAACTGTTTGAACACAGCCCCCCCTTCGTTTCTTCCATATGGCCGTCAATGTATTGACGACGACGACGTAGCCGCAGTTGTTGCTGTGCTTAGGAGTGACTGGCTCACCACCGGACCGACGATCGAAAAGTTCGAGACGGCCTTTGCCGAAAAGGTCAGTGCCCGCTATGCGGTGGCCTGTTCCAATGGAACAGCGGGCCTGCACCTTGCTGCACTGGCCCTCGATCTTGGCGAAGGCGACCAGGTGATTGTCCCAACGATGACTTTTCTTGCGACAGCCAATGCCGCGCGCTACGTTGGCGGGGAAGTCACGTTCTGCGATGTCGACCCGGAAACCGGCTTGATGTCGCCGGACACTCTGCGAGAGGCCGCGGAGGGCTTAACTACCACGCCTCGTGCCGTGTTTCCCGTGCATCTCAATGGTCAGACAGTCGACATGGTGGCGCTTTCACGTATCGCCCGTGACCGCGATATGGCGATCGTGGAGGACGCCTGTCACGCCGTCGGCACGGCGTATCGGGCGGGGAACGAACAGTTTGCCGTGGGGTCCTGCCGTCACTCGGACATGGCCGTTTTTTCCTTTCACCCGGTTAAGACGATTGCCATGGGCGAAGGTGGCATGGTGACGACCAACGACGCGGACCTCTACGAGAAGCTCCGCACATTGCGTAGCCACGGGATGACTCGCGCGCCTGAAAAATTTTTCAATCGCGAATTGGCGTTCGACCACAATGGAGGACCCAATCCCTGGTATTACGAGATGCTGGAACCCGGTTTCAACTACCGAGCCAGCGATATCAATTGTGCTCTTGGGCTGAGTCAACTCGGCAAGCTGGACAAGTTCGTCGCGCGGCGACGTGAACTTGCAGCTCGTTATGACACGCTATTGGCGCCGCTCGCCCCGCGGGTTCGCCCGATCGGGCGGGTGGCGAACTGCACAACCGCCTGGCATCTCTTTGTTGTGTTGATTGACTTCGAGGCTGCAGGCGTGGAGCGGGCGACGGTCATCAATCACCTGAAAGAAAGCGGTATCGGCGCGCAAGTTCACTATATACCAGTGCATAATCA
Source organism: Kiloniellaceae bacterium (assembly GCA_021776115.1). GTDB lineage: Bacteria > Pseudomonadota > Alphaproteobacteria > Kiloniellales > J153 > JAJFGN01. The sequence continues at coordinate 49,807 of JAJFGN010000068.1, read as the reverse complement.
GCCATACTATCGGCAGCGCTACGGAGACTCCACCCTACCTGGAGCCGATGCCTACTACGCCCGCTGCCTATCGCTGCCGCTGTTCCCAAGCATGAGCGATGGCGATGCCGATCGCGTTGTCGAATGTCTCGCAGCGGCTCTCGATCTGAAATATCCAAATGGCTAACATGATCCGCTATTGCACGCGTTGTCTTTATCCGGACACAAAGCCGGACCTGCAATTTGATGACGATAGCGTATGCAGTGCTTGTCGTGCCTATCAGAACCGCATGGAGGTCAACTGGGATATTCGCCACCGAGAATTTCTCGAAATCGTCGACGAGTATCGCTCAAAGGCCGGCAGCAACTATGACTGCCTAGTCCCGGTAAGTGGCGGCAAGGACAGCACCTACCAGGTGATCAAGGTGCTCGAGCAAGGTCTAAATCCCTTGTGCGTCACAGGTATGACGGATTCACTGTCGGATATTGGCCGGCGCAACATAGAGAACCTGAAGGGCCTTGGTGTCGACTACATCGAGGTCACCATGAACCCGCGGATTCGCCGGCGGATTAACCGACTGGCCCTACGGCAGGTCGGGGATATATCCTGGCCGGAGCATATCGCGATATTCACTGTGCCTGTGCGCATCGCCGTTCAGCACAACATTCGGCTGATCGTCTGGGGTGAGAACCCGCAGAATGAATACGGCGGACCCGCCGCAGCCACGCAAAGTCGGACTCTTAATCGTCGCTGGCTCGAAGAATTCGGCGGACTCCTAGGCATGCGGGTTACCGACCTAATCGGGCATGAAGGAATAGAGAAGCGTCACCTGATTCAATACCAATATCCCAGCGACAGCGATCTCCAACGAGTTGGAGTTACTGGTATTTTCCTCGGACACTTCTTTCCCTGGGACGGATATAGCAATGCCCTTGTAGCGCAGGGACATGGGTTCGAAACCTTTCCGCACCCTGTGGAAGGATCCATCGCAAACTACGAGAATCTTGACAACTACCAGACCGGCATTCACGACTATTTCAAGTACCTGAAATTCGGCTTCGGCCGCGCTACCGACATCTCTTGCAACCACATTCGGCGGGGCAGGCTGTCACGCGCCGATGCTTTGCAGCTCGTCCAAATTCACGACGGCAAGTTTCCCTGGAGCTGTTTGGGGCGCCGTATCGAAGAAATTCTTGGCGAAATCGACATGCCCCTCGACGAGTTCATTAAGATCTGCGACCGCTTCACCAACAAAAAGCTGTTTCGCTGTGCCAACGACGGCAAGCTGATCAAGGACGCTCGCGAGAATCTGATGAAACTCAACGACGATAATCCGTGACCCGAACGGTTATCATTGACTATGGCCTCTGTAACCTGGACTCGATCGCCCGAGCGATCGAAGACTGCGGCGGCGACCCATTTGTCACTGCCGATCCGAAGGCCTTGCGGCAGGCGTCGAAAGTTGTTCTGCCCGGGGTCGGCGCATTTAGCGAAGCCATGAATAACCTTCGCAAGAGCGGGATGTCTGATGCGCTCTCACAATGTGTCGTCGAGCGTGGGATTCCATTTCTGGGTATCTGTCTCGGCATGCACCTGATTGCACAAGGCGGGGAGGAAAGCGGAGAGGCTGAGGGACTTGGCTGGATCAACGCCAAGGTCATGAAAATGAAGCCGCAATTGCCCGAAGAGCGCATTCCTCACGTCGGGTGGAACGAAGTCAATGCGATTGAGGGCATGCCAATCTTCGAGGGGATACGCCCTGGCGCCGACTTCTACTTCGTCCACAGCTACTACGTCCAATGCGCCCCACGCCTTGTCGCCGGAACAACGCCGTACTGCGGCGGTTTCACTTCGGTGGTCGCGGACAAGAACATCATGGGCGTCCAGTTCCACCCGGAGAAAAGCCAAAAGCCCGGTTTTCGTTTGATTCAAAACTTCCTGGCGTTGTGACGTCTCGATGCTCAAGACTCGAATCATGCCGACACTGCTCTACAAGGACACGACGCTTGTCAAAGGTGCCGGATTTGACTCTTGGCGCCGGGTCGGCAGCGCCATGCAGGCGGTGAAAGTTTACAACATGCGCGAAGTCGACGAACTGGTCTTCCTAGATATCGCCGCGACGCGCGAGGGGCGCGCCCCCGATTTCGACCTCATCGACGATTTGGCGGACGAATGCTTCATGCCGCTCGCCGTGGGCGGAGGCATCCGCAACCTTGACGATGTGCGTAAATTGCTCCAGGTCGGTGCCGACAAAATTGTCGTGAACACAGCCGCGGTGAGTCGCCCGCAGCTAATCGGCGAGATTGCCAAACAGTTCGGAAGCCAATGCGTGGTGGTGTCGATCGATGTCAAAAAAAACGGCCAGGAGAGCTACGAAGTTTACGTTGAATCGGGCACGCAGCCGACCGGCCTTGGCCCGATCGCGCTGGCGCAGCGTGTCGAATCGTTAGGTGCCGGCGAGATCCTCATCACTTCGGTGGACAGGGATGGCACGATGCAAGGCTATGACGTCGACCTGATTTCGCAGGTTGCGGAAGCGGTTTCGATTCCGGTAATCGCATCGGGCGGCGCTGGTAACTATGCGCACATGGCGGAAGCCTTGCGTGCCGGCGCATCGGCCCTGGCCGCAGCGAGTATGTTCCATTTCACGGAGCAGACGCCGTGCGAAGCCAAGCTGTATCTGCGCGAACAAGGTTTTGCCACGCGAATTTAGGATAGGCTCATTGCAGGCCGCCATCATACAGGCGCGATTTGGATCCACTCGTTTACCCGGCAAAGTGCTGAAAGACCTTGCGGACCGAAGCGTGCTGTCGCATGTGATCGAGCGATGTCGCGTCACTCGAGGTATTGACAACGTGTGCTGCGCCATTCCGAACACCGAGGACTCCGACGGTGTCGCCCGGGAAGCGGAACGCTGCGGCGCCACGGTGGTGCGCGGTTCCGAAACCGATGTACTCGGCAGGTTCAAGGTTGCTGCCGATGCTATCGGCGCTACGATCATCATGCGCGTCACCTCCGATTGCCCATTGAGTGACCCGGACATCAATGCCCGGGTCTTGGATTTGCTCGCAGCGGAGGGTGCCGACTATGCATGCAACAACATGCCGCCCGCCTGGCCTCATGGTCTCGACTGCGAGGCGTTCACGCGCAGCGCCTTGGACCGTGCGGCACAGCAGTCCAATGATTGCTACGAGCGCGAACACGTCACTCCGTGGCTACGTACCCAGCCCGGGGTCAAGCGCGCCGCCCTGCCCGGCCCGGGAGGCGAGACGGAATTCATGCGCTGGACTCTCGATTTTCCAGAGGATATGGAGTTTTTTCGCACGGTGTTTACCCACCTCCCGGCAGGCCCGGCCATCGCCGGATACGACGCGGTCATGGCTGTGATAGCCAAACACCCCGAAATCACCGCGATCAACGCGCACATGGGCGATCGCGGCCGAACCACAATATCAAGAGCATAGGCGAGAACCGGTATGACCGGAACCAAACAATTGGACGCTTGGCGCGGCGATTTCGGTGATGAGTATACGAAGCGCAATGTTGCCGACGATGTGGCGCTATGCGCACGTGCGCGTATGTGGGCACGCATTCTCGACCCGCTCGTCGGCGATGAACCGAAAAGTATTCTTGAGGTCGGCGCCAACCTCGGGCTCAACATGCGGGCGCTGAAGCAGCTGACCACCGCGCGCCGGACCGCCGTCGAGCCCAATCCCGACGCCCGCGAACGGCTGGTCGGCGACGGGGTTCTTCCGAAGGAGGCTGTCTTCGATGCGGCGGCCGGCGACTTGCCCTTCGCGGACGGCGAGTTCGATATGGCTTTCACCAGCGGCGTACTGATCCACATCGCACCTGGCGACCTCGCGCAGGCGTGCAAGGAAATCCACCGCGTGTCGTCGAAGTACATCATGTGCTGCGAGTACTTTTCCGACAAGGAAGAGGAAATTCCCTACCGCGGTCATGCCGGATTATTGTTCAGGCGGGACTTCGGAGATTTCTGGATGACTGGCCACTCAGACCTGACGCTGTTGGACTACGGCTTCTTCTGGAAGCGCGCGACCGGCCTCGACAATCTGACGTGGTGGCTGTTCAGGAAGGGATAGCGCCATACCCTTCGCGGTTATAAGGGTTGAAGCTTCCGCGCACATCGGCGGTGGACACGCGATGCGGTGCCTTGCCCTCGCCGACGCGCTGAGCGCGGCTGGTTGGACATGCGCGTTTGCCTGCGCCGCAGAGACTACGGTCGTTATCCCAGCCTTGTTAGAAGGCCAGCACCAAATCGCCCAGCTTGATGCGGACTTCGGCGACGAAGCGGCGGCCCTGTTCCGTCGTTGGCCACAAGGATGCGATCTCATGATCGTGGATCACTACGAACGCGATGCCAAATTCGAGACCGCGTGCCGGCCGTGGGCACAGCGTATCATGGTCATCGACGATCTCGCTGATCGTTGCCACGATTGCGATCTCCTTCTGGACCAGGCTCCCGGACGGCGGGAAGACGACTATCGGCCGCTCGTTCCCACCGGGTGCTACCTGCTTCTGGGCTCCCGGTTCGCCCTTTTGCGCCCGCAGTTTGCCGCGGCACGGACGCAAGCTCTGGGGCGGCGGCGTGAAAGCCCGTATATGCGGCAGATTCTTGTGAGTCTTGGCGCCAGCGACCCGCACAACATTACGAGGATCGTTCTTGAAGGCATTGCCCAAAGCGGCATCGACGCCGCCGTGGATGTGGTGATTGGGGCGGCCTCGCCCCATGGCGAAGGTTTGCGCAGCCTTGCCGATACCATGGCGCAGGCCGTCGAGTTTCATGCCCAGGTCACGGATATGGCCGGCCTGATGATACGCGCGGATCTCGCAATCGGCGCAGCCGGCATATCGACTTGGGAGCGGTGCTGCCTTGGCGTGCCGAGCCTCGTCGTGACCGCCGCCGACAATCAGAACCTGACCGCCAAGGAACTGGCGAGGACTGGTGCTGCACGGCTCCTGGGGCGGAGCGATACCTTGACGCCGGCGGCGGTTGCCCGCGCTATCAACGATCTGGCCGCGGATAGCGGCGATCTTCTCGGCATGCGCGAACGGGCGGCGCAGCTGTGTGACGGCAGGGGTACGCTTAGAACCCTTTGCGCGCTGCTGCCCACTACGCGCGCCCGTGACGGGAACGTCGTGTCGCTGCGCTTGGCCTTGGCAGCGGATACCGAGGTCATGTTTCGCTGGCAAGCCGCCGACCAGACACGGCACTATGCTCGCACGCCTCGATCGCCAACCAACGACGAGCACAAGGCCTGGGTGCAGGCATCCTTAGGCGACCCAAACCGTGTCCTGTGCCTCGTCCTGCATGATCGGGCACCTGCTGGCGTGCTGCGCTTGGACCGGGCGGAAGACTCCGATATCTACGAGGTCTCGGTCCTCGTCGATCCGGACAAATATGGCCTCGGCATCGCCACCGCCGCGTTGTCGCTGGGGCGCGCGCTTTTTCCCGGCGCGCGCCTGGTGGCAGAAGTGCTGCCCGGCAACGCAGCATCGCATAGGTTGTTCAAGCGTGCCGGCTACCGCCCCGTCGATGCCAGCCATTATGTTAGCGAACCCCGGCCAATGCCGTGAGAAACGATAAAGACATCGCGATTGCGATCGACGGCCGCCCGATCGGACCAGGATATTCGCCCTACGTCATCGCCGAGATGTCGGGCAATCACAATGGTGATATCCATCGCGCCTTTGCCCTCATGGACGCGGCAAAGGCCGCCGGGGCCAATGCGGTCAAGCTGCAAACCTATACCGCCGACACCCTGACCATCGACCATGACGGACCAGAATTCCGGATACAGGGCGGCCTGTGGGACGGGCGCACGCTTTACGATTTGTATCAGGAGGCGCACACGCCCTGGGAATGGCACGAGGCATTGTTCGCCAAGGGACGCGATCTAGGCATCACGGTCTTCAGCAGTCCCTTCGATGAGACGGCCGTCGATTTCCTGGAGTCCCTGGATGCGCCAGCCTACAAAATTGCCTCCTTCGAGGCCATCGACCACGCGCTCATCGCCAAGGCCGCGGCGACCGGGAAACCCCTGATTATTTCCACCGGCATGGCCGACGAGACGGAAATCAGCGAGGCCGTGGGAGTGGCGCGCGACGCCGGATGCGCCAACATCGTCCTGCTGCATTGCGTCAGCGGCTACCCGGCCCCGCCGGAGGATTACAACCTCACAACCATTCCGGACATGACACGACGTTTCGACACCCTGACCGGCCTATCCGATCACACCCTTGGCACGGCGGTATCCGTGGCTGCTATTGCGCTGGGTGCCTGCGTCATCGAAAAGCACTTCACCCTGTCCCGCGCTGACGGCGGACCAGATGCCACCTTCTCGCTTGAGCAGGACGAACTGGCCGACCTCGCGCGTGACTGCCGCACCGCCTGGGATGCGCTGGGCACGGCCGGCTACACGAGAAAGAAGAGCGAGCATCAGAATGTAATCTTCCGCCGCTCGCTATACGTGGTTGAAGATATTGCAGCGGGCGAGGCGTTCACGGCACGCAATGTCCGCTCCATCCGGCCCGGCTATGGCCTGGCGCCAAAGCACTTGCGCGATGTTCTCGGCCGAAGGGCGGCACAGTCGATCAAGCGCGGAACGGCGCTGAAATTCGATTTTGTCGACCGGCGCAACGACAAGTAGATTCGGACAAATGGGTGAGCCCTCCAGCATTCCACCGCGGCTTGGCGACCAGATTCATCTTCCCGCCTCCCTGCGGGTTGAAGGGCAAGGAGACCGCCTTCGCCGCAATGAGCCGGGCCTATGGCTGTCGCGGCCGACTGCAGACAGCCGTGCCCGCATGACCCGGATCCTGGCTAAGATCACCAGCCCTGGGGCCTGGGCGCGAGCCGGAACCCGGCTCGCACGGCAGTGGCACACAGAATGGTATCGGCAACGAGTCAACCACCTCTACGACAAGCTCGGCCCCGTCACCAATGGCGCCGGACCGCAGACCGTCGTGGCGGACGGATTGTGGGACAACCCGAATCATTTCTTTCGATTGCGCCTTTTTCTTGAGGCCCTCCCTGGCATCGAGACCACGCGCTTGATCGGTGTTCTTGGCCGGACCGGCGACCGCACCCGACCGGCGCTGGAAAGCTTGGGCTTTACTGAGTTCATTGCCATCGAAGACCATCCGCGCCATCGCACCGAGGCCTTTCGGCCCCAGGCCCGCGCTTTGCTTGCCGGTGTCCGTTGTCATGCCGACGTTCTGGCCCTGCCACTACCCGAGGGGCTGCCTGCCTATACCTACTACGACACCGTATTGAAGCTGGCGCGCCACCCGCAGCCTGCGCTGGGCAACCCGTTATGGGAGCGCACCCTGGCGGAGTGCTTGCGGAACTGCGCCATCTATCAGGACTTGCTGGAAACGGCGCCGGTCGCCCAGGTGATCGTGAGCCACCCCTGGAAGAACGAGTTCGCCACCTTGATGTGGGCAGCCCTGACCCACGGCGTGCCCGCCCATCACCTAACTGGATACTGCGAGGGTATTCGCATTCGTCGTTTCTTCAATACCAACGACTATGCAACCCCGGTGGAGCACCTGAGCCTAAGCGAATTTGAGGCTTTGCCCGCAATTGTGCGGCAAAGGCTGTCCGAGGAAGGGGCGCGGTACCTGGCGCGGCGTGAGTCGGGCCAGGGCACGGACATCAACGTCCGCTATGCGTTCCGCCTGCACTCTAAGGCGCCTTCGCGCGCCGAGGCACGCCGTGCCCTCGGTGTGACCGGCGCACGCAAGCTTGCCGTCATCTATTCACATGTCTGGTTCGATTTTCCGCACACTTTCGCCATGCGCAACTTCACGGACTTCCTAGACTGGATGCACCTGACCATGGCGGAAGTGTGCGCCGCCCCGGATATCGACTGGGTCTTGAAACCGCATCCCGCCGAGAGCTGGTACGGGGGCTTCCGGCTGCAGGATATGGTGGGCGATCTGCCGTCGCACGTGCGCCTCGCCCCCCGGGACACGGATTCGCTCACCGCCCTAACCGCCGCCGACATCGTCGTCACAGTGCATGGCACAGTGGGCCTCGAGGCTGCCGCGCACGGACTTCCCGTAATCGCCGCTGACCGCAGCTTCTACGGCAATTGGGGTTTCGTTCAGCAAGCCGTATCCCGAGAAGACTACATCCGGCTGTTGCGGACAGCTGACGACCTGCCAGCGCCGGATGAAGCGGGGCGCCAGCGCGCCCTGGCGCTGATCTCCCTTGCCCTAGCCCCAACGCCGACCGATGCTGGCCTAATCGAAATGCGCTGTGATTCCAGCGGACCGGTCCTCTACAAAGATATTCTACACCGCTATGGCGAGAGAGATCCGGCGCTGGCGCGCGAGCGCGAATGCCTAGGCGCATGGTTGGCCGAACCGTCGTCGAGTTATGCCGCGAATATCAAGACCGGCTATTTTCGGAACGCAGGCTGACCCTCGGTGTCCCTGACCATCACCCAAAGATTGGCGCGTCGACTGCGGCAAGGGCTGGAGTGGCTTCCCGACCACATCTATGCCCACCGCCACCCGGGCCCGATTGCGCGGCGTTTGATATTCGCGCTCGCGCCGGTCGTGACCCGCCTGACCCCAAACGATAAGTGGTCGCTCAGCGCACACCTTCCGGCATGGCTGAGCGCTCTCAATGCGGCGCCCGCCTATCCGTTGCCGCCGCCCAAGCGCATCTTTCTGTTTACCGCCTACCGGATTCAGTTCACCCACGATTTCATGGTCGCCATTCTTCTGGCCTGGCGCGGACACAGCGTTACCATGGGCTACCTGCCCAAATTGCAAAGTCCCATCAAACCACCTCTCGAGGATCATCCGAGCGCGAAGCCCTACCTGCGGGCAGTTCTCGGCCGTGTCAAACGACTGAGTGGCGGCAGATTACGTTGCGTCGACCTCTCGGACATCCCGGTCGAGAACATCTCGATCGACAAAGAGGTCCTAAACGCGCAGGTGCTCAGCGACACAATAATGTACACCCGCCGCGAAACCATCGATATGACTGACCCGGATGTGAGGACGGCATGGACCTACTACAAGACGCAGGCCCGCAATACCCGAGCCATCGCCATGGCGTACTTATCACGACATCGGGTCGACTTCGATATGGTCCTGGTCCCCAATGGCGCCACCTTCGAGACGGCGCAATTCTGTCAGACGGCCAAGGCCCTGGGCCTGCCCGTGAATGCCTTTGAGAAGTTTGACTTTCGGGGCGTGAGAGTGCTCAACCACGGCGATCACTTTCTGGCCTTCAACGACGTGGATGCCGCTTGGCGGCATCGCAAGGAGCTTGGCTATCACAACGAGCCTTTTCGAAGCTTCGCCGTGAATCGCGCTCTGACTTTGCTGGACGAACGCCGCCACGCCTCCACCGCCAACTGGGGTTGGGCTTTGCAGAAATCGCCCGATCAGACCCTCGAGGAAACGTTGCGCGCTGCGGGTGTCGAGGACGGCCGGCGCTTTGTTCTGGTCTGCACCAACGTCCCTTACGATGCCGGTTACTCCACGTTGCTGGGCCTTTTCCCCAGCATGAGAGAGTGGCTACTGCAAACGGTTCGCTTTTTGCTGACGCAAACCGACATTCATGTGGTTGTGCGGGCCCATCCCGGGGAAGCCGCCTCCTATGGTGGCAAAGAGCGTAGTGAAGCAACCCTTGCGGATTTCAACGGGCATGAGCGACTCACCATGATTCCCGGAGATCAGGCCGTGAACACCTACAACCTGATCGAGAAGTGCCAGTTTGGTGTCGTCTTTTCCTCGACGACCGGAATGGAAATGGCGATGCTGGGCAGGACGGCCGTGGTCGGTGCGACTGTCTACTACAGTCGGCGGGGCTTTACCGTAGATAGCGAATCGACCGATGCGTATTTCGCGCACTTGCGCCGACTCGCCGCATTGCCGGAAGTTCCGCCGTTCGAACAGGAGGCGGCGAAGGAGGCGGCTCTGTTCCATTTCATTTTTCACTTCGTCATGCAATGGCCGTTCCCCTACCACAAGCCCTCAAGCGTGCGGGAACAACCCTTGCACAAGCTGATTCGTTCCGCCCGGATCGAACGCTACCTCCCCTTCATTGACGCCTTGGCGTGCTCCGAAGATGAGTGGGTGGCCCGTCAGGGAGAATTCATTGCCGCGGACGGCAGCAATCACGTTCCCGTGCCGAGACAGATGGACAGCCAGTGCGACCGCAAATCCGCGGCCGTACTGCAGCCGGTTTGACACCACACACCGCACACGACATGAAGGCCGATCGATCGATGACGCCTCGTCTCAGCCACATTGCCGAAAGGCTTACGAACTACTACCGCCTCATCAAGGTGCTGGCCAAGGCGCGCAGCAGTTTTGACGTGGCATTGCCGCTGTTGCCAATCCTGGCGAAGCTTGGGCTCGCGCTTCCGGCTGCGTACCTAATACACAAGACGATCCGCCCACTGACCGGCGGCCCGGCACCACATCGTGTTCTGGTAATTGAAAAGGCGGTGTTTGTCGAAGATGTGCTGGAAGTCCTCGGCGAAGCGAAGGAGATTCAAGCGTTTGGCGTGAGGCGCGCGGTACTAAAGTCGCTGGCACTGGGCATATTGCCACGTACCATTTGCGGTGACGATGCCTATATCTCCGACGATCCTGCTGCCACGCGGGCGAAGCAACGCTATCGCAAGCTATGGAAGAAAATCTGGCGATATATGTCGATGGTGTCGAGGTACGACGCTGTCCTGACGGGTAACTGGTGTTATTGGGCGGAACGCGAACTTGCCAGTGAGCTCGAAGCGAATGGAACGCCATTCGTCGTGCTACACAAGGAAGGCATTAAGCCGCCAGAGAGAAGTAAGATGCTGCGGGAACTGTTTCGCAAGGAACGCGGGCAATTTACTGGTCGGCGGGTGCTCGTTTACCACGAGTCGGAGCGCGATCACCAAATCGAAGGGTATATCGCCCGCCCCGATCAGATCACCATCGTGGGCATGCCGCGTCTCGATCGCAATCATAAATGGCGCCGGCTAGCCGCCGCGGGGAGTGTCCCCCTCCGCTCGCCACAACCGACGGTGTTGCTGCTGGCCTTTCTACCGAACAACTTCCTCCCCAGCTATTCTGGGATCGACAGCGACCTGGCATGGGACGAACTCTGCCGGGGCACCTACCGCGCGGCCATCCTATTGGCGGAAAGAAACCCCACCTACGACGTCATCGTTCGTCCTCGTGTCCATGAGCGTGACGAGGTCGCGGCCTTGCTCGATCAGGAAGGAAAGCGCCCTAAGAACCTCCGGATTGTCGCAGCGGGCGAGGCGACACCGCTACTTGAAGCCAGTTGGGTCGTTTGCGGCCACAATACGACGGTTCTGCTTGAGGCACTGGCCGTCAACAAGCCGGTCGTTGTACCGCATTTCGGAGAGGCCCTTGATCCTCGTTATCATGGGTTCAATGTGGAACTCCATGACGCCGTGGAACACGCGAGTTCGGTGGAGGATCTGGTCGCCCGCATTGAGCGTCACTGTCAATCGCCAAGCTCGATCCGTGAGCAGCTTGGTCCGGCAGCTCTTGCCGCCCTTGCCAAGTGGACGGGGAATGCGGATGGAAAATCCAGTGAACGCGTCCGCCAGGCCCTAATGCAAGAGTTAACCGGCCTCAGCCACAGCCATCGAGTTCCGCCTGAAAAGCTCGCGCTTTAGCGCAAGGTATCGGGAGAAGATTCATTCTAGAAAGCGAGATACGGAAATGACGCAGAAAGCGATTACAATTGGCGGTCGGCGCGTCGGCCCCGGCGAACCCTGCTATCTCATTGGAGAAATCGGCATTAATCACAACGGCGACATCGACATCGCCCGGCGACTTATCGATAAGGCCGTCGAGCACAAGTTCAGCGCCGTCAAGTTCCAGAAGCGTACCATAGAAATCGTCTTCACGCCGGAGGATCTCGCACGCTCGCGCGAATCGCCGTTTGGGACGACAAACGGGGATCTCAAGCATGGTTTGGAGTTCGGGAAAGACGAATATATGGAGATCGACCGATACTGCCGCGAAAAGGGGATCGATTGGTTTTGCTCACCATGGGATGAGACCAGCGTCGATTTTCTCGAACCCTTCGATCCGGTTTGCTACAAGATCGCATCGGCGAGCCTAACCGACGATGGGCTTTTGAAACGGATCAAGGCGACCGGCCGTCCGATCATTCTATCGACCGGTATGAGCACCATAGACGAGATCGATCATGCTGTGGAATTACTGCGCGGCGCGAACCTGGTGCTGATGCACACGACGTCGACATACCCATCTAAAGACCATGAACTCAACCTGTCAGTGATCAATACATTACGTGAAAGATACAACCTTCCGCTCGGTTATAGCGGCCATGAAGTCGGCGTTATGCCGTCCATTATGGCCGTAACTGGGTTCGGCGCCTGCGCTGTCGAACGGCATATCACGCTGGACAGAGCGATGTGGGGCAGCGACCAAGCGGCAAGCTTAGAGCCACGAGGGATGGACCTTCTGTCGAAGTATATCGCGATGTGGCCTGTCGTCCACGGCGATGGTGTCAAACGCGTGTTGGCCGATGAGGTGCCGATCAAAAGCAAACTTCGCCGAGTTGGGTAACGTTGCAGGCAATGGAAAGACGGAGAATGTCCACCCGGAAATCCACGCTATCGCTGATTCATTTAGTCAACGGAAACAGCGCGAACGTAGGAAACGGCGCGTTAACGGAAGGGGCCGAGCGAGTTATCGAGGAAGATTTCGCGCGCCCTATTAAATGGTCCCGCGAACCTTGGGATGACTACACTTTCGGTCTCAAGCAATTCGATCAGAAATTCGTCTCGCTAATCAACGATCGATCGGATGGCATGCTCGTCGGCGGGGCCGTTGCCATCAATGGCCGTGAATTCTATGCCGACGCCGGCATGCGCTTCAATCTGCCAAGACCGTTATGGTCACAGATTGAAGCGCCTTTGGTATTCTACGGCATCTCGTACCGACACTGGGATAATCAACCGTATCATCATGCAGATAATTTGTGCTGGACCATCGATCACATTCTCGGTCGGCGTAACATGCTCTTGGCACTGCGCAACGACGGCACGCGGGAGTGGCTCTCCTCGCGGTTCGGGATCTCTGGAGACAACCTTCACGTCATTCCGGATCCCGGTGTATTCTTGCCGGCAGAAGAGGATACAGAGTATCCAGAGTTTGAGCGCGGTCGCTCGAACGTTTTGCTGGCGTTCAATGATGAGGACGCGGAATTTCGCTACGGCAGCTCCGAGCGCCGGGCGAAAATGCTACGGGAGATCGTCGTCGCAGTCGAGCGGATGTTAGTACGTTGGGATGTCAACCTTATTCTCGTCCCCCATTATTTCGATGATTTGCGGATGATTGCCGACTTCATCGACATGTGCAAACCGGCCCTGGCGCATCAGAGGATGATTTCAACCGGCCTAGCTCGGATCTCAGGGAGTCGGCATTTCTATGGACGCTATCGCAAAGCTGACTTGATCATCAGCATGCGCGTTCATTCAATGTCACCCAGCATCGGTCTTGGCACACCAATGATTCCGCTGACGACTCAGAACAGAATGAGCGATTTCCTGGCGAATATCGGCATCTCCGATCTAGCCGTCGACGCCTTCGACGCCGACATGGCGGATCGCCTGACGGCAATGATAGATCGTGTGCTCTCCGATCCCAACGATATCCGCGGCCGCTTCGGTGCGGCGCGTCAGCAAATGAGGGCACAGGCCCGACTATTCAATCATACGGCTGAATCGCTTTTCTGCGGGCTAGAACGTTAATCTCTGGAATGGAACCCATTAGTCGCAACTCTATCGACTTGATCGTCTTCGACTTTGACGGCGTGCTCACGGACAACCGTGTAATCGTCTTGGAAGATGGGCGTGAGGGCGTCGTGTGCAATCGTGCCGACGGTCTCGGGTTCGACATGTTCCGTTTGGCCGGTATTCCGGTTATGATTTTCTCCACGGAACGCAATGCGGTCGTGGCGCGGCGCGCCGAGAAACTGCACACCCCCGTGCTGCAGAATGTCAGGGATAAGAAGCAGGCCTTGGTCCAGCATTGCCGACAAGCAGGCATCGATCTCGGCCGGGTGATTTTCGTGGGTAACGATCTGAACGACCTGACCGCCATGGCATCGGTGGGGTTTCCCGTCGCGGTCGCCGACGCTCACCTCACGGTATTGGCCGCCGCCCGTACGGTGCTGACATCCAAGGGCGGCGACGGCGCTGCGCGTGAACTGGCCGAAAACGTTTTGGGCCTGGTGTATGCCCCTGCTAATCCGGAAGAACACGCCAAATGACCGGGTCGAACAAGGGCGCCGGCTTGGAGGTTCTGGCCCTAGTGCCGGCGCGCGGCGGATCGAAAAGCATGCCGCGCAAGAATCTGCGCGAGGTTGGTGGAAAACCGCTGGTGGTCCACGCAATCGAGCACGCACGCCGTGCCTCCTGCATCACACGGGTCATTTTGACGACCGACGAGCCGGAGATCGCCGAAGTCGGCCGGGCCGCAGGCGCCGAGGTTCCATTCCTTCGACCCAGCGAGTTTGCCCAGGACCTGAGCAGCGACTATGAGTTCGTCCACCACGCCTTGACCTGGTTGCGCGACAACGAACGGTATGCACCCGATCTGGTCGTCCAGTTGCGGCCGACAACGCCCATTCGGGATATCGACCAGATTGACCGCGCGATTAGGCTGATTGCCGAACGGCCGGAGGCGGATTCGCTGCGCGCCGTAACCGCCGCCTGCTTCTCACCCTACAAGATGTGGCGGCTTTCGGACGGTGGTTTCTTGTCTTCCCTACTCAGCCTTCCGGATATCGACGAACCTTACAATCAAGCCCGTCAAATGCTGCCAACCGTTTATCAGCAGGACGGATTTATCGACATCACCCGTCCGGCGACGATTTTCGAGAAGAGGTCTCTGACCGGTGATAACATTTTGCCTTTCTGCCTCGATCGTGAATCGATCGACATCGACTACGAGATCGAACTTGCCGAGGCGAACCGACGGATGCGTGGAGAGTAAATGATGGCACGGGTGCTATTGTTAAACCCAAGTCGTTGGGGGCGCGGCATTACCCCCATCTGGATTGCAAGCCATACTGCCGTGCTGAAATCCCGCGGCCACGAGGTCGCCTTGTTCGATGCGACCTTTTTTCGCGACTGGGCGCAAAACGAAAACGCCTTCAACACGGCCAACCTGCAGTACCAACCTTCTGCGTACGAGAGCCTGGTGAGGTTTAGCGACACACCGGTCACGACCGCGCTCCAGGCCAAGCTCGACGAGTTTGCGCCAGACATTATTTTCTGGGCGGCAATATCGGCCCATATCCACGGCGAGGGCGAATACGCCGCCATCCAATTCGGTCACGACTTGATAGCTCAAACCTCATGCCCGGCGATTAAGGTTTGCGGGGGCCTGCAACCGACAGCGTCCGCCGGCGAGACGGCGATACGCTTTTCCGGTGTCGACTATTTCATCGGCGGCGAATCCGAATTTGTCCTCCAAGACTTTGTCGACGCATGGCAATCGGGCGAAGGCCTCGACCGGATTCCCGGCCTGATCAGCCGCGATGGCACTGATATCATCGAGGCCCCCCGCCAGCAAATTATCTCCGATCTCGACGCCATCGGCCCCTACGACTACAGCCTGTTCGACGACCAGACGTTCCTGCGCCCCTATTGCGGTGAGGTTGTTAGGGCGGTCGACTACGAGCTGTCGCGCGGCTGCCCATTCACCTGTAGCTACTGCGTTGAAACGGTGATTCAGCGCTACTACGGCTTTGAAGAGACGACGCCACGCGGCGCGCTGCGCGAGTTCAATCGCTATCTTCGGCACAAGAGCGCGAAACGCGTTTTTGAAGAGATTGTGACCTTGCACAACGAGTATGGCATTACACTGTTCCGTTGCCAGGACACAAACTTCCTGACTATCGAGAAGTCGACGTTGCTGGAGCTAGCAGACCTCTTTGATGCGAACGAAATGCCGATACGGCTCTATATAGAAACTCGACCTGAAGGCATTAACCCCTCAACTATCCCGCTGCTGAAACGCCTAAGAGTCGATGGCGTCGGTATGGGTATCGAATTGTCTACCCAGGGATTCCGAGAGGATATTTTGAACCGATTCAGCAATCAGAGCGCCATCGTGCGGGCCTTCATGTTGCTTCGCGAGGCAGAGATCCGCCGAACGGCATACAACATTATCGGTATTCCTGACCAAACTGAGGAATCTATTCTGGAAACGATAACCTTCAACCAGGCCTTGGATCCGGATAATGTGACCGTTGCTTTCTTCTCGCCCTATCTTGGAACTGAACAACAGCGCCAAGGCGCCAAGAAAGATTATTTCCTCGACTACGAATACGACCTCGACAGCCAGCTGCGCACGATGACGCACCACTCCGTTCTATCGGCTAGCGTGCTAGCGTTTTACAAGCAGAATTTTGTCCGCCTCGTACGTGAAGGCCTTGATTCCCTATCCGCACTTAAGCGGTCGGGGAGTTTGGCCTGAGCGGTATGCCTACGCTGACCGTACCCGACGATCCACCGCTCGTCACTTGGCCGGACCGGGGCCTGATCGGAATTCTGGACCTCGAATACACCGCCTGGGAGGGATCGGCAAAACGACAATGGAGCGAACCCTGGGAGTGGCGTGAGATTGTTCAGGTAGGCGTTTTACTTGTTGACGCGGGACGGGCCTTTGCCGCCACGGATGGCATAGAGATCTTGATGCAGCCCACCCGCAACCCGGTTCTGTCCGAGTACTTCGTGTCCCTGACCGGGATCACGCAAGAACATCTGGTATCCAAGGCTCGACAGTTCACCGAGGCGCTGGACGATCTCTCTAGCCTCTTTTCTGCAGCTGATCTGGTCGTCTTCAACGGTTATGACGGCGCGATTCTTCGGGAAAACTGCGCGATGAATGGCGTCGCATTCCGATGGGGAGGAGACCGCTGGTACAACTTCCGCCCCTTGCTTGCCCAAACTCTAAATGTGCCGCAACAGGAACTCATTTCTTCGGACTTGCCGGATCTGGCTGGTATCCGTGTCCACGGCCGTGCCCATTCAGCCTTGCACGATTGCAAAGCGATTGCCGCGGCGTTTTCGGCTTGGCGCGCCGCGGGCCGGCTCTAGTGTTAAATGAGTCCTTTCGCGAGCCAGCCGCCATCGACGACAATGTCTTGGCCCGTTACATATGCGGAAGCATCGGAGGCGAGAAAGATCGCGGCGCCGACAAGATCGGCGGGGTCACCCCATCGACCCAGCATTGTATGCCGGCTTCTTTGATCGTGGGCAATGGAATCCGAGTTGGTCGCCGCCGTCATGTCCGTGGCGATATAGCCCGGCACCAGGTTGTTGACCCGAATACCGGCCGGCCCAAGGTCGTAGGCAAGCGCCCGGGTCAGCTGGCTCAAGCCACCCTTGGCGGCGATGTAACCGGGGTTGTCGGGGAAGCCCTTGAAGGCAGCCAAGCTGGTGACGTTGATGATCGAACCACGGCCCCTTTCCCGCATCGCCCCGGTAACGGCACGAACGCACTGATAGGGTCCGCGCAGATTGGTCGCCATCGTTTGGTCGAATGCGTCCATTTCGTAACCGGAAATACTGATGCCAGCACAGTTGACCAGCACGTCGAGACGGCCGTCGAGTTCAATCGCGGCGTCTCGACATTTTTCGAATGCGGCGATATCGAGCACATCACAGGACTGGTATCTGACGCTCGCGGAGAATGGTTCTACGGGACGCCTGGAGCGAGCAACGGCAACTACCGAGGCACCAGCCTGGGAGAGGCCTTCCGCCAGTGCCCACCCGATACCGCGCGAGGCACCGGTAACGATGGCGCTTTGGCCGTACAGGGAAAACATCTGCGGGAATTGCGTGGATGTTGATTTTGATGCCATGAGAATATCTTGAAGGATTCTGGCGGAAATGAAAAGCGCGCCCCCCGGTAGCGGCCGGGGCCTACCAGCTCATTCTCGCGCCGGCGTAGGGAAGGTATTTGTGTGCATGGGTTTCGACGATTTCCGGCCTCTTTCCGGGTTCATGGGTCCGGCGCATGCCTGATCTCTCGATCGGTCAGCGCCTGGACCGCCGTGTCCTGCGAAAAGGATTTCGCACCGGATGGCCCCTCCTCGCTCTTTATCTCATCGAGGCCAGGCGCGTGGCAACGCGGCCGGCAGCGCACCTCGCTGCCCGCCGCAATGCCCGAAAACTCCGCACCACTTCGCGCTGGTCCGCATTTGTACCGCGGGATTCCGGATACAGGCTGTTTTCTGACGATACATTCCAAGAAGCGTCTGCAATCGTCGCCGCATGCCAGGATATATACACGCGACATGCGCACGAGATTGGGCTTAGGCCGGTAAACAAACACTATTTCTACAACATCTTGACCGATGACGATCTGCGCGCGCATCCAATCCTGGCCGATTTTGCGTTGAGCGCCGCAGTCACTGAAACCGTAACAGGGTACCTTGGTCAGGTGCCGCGGCTTCATTCCTTGGGGGTCTTCTATTCGGCGGTAAACGACACCATCGACGGCAGCCAAATGTATCATGTCGATGGCGATGCCTTGAATCAGGTAAAGTGTTTCATCAACATCTGGGATGTAGGGCCAGGGAGTGGTGGCCTGACCTTTTTCCCTAAGACCCTAACGTCGCGGCCGCTTCGTCACGGCGGATTGCTAAAGACGCTTAGGGATTACGATGTCTATCGCACTGTTTCCGAGAAACACGCGATCATCGCAAACGGCCCCGCTGGCAGCGGCCTCTTTGTCGATACGAGCCGGTGCCTGCACCAAGGAAGTCGCGCGACGGAGCGGCCTAGACTGGTCTTTCAGTTTCAGTATGTGCCACGCCCGGACGCTCTGCCGGCATACCCGGCCAAGAGGGTTGTCAAGGGTGGGCACCTACACGTCACTCGCGGGTTGCTCGAAGGCATCAAGCTCAGCGAGCCGAATGCCCTGATGTTCGTGGATTGAACCAACCGCCATCAGATTTCGTTCCCAGTTTGGCCAAAGCCTCGCGCAGGCCAATAGACGGCAGGAAGACGACAATGCCTAGCGTTTCCGAGAAACTCTCAACCAAAACGCCTCTCGGCAATGAGTTCGCAGTCGATGACACACTTATCGACTCGCTCATCGCGCCCCATATCCGTGAAGAGTTCAATATTTGTGATCCGGCGTGGCGGGAACGCGCGGCTCACGGGATCAGCAACCGTGCACTCGGAAAGCGACAGTGGTTGCGACGCATGTTTCATACGGGCCGAAACGCGGCGGCACAGACCGATGTCCGCAAGGCCTATGAGAACCACTGGACATCGGCTGATTCGCTCGAACAGTATGTTGAAGGTCTCAATGATCGCAGTTTCGCTATTGAATGGCGCCAACGCGGTCTTATTGCTTCACCCCAGATACTGCGCCAAGTGCACATCCTTTATATAATGAATGCGATAGAAGCCATCGATGCGAAGAGGGTCCTGGAAGTCGGGTGTGGCAATGGCAATACGATCCTAACGCTGGCCGCCCGTTTTCCACAGGTTTCGTTTTCGGGCGTTGAATTGACGCCCTCCGGTGTCAAAGTCGCGCAAGAGATCCAGAAGCTAACCGAATTGCCCCCTGGGATAGCCAACAACTCGCCGCTGCCGGCATGCGACCTGAGCGCCCACCAAAGGGCCGATTTGCGTGTCGGCGATGCAAGGGCGTTGCCATATTCGGACCGGTCCTTTGACCTTGTCTACACTCGGCTCGCTCTCGAGCAAATGGAACAGATTCGCGAACAGGCGCTCAACGAAATTGTCCGCGTAGCCGACCGCGCCATTGTGCTGGTCGAGCCGTGGCGCGACTACAATGTGAACAAGCATGCGCGCGCGTACATTCGGCGCGCCGGATACTTCACCGGAAGGATAAAACATATTGAGAAGCTTGGGTTCCACGTCGTTTTTGAGACGAAGGACATTCCTCAGAAAGTCCAGTTCAACGCAGGCCCGGTGGTGGCCATTCGTAAATAGCCATCGCTTATCGCATCCGATAATTCAGCGCAGATCTATTGCTGTCGCCAAATCGTTTTGTAGAGAAACTCATGACTAGACCGCAGATCAGCCACGCAATGAGTCGATCATGGTCGATTCTGTCTCGATCCCCTTCGAAAATCTTCATGGTGCTTACATCCAAGGGGTGGCGCCAGTTTTTCAGCCTCTTCAAGGACCCAACGCCGTCGGCCGAAAAATTGGCGGCATTTGCCGCAAGAATGAAGGCGCAACGGGAAGAATTTCAGAGCGACAACTGGGGCCATGACGGCACCATCTCCAAGCGTCGTTATGCCGACTACGACGAGTACACTGCCCATCAAGTTGACAAATTGGATAGTCTGGGTGGCGAGGCTTTCGTAAATGCCGAAAAAGCGGTACGGCTTTTCCGCAAGCGATTCGAACTCATCGATCAGTTGACGCCGCATGGGTCGGTTCTTTGTCTAGGGGCGCGGCGAGGAGAAGAAGTCAAAGCTTTCATAGAACTTGGCCATTTCGCCATTGGCATAGACCTTAATCCCGGGGCGGCTCCTGAGTTCGTCGTTGTCGGCGATTTCCATGCCCTCAATTTCGCCGATGACTCGGTCGATTGCGTCTATATGAATTGCCTCGATCATGCCTGGGATCTCGACAAGATTTTGTCGGAGATACGCCGCGTCCTCAAAGCGGAAGGCCTATTCGTCGCAGACATCGTATATGGTTACGAAGAAGGTTTTGCGGTGGGTAACCACGACACTATGCACTGGACCAAAGCGCGCGACTTCTGCGAACTTATAGCGAGTTTAGGGGGGCTGAAAGTCGAAACCTTCCGAGACCTTTCGGAACACGGGTCGCCACAATGGACCCAAGCGGTGATGCGAAAAGTTTAGTCCCACGGCCTTCCGGAATTTCATATTGCTGTTTTTTGAGCGACCAGCTCTAGTGAACCACCGTTTCTTGTTACAACACTGCTTCTGTGCATTTCGCCTTACATCTATATTGGCGCCCTAAATTGTTTGGGTGGCTCAGGCGTCATTTCTGGACTTAATACTCAATGAACCGGCGTGACTTTTTTCTGCGTGTCAGTGGCCAGATCGGAGGAATTAAGAAAGGCCTCGCGCTGATGACAGTGCAAGAACGCCAACGAATGCTCTACCTCGTAGCCTCATCGATGTTCCATGCCCTCCTGCAGACCGCCTTGCTCGTATCTATTGTTCCCCTGGTCCAGTTTATGATGGATCCCAAAGGATCATCTACCGGTAAGATTCTGGCATGGCTGCAGCCCATATTCGGTGAAATTGAGGGAAGACAGGTTCTACTGACGCTTGCGGGTAGTATTGCCGCTCTGATCCTCTTTAAGGCCGTCTTCAGTTGGCTCCATGCGGGGTGGATGTCAAGATTCTCTGCTGCCTGCGAGGTGCGGCTCAAATCGCTTCTTATGAAGCAAATTCTCACGTCACAGTACTCCTGGCTCGTCCGGCAAAATTCCGCTCGCTTGCGGGAACTTCTATTCGGATTTGTTACGACATGGTCGCGGCAGTTCATCCGGTCACTATTGCAATTGCTTAACGATCTTATGTTTGCAGGCATCGTCGTTGCCGTACTGATCTGGGCAAATCCAGTATCGGGTCTAATTGTCGCAACATTCGTTTCAGTTTTTGCTATGGCGATTTTCGTATTTGTGCGACCGGAACTACTGCGTCTTGCCGTGGTAAAGAGGCGCGCGATACTCAAGGCGAGCAGCGTTAGCATGGAAGCCGTACTCGGCATCAAGGAAGTCAAGATGGCTGGCGTTGAGGATCATTTTGGCTCGCTGTTCGACGATCAGGTCACGCTCTATGCGCAAGGGGATGCGAAAGGACAACAATGGGCACAAATTCCGCGTATCGTTCTCGAGTCACTTGCTTACGGGGCACTCGTCGGCATGAGCGTATTTGTTGTCATATTCGAGGCGCAAAGCGTTGAACTGGCCGGACTTATGCTGCTGTATGGGCTTTCGGCACTTCGCCTCATGCCAATTTTCTCAACTGTTGTTTCTGGTCTAACCACCCTCTTGAGCTCCTTTCCGATCATCGACGATCTGGAGCAGTTGATCGCCGACACCGGAAAAACGGAGTTGGCACCACCAGATGATTTGAAACCACAGCCATGGCGAGAGATCCGCCTCGATAAAGTCTCTCTCAGTTACACCGATACGAAAAGTAGGGCCGTTTCGGCTGTTTCCTTGAATATTGAACAGGGGAAATCCTATGGCGCGGTCGGGCCATCCGGTGCGGGAAAGAGCACGGTCATAGACTTGATCGCGGGATTACTCGATCCCTCGGAAGGTGTCGTTAGTGTTGATGGGCATCCCCTAGAGGCCGATAACAAACGAGCCTGGCGAAGGCGGTTTAGCTACGTATCGCAACGCCCATTCTTGCTCGATGCATCGATGCGGGAAAACGTCGTATTCCGGTCGACCGCAAAGGCCGATGAAGCACGCCTCACCCGCTCCATCGCGCTCGCACGCTTAGAACAGGTTGTCGACCGGCTGCCGAAGGGTCTTTCTTCCCGACTGGGAGAGCAAGGCAACTTGCTTTCGGGCGGAGAGCGGCAACGTGTTGCCATTGCCCGCGCGCTCTATCGCGGCGCCGACATTCTTATTCTCGATGAGGCGACGAGTTCGCTCGATACCCTTGTCGAACGCGAAATCGCGGAGTCTATCGAGAAATTGCATGGCGTGGTTACAACGATTATCGTTTCTCATCGCCTTGGCTTGGTGCGAAGTTGCGATGAGATATGGGTTTTCGAAAATGGCCGCTTGGACGCCCGAGGCTCCCACAACCTTCTCCTGGAGAAATCCGACCTGTATCGCCGGATGGTCAGCTAGCATAGCGATGCGAACCTGCAACATTCAGACAGCTTTGCGTTGGTGACATGAAGGAAGTAGCTAGAAAGTTTGTCCGGCGTATCGGGAAGCTTTGGCATGAATCTCTGACCACCGGCAGAGAGTTGACAATTCTGGAGATTCTTAACGAAAGGGCGCGGCAGGACAGTGCCGACTTCCTGGAATCCAAGCTGGATAATATCGCCCTATTCCGTTCAATCTCCAAGATAAGGACCTTCGCATTTCGCGACATCAATCCAGATGGTCTGATCCTTGAGTTTGGCGTTTATACGGGGTCTTCAACTAGGCTATTCGCCAAAAATCTTACTGACCGCGACGACAACAGAACTGTTTTCGGCTTTGATTCATTCGAGGGCCTGGAAGAAGACTGGACCGGGCAGGTTGGTGTGTTCAAAACAAACTTTAGCACCGGCGGAAAGTTGCCCGATGTGCCAGGCAACGTTCAGTTGATTAAAGGTTGGGTGCAGGAGACCTTACAGGATTTCTTGGACACCCATCTTGATGAACCAATTTCATTCATACACTGTGATATGGATACCTACACGCCGACAAAGTTTGCCCTTGAGACTGTTAAAGATCGCTGTGTGAGTGGAACGGTCATATTGTTTGATGAGCTGTATGGCTACCCCAATTGGCGACGTCATGAATACCGCGCCCTGATGGAAGTCTTTAGCGAGGACGAGTTCGAGTACTTCGCCTTCAGCGAGCTTCAAGCCGCGATTCGTTTCAAATAGACGCTCGACATGCCGGCTTATGATTAACCTGACTCTCATTCGGCATTTCCGGACGGCATGGAATGAGGAAGGTCGGTTACAGGGGCGGACGGACGTGCCGCTAAGCGAACGAGGTCGGCGTCAGGCCAAGACCGTGCGGCCTACAGCCGATATGGCTGAGGCGATATGGGTCTCCAGTCCTCTTGGGCGCGCCCAGGAGACCGCACGCCTCCTGGGCGCAAGTCCCCTCATCGAGGACCGCCTAATCGAAGCCGACTGGGGCGATTGGGAAGGAATAGCGTTGACGGATATCCGTCGGTCACTGGGACGGGATATCCCGGGAATTGACTATCCCAACATTGAATTTTGTCCGCCGGGCGGAGAGAGTGGCCACAGTGTCCAAGGCCGGATCAAACCCTGGCTGGCCGAACTGGCGGCGAACGGGAAACCGATCATTGCTGTAACTCATAAAGGCGTAATTCAGGCTGCCTTGGCCCTAGCTTTCCCTGGCGCTGAGGCGGACCGGTTACCGGCGATAGAGGCGGGCTCGTTCCATCGGTTCCGCCTCGGTCCACTCGGTGAACTGAGCGCCGAAAGGCCCGACGCTGAGTCGATCGGCGAACAAACCTAACGCGGCCGCGAAAGGTGGCTATGCAACAGCATCCAGTCGTAGGTGAAGAAATTTGCCCGCGGGCCCCTAAATTCTGAACGTCGCGACAAGGTCCGGCAACGCGGTCCGCACAGCAAGGAAGTTCCCGTCGACGAAATTTTCGTCGTATACGCTGTATGACTTGAAAAGAACGCCACTTGGATATATGCGCCCAATCGAATACCCGCACTGGGTAAAATTTTCATTCAACATATTGTAAAAATCATGGAGCGTGTATTTGGTAAAAATATTCAATCTATTGTACTCAAACTGAATGACATCGACACTGCCGTTGGCGATCATGCGTTCGAAACCGGCCAACACCTGAAGGTCGTGGCCTTCGGTATCAACCTTGAGAAAATGAATGTGCTCTAAGCCCTGGTCCCGGCAAAAAACTTCCCCGCGGACAAAGCGTTGCCTTTCTTTGCGGTAGTCATCAATTTGCGGAGACGTTGCCTTCGCGGATTCCGCCTCAACGCTGGATTTTTGCGGAACGCTGTCGCTGACCAGAATGTCCAATTCGCAATCGGTGGCCGACAAGCCCATCTGAAACGGGAAAATGTTTCCCAGGTCCTTCGTGTTTAGCCGTAGCTTTTCGAAAGATGAATTGCTTGGCTCAAATGCGTACACCTTTGCCCTGTTGCCCAATAGATTAAGGCAAGCCCTAGACCATTCGCCGTGGTTTGCGCCAACATCCAATACAGTCTTGTGACCTTGAACAGCACTAAATGCTTGAAGAGTATGCAGTTCACCGTTATCTGCAAAATGATAGCCAGGATTGTTGCTTGCACGGTAAATGGCGTACGAGAGGCGCTGAATTGCACGGCCGATCGGCTTACCACTGTGTTTCCGAATAACCCGAAGAACGAGACCGAATGCGCTAGACAATTTAGTTCCCTTTCATTTGCGGAGGTACTGGGTACCAAAGATATGTATTCTGAGAACCATTCCGTGCCTTAGCTGGAGTGGTTTTTTTCAAGAACAGGCCATTGTTCGCATTTCTATTCTTGGCAAATTTCCGCGAAATTTGTGCCGAAACCTACTCTCGGTAAATTCTTGCACAGGAGCAAACAAGACGTTGTCATCGGAAACAGCCCCCCGCCGCGATGTCATAACAAACTTAATTCTCGGTAGCGGCCCAGGCACCTACGGAATTACGGGCCCCGCCGGCGCTGGTAAGTCTTATACTGCCAATTGGCTTGCTCGGGAAATACGATGCAGCGTCTATTCCGCCGATTATGCATTCATCGGCACCTCCGAGGAGCGGAAGTTGCTGCTCTCCCAAAAACATATGCGTTCGGTCGACAGTTATAAGGATGCGGCGAACCAGTTCAATTGGTGGGACTGGGGCGCTATCTTAAGCGACCTGGAGAGCCTGCAAGCAGGAATACCGATCAAAGTATCCGGACCCTACGATCGGTCGACGGGGGAATATGGCGCCGATCTAGATATTCCAGCCACCGGCACCCTCCTCTACGAGGGTGCGATTTTTGGGCCGCCCTTCTTGCTTACTCAGCTGAAAAATATCTTCTTCCTGTGTGTTGATCCATCGGTACGTTTTCAGCGGTTGATGAAAAAGGACCTTGGCAGAAGAACCTTCAACGAGATTTTAGCGCGGTTCCTTCTCACCGAGTACTCAGAGACACTCTATTACCGCATGATGCTTGAGTGGGCGGAAGGTAAAATCGTCTTTATTGACGAGCTGACTGGCATACCATGTAGCAAGCCTGCCTTTCCGTCCGAGCTATTCATCCCTCTGCACGTGACAACTCCGTCTCGGGAGTTGTGACGTCACAGTAGAGCTAGCCCAGAAAAATCACTTGGCCCCACTGTATGACTGAATTGAGACCAGAGAAGGTACGCGATGCGCGGAGCCTGGCACGGCGAGCGGAGAATTTGCATGACGCAAAGTCACTGATAGCTACGGCGCGTGATTTAAGGGTGATTGGCCGGCCGGACATATCACTGCGAACGCTGGAGCGTTGCCAGAAAATTACAAGCCCAACTTATCCGTGGCGGTTGGAACAGTGCCTTACTCTTGCGGCCCTGGGCCGACCCAAAGAGGCCCTGCAGGCTGTCCGCGACATATTGGACGCCGATCCCGATCCGCCCGCCATGCTACAATTGATTGCTGCGTTTGATGATATCTCTAATGGGACCGCCATCGACCAAACCAATATTCGCACGCTGTTGTCGGAAACGGTGATTCGTGACGATCCGGTCGGGATCCTGTCCAAGGTGCCATTGAAGGTGATTGGCCACTTTCCTCTGACCCGCTTGTTCAGCGCAAACCTACGACTGCCTGCGGGTGTCCGTGCACGTCTCTGGGCAAGAATGATCGGATCTAAGATTTGTTTCCGCTTATTCGACCTTATCGCCATCTGCTTTCTCGCCTTGGTGAGGTTACGATATAGGCGGCGCGATATTCGCGTTGCGTCGTTGGGAAACTTTACCCGCCTGGCCGACATCGTAGACCGCATCGACCCCATGCTCCGGCGATTGCGGGACAGTGCTGGCGGCCAGAAACCGCCCTTATTGATCGCTCTGTATTTCGACGGCTACCCGAACGAAACGTTGATGCGTTTGTATTCCAGACACTGTCGCCTGGTGAGAACGACCGGGACATTATCAAGAAAGCTCATCCGCATCGGGTTTTCCGTTATTGAGCGGGTCGGACGCAATCTCAGTCTCAGCACGGACTATCGTCGCATCAAGGATGACTATATGGGCGGCCCGCCGGTTCTTTGCTTTCCGGATCGCGCCGCGCGCGCGGCGGAGAAGCAGTTGGCTCACATGGGCATTGACCCAGAGAAACCGATCATTGGGTTCGGCTTGCGCGACATGGCCTACTATAAATTTTACGGCACGGTGATGGGATCTGGCCCATCAGCGGGCGTGCGGGACGATACCGAGCACCGTTGCCCGCAGATCCTTCCGTACGTAGGCTTCGCCCATTACTGGGCCGACCGAGGCTATCAAGTCGTACGGATGGGTTTGAGCGTTACCGAACCCTTGCCTGGCGATTGCCACCCATTGGTGTTTGACTACGCACAAACCGGGCGCAGCGACGAACTTGACGTCTATCTATTCTCGCGCTACAGATTTCTCTTAGCGGGAGATACTGGCCTGTTTTCGGGGGCGGCCGCATTTGATCGACCGACCGTAGTTTCAGATCTCTTCCTTATCCGAAACACCATATATTCTTCGAACAAGACAACGCAGAGCATCTTTGTGCCGAAATTGGCATTTGATCAAGATGAGGGTCGATATCTCTCTTTCTCGGAATGGCTCTATTTCAATCATCTTTTCTCATTCTCTAAGGATTGTGAGAGGGGCCGCTTTAGGCTGGTTCATAACACCGCGGAAGATCTGATTGACGCAACCCGTGAGCTGGTCGAGCGACTGGACGGACGTTATCAGAAAACCAGCGAGGACGAGGAATTGCAGAGGCGGTTTCACAGCATGTTTGCGCCATACCAAGTGGGCTATGGCTCAACCGGCCTGGTGTCGGCAGCATTTCTTCGCAAGCACTCAGATTTGCTGAATTAGGGACATAAAATGCTTGGTCAGTTCATCTCCGACAAAGGCCGGAGCTACAATGTCATCATCCTTGCGGGAGGTTTGAGCACCCGGATGGGGAGCGCCTCAGAACACATTCCGAAGGCCCTGTCCAAGATTGGCTCGCAGCGCGCAATCGATCTCCTGATTAGTAAATTCCTGCTGATATCACATAAGATAGTAATCGGAACGGGATGGCATGGAGATTTGTTGGAAAGTTATATTGCCGGGCGCTACCCAAATCAAAAGATTGAATTCTCTCGCGAATCCATAAACGATATCCGCAACAATGCTTTTTCTCTCCTTTACGCTCTCGATCATATCGACAGTCGCTATGGAACAGTCGTTTCTTTTTGCGACCTGATCATGTTGAGCAATCCTATAGTCACCGACAGCTCAATATTCGTTGCGACACTGGCGACCAAAGGCGTGTTGGGAACCTATCGCCACTCAGTCGAAACGAAGAACGGTGTCGCCCAAAAAATTACCGCATTGGAAACGCCACAACCTATTGCCCAGATAGACAATGGCGTGGTTGGATTTTTCGTCTTTTCCAATACCCTGTTACTGAAGGAATTGGCGTATTCACTTGCGCGGAAGGGAACACTTGGCGACATTACGACTGATATCGTCACCCGCTATATGAAAGAAGAGCCTACCAACGTACATGAGGTTAGTGCACTGCTGGAGTTTGGTACAGAGGACGATCTGCGCAAAGCACGGGCGTTCTGGGAAAGCAGCTGAATTACCCGCCCCACAGTAGGGTTCGCTTCTTCCGGCACGGCTTCTAAATCACCCACTTTTAACAGACCCAGTCTGGACTCTCATGAGAGTTAAAGTCATTGGCGCCGGCTCGATCGGCAATCATCTATCTAACGCCGCACGCCAGCTTGGCTGGAGTGTGGATCTGTGCGATGTGGACACTGCCGCCCTCGAGCGCACGAGAAACCAGATTTATCCAAACCGCTATGCGGCGTGGGATGACGACATTCGGCTGTTCGAGGCCTCGAAAGCCCCGACCGGAGAATATGACCTGATTTGCGTCGGCACGCCGCCGGACAGCCACATCCCCCTCGGCCTAGCCGCATTGGCGGAAAAACCTAGGGCGGTGCTGATCGAGAAGCCACTGTGCACGCCAGACTTGGCCGACGCGCAGAAACTCTATGATCTAAGCCGAGATCTTGGGGTTGCCGTATTCACCGGGTACGATCACGTCGTTGGCAAAGCTGTGGAGCAAACTTCCACGATCCTGACGGAAGGCGCTGTCGGCACGGTCTCCACCATTGACGTAGAGTTCCGTGAGTACTGGGGCGGAATATTCAACGCTCACCCCTGGCTCGATGGCCCGCAGGATTCGTATCTTGGATATTCGAATCGCGGCGGCGGCGCCAGCGGTGAGCACTCCCACGCCATTAACCTTTGGCAGCATTTCGCCCATGCGTGCGGCGGCGGAAGAATTATCGATGTTGTTGCCACACTCGACTTTGTGCGAGACGGAACGGTCGATTACGATCGGTTGTGCCTTGCCAATGTAACGACACAATCCGGCCTGACCGGGCGCATCGTTCAGGATGTGGTCACGCAACCGCCTCGCAAATGGGCCCGCATCCAAGGCGATCAAGGTTTTGCCGAGTGGCACTGCGGCTTCAAATCTGGGTGCGACGCGGTCATCCATCAAGTCGGTGGCGCGGAATCATCCACGACACTGATCGAAAAGACTCGCCCACAGGACTTCATCCGGGAGTTGCGGCACATTGAACATGCCCTGGCCTTGGAGAACCTGCCTCCGCACATCGGTGTTGAACGCGGATTGGATACTATGCTGGTGGTCGCGGCGATACACCTTTCCCACCAAGAGCGCCGGTCGATAAGAATCGACTATGCCAAGGGATACACCCCAGATGCGCTTAGCACCCGGTAAGCCATCGTCACGCACAAGGGCCGTCCATATGGAATCGCGCTTCGACTTCAAGGATCTATTCGTCCTCGACCTTGCTAACAATCACCAAGGCGATGTCGAACACGGACTGAACATCATCAGACAACACGGCGCCGTCTTAAAGGTGCGACAGGTGCGTGGCGCGATAAAATTCCAGTTCCGCCAACTGGACAGCTTCGTGCACCCGAGCCACAAGGTCGGCAGCGCCAACAAACACATTCCTCGGTTTCTCGGTACGCAACTCGATCGCGCCGCATTTCAGACCCTTTTGAACGAGGTTCGTGCGCAAGGACTTGTCGCTGTCTGTACACCGTTTGACGAAGACTCCGTCGATGTCGTCGTCGACATGGGTTTTGACGTCCTCAAAGTGGCCAGTTGCTCGGCGATTGACTGGCCTCTACTCGAAGCGATCGCAGTCACGGGCAAACCGGTTATTTTCTCAACGGGGGGACTGGAATTACACCAGATCGACGATCTGAAAAGCTTCTTCGATCATCGTGGGGTCGACCACGCGATCATGCATTGTGTGTCGATCTATCCGACGCCGGACAAGCAATGCAATCTCAGCAATGTAACAGCGTTCCGAGAGCGTTATCCGGACTGCACCATTGGGTGGTCCACGCATGAGAACCCGGCGGATACCGGCCCGGTGATGATTGCCACTGCCAAAGGCGCACAGATGTTCGAGCGGCACATCGGCCTGACGACGGACAAGATCACGCTCAACGCCTATTCCTCCACTCCCGGACAAGTCGACGCGTGGATTGGCGCATGGCAGAAGGCGCATGTCCTGTGTGGGTCATACGACCGGCTGCCGCCGGCACCAGAAGAACGCGATGCCATCACCGGCCTACAGCGCGGTGTTTTCGCTCGTGAGCCCATAGAAAAAGGCACTACCATCACACGCGACCACGTTTACTTCGCGATGCCGTTCACCGTGGGACAGTTATCCAGCGGTCAATGGAAAACCGACATCCCGGCGCTTGTCGATATTCCGGCCGACGGCCCGGTCATGGTAGAGGCCGTGGAAATTCCGCCCACGCCCGATGTCCAGGTGCTCAAGCATGCAGTTCATGAAGTCAAGGCGCTCCTAAACCTGGCGCGGATCCCGCTTAGTAGTGAATTCGAAGTCGAATACTCCCATCACTACGGCGTTCGCAATTTCAGGGAAACGGGCGTCGTAATCATCAACTGCATCAACCGAGAGTACTGCAAGAAGATCCTGGTTCAATTGCCCCATCAGGCCCATCCCTCCCACTACCACAGGCGCAAGGAAGAAACCTTTCAGATACTGTGGGGCGAGCTGCATACCGATCTCGATGGCCGTCACAAGGTCCTACAACCCGGCGACACGCAGCTTGTCATGCCGGGCGTCTGGCATCACTTCTGGAGCGAATCCGGTTGCGTGTTCGAGGAAGTTTCCACCACGCATTTCAACGACGATTCGGTCTATCGCGACCCGACGATCAACAAGCTGGACCGAGCGGAGCGCAAGACCATCGTCGATCACTGGGGGCGATTTCAGTTGCCGGACATGGTAGGCAAGCCGACGGCATGACTGGACTCGATGAATCCATCCTGCCGGCTCCGTTCTGTGACGAGGAGTTCGTGCGGCTACGCCGTGGCATCTACGATGATGCCGACACCGAAGTATACGTCAATCGTGCGGGTGACTTTGCCGTCCTCCATCCCATTCCGGAAACGGATTACAGCCGGTACAAGCCCCGGGCCGCAGCGCTTGGTCTCCAGGAATACAAGAAGAAGATCGGTACTTACGAGCGCCGGCACGAAAAGCTGGCTGCATGGTTCTCATCGGTTGGCCGCGTGCTCGAGATTGGCGCCGGCGATGGTGGCTTTCTCGCGCTAATCCGCGAACGGCATCCCCACCTTGATTTAGCCTGCGTCGAACCGGATACGACAAGGCGGTCGCTGCGCGAGCAAATCGCTGGGTTGACTCACTATGAAAACCTTTCGCAAGCGCCAGTAGGGAGTTGGGACCTTATCTGCTTTTTCCATGTCTTGGAGCACATCGTAGAGCCGGCTTCCTTTCTTTCCGTTTGTGCGTCATTGCTGGCACCGGACGGACATCTAGTGATGGAAGTGCCTTCTCTGGACGACCCTTTGCTTGGCCTCTATGAGGTGCCGGCGTATGCCGACTACTGCTTTCAGAAGCAGCACCCCTACTACTACTCGAAAGCTTCGCTGGAGCGATTGCTCCGTTCGCACGGTTTTAGGATCGAAGCCATGATGACACACCAGCGGTATGGCTTGGAAAACCATCTCAATTGGCTACAGTGTGGAAAACCCGGCGGCAACGCAGAGTACACGCGGATCTTTGCCCCGGTCGATTTCGGCTATATGCAGAGCCTAGAAGCCGCAGGGCACAGCGATGCGGTTATCGCCGTCGTCACTGGAATGCCCCGATGATCCGCTGCGTCGTGTTTGACTTCGATGGCACCTTAGTTGACTCAAACCACATCAAACGGGACAGCTTTTTCGCTGTCGTCGACGCCATTCCGGATGGCCGGGATATCATGGAACGAGTCCTCTCCGCTCCCGACCGCGGCGACCGCTATGCCGTGTTCGAGCAATTCTCTAGGATGGCCGGCCTTGCTTCCGGGTTGCATGAGAATCTGGCTCAGCAGTACAGCGATCGATGCAGGGCCCTCATCACCGCTTGCCCCGATATGCCGGGAGCCGAAAGCGCGATGGAGGCGCTGCACGCGCAGCAATGCCGGCTCTTCATCAATTCCGCAACGCCAGAATCCGAGCTTCGGCCCATCGTCCAGACGCGCAAAATCGGCCAGTTACTAGCCGGGATCTTCGGCGGCCCGGCCACTAAAGTCGAGAACCTGCTGCGTGTACAGAACCTTTTAGGCATACCGCCTCTGGAACTCGTCGTTGTCGGCGACGGCGCTGACGACTATGCGGCGGCCGATCAGATTGGCTGTCATTTCGTACCGGTATTTGACTGCCCGGACGGGATTGCCAGCCCAGTTCCTATCCTAAAGGACTTGAAGCGACTTCCCGCAACGATCGAGAAGATTTCGAGGTATCGCGAAGGACAGATGCCCAAGTTCATGAAAGCCAAGAGCCGCACATGATCGGAAGCAAGCGTGTCCTCGCCGTGGTGCCGGCGCGTGGTGGCAGCAAAGGGATCCCCTTGAAAAACCTGCGACCGGTCTGCGGGATGCCGATGGTGGCGCGGGTCGGGTGCCTCATACGTCAGATTCCCATAATCGATCAGGCAGTGGTCTCGACCGACCACGAGGAAATCGCGCGTGTCGCCGAAGAGTCTGGTCTTGCCGCGCCCTTCCGTCGTCCTCCGGAAATATCCGGCGACCGCATCGGCGATATCGACGTGCTGACCCATACGCTGATCGAGATGGAGCGCATCGATGACACTACATATGACGTCATCGTCCTGCTGCAACCCACTTCGCCTTTGCGCCGAGCCGACCATGTGACGGCGTGCATCGAAATGCTCATCAACGGAAATTGGGACGCCGTATGGAGCGTGTCAGAAACCGATTCGAAAGGACACCCACTCAAGCAACTGACCGTGGCCGATGGCAAGCTTGAATACTACGACCCGGCGGGAGCAAATATCATAGCGCGCCAGCAATTAACGCCGGTGTATCACCGAAACGGCATTTGTTACGCAATGACTCGCGAATGCATTCTCGAACAGAAAACAATCAAGGGGCGTCGCACGAGCGCGCTGGTTCTGGAGGGGAATTTTGTCAGCATCGATACTGAATGGGATCTGAGTCTGGTGGATTTCATTCTTTCGCGCCAACAAAGAATGCGGAGTGGAGACCACAATTGAAGATCCTGATTTTCATTGAGGTAGATGTGGTCGCCCGCCATTTCCTCCATAGCCTGGTGTTCGCCGATCTCATCAACAAGCACGACGTGACGTTTGTGTTCCCCGAGCCCGGATACAAGCGGATGGGCGATGTCAAGATCGGCCAACTGGATCTCTGTGGCGCGGACTATACCCACCTCACGGTCCATCAGGGTCGCCAGCGCCTGTGGAAGCCGCTGTTCCAGATCGACCAGCTCAGGTGGCGGCCCGGTCGGCAATGGAAGGTCGTTCGCAGGATTTATACCGGCGCCATTGGGGCAAAGGCAGCAGCACTGTACCGAGTGGCCAGTTTGCCCGGCGTGTTTACTCTAGTTCGACATTTCCTTGAACGTAAGCTTGCCGAACGGCCCTATCACGATTTGGCCGCGCTGCTTGACAAATATCGACCCGATGCGCTCATCCATCCGTGCGTGCTTGAGGGGGTCTATATCAACGATCTGATGGAAGCGGCGTCCAAACGTACCATTCCATTCGTTACGATTATGAATTCTTGGGACAATCCGAGCACAAAGCGAGCTATGGTCGGAGTCCCGGACTGGCTGCTCGTGTGGGGTGAGCAAACCAAGCGGCATGCCGTCGAATACGTTGGCATAAGCACGGATCGGGCTATCAAGTTTGGTGCGGCGCAGTTCGACCTTTTTCGCAATCCACCCACCATTTCCCGAACCGAATTCTGCCGCGAACACAACATTGATCCCGCTCTTCCAGTTCTTATGTATGCCGGTTCGAGCAAGGAGAGCAATGAGTTCAGCCACCTTTGTACGATCGAAGACGCCATCGACACTGGCCGCCTCCCCAGTATGGCGGTTGTCTACCGCCCCCATCCATGGGGTGGTGGCGGAAAGGGAGGAGAGTGTCTGCTCGATCATCCATGGCGCCATGTTCGCCTGGAAAATAGCATGCGTGGCTATCTCGAGGCGGTGAAGGCGGGCCACAAGGGAAAATCTCTGCCGCCCTATGAGCGGACGCATGACCTGCTTTGTTCCATCGACGCTTTGGTCTCCCCGTTGTCAACAATCATCATCGAGGGTGCCTTGCACGGAAAGCCGGTCGCTTGCTTCTTGCCAACAGAAGAAGAGTCCGCCGACCATTTTCAACGGGCGGCGTCTCTGATTCATTTTGAAGACATGTACCAGATGCCAGAATTCTTGAAAGCCAACGGCAGCGATGATTTTGTCCCCACTCTTCGCGAACTTATGTCGAATGTGGGTAACGGTTCGATTTCGAAGCGGCTAAAGGAAGTCAGTCGCTTTTTCGTTGAGCCGTTTGATCGACCATATTCGGAACGGCTGTGCGATTTCGTCGAGAGCCTCGCCCCACCATCCCGAGGGGCGCGCGCATCGTTACGGGCGCCATTTGAACAGCCGGTTCCGGATTCCGGCTTTTCATTAGGGCGCGCCTCGGCATGCGCCCATCAAGACTAGGGGCGATAGCCATGGCTGAAAGTTTTTCCGACTATCTCGCTCAGTCCGCCACGCTACTGGAGAAGACTCGGTCGGCTGAGCTGGATGCACGCGTCGAGGCTGCTATCGAAGCCATGGCTCCGGCGCTTGACCGCCGCTTGCCGGTGCTTGTCTGCGGCAATGGCGGGTCGGCGACGGATGCCATGCATATCGCCGGCGAGCTTGTGGCGCGATTCTTGGTGGAGCGGCCGGGCCTCAAGGTCATCGACCTCGGGTCGAACACAGCCATTTTGACGGCATGGAGCAACGACTACCAATATGAAACCGTCTTCGCCCGGCAGGTTGAGGCCTATGGGGAGGCGGGAGGCGTCCTCTTTGCCATCAGCACTAGCGGAAATTCCGCCAACGTGGTCGCAGCCTGTCATCGCGCCCGCGATATGGGCATGACCGTCATCGGTTTGACCGGCGAGGGCGGCGGCGCCATGGCGCCGCTGTGCCACGTCCTACTCGCCGTGCCGTCGCGCCAAACGCCGCGCATTCAAGAAGTTCATATCAATCTCTATCACTACATCTGCGAGAAGGTGGAGGCGCGTTGTGCGGCAGCGGCGCGGCGGTAGTGCGCCTTCGAGACCGGCAATTTGGTGCTCAAAAATGGCCGCGGCCGGATACCCGTATAGCCGGTCATGACGTTTGCCTACCTTTTCAAATCCGGCCGCAAAGAACGGCTTGGGAATGACACCGCGGACGGGCCGACGGAATTCTTTTTCGGCTATCCGCAACTGCGCGAGTCGGGCCTCGATATCGATCTATGGCAAGACAACGATTTCGGTCTGGACAAGAGCCCCTCTCGGCTATGGCGTGCCGTTAATCACCTAGCCTGGGCCGTCCTGGGCCTTCCCTTGTGGGCAACGTACCGACTGGCTTGGCGCGACGCACGGGCACTTCTGCAAAGATACGATGCGATCTTTGTCACCACGAATGCCTTCGGAATCGCCCTTGCCGTGCTCAAACGCCTCGGCCTGTGCAGGCCACGCTTGATCTTTGTCGCCATGGGGTTGGTTGACTTCGCGACCCCGAAGC
The DNA here is from genome assembly GCA_021776115.1 of Kiloniellaceae bacterium. GTDB lineage: Bacteria > Pseudomonadota > Alphaproteobacteria > Kiloniellales > J153 > JAJFGN01. The sequence continues at coordinate 13,712 of JAJFGN010000068.1, read as the reverse complement.
GCATCCTTCTGATGTATCGTACCGTGTTCCGTCATGTGCCCGTTCTGTCGCTCGGTCGACCGGAAGTGGCATACCTCAAGGATCGGCTGCCCGGCGTAGCGATCGACTATCTGCCGTTTGGCGTCGATACGCGATTCTGGCAGCCCACCGGCACGGCACCTGAGACAGCGCCAGACGGCCCTTACGTGCTGAGCATCGGCAACGATCGGCACCGAGACTATGCGACCCTCTTGCGCGCCTGGAAGCAGGACTATCCCCGGCTCACAATCGTCACCAAACGGCGGATACCGGCAGCATCCATTCCCACCAACGTCGCTGTCATTTCCGGCGACTGGCATCGGCAAATGTTGAGCGACGAGCGGATCCGGATCCTGATGCAAGGCGCATTGTTTGTCGTGCTGCCAATCCTGGATACGATTCAACCGTCCGGGCAAAGTGCCTGCCTGCAGGCCATGGCCTGCGGCAAGGCGGTTATCATCAGTGACATCAAGGGGATATGGGATCGTGACTTGATCCGCGATGACGAGAATTGCCTGCTCGTACCGCCCGGGTCCATAGCGGGCCTGCAGGCATCCATCGAGCGATCACTCGGCGACCCGGCGGCGTGTGCGCGACTTGGTGCCAAGGCACGGCAAACGGTGGAAAGGGAACTTAACATCGACGCCTTGTCCACAAGGGTCGCACATCTCCTCAACGCCAATCCCGCCAGCTCCTAGCATGGCTTTCCTTGTCGCCAGTCTTGTCGGGTGGAATTCGTCGGTGCGAGGTTTGTGTGCACGCGCAGCACTATTCTTCGAACCGAAGCGCGGCGAAGCGATGCCTCTCGATAAAACACTCTATCGGTGTCCGCCATGCATAGTTTGGGACCGCGGCTGGTGAGCGAGATCCAGTTCGAGAAATACGAAAAAAAGGGTGCCTATCATTGGGCCGACTATTCCGGCGGGCTGATGCGAATGAACGCCTACACCAGAGCCCGTTACGATCTGGCTCTGGACTGCCTGAAGGATCTCGCTCTTGCGCCGGAGGCACGGATTCTCGATGTCGGGTGCGGCGACGGCGCACTCAGCGGACTGATTCGACAAGACCTGGGACGATCCGTCACCGGGGTGGATGCCAGTTCGTTGGCGATCGACTTGGCGCGCAAGGCCTTTGCTCTGCGCGGCCTGGAAGGGCAATTCAAATGCGTAGCCGGATACGGCACGGGCGAGCCGGAGAACGGCTATGACGCAGTTGTCTGCTCGGATGTCATCGAGCACGTTCAGGAGCCGCTCACGATGCTCTCCGAGATTCGCCGGGTCCTGCTCCCCGGGGGACATCTCGTAATCACGACTCCGATTCGGTTTTCGCACCAGCCCGTGGATCCAATGCATGTGCAAGAGTGGTTTACGGGCGAGTTCGTCGAGCTTTGCAGCAAGATATTCGGCTCACCCATCCATGTGTACGAGACGCATCCGATCTTTTGGTACGAACTGGTGACCATCGATCAGCGGTGGGTCAGCCGGGTCGCCAGACTTTTGGTCAATATCGCTACGCTCCTAGGACGCAACCCTTTTCGGCAGAAGCTCGGTCTGTGGCGATGCTGCACGACGCAGACTCTTGTGTTGAGGAAATCCCCTGGGAATATTCCCGTGAATGGCGAAACCCCGTAGTATGAAAGTCGCCATCGGCTACCGACTTCAGTCCGGCCCCTGGGGTGGTGGAAACCGCTTCGTTTCCGCCCTAACGGAAGCGCTAGAGCAAGCGGGCCATTCGGCCGTGTTCGATCTGGCCGATGGCGATATTGATATCATTCTCCTCATGGACCCCCGTTCCCGTCTACCCATTTTCAGATTCGGCGCTGGCGCTATCCTTCGGTATTTGGCATTTCGGAATCCTAAGGCCGTCGCCATCCACCGTGTCAACGAATGCGACGAGCGTAAGAATACTCGCCACATGAATAGGCTTCTCACACGCGCCAACTATTGTGCCGACCACACTGTGTTCGTCGGATCGTGGTTGCGCGAATTGGCGGCCTGGCAATCGGCACCGCCGGCCGAGAGCAGCGTTATTCTGAACGGCGCCGATACCAGGACGTTCAATGCCCAGGGGTTCGCGCCATGGAATGGCAATGACCCCCTGAAGCTGGTCACGCATCACTGGGGGGGCAACCGGTTGAAGGGCTTCGACATCTATGAGCGTCTCGATGCCATGCTGGCTAGTGATTCCTGGGGAAACCGTATCCGCTTTACCTATGTCGGCAACCTTCCGAAGGGCTTCCGGTTTCGCCATGCCTGTCACATCGAACCTCTGACCGGGGAGGCCTTGGCTGACGAGCTGCGTAGCCATCACGCCTACATTACGGCATCCATAAATGAGCCAGGCGGGAATCACCAGAATGAAGGAGCCCTGTGCGGCCTGCCGCTTCTCTACCGTGAAAGCGGCTGTCTGCCTGAGTACTGCGCCGGCTTTGGCGTTCCGTTTAGTCCTGAAACGTTCGAGGCCGCGCTGAATCAACTAACGTCGGACTACAATGCGCTCGCTGAGCGGATGGGCTCCTACCCCAATACGGCTGAGCGCATGACTGGTAACTGGCTCAATCTTGTCGAAACTCTCTTTTCCCGCCGCGAAGAATATGGCAAACGACGCAAGGTATTTCGCTCGCCCTGGCTGTATATCCGCAACCAGATTCCGCTTTGATAGACAGAGATACGCATCCCTTAAAGATAACCTGAAAGAGCGCCAGGACTATTTGAATGCGAAAGGATTTCACAGTCGATACGGTATCGGGCGGCGGGGATGAAACCGCGTTCGTCGAGGCGTACTGGACCCGAGTCTGGCAACAGGAAGGTGGCCCCAAGGGCGCCGTAGGTCAGATTCCGAGGAAGCCCGAATTCCGGATCATGCGCCCCTATTTGGACCAGCTTCCCAAAGGCGCATATCTTCTGGACGGGGGCTGTGGCTTAGGGGATTGGACACTCTATTTGAGCCGAAACGAGATGCCCACCCTTGGACTCGACATCAGCCGTGACACCGTGGCAAAGTTAAAATCACTGTTTCCAGATTCGGACTTCGCCGTTGGCGACATCCGCGACACGGGACTGCCGGCAGAAAGCTTTGACGGCTATTTCTCTTGGGGCACCTTCGAGCACTTCGAGGAAGGTCTGGATCGCTGTGTGGCCGAAGCGTTCCGCGTCTTGAAACCGGGCGGCTATCTTTTCATCACCGTGCCCTTCGACAACCTGCGCCAGTCTCTGATCAAGGCTTTCGATGCAAAGCGCGAGACGGAACCAAATCATCAGCCGATGCGATTTTATCAGTGGCGCTTGACCCGTGGGGAACTTAGGGATTACTTGCGACTTGGCGGATTTCAAGTCTTGAATATTAAGCCGATTCACAAGCGCCAGGGAGTCCTACGGTGCCTACATCACGAATTCGGCTTGTCGTACAAGTGGGCCGTCACCCGGGCCCTCAGTGCCCTGCTGGCCCCTATTCTGCCTGGCATGGTATTCAGCCATATGATCATGGCCGTCGCCCGCAAACCCGCTAGGCATGGCTGATCGAGTGCGCTGAGCGATTTTCCTGACATGCGGACAAGTAATAATCGGCCATGATGCGCCTCGTCGACACAATGGAGATCAACGGCGACGCCCCGATGCCCGCTTTCCGGCGCATCCGTTATGTCGTGCGAAACATGCTGTGCAATATTGGCGGCTTTGCGGGTCCCGTTTCCATGCAGCGATGGGCGCTTCCACGCAGAGTTCTAAAAGATCATGATATCCACGCGACATCTCCGGCACGGATTCTCGGAGAAGCCTTTATTCTTTATGAGTTACCCAAGCTTACAGCGCCGCGGCGCCTCCGGGTTCTGGACATCGGCTGCGGCAGCGGCCGGATGTCGGACCTTCTAGCCAAAGCCGGATACGGCGGGCAATATATCGGTGTAGACGTGCAGGACCGCTTTGATGGCGCCAGATGGCAAGGCGGCACCTTCACGATCGATTTCGTCCTGGGCGATGCCCACAAGCTCGATTTGGAGCCGGGTTTTGACCTTATCGTTTCCAACTCAGCTCTCGAACACATCCCAGACGACCGCAGGTTGATCGCGCGTTTGCAGACTCTTCTCGCGCAGCACGGGATGCAGGTTCATTTGGTTCCGTCCACTTGGGCCCTGTTCCTATATCTCTGGCACGGTTACCGGCAATATGGCCGGGGCGCGATTGCCGCGCGGTTTACCGGACAATACACCCAGGTTTATAAGCTTGGTGGGGCAGCCTGCTTTCTGGTTCACTTCATCTTCATAACCGTTCCCGAACTCCTGCTGCGCATATCGCTGCGCAAGCAATTTCCGGAACTCTATGCGGTCCTGCTGCATGGCGCCCTGCGAATGGATCGCCTATTGCCGTTCCTGCCTTCAGGATACGCCGTAGTAAGCCGGGCGACGGGCGGACCACGTGGCTAACAGCAAAAAGCGCGCCCTCATATTTGGCATCTCAGGCCAAGATGGCGCATATCTTTCCGCCCTGCTACTCAAGAAAAACTATGCGGTCTACGGAACCTCTCGCGATGCCGAGATGGCGAGTTTCGCAAACCTGAAGAAACTGGGCCTCCGAGATCGGGTTTCCATTTCGTCGACGGCGATGGCCGATTTCCGGAGCGTCCTGCAAACTATCGAACGGGCGGAGCCCGACGAGATCTATAATTTCAGCGGGCAAAGCTCCGTTGGCCTGTCTTTCGAACAGCCAACGGAAACCATGGAAAGCATCACACAAGGCACGCTCAACATCTTAGAGGCACTGCGCACAATCGGCGGCAATATGCGATTGTACAATGCTAGTTCTGGCGAATGCTTTGGCGACACGGAAGGCATTGCAGCCAATGAAGACACGGCATTCAAACCGTGCAGCCCCTATGCGGTGGCTAAGGCCGCGACGCGCTGGCTGGTCTCTCTATATCGGCAAGCTTATGGCTCTTTCTCTTGCTCCGGTATTCTTTTCAATCACGAATCCCCGTTACGTCCTGCGCGTTTTGTGACACGCAAGGTCGTCGCCTCAGCGACCCGTATCGCGGCGGGAAGTAAAGAGCGCCTGACGCTTGGAAATCTCTCAATTCGTCGGGACTGGGGTTGGGCTCCTGAGTATGTCGACGCCATGTGGCGAATGATGCAGTTGGACCAACCGGAAGACCTAGTCATTGCCACCGGACAGGCCAACTCCTTGGAAGACTTCGTCGCGACGGCATTTTCTCAGTTGGGCCTCGATTGGCGCGACCACGTGGACATCGACAAGGCTCTGTTCCGGCCCTCAGAGATCCAATGCGGAGTTGGCGATGCCTCGCGCGCCCAGAAAATTCTTGGTTGGCAGGCACAAAAAAGGATGCTCGATGTGGTGGCGGCCATGATCGATGCGGAACGGGGTATGCCCGATACAAGTGATCTGACTGCCCAATGAAGACCTTCGTTCGAGATATCGCCCGCGCCGGTACCTGCCAGGGCTATTCCGTCCTGCGCTGTCTTGGTTTGCATGATGCAAAGTTCCCACCGGTCAATTTTGTCGTTGAGCGCGCGGATTGGGCAATCCACTGGGTCGGAAACTATGTATGCGACGGCATTGAAGCCGAACACCCGGGGACGGCCGCGATCACTACAAATCCCGCACCCATTGTCGATCGGGTGGTCCATTTCGGATCGCAGTACATGTGGCTAACGTGGGGTTCCCACATGGCGAGGTCGAACCGTTTTGTGACGTCATTTTTCCACGGCAAGCCGGAGGACGGCCCGGACGTAGCCAGACACATTGATATGTTTGTCAAAAGTGTTCCGCAGCTGAGTAAAATCGTAACCGGCGCCAGCCTCGTCGAACGGCGACTGCTCGACTGGGGAGTCCCCCGGGAGAAGCTGGTCAAGATTCCAATCGGCTGCGACACCAGTCTGTTTCTTCCGCCCACGCCTGAGCAGCGGCGCAATGCACGAACGCGACTTGGAATCCCAGACGACCGTACATGCATCGGCTCGTTTCAGAAGGACGGTGTTGGCTGGGGAGATGGCGTAGAGCCGAAGTTAATCAAGGGGCCGGACGTCTTCATAGAAGCCGTCCGCAGTCTTGCCGAGCGCATCCCCATATTCGTTCTGCTGACGGGGCCCGCACGCGGCTATGTCCGGCTTGGGCTCGAACGGCATGGGATCCCCTATCGCCACGATTTTCTCAGCGATTACCGTGATATGGTTCGCTATTACCATGCCCTAGACCTGTACCTTGTCACCTCCCGCGAGGAAGGTGGCCCAATGGCGCTAATGGAAAGCATGGCAACCCACGTGCCGGTCGTTTCGACTAGAGTGGGCCAAGCCGAGGACCTCATTCCCAACACCGCGCTCAATGGCCTGGTCGAAGTCGACGACGTGAAAACTATGTGCGAGCAGGCCTCGGCCCTCTTGGCCGCCACACCCGAGCAACGTACCGCGCGTGCCTTGAAGGCCCGCGAAACCGTCGTGCAGGGATTTGACTGGCGTCACATCGCGCGCCAGCACTACGAGCAGGTATACCGGCCCCTCATGTGATGACGTCGCACTTACACCGTGACCATCTTGCCAAGCGGGTAGGACGGGCTGCCTATTCGGGCGCCCTTGGGGCCCACGCCCTTGCGTCGATCCCAAGCAGCGGACATGGCACGGCGCCGCTGTTGTTCTATGGCGGTGCGCGCTCTGGCGACCAAGGCGGGCCTCTGGTTAAAATTCAGCGGTTGAGCGCGCAATTTGCCGAACACCTTTGGCGCTATAATATCGCTTATGTCCTAAGCAATGCACCCTACCTTCCCGATCTGGCGGTCACTCTCCTAAAGGCTCGCGGCATTCCCATCGTTCATAATCAGAATGGCGTGTTTTACCCTGCTTGGTACGAGGGTGACTGGCAGTATCAGAACCGGCGCATGGCACGGACTTTTCATTGCGCGGATCATGTCTTCTACCAAAGCGAATTTTGCCGCAAGGTCGCGCATCGTTTTCTGGGCGTGAGAGACGGACCGGGAGAGATTCTTTATAACGCCGTCGATACGAAGCGGTTCCGTCCCCAATCCGATGCGGCTAGAGAGTGCTTGGACGGAATAACGTTCCTGCTCACCGGGAAAATCGGCGCCCATTTGTTCTATCGACTGCAGTCCACGCTGCAAGGCCTCGCCGAAGCACGCAAGCGTGGCCTTGAGGCTAAGCTCGTGATTGCCGGAGGCTTAGATTCGGCCGCGCAGAATGTCACTCGGCAATTGATCGCCGATCTCAAGCTCGACGGCTGCATTCGGATCGTCGGGCCATATAGCCAAACCGAAGCGCCCTTGCTCTATGCTTCGGCGCAAGCATATGTCACGACCAAGCACCAGGATCCGTGCCCCAACGCGGTCCTGGAAGCCCTGGCATGTGGGTTGCCGGTTCTCTATTCCAATACAGGCGGAGTCCCGGAACTGGTAGGCAGCGAGGCCGGCGTCGCCCTGAACTGCGACGAGGATTGGGAACGCCCCCAGGTCCCATCGGCCAGTGATATTGCCAACGGCATGCTCCGGATTGCCGAACGTGCCGGCGAAATGTCCGGCGCGGCCAGGGCCCGCGCCGTATCGCATTTCGATATCCGCGATTGGCTCAGCCATCACGACCAGATTTTCCGTCAACTCTTGCAGCAACGGAGATGATGGCCGTGCGCAAGACCCTCCTGCTCAAACTTGCGGCGCTCGTTGCGTGCCTATACCGGCTCATTCCATACCGGTTGCGTGAAACGCTGATCTTTGGGCAATTCATCCTGGAATCGCGCGTGGACGATCCGGCAAGCGCACTTAAACGCCTGTTTATGCTTCAAGACCGGCTAGACTTAGTGATCAATGAGCGGGCCGTAGCGTATGGAAATGGCGAACACCCAAAGCATCGCCTAATGGCATATCACGACTTTTTCGTCGATCGCATCTCCCCTGGAAGTACCGTCCTGGATATTGGCTGTGGATACGGAGCGGTCGCGCGCAGCATCGCGCAACGTGTACGTGGCGTCGAAGTGACCGGGATCGATCTGGATCAACCACGTCTTAGCCAGGCTATTGCGGCCGAGAACCCGGCAAATCTGAAATTTGTGCTGGGCGATGTGCTCAAGGACCTTCCTTCGGACCATTGGGACGTGGTTGTTCTATCCAATATTTTGGAGCACATAGATCAGCGCGTCGACTTCCTCATGAACGTGATCTCTCGAACGGACGCTGGAAAGCTGCTTGTCCGCGTGCCTCTCTTCGAGCGCCATTGGCATAACCCCTTACGCGCCGAGTTGGGTGTCAATTACTTCTCCGATCCAACACACTATATCGAACACACATTCAAGCAGTTCGAGGATGAGATCTCAGCGGCCGGTCTCAAACCGGTCGAGGTAGTGTTGCGTTGGGGCGAGATCTGGGCAGACTGCCGACCATGAGTTATGCTGGAAACTACGCTCAGTCCCCGAATGTCAGCGTCATCATTCCCTGTTACAATGCTCACGCCTTTCTCGGTCGCGCATTGGATAGCGTCCGCACCCAAACCTTTCGGGACTTTGAAATTGTCGTCGTGAATGATGGGTCAACAGAACCGGACACACTCGCCTATTTGCAAACCCTTGGCGACGATGTGAGGTTGGTTCACCAGGAAAACCGGGGCCTACCGGGGGCCCGTAACACGGGCTTTCGAGAGGCTCTTGGAGAGTTCGTGTTGCCTCTCGACTGCGATGATTGGATCGAGCCGACGTTCTTGGCCAAGGCAATCGCCCTTCTTGAGGCTAACCCGGACCGGGCCTATGCCTTCGCACATATCTCCCTGGAAGGGAATGAGGCAGGTGTTCTTAAAAAGACCTACAACTTCTTCGAGCAACTTTTCTTAAATCACGTTCCCTACTGCATATTCATCCGCAAGCAGGTTTGGGAACAAGCCGGCGGTTATGACGAGTCTATGAGGCGAGGTTGCGAGGACTGGGAGTTCAATTTGCGCCTAGGTACTTCAGGTTTTTATGGCTTGGCCATCCCTGAGCCACTTTTCCATTATCAGGTCGCAACGACAGGAATGCTGCAAAGTGTGTCATCGGATCTCTATGCCGAGCTTTGGTCGGGAATACAGGCAAAGCATAAGGACTTCTATTCGCTTGGCTCTCTAATACGGGTCTGGGTTGAATGGCGCAGCATCCCCTCCAACCGTTTTCTGCTACTCTATTTCATTTATTATTTGGCGCATTCGACCCTTCCTCAAACGGTTTTTATGGCACTCTATCGCCGACTTTTATCCTTCTCACGGGCCACGCGCATTCGGGCAGCTGCCAGATTAAACGGCTAGTTGCCCCATTTTCCCTGTGGTTTCAGCCAAACTGCCAAGGGTATGACAACCAGACCCTCATGGCCGCATGAAACGCATTCTTAATAGCTGCCCTGAGGCCTTCCTATCTCGGACGGGCAGGCCTGCGTGTTTAAGATGAACGGGAGCCGGGAAGGCTTATGCTCAATAACATCAGTTCGAATGGGTACTTGAGATGATACGCTCGAAAACGAAGGTCGCATTGATCACCGGTATTACTGGGCAAGATGGCGCGCTTTTGGCCGAATTCCTTCTTGAAAAAGGATATGTGGTCCACGGCGTGAAGCGGCGTTCCTCGTCTTTCAACACGGGGCGTGTGGATCATCTATATCACGATATTCACGAAGAAGGGCCTCCCTTTTCGATGCACTACGGCGACCTTACCGACGCTACAAATTTGATTCGCTTGGTACAGGAGACTCAGCCCACCGAGATTTACAACCTAGCTGCCCAGAGCCACGTTCAGGTGAGTTTCGAGACTCCGGAATACACGGCGAACGCCGATGCTCTCGGCACCCTGCGACTACTGGAAGCCATCCGCATCTTGGGGATGGAGCAGACCGTGAAGTTTTATCAGGCCTCCACTTCGGAACTCTATGGCGACGTGGCGGAAGAGCCGCAGCGGGAGACAACGCCGTTTCGGCCGCGAAGCCCTTATGCAGCTGCCAAGCTTTACGCATACTGGATTACCGTTAACTATCGACAGGCTTATGGGCTTCATGCCTCCAACGGAATTCTCTTCAATCACGAAGGACCGACGCGGGGCGAGACCTTCGTTACTCGCAAAATTACCCGCGCTGTGGCTGCCATTCAGCGCGGCTTGCAGCAAAGGCTACATCTGGGAAATTTGGATGCAGAGAGAGATTGGGGGCACGCCAGGGACTATGTGGAAGGCATGTGGCTCATGCTGCAGCAGCCAGAGCCCGATGATTACGTTCTTGCCACTGGTGAGAAGCACACAGTTCGCGAATTCGTCGAGCTCGCGTTCGTACACGTAGGACGCCGGATCGAGTGGCGCGGCGCGGGTATAGAGGAAACAGGGGTCGACGCGGAGAGCGGAGACGCGCTGGTCGCGATAGATCCCCGTTACTTCCGGCCGACCGAAGTAAGCACCCTATGCGGAGACGCCACGAAGGCTCGCGACGTATTGGGCTGGAAGCCAAAAACTACTTTCCACGAACTCGTGCGCGAGATGGTCAGTTCAGACCTGGCGGAGTTGGAGCAAGTGAAGGCTTGACTGGGTCTCGATATTGCGACCTCCTCCGGCTTAGGACATCACTCTTGCACCCAAATAGATCAAAATCGTGCCGTTAATTCGCGATAGGTGAGCCGGCCAAATCAGTCGGCGCAAAAGCACGGCAGATGTGTTCCGGCAGGTTCGAACCTCAAGACGTCGATGCAGCTCGATTCTCACGGTATCGCCCCTTTCGGCGGCTTGGCCAGGCAGTCAATCTAGCTGCGCAATTCGGCAATATTGCCAAGAAACCACTCATAGTAGAGCTCAAGACCGCGCTCCAAAGACGTTGGCGCAGCCCAACCCATCTCGTTTATAACTCGGACATCCAACAGCTTTGCTGGCGTGCCGTCGGGACGTGATGGGTCGTAAGCGATGCGTCCCCTAAATCCGACAATGCGGGCGACTTTTGCCGCGAATTCGGAAATGGGCAAATCAAAACCAGTGCCAATGTTAACGGGCTGTTCGTCAGAATAGTGCTTGAGCAAAAAGACACAGGCGTCAGCTAAGTCGTCTAAATAGAGGAATTCCCGCCTCGGCTTGCCGGTGCCCCAGACGACGACCTCGTCCCGTCCCGCGACCTTAGCCTCATGAAAACGGAGCAGAAGTGCGGCCGGCACATGACTGTTCTCGGGATGGAAGTTATCCCCTGGCCCGAAAAGATTAGACGGCATTACCGATATGAAGTCGCAGTTATATTGCCGCCGGTAGGCTTGGCACATCTTGATGCCTGCGATCTTCGCGATCGCATACCATTCATTGGTTGGCTCCAAAGGGCCGCTCAGCAGTGCGTTTTCGGAAATGGGCTGGGGCGCTTCGCGTGGATAGACGCAGGATGAGCCAAGGAACAAGAGCTTTTCGACACCCGCAAGATGGGCGGCCTGGATGATGTTCGTCTCGATGGCCAGGTTGTCGTAAATGAAGTCCGCCGGGTAAGTATTGTTGGCATGAATCCCGCCAACACGTGCCGCCGCCAGGACCACCACCTGCGGCTCGGCGCTTGCCAACCAAGCCTCGACATCAGCTTGCCGCCGCAGATCAAGCCGATGGCGATCCAAAAAAAGGATGACGCAATCTTCCCGCTCTAGGCAGTGCACGAGGGCACGCCCGACCATGCCATTCTGGCCGGCAACCCAGACACGTTTGCCCTTGAGACTGTAGGTCTTTGAGCTACTCAAGCCTCGCTCCAGCCAGTTCTGACTCTGCCAAATTGTTAAGGACACACCATCTATCTCGTTCCCGGAATCACGACAATAAAAATCGCCCGGAAGAAGAATCTCAGGCAGATGCTCTTCGTACCTCGATCAAATCTAATGACAAACCGGCGCAATGCGCGCGCCTGCGTCATCGACAAGATGTTCCGCTGTCCATACCTGCCGGAGCGCATTAGGGATTCACCCGAAGAAACCGGGGAACCAGATAAGAATCGGAGAAAAAGCGTTGCCCCGTTAAGAACAGAAATGACTTTTGAAGTGATGAAGCACGCAGATCGCTTCAACCTTCGCAGCAAAGCTGCATTTAGCCCTACCTAGTCCACAAGTGCAACGATCCGCCGAGAAACAGTCGTCTTGACTTCTCTACCTAGAATACTCAGCAACAAAGATACGCGCTCTCGGTCAGCAATTTCCAGCAACTTACCGATGCAATCGAAGAAGGGGCCACTAAGAAGGCGCACCTGCACGCCGGGCTTAAGGCCGTCATCCTCCACCGCGACAACCCCATCCTCGTCAAGGCTGCCGCGAAGCGAACTGATGAAATCTTCCGGCACTGGCGCCGGACGGGAATCCTGGCAAATCAAGTGCCGCACGCCATAGGTGCTATTGATTGCCCGCCAGGGCTGTCTCTCTGGGTCGATTCGAACAAATAGATAGCCTGGGAAAAGTGGAGCAAATACCGTGCCAGTACGCCGCGCATGCCGGCGCTTTCGGCGCAGGCGCGGCAACCACGCGTCGAAACCCTGCCGACGAAGATTAAGTTCGGCGCGAGATTCCTGATGTGGCCGCGTACTGGCCACATACCAAGTGCTCATCACCGGGCCACCTTTCGGGCATGCGCCGGCGCCCCATCGGGGTCTCTGAGGATGCGCAACAATGCCGGCGCGAGAACACGGTTAGCCGCAAATTTCGAAATCAAATGATCGAAGGTCGCCTGCGGCATTTCGCTGTCCGTAATGACCAGAGCGTCGAACCTATGAAGATCGCCAAGAGACCGACAAACCTGCAAACCGAATAACTGGCCACGGGTGGTCTGATCATCAACAACAGCAACAAGAACCACTTTCGTCTCTGCTGCCGCCATAATCGCGATCTCTGCCAGTTCACCGCTGCCGACCAGAGCCAAGCGCTTCAATCCGCAGCTTTCGGCGCGCTCAAACAACTCGCCATATTCGCGACGTGCGCTCCGGAAGAAATCGAGCGAGACTTCCAAGTATTCGGCAACGAGCCGGCTCTTCTCAGCAAATCCCTGCGAGGTCAGATAATAGGCGTATCGTTTGGCTGGCGCCGTTCTCGCCTTGACATATCCCTTACGCGTCGCTCGCTTCAAAAGTGCATTGATCAGCCCTACCGCCACGCCGATCCGCTTAGACAGCGACATCTGTGTCACCACCTCACCGCGCTCGACGGCAGTGAGGAGCTCTAGGTCAGTCTTGATCTTGGAATTGGCTTCCATCGGAACGCCCTAACAGCTGTCTTCTGCAGCTGAATATGTTGGTTCACGCCATGAACGTCAACAATTGAATTCACGGCGTGAACGACCCGCCAAGCAACGCTCGAAAACGCCTTAGGTTCAAGCCAGATAACCTATTGATTGTCCTAGATATTGGATTGTGAACCGCCCTTCAAGCCACAGACAGCGGGGGAGGGTTTGGGGCAGAAGCTGGCAAGTTTGCAAGGAAAATCCACATTTGGCGCTCAGTGGGGTATCAGGAAACAGGCCAAGAGACTTTCGCGGATTTGCAGGTTATGGGTGGAGCGGTCTCCGCCGGCCGCGGGACGCCTGAGTAGGGACCGTTTAGACGACTTGCCTGCGCGGCCTTGGCGGTATATGGCAATCCTTGGATCGCGCTGAGCGCCGCCACGGCCGTGGCCGGCGGTTTCCTGGCGGTTTTACGCCACTGGGCCCGCTAGGCGGGTTGAGGGCCAAGACCATGGCCGCCAGCCG
>JAJFGN010000067.1 GCA_021776115.1 Kiloniellaceae bacterium | reverse complement strand
GCCCCGCCAGGCTCTCCAGTTCCCGTCGTTCCCCAGCCGACAATTCGATTGCCACCGCTGGCTTGCCCATCGATCATGTCCTCCAAAGCCTGCCAAACATGATCTACATGATCTAACAAATTTCGCGATCAGGACACTAGACCGGAATTGTCACGGTAATCGGAGGCGGTCGCAAAGCGCCTGTTCATGCGCCACGCCATGGGCCTGGTCGGCGACTTGCCGCGCCTGGTGAAGGCGGAGGCATTATAGAAAAAGTTTTTCACCACGAAGTCACGAATGGCACGAAAAATGCTTATTCTGTAACCACAGAGGCACAGAGAATCTGTTTTTGATATAACATTACTTTTGTTTTCGCTTTCCTCTGTGTCTCTGTGCCTCTGTGGTGATTCAAGATTCTTCGTGTCTTCGCGGTGAAACTTTCTAAATTTCTTTCACCAACAAGTCGTCTTCGAAGGGGTAGGTCGAGAGCAGTTCCACGCCCTTGTCGGTGACCAGGACTTGCTGCTCCAGCTTGATCCCTTCCGCGCCGCCGACCTCGCCGATGTAGCTTTCGACACACAGCGTCATGCCCGGCTCGATCACGCCGTCGTAGCCGCCCGAGTCCATGTCCTCCAGATAGGCGCAGTGCGGGTATTCGTCGGCCATGCCGACCCCGTGATAGACGACGGAATAGCGCAAGGGCTGGCACTTCTCGGGCAACTTGAATGACTTTTCCGACAGCTCGCGGAAGCTCATGCCGGCCTTGAGAATGTCTATGTTGAAATGGATCTGGTCCCAGGCCAGGCGGTAGAGCCGCCGCTGCTCGTCGCTGGGCCGGCCGGGGCCGCAAAAATAGGTGCGCGAGATATCGGCGCAATAGCCGAAGGGGCCGATCAGATCGGTGTCGTAGCTGATCAACTCGCCCGGCCGGATGACGCGGTCGCTGGATTCCTGGAACCAGGGATTGGTCCGCCCGCCGGAGGCGAGCAAGCGGGTTTCGATCCATTCGCCGCCCATGGCGATGTTGGTCTGATGCAGGATCGACCACAGCTCGTTTTCGCTCATACCCGGTTCCAGCGCCTCGCGCATGCGCGCCATGCCGATCTCGCAGACGCCGATCGCGACACTCATCAAGGCGATCTCGTCGTCGGTCTTGATACAGCGCGCGCGCTCCAAAACCTCCTGCCCGTCGTGCACGGAAACGCCGTGCTCGCCCAAGGCGTCGACGCCGAAGGGGTCGCAGTGATCCATCGCCAGGCGCTGGTTGCCGCCACCGTGCGCGCGCACCAGGTCCGCGATCTCGGCGGCCCAGACCTTCGACTTTTCTTGCGAGCGCGGCCCGGCGCCGAAATAGAACCAGGAGGTACCGTGGCGCACCTCGGAGACGGTTTCGATTCCCGCCGAGAGGTGCTCGCAATTATGAAAATCGAACAGCACGACCGGCCCCTCGGCCGGGATAAAGCAATAGCGCACCGCGTTGTGCAGACACCACACCGTCATGTTGCGGGTGCCGGTCGCGTAGCGAATGTTGATCGGGTCGTAAAGCACGCAAGCGCCGTAGTCGCGCGCCTTCAGTCCCGCGCGAACCCGGGCCAGGCGGTCGCCGCGCACCCGGCGCATGTCGACTTGGGCCTCGGTGTCGATCAAGGTGACGGCGGGGGTCTTTTTCGACCGCAAGGTCGCGGCGGGATCGGGGCCGGTTCGCGGAAGGGGGTGGCTGTCGGGCATGATGCGCGTCCTGGGCGGCCTCGCGCCCCGGTGCGGAGCGCGGCGTCGAAGCGTGGCGCGGGTCATGGTATCCTGTCTAGCCCCTACGCGACACGGGCAAGGCGAATCCAAACAAGTTTGCCAAGCGATAAGATTTGCTAGAGTGCGAATTGGAGGTCGAGCCATGCACGGTACCGAGCTTGCTTCGAAGGCCGCGCGCCACGCGCGCAAGGGATGTTGTGTCGCGACCGCCGCGCTCTTGTTTCTGGCCATGGCCTTGGGAGCCGGGGCGCAAGAGCGCTCGGTCGCCGGGCAGCTTCTGGTCGCCAGCGAGTCGATGAGCGATCCGCGATTTCGTGAAACCGTGATCTATATGATCGAACACAACGAAGATGGCGCGCTGGGCCTGGTCGTTAACCGGCCCCTGGGCGCGGCGCCGGTCGCGGCCTTAATGGAGCACCTCGGCCTCGACACGCGACAGGCGCGCGGCGAAATCCCGATGCACCTGGGAGGGCCGGTCGAGCCCGGCCGCGGTTTCGTCCTGCACAGTGCCGATGTCATGGACGAAAGCAGCGAAGAGATCAGCCCAGGTGTAGCCATAAGTACCACGGCGAACATCCTGCGCCTGATTGGACGCGGCGAAGGCCCGAAGCACAGTCTCTTCGCCTTCGGCTATGCCGGGTGGGGACCGGGTCAACTGGATGGCGAGCTGGCGCGCGCCGATTGGGTGGTCATCGCGGGCGAAACCGATGTCGTCTTCGCCGAAGACCCCGCGTTAACTTGGCAACGGGCCATGCAGCGTCGCGGGGTCGATCTCTAGTCAGCCCACGGCTTACCCTCGCCGCGCCGGTTCGCGGCTCAAGCCCTTGGCGTCGAGCGCGGCCAGATAGTCGCGCCAAACCTGGTCCTGGTCCCGGCCCAGATTGTAAAGATAGGTCCAGGAGAAGATGCCGGTGTCGTGCAGGTCGTCGAACTTGATGCGGATGGCGTAGTTGCCGACCGGCTCGATCCCCATGATGCCGACATGGCGGCGGCCGGCGATCGTCTGTTTTTGGCTCGGGGAGTGCCCTTGAACCTCGGCCGAGGGGCTTTCGACCCGCAATAACTCGGCCGGGTAGGAAAAGCGCGTCCCGTCGTCGAAATCGACTTCCAGGCGCTTGTCCTGCGAGATGTAGCGCACCTCTTTCGGCCAGTGCTCGGTCTGGAACGAATCGCTCATTGCCTAGCCATCGCCTAATCGTCGATCTGGCGCGCTTCGTCGGCCAGCATGATCGGAATCCCGTCGCGGATCGGATACGCGAGGCCGGCCTGGCGGCTGATGAGTTCCTGCGCCTCGGCATCGTATTCCAAGGGCGCCTTGGTCACCGGACAGACCAGAATTTCCAAGAGCTTGGGATCGACGCCGCTTTTCGTTTGGTTCATGGCTTCTCTCCTGCGCGAAGGGCGGACCTAGTGGCGCGGACCGTCCTTTTGTTTCTCGTGCATCGCCATCTTCATGATGGCGGTCAGGGTTTCAACCCGCTCGGGCAGGGTCATGGCCTCGAGCAAGGCCTGTTTCTCCGATGGCCCGAAGGGGCAGATCATCGCAAACGAGGTGACCAGGTGTTCGTTCTCGGTGTCCTCGATCGCGCTCCAGTCGCCTTCGATCCCTGCGGCCTTCAGGTATGCGCCGAGCGTCTCCAAGAAGCCTTCCCGATCGAACGGCCCGGTATCCGCCTCCAGGTCGCCACGGTAAGGCGTGAAGTCCGGGGCTACCCGGCGATAGCCACTGAGCAGCGGTAACTCGCGTGCAACCTCGAAGCGGATCAGACCGCTCAAGGTGATGAGATAACGGCCGTCGTCGGTCTCGCTGAAAGCGGTGATGCGTCCCGCGCAACCGATGGCGTAGACCTTGGCCGCACCTTTGTCATCGCCCGGCTCGCTGGGCTGGATCATGCCGATCAGCCGGTCGCCGCCCAGCGCGTCGCGCACCATGGCCACGTAGCGGGGCTCGAAGATGTTGAGCGGCAGGCGCCCCCCGGGCAGCAAGAGCACGCCCGGCAAGGGGAAAATCGGCAGCACTTGCGGCAAGCCTTCGAACCCGGGATCAAAGAGACTGCGGCTCATGCGTCGTTGCGGCTTCCCGCGCCGTCACGAAAACAGTAAGGACGACAGGCGCCGGCGCGAGTCCACGGTCAAGGGGTCCATCGGCCCCCAAGCCTCGAAGAACTTGACCAATTGTTTGCGCGCGGCTTCCTCGTTCCAGGCCCGGTCGCGCCGGATGATCTCCAAGAGCGCGCTGGCCGCCGCTTCGCGTTCCCCAGCCGCATGCAAGGCCACGGCCAGATCGAAGCGGGCCTGATGGTCGGCCGGATTGGTCTCGACACGCGCCGCAAGCTCCGTGAGCGGGCCGGCTTTCTCGGCGGCCTCGGCCAGCTCCAGCGCGGCGGCCGCTGAAACGAGCGCCGGTTTGGTACGCAAGGCCTCGGGCACGGAGTCGAACACCTCGCGCGCGCCGGCGGCGTTGCCGGAATCCAAGTGACAGCGGATCATGCCCGCCAAGGCTTCTTCGTTCTCCGGCTCATGCTGCAGGATCTGACCGTAGAGGGCGGAGGCCGCCGCGTACTGTTTGGCTTCAAGCGCGGCCGCCGCCTTTTCCAGCGCTTGCTCGACCGGCGAGGGACCGAGATTGGCGCCCGCCTGTTCCATCAGGCGCTCAATGAAGGCTTTGACCTGGCTTTCGGTCTGTGCGCCAACGAAACCGTCAATCGGCTGGCCCTGAAAAAAGGCAAAAACTGCCGGGATGGATTGAATGCGCAATTGCCCGGCCAGGGCCTGATTCTGATCCACGTCGACCTTGACCATGCGCACCGCGCCGCGGGCCGCAACCACGGCCTTTTCGAGCATGGGGCCAAGCTGTTTGCAGGGCCCGCACCAAGGGGCCCAGAAATCCACGATCACGGGCACGGCCATGGAGGCTTCGATCACGTCACGCCCGAAGTTGGCGGTATCGCTGTCCTTGATCAGATCGGCCTTGGCCGGGGCCCCCGCGCCCAAGCCCGCCCCTGCCGGGGCGCCGTCCGCGCCGATAATCGTATCCACCATGTGCTCGCTCTATCGTGTTAAAGACCTTGGCGGCAACTCGGCCGCGTCGGTCAGGTGAGTGGGTGTCGCGCCTAAAATGGTAATTTTACGGGCCGGAAGCAAGTCTGCGGCCTTGGTTCCCTTTTGGCCGGCGCCGGGTCAGAAGTCGACGCAGATGCCCTTGCGCTCCCAATCCCCATAACGGGTCGGCTCGGGGCCGCTGGGCCCACCGACTTCCTTGGGCGCCTTTGGTTCCTTTGGGTTTGGGTCCTTTGGGTTTAGGCCTGGGACCGACGCGGCTTCGCCCCCAGCAGCCGCTTGCTTGAGCGATCCTTGAGAAGTCCCCGGTCTCTGGGCCGATGCGGCCTTTGGACGGTGCGAGGCGAAATGCTTGGCCATCAGGTCAATATGGCGCGCGCGCGCGCGCACGCCAAGCCTTGAAGCCAGCGGGCCGCGGGGTCACTTAAAGCCATATTCGACCACACGCATGTTCGACCCATGAATACTCTTCGCACCGGCCTGTTGATGGCGGCCATGACCGCCCTGTTCCTCTTCGTCGGCTTCATGATCGGCGGTGAGGCCGGCATGCTGATCGCCCTGGCCCTGGCCGTGGCGATGAACGCCTTCGCTTATTGGAACGCCGACAAGGTGGTCCTGCGCATGTACAAGGCGCGCGAGGTCGACCGGGCCAGCGCGCCCGGTTTTTACGGTATCGTCGCGCAACTCGCCGACAATGCCAGGCTGCCCATGCCGCGCGTCTTTATCATCGAAAACGAACAGCCCAACGCCTTCGCGACCGGACGCAACCCTCAAAATGCCGCCGTGGCCGCGACGACGGGATTGCTCGACCGCCTATCCTCGGAGGAGGTCGCCGGGGTCATGGCGCACGAGCTGGCCCATGTGCGTAACCGCGATACCCTGACCATGACCGTCACGGCAACCGTGGCCGGCGCGATTTCCATGCTGGCCCAATTCGGCCTCTTCTTCGGCGGCGGCAATAACCGCAACAACCCCTTGGGCATCTTCGGGGTAATCCTGGTCGCGATCCTGGCGCCCATGGCCGCGATGCTGGTGCAGATGGCGATTTCGCGCGCCCGCGAATACGAGGCCGACCGCGTCGGCGCCGAGATTTCCGGCCAACCGCTGTGGCTCGCCTCGGCGCTCGAGCGGATCCAGGCCGCGGCCGGGCGCATCGACAACGACGCCGCCGAGGCCAACCCCGCGACCGCGCACATGTTCATCATCAACCCGCTGCACGCACGCGCGCTCGACGGTCTGTTCTCGACCCACCCGAACACGGCGGAACGGGTGCGGCGCCTGCGTGCGATGGCCGGGGACATGGGATCGCCGGCGCGCCCCTGGGGGTGATACCAAGGCGCACTGATGCCGATTTCGCCCTTTTACGGCGCCCCTGGGACGATCTCGCTTCCATCGCGGCAGGGCCGTGTTAAACCCCGCGCATGACCGATCCCGCCCCGCCCCGCGCCAAGCCACCCGTCCGCCGACCCAAACTGCTGGCCAAGGATCCCCGCGTCCTGGCGCGGGATTTATTGCGCGCGACCTTACGCCAGCACACGCCCCTGGACGAAGCCTGGAGTGCCGCCAGAAACCTGACGCGCCTGGAGCCGCGCGACCGGGCGTTCGCCCGCTTGCTGGTCACCACTGTGCTCCGGCGCCTGGGCCAGATCGATATTCTGATCGACCATTGCTTGGAGCGTCCGCTCAAGGCGCGCCACGCCGAGGTGCGCGATCTCTTGCGTCTGGGCACGGCGCAGCTTGTGTTCCTGGGCACGCCTGCCCATGCCGCGGTCAGCACCACGCTCGACCTGGCGAGCGAACAGGAGGTCGCGGGCTATAAGGGTTTGCTCAACGCCGTCTTGCGCCGCGTGGCGCGCGAGGGCGCCGATTTGGCGGCGACGCAGGACGCCGCACGCCTGAACACCAAGAAATGGCTCTGGGAGTCCTGGAGCGCGGCCTACGGGGAGGCCGCAACGCGCGCTATCGCCGAGATGCACCTCCGCGAGCCGCCGCTCGATGTCTCGCCGCGCGACCAAACGGCGCAAGAGGACTGGGCCGAGGCCTTGAAGGCAGCGATTCTCCCCACGGGCAGCCTGCGCCTGCCGCCCGGGGCCGGCGAAATCACCAAGCTGCCGGGCTACGACGAGGGCGCCTGGTGGGTGCAGGATGCCGCCGCCGCCTTGCCGGCGCGACTCTTGGGCGATGTGCGCGGCAAGCGGGTGCTCGATCTCTGCGCCGCGCCCGGCGGCAAGACCGCGCAACTGGCCGCCGCCGGAGCCCAAGTCACGGCGCTCGACATCTCGGCGGAACGCCTTGCCCGCTTGAGCGAAAACCTGACCCGCCTCAGTCTCTCGGCCGAGACCGTCGTCGCCGATGCCCGCGAATGGCGGCCGGAGGAGCCTTTCGAGGCGGTGTTGCTCGACGCGCCCTGCTCCGCGACCGGCACCCTGCGCCGCCACCCCGATATCGCCCACCTGAAGGGCGCCAAGGAGGTCGCCAAGCTGACCGCCTTGCAAGACCGGCTCTTGGCCAACGCATTCCACATGCTGACCCCCGGCGGGGTGCTGGTCTACGCGACCTGTTCGCTCCAGCCCGAGGAAGGACCGGCGCGCATCGAGACTCTGCTGGCCGGCGGCACACCCTTGGCGCGCGCGCCTCTCCGCGCCGAGGAGATCGGGGGTCTGAACGACCTCGTCACGCCCTTGGGCGATCTGCGCACGCTGCCCTGCCACCTGGACGAGCACGGTGGCCTGGACGGCTTTTACGCCTGCCGCCTGCGCCGGGTTTAGCGGCCTCCCGCGCCTGCCGCTGGACAAGCGCGCGAGCATCCTGATACCACATCCGTATGCAACAATCCCTTCGTATCGCGCCCTCGATCCTTTCCGCAGATTTCGCGAAACTGGGCGAGGAAATTCGCGCCGTCACGCAAGCCGGCGCCGATTACCTCCACGTCGACATCATGGACGGGCACTACGTGCCCAACTTGACCATCGGCCCGGCGGTGGTCGCGGCGCTGCGGCCGCATTCGAACCTGCCGTTCGACGTGCACCTGATGATCGCGCCGGCGGAACCCTATATTCCCGCCTTTGCCAAGGCGGGCGCGGACATCATCACCGTGCATCCGGAATCGGGCCCGCACCTGCACCGCGCGCTGCAGCTCATCAAATCGCTCGGCAAAAAGGCCGGCGTGGCCCTGAACCCCGCGACCCCGCTCGATGTTCTGGACCACGTGTTGGACGACATCGATCTAGTGACGATCATGAGCGTCAACCCCGGCTTCGGTGGGCAGAGTTTCATCGCCAGCGCCTTGCCCAAGGTCGCCGAGGTACGCAAGCGCATCGACGCCAGCGGCAGGACCATCGACCTGGAGGTTGACGGCGGCGTCAATGGCGAAACCGCGCCCAAAATTGTCGCGGCGGGCGCGGATGTGCTGGTCGCCGGCTCGGCGACCTTCGGCGGCGGGCCGGAAGCCTACGCCCAAAACATTAGGACGCTGCGCAGCGCGGCCGCCCAAACCGGCCGGCCCGGCGGGTCCTGAGCGTGACGCGCCGGCCGGCGGAAGATGGCGGCGCGGGCCGTTTGGTGCGGCAGTTGAAAGACTACGCCCACTTACCGGCCGACCGGGCCTTGTCGCGGCTGGGCCATACCCTCAAGCGGCCGGTCTTCGCGCTTCCTTTCTATCGCTTTTCCCTGCCGGGTTTGATCGCCACGAACCTGGCGGTGACGCCAACCGACCCCTGGCCGGGCCGGGCGGAGGCCGGGAGCGCCCTCGTTCAGGGAGTTTTCGCTTTCGCCGGGCAATCCCTAAGTAACCCAGCCCCTTTGTGGTCGCCGGCCGGAGCGGGGACAGACTGGCTGAGCGAAATGCACAGCTTTGCCTGGCTGCGCGATCTACGCGCCCTGGGCGGCGACGTGGCGCGGCGTCAGGCGCGCGACCTGGTGCGCGCCTGGCTGGACACGCACCGGGCCTGGTCCTTGCCGGCGTGGGACCCCCTCACCAGCGGCCGGCGCTTGGCGAGCTGGCTGGGCTGCTTCGAGTTTTTCGCCGCCAGCGCGGAAATCGAATTCCGGCACCGGCTACTGGCCAGCATCGCGCAGCAGGCGCAGCATCTGTGCCGTGCCTTGCCGGCGGGTTTAGGCGGCGCCGACCTGATCGCGGCCGCCAAGGGCCTGATCTTTGCCGGCGCGGCCCTGCCGGGCGGTAAGGTGTGGCGCGAGCGGGGCCTGGAGATTCTGCGCCGCGAGCTGGCGCGCCAGATCCTGCCCGACGGCGGCCACATCGAGCGCAGCCCGTCGCGCCACATGGCGGTCCTGCGAGACTTGATCGACGCCCGCGGCGCCTTAGCGCGCGTTGAGTCGCCGGGCACGGCGGCCGGCGAAGAGGGTGGGGAGCGTTGGGTCGCGCCGAGCGAACTGACCGCCGCCATCGAGGCCTTGGCGCCGGTCCTGCGCATGTATCAGCATGGCGACGGTGGCCTGGGCTTATTCAACGGCTCGGTCGAGGAAAGCGGTTGGCAGGTCGATCTTGTGCTCCAACGCGCGGGCGGTCCGCGCCGGCCGATCGGCCAAGCCCCGGAGAGCGGCTTTCAGCGCCTGCGCGCCGGGCGCACGGTCGTGCTGGTCGAGACCGGCACGCCGCCGCCGCGCGGCCTGGATCGCCACGCCCATGCCGGGGCCTTGAGCCTTGAGGTTAGCGCCGGCCGCGAGCGGATCGTTGTCAACTGCGGGGCGCGGCCGAACGATCCGACCTGGCGTCAAGCTCAGCGGGCAACAGCGGCACATTCAACCCTGGTGCTCGGCGACGTCAACTCGGCGCAAATCCTGTCCAGCGGCCTTGGCCGCGCGGCGCGGATTCTATACTGCCGGCGCGAGGAGGAGGAAGGGCGGATCTGGCTGGACACCGCACACGATGGCTATGTACGCGGCTTCGGGGTCGTTCACCGGCGGCGCTTGTTCCTGAGCGCGGACGGCGGCGACCTGCGCGGTGAGGATTGTCTGGAGCCCTTCGGCCACCGGGTCCCGCGCGGCGCCTTCGCGGTGCGCTTTCATCTCCACCCCAGCGTGCGGGCAAGCCTGGCGCAGGGGGGCGGCAGTGTTCTGTTGCGCCCGCCCAAAGGCGAGGGCTGGAGCCTGCATGCGGCCGGGGCGTTGGTCTCATTGGAGCCCAGCATCTATCTCGGTCAGACCGAGGACATACGCCGGTGTCAGCAAATCGTCTTGAGCGGCGCGCTGGGCCCCGACGGTATTCAGATAAAATGGGCCCTGCGCCGCCTCGACGCGAAACGCGGCTAAAGGCTGCTAATACCCATGGCTTGGTTCTCCGTTCTGGCTTCGTGTTTGGCCGCCGCGCTCGCGACCTGGGCCTCGACCGGCTTGGTGCGGCGCGAGCTGTTGCGCCGAGGTATTTTCGACCAGCCGAACGAGCGCAGTAGTCACACGCAGCCCAAACCACACGGCGGCGGACTCGCCCTGATACCAGTCATCCTGATTTCCTGGCTCCTGGTTTTCATGGGGCTCGAACCGCGTGAACCAGGCCTTGGCCTGATCTTGATCGGCGCCGCGGGCTTGGCCGCCGTCGGCTGGATCGACGACTTGCGCAACCTGCCGGCAGCGCCGCGCTTGCTTGCACAAGCCGCTGCCGTCGCGCTGGGGCTGTTTGG
Organism: Kiloniellaceae bacterium; assembly: GCA_021776115.1. GTDB lineage: Bacteria > Pseudomonadota > Alphaproteobacteria > Kiloniellales > J153 > JAJFGN01. Next base: position 689 of record JAJFGN010000067.1, on the reverse strand, counting down.
GATGAGCGGCGCAGACCCGTTTTTCCAAGGCTTCTTGCCGCCGGTCCTCGACCGCTTGGCCGCTGGCTTGGCCTGGCTGTGGATCATCAATCTATTCAATTTCATGGATGGGATCGACGGCATCACGGGTGTCGAGACGGCGAGCATCGCGGCCGGTCTGGCCATAATTGGCGTACTCGGCACGGGGACGGCCGGGGGGCTGACGCCGGCGATATTCCTTCCGGCCTTGCTGGCGGCCGCGACCCTGGGTTTCCTGGTCTGGAATTGGCCGCCGTCGAAGCTGTTTCTGGGCGACGTCGGCAGCGTGCCGCTCGGCTATTTGGTCGGCTGGCTGTTGCTGCTTTGGGCGGGCCACGGCCAGTGGGCGGTCGCGCTTATCCTGCCCCTCTACTATCTCGCAGACGCGACCATCACGCTCGTTCGGCGCGCCCTGCGCGGCGCCAAGGTCTGGCAGGCGCACCGCGAGCATTTTTATCAGCGCGCGGTTCAGGGCGGTGCGTCGCACGGCCAAGTGGCGCGCGGCGTCCTTATGTGCAATTTATTGCTGATTGCCTGCGCGGCCTTGGCGGTATATGGCAATCCTTGGATCGCGCTGAGCGCCGCCACGGCCGTGGCCGGCGGTTTCCTGGCGGTTTTACGCCACTGGGCCCGCTAGGCGGGTTGAGGGCCAAGACCATGGCCGCCAGCCG
>JAJFGN010000066.1 GCA_021776115.1 Kiloniellaceae bacterium | reverse complement strand
TCAATGCCAATCCCAGGCCCTTCCGATGGACCAAGTCCGCTCACGATATCCTGGCCAGCATCAAGCGCTTCTGCCTCAGAACAATCGAAGCCGCCGAAAACCAAACCCAAATCATTCAAACTTCCGAATCAGGACACTAGGCCCTACGCCACCTGGTCAAAGCCAGCACTACGCCGCCCGCGACAAGGCCCCAGAAGGCGCCGCCGATTCCGAAGAAGGTCAGGCCCGAGGCGGTAACCAGGAAGGTGATCACGGCGGCTTCGCGTTCCGTGGGTTCCTTCAGGGCGTTCAGGGCCGCGGAACCGAAGGCGCCGAGCAGGGCCAGGCCGGCGACGGCCTCGATCAGGACCGGCGGCGAGGCGCTGATAAAGGCGGTTGCCGCGCCGGCCGCGAGCCCAAAGAGGATGTAGACCAGCCCCGCGATCACCGCGGCCCAATAGCGCCGCGCGGGGTCGGGGTGAGCGTCCTCGCCCGCGCAGAGCGCCGCCGTGATTGCGGCCAGGTTCACCGCATGGCCGCCGAGGGGCGCGGAAGCGAGGCTGAACAAGCCGGTGACGCGCAGTAGCGGGCCGGGGGCGGGGCGGTAGCCGTTGACGTTGAGCACCGCGACGCCGGGAATGTTTTGCGAGGCCATGGTCACGATGAACAGCGGAAGCGCGATGCCGATCAGCGCCGCCAGGTTGAATTCCGGAGTTACCAGGACCGGCTCCGGCCACAACGGGCCCAAGCTGGCGGGTGTGACCTGCGTCGTCGCTGCGACCAGGGCCAAGGTGACCACGACGGCCGCGGGCACGGCATAGAGCTTCTGGAATTTTCCGACTAGCAGCCAGACGGCGATAATGCTGAGGCCGAGCAGAGGTAACTCCGCGACGGCCCGCACCGGCGCGAGGCAAAGACCGAGCAGCACGCCGGCCAGCATGGCATTCGCCAAAGCCGATGGAATCGCCGAGACCCAGCGGCTGAGCGGTTTCCACAGGCCCGAGATCACGATCAAGACCGCGCAGACCAGGAACGCGCCGACGGCGGCCGCGAAGCCGCCCTCGAGCGGGCCGGTCGCGGCCAGCAAGGCCGCGCCGGGCGTCGACCAGGCGACACTGATCGGCATGCGTGTGCGCAAGCTGAGAACCGCGCCGCACAGCCCCATGGCAATGGCCAGCGCCGCAAGACCCGACGCCGCCTCGGCTTGGCTCGCCCCCACCGCGGTTAAGCCCTTGACCACCACCGCGAAGGAACTGGCGAAGCCCACAAAAGCCGCCAGAACGCCAGCCGTCGTGGCTTGCACGGAAAGGCCGGTAGCCTTCATCGCGGTCGCCTTACACCCCCGGCCACGCTGCCCGCACACCATCGATCACGAACTGCACCGCCAGCGCGGCCAGGATGATGCCGGCGACCCGGCTGATCACGTTGATTCCGGTCACGCCGAGCAGGCGCATGACCGGCCCGGTCAGCAGCAGGCAAGCCAGCATGATCGCCAAGACGGCGCCGAGCACGCCCAGGATCATGGCTTTGCCCTGAAGATCGTCCGCCCGGCCCATGAGCAAGACGATCGAGGTCATGGCCCCCGGTCCGGCGATCAGGGGAATGGCGAGGGGAAAGACGGTGATGTCGGCGCGCGCGCTGCCCTCCTGCTCCTCGTCGCTGGTGGTCGCGCGCAGGCCGCTGTGCTTGGCCATCACCATCTCGATCGAAAGCAGCAGAAGCAGGACCCCGCCGGCGATCCGGAACGCGGGCAGGCCGATGCCCAAGAGGCGCAGAAGGACCTCACCGCCGAGCGCGAAGGCGAGCAGGATTCCGGCCCCGATCAGAGTGCCGCGCACCGCCATGCGTTGCCGCTCGGCCGGCTTCGCCTCGCCGGTCAGGCCGGCGAAGATCGGCACCACCCCGGGCGGGTCGATGACGACCAGCAGGGTCACGAAGGCGGCAATCAGGGTGTCGAGCATGGGAGGAAGCCGGGGTTCAATGAATGCCCATCATGCCCAGGGAAAGGCACTCCGGCAATCCGGGGCCAAAAAAGAAGGCGGCGCTGCCTGCGCCGCCTTCCGAGATATCGAACCTAGAGTGACTTGGATCGAGCTAGTTCTTGGCTACCTTCGCTGAACCCGAGCCGTACTCTTTGAGCACGTAAAGCCCGCCGTTACGGTCGGACGCATAGACCCACGGCGAGTTCTTCTCTTTGTAAATGCCCCAGATATCATGAGGATTGCCGCCATTGGCTGCCACGAACTCAGGCGTGTTGTTGAAGAACCGTGCGGTCTCCACCGGGTTGTATGGGTCGGTGATGTCGAGCACCAGGATACCATCCGAATACCATGAGATGTAGGCCTTCACCTTGTTACCCTGGGTCTCCACGATCACGTTGTGCGAGGAGTAGGTGCCGGCCGGATCGCATATCGGATCGATCGGGTCGGCGGAGCAAACGGTGTTGAAGGTGCTGGCCAGGATCGGGTTATAGGGGTCCGAATAGTCCCAAATCCGGAAACCGGACCAGCCGTTCGGCACCACGGCGTTGCTTATAGCCTCGCCGGCTGCCCCAATCGCAAGGTCGCCCGCCGTGGCCACGCCGGCAATCAACAGGCCGGTCGAGTGGCCGACGAAAACGCCGGGCGCGGCGACCGCCGTGCCGCCCATGACCGTGAGAGCGTCACCGCGCGCCGCGTCGTTCATCATGACGACGCCCGTGTAACCGCCCGCGATCGCGTTGTTGATCTTGGAGGTGAACGAGCATGCGCCGCGTTGAATTAACGCGATACCGGTGCCGGCGGGAATTGGATCGTCGAAACCCGGAAAACCGGGGTCGCACCCAAAACCCACGTAGGTCGTGGCACCGGTCATGATCTGGCCGGGCAGCGATGCGATCGGCGTCGTGATGCTGCCCTCGGCTGCGGGAAACTGCCCCGCGGCCGGGCCGGTATCGATGGTGAAGACCGACTCGAAGGGCGAGAAATCTTCCTCACCCTCAATCACGATCGTGCCGTCCTCGCTCGGCCAGACGGCATGGCTGTTGACTTCGCCGTCCTCACTCGTCGGGTCGAGCGCGACGGAGACTAACTGCGGGTTCGCCGGATCGGTAATGTCGAGCGTGACCAGGCCGGCGTCCCAGTGCGCCAGATACGCCGTGGTCCCGTCGTCGGAGATCGTGAAGTCGTGCAGGAAGCGGTTTGCCGACGAGCCGAAACCGTCCAGCAGCCAGAGAGCGGCATCCAGAACCCGGCCGACATCGGTTGTTTCGTCGCCCACGCCCGGATCGAAAATCTCCTCGGCGCCCCAACCCGACACCAAAGCCGGATTTGCCGGATCGGTGATGTCGAAGATCTGGAACCCGTCGAAGGCACCTTCCGACTGCACCGCGACGTAATCGGTCTCGCCCCGGGTGAAGAGGAAGAGGTTATGCACGCCGTTGTCTTGAAGGCCGCCGAAAAGCGCGTCGGAGATCGGGTTGATTTCGTCCACCTGCACGTGCGCCAGGTGCACCGGGTTGGCCGGATCGCCCACATTGTAGATCTCGAAACCGCCCGGACCGCCGTTACAGGGCTCGTTGGAATGAACCAGGATATCGCCTGAGTTCATAGTAGCGGCCTTGACGTCGTTCGCCCGGCTGCCGGTCGGCGAGGGGATCACGGTTACGAACGAGGGCTTGTTCTTGTTATTCACGTCCCAGACCCAGATACCGGCGTTGGGGTCGCCGCCGCAGGGGCTACTGAACGTCCCGGTATAGGCATAGCCGTTGAGCGCCCAGACATCGGTCGTGGAGCCGGCGTCGAAGCGTTCGCCCCGGCCGGCGATGGCCAGGTTCTTGATAACCTTGGCGGTTGGGCCGTCGCTGATGATGCCGGCGTTCGCCGCGTCGCGCTGGATCATCTCGGCGTTTGGATCGGGGCGCGTTAGCGTGCCCTCGATGTGTGGATCGTTGGGGTCGTCGGTGACTCCGCCGGGGTGGTCCGCCCAAGCCGGCGACACGGTCAAACCGGCCGCCAGGAACGCCGCCGCGAAGACGGATATCCCAGCGGGTTTGTACAAATACGTTAGCTGCATTGCTTTCCCTCCAGATGCTCCCATTGCGATGGAGGTTTCCATAAAATCAAAGACATAGAAGCTTTGTTCGATGGCCCCCCATACGAAGCTGCTAACCTGGCTGAACGCGGCAGTTGTATGCCGGTCCCAGGTCACAGCGATTCATTGTGACCCTGGAAAACTAGATTAGCCAACTCTAATCTTCAGTTTTGCACAGCCGCGGAGCCGCCGCGCTTGGCGGGAGCGGCGCACATACGCCGCAGAATGGTTATCCGCATTCGGCGAGGGGCCGGATTTGTGGGGTGCCGCGCTGCAGTGTGCTCTTGAGGCAACACTACGCGCAATATTTGCGACGCAGGAGTTTCAACACCGAATCCCAAGCTGCCGAGCGGGTGGATGACCGTCCCTTTCCAACTGTCTGAACCCCGCCATTTCCGCCGCTTGCCCGTTTCCGTGCGACCCCTTAAGTAAGGGTCATGACAACGGGCAACGAAATCCGCACCGCTTTCCTGGACTACTTCGCTAAGCACGGCCATGAGGTCGTGTCGTCCTCGCCGCTGGTGCCGCGCAACGACCCGACCCTGATGTTCGTCAACTCGGGCATGGTCCAATTCAAGAATGTCTTTACCGGGGCCGAGACCCGGCCCTATTCGCGCGCGGTCACCTCGCAGAAGTGCGTGCGCGCGGGCGGTAAGCATAACGACCTTGAAAATGTGGGTTACACGGCCCGGCACCATACTTTCTTCGAGATGCTGGGTAATTTCTCCTTCGGCGATTACTTCAAGGACGTGGCGATCGAGCTGGCCTGGGACTTGGTGACCAAGGAGTACGGTCTGGACAAGGACCGCCTGCTGGTCACGGTCTATGGCGAGGACGACGACGCGGCCAAGCTGTGGAAGAAGATCGCCGGCCTGCCCGACGAGAAGATTCTGCGGATTTCGACGTCGGACAATTTTTGGCAGATGGGCGATACCGGCCCCTGCGGTCCCTGTTCGGAGATCTTCTTCGACCATGGCGACCACATTCCCGGCGGCCCACCCGGCAGCCCGGACGAGGATGGCGATCGCTTCATCGAGATCTGGAACCTGGTTTTCATGCAGTTCGAGCAGTTGGCGCCGGGCAAGCGCCTCGATCTGCCCAAGCCCTCGATCGACACCGGCATGGGGCTGGAGCGCATAACGGCGGTTCTCGCGGGGACTCACGACAACTACGAAACCGACCTGCTGCGCAGCTTGATCGAGGCCTCGGCGGAGGCCTCCAATACCCCTGCGGACGGGGCGCATGCGGTTTCGCACCGGGTCATCGCGGACCACTTGCGGGCGACCGCGTTTCTGATCGCCGACGGCGTGCTGCCCTCGAACGAGGGGCGGGGTTATGTCCTGCGCCGGATCATGCGCCGGGCCATGCGCCATGTGAACAAGCTGGGCGTGCGCGAGCCAATGATCTGGCGTCTGGTGCCGAACCTGGTTGCCATGATGGGCCAGGCCTTCCCGGAGTTGCCCCGCGCCGAAGCGCTGATCGCGGAGACGCTGAAGCTTGAAGAAGGCCGCTTTATTCAAACCCTGGATCGGGGCCTGAAGCTGCTCGAAGAGGCGACGGACAAGCTGGGCGAGAAGCAGGCCCTCGACGGTGAGGTCGCCTTCAAGCTTTACGACACCTACGGCTTTCCGCTCGACCTGACGCAGGACATCCTGCGCGGCCAGGGACGAAGCGTCGATCAGCTAGGCTTCGACACCGCCATGGACAGGCAACGGGCGGCGGCGCGCAAAGCCTGGTCCGGCTCCGGCGACGCGGCGACCGAAACCCTGTGGTTCGAGCTGCGCGAAGACATCAGCGCGACCGAGTTTCTGGGTTATGACACGGAGAGCGCGGAAGGTCTGGTCGGCGCGATCCTTGTCGATGGCAAGCCGGTCGAGGCGGCCGAGGTAGGCCAGGAGGTCGCGGTCTTGACCAACCAGACGCCCTTTTACGGCGAATCCGGCGGCCAGGTCGGCGACACCGGTCTGTTGTTTACCGCCGAGGGCGGCGAGATTCGGGTTTCCGACACTCAAAAGAAATTGGGCGATCTGCACGTCCATATCGGCAAGGTCACGCGGGGCAAGATCGCTGTTGGCGACGCGGTCGAGATGCGTGTCGATAGCGAGCGCCGCACGGCCTTGCGCGCGCATCATTCGGCGACTCACTTGCTGCACGAAGCGTTGCGCCGCCGACTGGGCGATCACGTGACCCAGAAGGGCTCGCTGGTCGCGCCCGACCGCTTGCGTTTCGACATCAGCCATAACAAGGCGCTGACGCCCGAAGATATCCGCGCCGTCGAGGCCGACGTCAACGCGCGCATCCGCGACAACGCCGCGACGGCGACCCGCTTCATGACCCCCGACGAGGCCATCGAGGCCGGCGCGCTGGCCCTATTCGGGGAGAAGTACGGCGACGAGGTTCGCGTCGTCTCCATGGGCGGCGAGGATGTCGCGCGCGGTGGCAAGGCCTATTCGACCGAGCTATGCGGGGGCACCCATGTGCGGCGTAGCGGCGACATCGGATTCTTAAAGATCATCGGCGAAGGCGCGCTCGCGTCAGGCGTGCGCCGGGTCGAGGCGGTGGTTGGAGCGGCCGCGCTGGATTACGTCGCGCAACAGGAAGCCGCCTTGAGCGGCGCGGTGGCGGCGCTCAAGACCTCGCCCGCGCAACTGGCCGAACGGGTGAGCGCGCTGGTCGAAGAACGCCGGCGCTTGGAGCGCGAGGTTTCCGACCTGCGCCGCAAACTCGCGGCCGGTGGCGGAAAGGCTGACGGCACCGCGGCGCCGGCACGCGAAGTGGCCGGCGTCAAGTTCGCCGCGCGCGTGGTCGCGGACTTGCCGGCCAAGGACTTGAAGCCCATGGCCGACGATCTAAAGAAACAAATTGGCAGCGGCGTGGTCGCCCTGGTCGCGGTCAACGAAGGCAGGGCGTCGCTGGTCGTGGCCGTGACCGGCGACCTTACAGATCGCTTCGACGCGGTAAACCTGGTGCGCGCCGGGTCCGCCGCACTCGGCGGCAAGGGCGGCGGCGGACGCCCCGACATGGCCCAAGCCGGCGGCCCCGACGGCGCGGCCGCGAACGACGCAGTGGCCGCGATTGAAGCGGCGATGGGTGAGGCGGCGGCGTGAGACGACGGGGCTCACTTGCTGGAAAATGACCAGAGAAGATTTTGCATAGTAACCCGCCGTTGTTGGGTGACTTAGCCGATGGCGAAACTCGATCCGGCGAGGCTAGACGGCGTGTATGGAATGCGAAGACACACCGTTGAGGAGCTATATGCTAAAGCGGATGAGATAGAAGCCAGAATTGGAAAGCCAACCAACACCGATGATCCGAAATGGCTACGCCGATAGGCTAAGCGAATAAGGCGGCTAGCAAGCGAGAAAGAAAAAGCTATGGAGCACAAGAAAGATCAGAAATGAATCTTTTTTCGTTTTCGTCACCTAACCGACGGTTTCGTGAGGTGGCGCTAATGTGACTCCAAAGTATTCCGGCAAACCCAAGTTTCGTCATCCCGGCCGAGCGTTTGCGAGAGCCGGGATCTTCGGTTAACGCGCGCGGAAGATCCCGGATAAGCGCCTGGCGGCGCTTTCCGGGATGACGGGGGATGACGAAGATTTTCGGCCCGAACCTCTGGGCTATTGGGCTTTGAGGTGGAGCGCCGGAACCCTGGTTATGACTTCGCCGCCTATTTGCGCGCGGCAGCTTTCGCCGCCCCATTTTCCTGAAACAGATGCACGTCGCGTTGTGGGAAGGGGATGGTGATTCCCTCGGCGTCCAGGCGTTGCTTGGCTGCCTTGGTCTGGTCGAACAGCAGGCCCCAGTAGTCGGCGGCGTTGCACCAGCAGCGCAGGTTGAGATTGACCGAGGAATCGCCCAGCCCCGTGACCATGACTTGCGGCGCCGGATCGGCATGGACCCGGTCGTCTTTCTCTAAGAGGTCCAGGAGCGCGGCTTGCGCCTTGTCGATGTCGTCGCCATAACCGATCCCGACCACGATATCCATGCGGCGGGTTGGTAAGCGGCTGTAGTTGACGATCGAACGGTTCCACAGCATCGAGTTCGGCGTTTCGACGTACACCCCGTCGAAGGTATGCAGTTTCGTGGTGAAAAGGCCGACCTCGTCGATGGTGCCGGAGATGCCTTCCGCGTCGATGTAATCGCCGGTTCGGAACGGCCGCAGGAATAAGAGCATGATCCCGGCGGCGATGTTTTGCAGGGTCCCTTGCAGCGCCAAGCCGACGGCCAAACCGGCGGCGCCGAGCATGGCGATGACGCTCGCGGTCTGGATCCCGAACTGGGCCAGGACCGCGATCAGGACCAGGATCAGAATGAAATAGCGGACGATGTTGGCGAAGAAGGGTTTTAGGGTTTTGTCGACCTGCGTGGTCTTGTCGAGGGCCCGCGCCATGCTCTTGCGCGCCCAGTTGGCCACGATCCAGCCGATAATCAGGATCGCGATGGCGCCAAACAGATCGAGGCCGTACTTGACCGCCAGGTCGCTGAACTGCGTGACCAGTCTCATGACCTGTTCTTCGCTGAGCGTGCTCGGCATTTCCATCCCCTCTTATACCAAGTCTCGATGGGTCATTATCATCGAGACTTGGTATTAGTCGCGCGGCCGGTTGCGGACTACTCCTTGATGTCCGCCTTGACCCGCATGCGGACGATCTTGTCGGGGTCTTCGACCGTGCCGCTGCGACTGCCCGGCGGCGCCTTCTTGATGCTGTCCACGTGCTCCATCCCGGCGATCACCCGGCCCCAGACGGTGTACTGACCGTCCAAGTGCGTGGCCGCATCGAAAGTAAAAAAGAACTGGCTGTCGGCGCTGTTAGGGCTTTGCGACCGGGCCATGCCCATGGTGCCGCGCAGGAAGGGTTCGCGCGAGAATTCGGCGTCGAGGTTCTGTCCCGAGCCGCCGCGCCCGGTGCCGGTCGGGTCGCCGGTCTGGGCCATGAAGCCGTCGATCACGCGGTGGAACACGATCCCGTCGTAGAAGCCCTCGCGGGTCAGCTCCTTGATCCTTGCGACATGCTTGGGCGCCACGTCCGGCAGCAATTCGATGACGATTTCCCCCGTCTTGACCTCCATGACGAGGACATTCTCGGGGTCCGGGGCGGCTTCGGCCCCCTTCGTGGAAAGTGTCAAGGCGAATCCAATCAATAACAGTGATGTCAGTATCTTGCTCATTTGTTCCAACCTGTTTTCTTAGGTGCGCAAGCGCTCACGCCAAGGCCGCTTGGAGATTGGTGTCTAGCGCGGACATGAAGTCTTCGGTGGTCAGCCATTTCTGATCGGGACTGATGAGGAGGGCGAGGTCCTTGGTCATCTGCCCGCTTTCGACCGTCTCGACGCAGACTCGCTCAAGCGTGTCCGCGAACTTCGTCACCTCGGGTGTGCCGTCGAAGCTGCCGCGGTAGTGCAGGCCGCGGGTCCAGGCAAAAATCGAGGCGATGGGGTTGGTCGAGGTGGGTTTGCCCTGCTGGTGCATACGGTAATGACGGGTCACGGTGCCGTGCGCCGCCTCGGCCTCGATGGTCTTGCCGTCCGGGGTCATGAGGACCGAGGTCATCAGGCCCAGAGAACCGAAGCCTTGAGCCACCGTGTCGGATTGCACATCGCCATCGTAGTTCTTGCACGCCCAGACATAGCCACCCGACCACTTCATCGCGGCCGCGACCATATCGTCGATGAGACGGTGCTCGTAGGTGATGCCCTTGGCCTCGAACTCGGTCTTGAATTCGGCGTCGAAGATTTCCTGGAACAGGTCCTTGAAGCGGCCTTCGTAGACTTTCAGGATCGTGTTCTTGGTCGAGAGGTAGACCGGCCACCCCAGGTTGAGCCCGTAGTTCAAGCAGGCCCGGGCAAAGCCCCGGATCGATTCGTCCAGGTTGTACATGCCCATGGCGACGCCGGCCTCGGGAAAATCGAAGATATCGTGGGTCACCGCCTTGCCGCCGTCCGCCGGTTGGAAGGTCATGGTCAGCTTGCCGGGGCCCGGGACCTTGAAGTCCGTTGCCCGGTACTGATCGCCAAAGGCGTGACGGCCGATGACAATGGGCTGGGTCCAGCTCGGCACCAGACGCGGCACGTTGTCGACGATAATAGGCTGGCGGAAAACCGTGCCGCCCAGGATATTGCGGATCGTCCCGTTGGGGGAGCGCCACATTTTCTTGAGGCCGAACTCCTCGACCCGCGCCTCGTCCGGCGTGATGGTTGCGCATTTGACGCCGACGCCGTGTTGCTTGATCGCGTTGGCTGAATCGACCGTCACCTGGTCGTCGGTGGCGTCGCGGTTCTCGATCGAGAGGTCGTAGTACTTCAGGTCGACATCGAGGTAGGGCAGGATCAGCTTTTCCTTGATCCAGGCCCAGATAATGCGTGTCATTTCGTCGCCGTCGATCTCGACGACAGGGTTCTTGACCTTGATTTTCGCCTTGTGGACCTCCTGCCACGCGGGGCGCCGGCCGGACATCGCGGGGCGGCGCGCGGCGAAGATACCAGCGTTTGGCGGCAGCGCAAGGTGGGGCGCTAGGTGGCGCTCGGGTCGGACGGCAGCCCGGTTTCGGACTTCATTCGGCCGTGGACCGTATCCCAGATTTCACCGCGGTCGATCCCGATGTCGCGCAGGAGATGGTCGTTAAGGTTCAAGAGGTCGTGGGTCGTCTGCCGCCGGCGATAGGCCGCGACGAGCCCGACAAGGATGCGACCCAGAATCGATTTGTTCATGCGGTGCGCTCGTTTGGTTCGACATCGGCGCGATAAAAGTCCGATCTAAAGGAAATTTACCGCGCCCCTCCTGACACCATGCTGTCAGGAGGGCCTTGCTAGGCTTGTCCTTGCTGACACCCGGTGTCAGGGGCCGCCCCTTTTTGAGCCTGACCGCTGGAACCATCCGATGCGTCGCGCCGACCGCCTGTTCGAGATCATCCAGCTCCTGCGGCGCCGAAAGCTGGCCCGGGCACGGGACATGGCGGAAAAGCTGGAGGTGTCCGAGCGCACCATCTACCGCGATATCCGCGACCTCATGGCCAGCGGTGTGCCAATCGACGGTGAGGCCGGCGTCGGGTACATACTACGAGGAGGGTACGACCTACCCCCGATCATGTTCGACGAGGAAGAAATCGAAGCGCTGGTCCTGGGTGTCCGCATCGTCGAATCCTGGGCCGATCCAAAGCTTGCCAAGGCCGCCGGCAAGGTGATCGCCAAGGTCGAGTCCGTGGTGCCGGAGCGGCTGCGCCGCCATATGGCCAGCACGGCACTCCTCGCGCCGCATAACCACCATGCCGAGCCGCTCAGCGTTGACCTGACGGCGCTGCGCGACGCCATCCGCAGCATGCGCAGGGTGGAATTCAGCTATCGCGACCGCGACGCGGCGGCGACCCGGCGCAAGGTTCGCCCCCTTGCCTTGGCGTTCTACGGTCCGATTTGGCTGCTCGCGTCCTGGTGCGAGTTGCGCCGGGATTTCCGGGCCTTCCGGCTCGACCGCATGTCGGAGTTGGCGGTCCTGGACGAGGCCTTCGCGCCCGAGCCGGGCCGGACCATCGCCGACTACCTGAAGCGCGACAACGAACAAGCACAAGAGTCACACGCGACCTTGCCGCACATTTGAAGCGCAGGCATGCTTACGCCGATCGAGAATTCAGATAGAGAGGCGGCGGGAACTGCTCATGCGCGTTTCGAATGCATTGATCGATCGCCTGGGGATCGAACATCCCATCGTTCAGGCGCCGATGGCCAGTGCCGCAACCCCGGCGCTTGCCGCCGCGGTCAGCAATGCGGGCGGCCTGGGGTCTTTGGGTTTAGGTACTTTGAAGGCAGAAGACGCGGCCAGGCAGATCCAGGCTTTTCGCCAGCAAAGCGGCGGCCCGCTGAATGCGAACTTCTTCTGCCATACCGATCCGGGAGAGGTCTCCGGCACGGCGCAGACGATGCGCCAAAGGCTGCAACCTTTGTATGACGCCAAGAATCTGGGCGCGGTGCCGGAGCCCAGTTTGCCCTATGGCCCCTTCGGTGAGGACCATCTTGGCCTGATCCAAGAGCACAAGCCCGAAGTCGTCAGCTTTCACTTCGGTCTGCCGGACCCCGGCTTGTTAAGCGCGGTCAAGGACACGGGGGCGCTGGTGCTGTCCAGCGCCACGACCGTTGCCGAGGCGCGCTGGCTGGAAGCGAACGGCGCCGACGCCGTCATCGCGCAAGGGCTGGAGGCAGGCGGTCATCGCGGGACTTTCATGGGTGCGGACCCGGCCAGCCAGCCCGGTCTCTTCGCTTTGCTGCCCCAAGTCGTCTCCGCCGTGCGGGTGCCGGTCATCGCCGCCGGTGGCATCGCCGACGGGCGCGGCGTTGCGGCGGCCCTGGTCTTGGGCGCCAGCGTGGCGCAGATCGGCACCGCCTTCCTGCGCTGCCCCGAAACAGGTTTGAACCCGACCTATCTGGCGGCCCTGGCGGCGGGC
>JAJFGN010000065.1 GCA_021776115.1 Kiloniellaceae bacterium | reverse complement strand
GCCTCCCCCCGATCCAGTGGGGGGCTGGCTCTAACGTCCGGGATGACGGCAATGAATTATGACGCGAACTTCAGATTCACCACACTAGGTTGCGCGAGTTCCCGCACGACGCCTGAAAACATCTGCGCGAATATCCGCACAGATCTGCTGAAGACGGGCAACGTCAAAAAACCGGATCGAGCAAGCAGGCCGGCGAATAACGCTTACAAATCATACGGATAAAGAAAAAATCCTAGCGTATGTCTGGACTTGGCATGTTTCTTGTAAATCCTAAGATCGGGCGACGAGAACGCTCAAATGTCTCAAGCGAAGGAAACCGAGCGATGCCAACACCAGCGTATATGACCATCGAGGGAAAAACCCAGGGCAACATCACCCAGGACGCCTTCACCGAGGATAGCGTGGGCAACATCTGGCAGGAAGGCCACGAGAACGAGATCCTGGTTCAAGCCTTCAAGCACAACGTGATGATCCCCCGCGATCCCCGCAGTGGACAGCCGACCGGCCAGCGCGTGCATCAGCCGATGACCGTGACCAAGATTTTCGATAAGGCTTCGCCGCTGCTGTACAACGCGCTGTGCTCGGGCGAAGTGCTGACGGCGGTCGAGATCAAGTGGTACCGCACCGCACCCACGGGCGTGCAGGAACACTACTTCACGATCAAGATGGAAGACGCGATCATCGTCGACATCCAAGGCTACATGCCGAATTGTCAGGACCCGGCCAACGAGGCCTTCACGCACCTTGAGGACGTTTCCTTCAGTTATCGCTCGATCACCTGGAACCACGAAGTTGCCGGAACCTCTGGCAGTGACGACTGGCGCGCACCGCGGGCCTAGGGTCGTCGCCGATATCGAAGACCGCCGGGCGCGCCTGACGCGAAGCGGTGGAGGAGTTGGGAGGAAGTCATGGCCAGCGATCAACATATCAATCTGAACTTCGAATCGAAGGCGCTATCCAGCGATACCTTCAAGGTCGTTCGCTTCGAAGGCGAAGAAGCGATCTCCCAACCGTACCGCTTCGAGATCGAGTTGATATCGGATCAACCCGATATCGACCTCGACGCGGTTCTCGGCCAAGCGGCAACCTTGTCGTTCCAACGCGGCGACGACGGCGACGCGCGCAAGATCCACGGCGTCTTGTCGGAGTTCGAGCAGGGCCAGGAGGGCCAGTACGGGCACTATCAATACCGGGCGGTCCTGGTGCCGCGCATATGGATGCTTTCGCTCAGCCGGCAAAACCAGATTTACCAAAACAAATCAGCGGTCGAGATCGTCGAGGAGGAGTTGAAGGGCGCCAAGGACAAAGGCCCGGCGGAGTTGTCCGCGATCGGCCTAACCTCCGAGGACTTCGAGTTCCGCCTCAGCGGCGACTACGCCAAACGCGAATATGTGGTCCAATACCAGGAAACCGATCTGGATTTCGTGTCGCGGCTGATGGAGCACGAAGGCGTGTTCTATTTCTTCGAACACAACGACGAGCGCGAGAAGATCGTGTTCTGCGACGACAACGTCCATCTCCCGGCCTTGAATGGGGACTCCAAGATCTCTTACACGCCCTCTTCGGCCTTGAGTTCGACGAACGAGGAATCGGTCCAGGTGTTCCGCCAGGTCCGGCGTCAAATCACCGGCAAGATGATCCTCAAGGACTACAACTACCGCACGCCCACGACACCGCTCCAGGGCGAGGCGGATATCGACGACAAGGGCCACGGCCTGGTCAGCGAGTACGGCAATCACTTCAAAACGCCGGAAGAGGGCCAGGCGCTGGCGAAAATCCGGGCACAGGAAATCTTGTGCCGTAAGAAACAGTTTTTCGGGGAGAGCGACAGTCAGAACTGCGCCGCCGGTAATCCCTTTACCCTGGAAGGTCACTACAACGGCGCCTTCGATGACGATTACGTACCCACGCGGGTCCGCCATAGCGGCGCGCAAGCCTTCGCCGAGGCGACCGGATTCCCGGAAGTGGATGGCCAGGCGACGTCATACCGCAACGAGTTCACGGCGATCCCGCTCGCCGTTCTTTACCGCCCCGCGCGGCTGACACCCAGGCCGAAGCTGCACGGCGTCATGAATGCCCAGATCGACGCCTCGGGCGCCGGAACCCGCGCCGAGATCGATGCCGAGGGCCGCTACAAGCTGGTCATGCCCTTCGACCTGAGCGGTCAGGCGAAAGGTAAGGCGACGCGCTGGGTCCGCATGGCACAGCCTTATGGCGGCAGCCAGCACGGTATGCACTTCCCCCTACACAAGGGCACGGAGGTGATCTGGACCTGTGTCGATGGCGACCCGGACCGCCCCATCATCACCGGCGTGGCGCCCAATCCCTTGAACAGGAGCGTCGTCAGCGGCGAAAGCCACACCAAAAACCGGATTCAGACCGCGAGCGGCATCCTGATCGAGTTCGAGGATGGACCCGGCGCGAAAGGCGACGAACCACAAAGCGGTGATCAACAGCAGATGCAGCGTCTTGCACCCGCTTCAATAACCAAGATACCAGGCCAAACCGAGGCGCGGGACATCTCCTTTGGAACCGTGGCGGCTAATACAACGATCGCCGCGCCCTTGGTGGCCCAGCAACAGCACACGGCCTATGTCGGCGCCAATAGAGGCGGACAGGACGATCCGGCGACCGCCGCCAACGAGCAAGGTCAGGGCCGTTACCTCCGCATGCACGTGCCGCAAGCGACACTGGATTCAAGCAAAAACAATCCACCGCAAACGATCGATCCGCAGGATCCGCATTACCAGTACTACGGAGCGCAGCCCGATGCGCATCCTGGCAACCAGGGTTTACCGAACGACAAGATCGAAGCCTATATGCGCATGGGCGCCAATATTCCACGCACCGACGGCTCAGCCCTTAAGAGCGGCGAGGACGCGGCTTGGTTGCCGCTGCGGGCGGAACCGGGCGACGACTTGTTCGGGCTCCCCGCCCTGGAGAAGACCACGACGGACAATCAAACCGGCGAGACCACGACGGTTCAAACTCAAACCCGGGCCGAGGGGCTCTTCGACGGCTTTATCGATAACGTCAGCGACGGCAATGACGAAAATAGCGGCAACCCCTCACGCACGGACGAGGCGTCGAAGGCCAAATTCCGCAACGGCGTCGTCTGGCGCGATCACGTCAGCGGCAACCGCCTAAGCACCACGCTGGGCGACAGCGTCGAGATCATCACCGGCAATTACCGCCAGGTCATCTGCAACGGTTCGATCAGCATGGACGCCGTCAACGGCGTGCTCCGCAACGGCAGCAACGTCCCCGGCAACGTCAGCATGAAATGGGTTGAGACCGGCACCGCCTGTGGCTTGACCGGCGATTCGCGGGACGCGGCGGCCGACGCCGACAGCCCGAAGCAGTGGGGCACGACCGAAGTGACCCGCAACGGTTGGACCAAAGCCGACTACGAAGGTTACACCGAGAACAGAACCAAGGGCGATACCTACAGCACCTACAAGGGCTACCAGGAGAGTCACACCCTCGGCAACAAGCTCGACACCTATTTGGGCATCCGCACCGAGATCGCCGGCGGCATGGACCTCTCGTACTGGGCCGGATTCACCGGCAGCGTGCACCAGGGCATGGTCGTCGAAATCGACTCCGACTGGAAGTACCATTGGAACCAGGCGGGCGAGTTCGTGCACGTCGAAGGCAATACCTATTCGGTGTCCGAGGAACAGGATTTGATCGCCGCAGAAAGCATCATGTTGCAGGTTAACAAACCTGCGGTCGGCGCGGCCAAGAATTGGTTCCGGGGACTAACCAGGGGCGGCCAGTTCTTGAAAGCTCTCCCCCTTCTTGGTTTCGGCGTGCCCACGGTCCTCAGGTCCCAGGTCGAAAAGGCAACCGACACGGGAACTCAATTGGGATTGCCGACGGTCGAGCTAAAAAAGGACAGGATCGACCTCAGAATAGGGATGATGCCAGGCGGCGCAGCCATCACTCTCAAATCCGACGGAACGGTGTCGATCGATGCCGTCAAGATAGAACTCAACGGGAATATGATCAGCCTCAAGGGTGGACAGATCAAACTCAACTAATCCAATCGAGCGTCAACCCGAAGGAATGCGGACAACAGTCATGCGTATCGTAAACGAGACACCATTTGCCGTCGGCTCCATTGCCGTCAGGTCCGGCGCCAATCCCGCGGGTTTCACGCTGATCGTTAAGGGGACCTTCGCCTTGGCGCAGGACGAAGCGGCGGCCACGGCGCCTGAGCAACACCTCCTGTGCGGCGACCAGTTCGCGGGCGATGGCGCGGATCGGGTTTGCCGTTACGAAGACGATTTCGCCCCCTTCAAGCCACGCGCCGACCTTCTGCTGGTCGGATGCGATGGCCGCGGGGAGCCTGCCTCCGACACATGTAGGGTCGGCGGGCACGGCGCGGCGCTGGCCAGCTTCGGTCCCGTGAGTCGCTCCGCCGCTTCACGGGCCAAGCTGGCCGGCGCCAACGCGGGCGATTGGTTCGAATATCACTGGCCACACCTGGCCGAAAGCTGTCCCTGGGACTACTTCAACGCCGCGCCATCGGAGATGCAGGTCGAGGGCTACCTGCAGGGCAACGAGGAGATCGCGCTCGAAAACCTGCACCCCAGGCACGACTCTTTCCGCGCCCGGCTGCCCGGCCTCAAGGTCCGCTGCTTCCTGAAACAAGAAGGCGGCGATGCGGCGGAGGTCGAGATGAATCTCGATACGCTCTGGCTTGATGCCGCCAGCGATACCCTGGTGCTCCTGTGGCGCGGCCAGGCCGAGGCTAACCCCGATTCGGAAACCGATGTGCTCGTGGTTTCGGAGAATCTGACCGATGCGCCAAAGGCCGAGGCGGCCTACTGCTCAAGGCTCGACGCCGAGGAACCGGTGGAGGAACCGGCCAAATCGGAAAAGGCCGAAGAAGTCCTGTCCGCGGCCGGCGGCGCGCCGGATGGGCTGCCGCCCGAGATCAGGCTGGCTCTCGACGATCCCGAGGTGGGAACACCGATACTGGCCGAGCAAGCCAAGCTGGACGATCCGCGATTCGACGGCTTAGGCTCCGGCGATGGCCCGGCAGACCCCAACGCGGGCATGGATGGTGTCACCACGGCTTCGGGTGTGCCGGACGCCTCCGCCCCCGCACCCCTTAAAGAATTTTTCGCCCCACAGGACGGCGCCGAGGAAACTCCGGACAATGCCAAGACTTCGGACGAGGATGAAGAACCCAGCGCAGACCCGGACCTCATAGACGCAATGTCGAAGCAGCTTGCCGGCCTCGGCTTGAGTCAAACCGCTCAAGACGCGGTCGTAGCGCCGGAAGGTCCGAGCAGCCCTAAAGCGGCAAGTACCGGGACCCTGCTGCTCGCGGGATTGGAATTCGGCGAGCTGCCCAAAGATATTCAAGCACTGCTTGAGGACTCGACCGCAATTGATGCCGCAATGCAATTCCTGGACAAGATCGAGCCCGGCAAGCCTCCCGCCATGGAACTGCCGGGTGAAAAGGCAGAACAGGCCATCGCGGCCGGCGAGGTTCCCGATTGGCCGGCGCAAAGCGCGGCGGAAACTGAGACTATCGCCGCACTGACCGCCGCTTATGGTGCCGACCGGCCGCCGGTGAACGACGGCGCGATGTTCCTGGCCCTGCTCGCCCACGTCGCCGGCGAAGACATGGGCCCGGAGCCTCATGAAGCCGGAACTGACGAGATCAGCCGCGGATAGTCATTGTTTGAGAGGAACCTGAAAGATGCCAGAACTGGTGTGTACCGGTGCACAACTCAAGTGTTCGTTTGGAGCGGCGCCCGCAACCCTGACCGTGCTTCCGCTAAACCGCACAATTTCGGGAATGGGCGCCGCGGCCACGATCATGGACCACAAGCCGGCCGTGAACATTCCGCCGTTCGGCATGTGCAAGGCCCCGACCAACCCGGCGGTCATCGCGGCGACATCGGCGGCAAGCGGCGTGTTCACGCAGGCTCCTTGCGTTCCAGCCACCAGCCTACCTTGGGCGCCACCGAATCCCACCGTCACGGTGGGCGGTCAACCTGCCTTGCATAAAGACTGCAAGTGCATGTGCCAGTGGGCCGGGGTGATTTCGATCAGCAATCCGAATTCCGTGCGAACACAGGTAGGTTGAATCAGGCGCACGTGGCGAAGATCCAATGACCCGCTACCGCATCCTGCACACGACGCGATACGAGTTCGACGCGGCGACCGCGTCCTGTGCCCTGGAAGCGCGCCTCAGGGCGCGCGACCTGCCGGGCCAGCAGTGCCACTTTCATCAACTCGTGGTGCGTCCCCTGACCGGCAAGCGGCGCGAATGGCGCGATGCCTTCGGCAACCTTGTCGCCAGGTTCACGGTTCCGGCGGCGCACCAGACTCTTGAGGTTAGCGCGATCAATATCGTAGACATAGCGCCGCGCCAAGGTACGGCCTTGGCCGATTCGCCGCCGTGGGAGTGCGCGCGGCCGGAAGTCGATTCCGCGACTGCGCCGGACCTCGCCCCATTTCTTGCCGAAACATCCCTAACGGCCTGTCCGCCCAATCTCGCCGATTATGCGCGGGCCAGCTTCCCACCCGGACGCCCGGTCTTGCGCGCCACGCGCGATCTGACCGCACGGATCCACCGCGACTTCGCCTATGTGCCCGGCGCAACCACGGTCGAAACCACGGCGGCCGAGACTATGCGTCTGGGCAAAGGGGTGTGTCAGGACTTCGCGCATCTGGGCGCTGCCTGTCTGCGCGCGCTGGGCTTGGCGGCCCGCTATGTCAGTGGCTATCTCGATACCTCGGCGATGAAGGCCGCTGGTGCGCCGCCGGGCGGCGACGCCTCCCATGCCTGGTTCGCCGTCCATGCGCCGGGTCTCGGCTGGGTCGATTTCGACCCGGCTAACGATAGCCTTGCAGACGCCGGTTACGTCACCCTGGCCTGGGGCCGGGATTATCGCGACACGGCGCCCCTGCTAGGTACGGCAGGCGGTGGCCGGCACAGCCTGCGGGTTTCAATCGACATGACTCGGGAAGAAGCAGTTATGGTTGAAACATAAGGACAAGCTCGCTGCCGCAAGGCGGGCATTTGAAAAAGGGAGAGACCCCATGGCGGGAAAGAAATTGTGGTTGACCTGGCTACCGGCCGAGGGCGGCGCCGCGCCGCACGAGACGATTGCCGCCCTGTCACAAGCGGGGTTTGAGGTTGGCGGCGCGCCCTGGGTCGACGACCCCGACAAGTTCGCCTGGGCGGAGTTGGGGAACCTGTTGATGGGGCCGACGGGGCCCGACCTATGGTTGGTCGGCGGCACAAGCGGCGACTTCATGGGGATCGCGACGCGCTATGGCTTATCGATGATCGGCGCCATGATCCGCGACGCGCCGAAGCCGGTGACCGCCGCTTGCCTTAGTCTCGATGGCGGGCTCGTGCCCGAGGAGATGCCGAGCCTGCTGCGCGCGGCCCATATCCTCGACGCTAGCGATCCGGGTTGGCCGGCGAGTTTGGCTGACGCCTCACCGGCGATGCCGGCCGGCGACGACTTCTATTTGAGCGTTATCGCCCAACCGATGATCGGGCAATGGATCGAACTGGGCCCGCGCGCCGGGGAATGGCACGGCGCCATGATTGGAACCGGTGACGGCGGCACAATTACGCACCACGCCGTCGGCGCGCGTGGCCAACTGCCGGAGCGCGCGACGGTCGAGTATCCGCTTCAGGGCCTTGAGGCAGAGCTCGGCGACGAGAAGTTCGTTGCCTGGGCGGTACAGAACCGTATCGGGCTCACGGAATCCTACTTCGTGCGGATCGAGGGCCGGCCAGCCAAATTGATCCTGGGACAGCACCCCGAATCGGACGAGGCCGATGTGCACGTGCTAGATCTCATCTAAGCGAAATCTAGCGATTTGCGCTTAACCGGCGTATCCGGAATACTCTCCAAGACATTCATATGACAGGTTGACGGCCATGACATCCGCCAAGGAAATCGACATGAAGTCGATGGGGAGCCTCCGCCAGGCATCCCAAAAAATATCCGGCCATCTGCACAAGCGGCTGAACGGGTACCTCCAGACCCTGACCCCGCTCTTCGCGCCGCGCAAGATCCTGGGTGAGTTCATGGACAGCGCGTTTAAAGAGCGGGTGTCCGGCGCCGACACGAACTTCATCGCGCTCGAGGAAACTTTCAAGACATTGGCGCGTGAGACCTTCGACATCCCCGCCAAGCTGAGCACGCCGGTTCCCAATATTCGAAATCAGTTGGAAATCCATCCCTGGGAATATCGTTACTTAATCGGGGGCAATGCGGAACATCCGGTGATCATCACCTCCCCAGTACGCTGGATACTCACCTATGCGGGCGGCACAACCCTCTCTGACGTTATGAGTCACCAGGCGCGCGAGGAGTTGCTTGAGGCCGAAGACCTGAAGCAGTTCATCGTTCGTACCCTGACCTTGAACAAGCTGATCGAGACCTCGCCCTCGATTCAACAGATGCTCGAGGACCTGCGCTTTCCGCTCAGCACGGAAACCGCGGGCGCGACAGGTGACCTGCCGCTAAGCGTGATCGGCTCCGACCTCGCTACTTTTCGCCCACAGGACGAATTAATCGAAACGGTGACGCAGCTATCGGGCAAGCCCGTGTTCGAGGAATTGATCGACCTGGACGCGATCGAAACGCTGCCGGACCCCTTCAGGATCAAGATCATGGAGATGCTCGGCTAGCGCGGGCCTTCCCTCAGCCGAGGGTTTTGACCCTCAGCAGGGCGTCGCCGTGCGACTTAGTCTTTCGGGTCCTTGCCGGCCGGGTTGAAGCGGCCGAACAGACCGCTCCGCCCCGCCGGCTCGGGGTCGGCGCCACCGGTATCCCCGGAGTCTAGGGGTTCGGGGGCATGGCCCGCACGTCCTTCGTTCAAAATCCGATCGAGGATCTGGTCCCCTTCTGTCGCAACCGGTAGGTCAGCCACCTCAACAGGCGCGCCGGAAACCGCTCCACGTGTGCGTGGCAAGGTGTCGGCCAGATCGTCCTCGGTTCCGGTCGCCGCATGGCAATCGATGACAATGGCGGAAACGTTGTCGCGTGTCTGATGCAACAAGGCGGCCTGTACGAGGGCCGCCGCCGCGTCCTCGACCTCGGCCCGGATCAGAATGCCGGCGATCTCGTCCTCGGGCACATAGCGTGTCAGGCCATCGCTGCACAGGAGCAGACGATCTCCCGGCCCTAGTTGTCCGTGCGATTTATCGAGTGCCAGCTCCGCCGCCGCCCCAACGGCACGGGTGATGACATTGGCGTGCGGATGGTTTTCGGCTTCAGCCGCGTCGAGACTGCCGGCATCAACTAAATCCTGCACCAGGGAATGGTCCCGGGTTACCTGGCGCAAAGCGCAGTCGCGCAAAAGGTATAAGCGGCTGTCCCCGGCCCAAACGCAGGTGAACTCCTGTCCGAAGACAAGCAATGCGACGACCGTGCTGCCGATGGTCTTAGCGCTGCCCCGCCGCGCCGCCTCTTCCAGCAAGGCTTGATGCGCCGCGCGAATGTGCCATTGAACGTCGCGCAAGAAACTCGCGGCGTCCAGCGGCGGCGTCACCCGGCTTAGGGATTCTACAATGGTCCGGCTGGCGAAATCGCCTGCCTCATGCCCGCCCATGCCGTCGGCCACGGCCCAAAGGCCGATTTCAGCGCGCTCCAACAGCGCGTCCTCGTTCAGGGCGCGGACGCACCCAATATCCGTGGCGCTTGAAGAAACGCATCGATGCGCTTGTACCGGCCCAGTCATGTTGGTGTCCGCGTCTCTCCCAGTTTGGCTCGCAACCCCCGCCATGCATTCCTCGGCGATCGGGACGAGATTACAGCACATCTACCGCGTTAGACAGCACCCGGCACGCCTTCGTCTCGGTGCAAATCAGACGTCATCCTCCGACCAGGGCATCGCGCCGGGTTTCGTGCCCGACCAACTCCATTTATCCCACTCGCCGTCGAGTAGGGCGACAAAGCTATCTCCCGTTGGCAAGCCAGCGCACGCCAGAAACGATGGAGCGACGAGCCGGGACCCCGCGCTCCACCAAAGACTGTAACCCTGCAACGAGGCGCGCAGGATTTGATGCGCCACCAGGGGATCCCCGGGGCCCTGACCGCAGGCCGGGTCGACAGCGAAACGCCAACGTTTGCCCTCGAGCGGCTTGGGCGGCCCAAGCGCCATCGCGAGGTCCTCGGCATGGGGAGGCGCCCCAAAGCCGGCCAAATCCTCGTCGAAGGAGTCGAAAGCGAAGCCATCGTCTAGCGTCGATAGCGCCAAATCCTCCAGACCGCCAAACCACTTGCTACCGCCAGCGAAGATCGCGGACGGGTTCGCGGCCGCAGGGATCGCGGCAGCCAGAGTCAGGGGAAAATGCCGGCCGACTTTATCGAGGCTGGGCATCATCGCGCCCGCCATGATGCTCTCGCCACAGATCCCGGCCGAGAGGACGAAGCGCCAGACCGGTGCATTCAGATACGCCGGCAGCCAGGCCTCGCCCAAACGCTCACGGCTGCGCGCGAGGGAATCCTGCAACCAGCTATCCCAGGGGTCGACAAAAGTGCGCGGCAAGCGGCGGGAAATGAAATCGCCCCGGTCGCTGAGTTTGCCATAGAGACCTGGACCGGGCGCCTCCTCGGGCACGCTCGCAGCAGGGGTGTCGCCGGTATCTTCTGACATTCGCGCTCTCTAGTGGATGGATTCCGTCAAGGTGCTTGAGGCGGACCCGGTATCTGGATCACGCCGGTGCGAGGCATCAATCTATTCGAATTGATACGTGAAATCCGCGTCGTACACACCGATATGCACGCGATCCACCGGTTTACCTTCCATCATCCTGGTCAGGAATTCGCGACTAACGGACGGCAGCATGGAGTTTGTCAGTATCGAGTCGATCATACGCCCGCCACTCTCCAGCTCGGTACAGCGACTGGCGATAAGGGCTACCACCGCATCGTCATACGTGAATGGGACCTTGTGATTGAGTCGAATCCGCTTCTCGATCCGGCCCAACTGCAGGCGCGCGATGGCCGCGACCATGTCGTCGCTCAAGGGATAATAGGGAATCGTAACAATGCGCCCCAGAAGGGCGGCCGGAAATACTTGAAGCAGGGGGTCGCGCAGCGACTTGGCGATGCTTTCCGGATCCGGCGCCGCCTTGTTGTCCCCGCAAAGCCTCATGATCAGGTCGCTGCCGACGTTCGACGTCAAGAGAATCAAGGTGTTCTTGAAATCGATCAGGCGCCCTTCGCCGTCCTCCATGACGCCCTTGTCGAAGACCTGAAAGAAAATCTCGTGCACATCGGCGTGGGCTTTCTCGACCTCGTCGAGCAAGACCACGGAATAGGGCCGCCGGCGCACCGCCTCCGTCAGAATTCCGCCCTCGCCATAGCCAACATAACCGGGCGGCGCGCCCTTAAGGGTCGAGACCGTATGGGCTTCCTGAAACTCACTCATATTGATCGTGATAATGTTGTGCTCACCGCCATAGAGCGATTCGGCCAGTGCCAACGCCGTCTCGGTTTTGCCGACGCCGCTAGGCCCGCACAACATGAAGACGCCGATCGGCTTGCTGGGGTTGTCCAAACCCGCGCGCGAGGTTTGGACCCGCTTGGCGACCATCTCCATGGCGTGGTCCTGGCCGATGACTCGTTTGTTTAGAGAGTCCGCCAAATTCAGAACCGACTCGATCTCGTTCTTGACCATGCGCCCGACCGGAATGCCGGTCCAATCCGCAACCACGGCGGCGACCGCTTGTTCATCTACCGTCGGCAGGATCAGCGGCGCCTCGCCCTGCAAGTCCTTCAGCTTGCCATGAAGATCATCGAGTTCGGCAAGCAAGGTCTCGCGCTCTGCGGCATCCGGAGGCGCCGTAGCTTCGTCCTGCCGGACCTTCTGGGCGGCCGCGTCGGCGCCTTCTTCCAACTTGCTTTCCGTCCCCTCGACCTTTCCGCTATCGCCACGTAATCGGGCGCGGATTTCCAGTATCCGGTCGACCAAGGACTTTTCCGCGTCCCAACGTTGGTCGAGCCCGTCGAGACGGGTTTTCTCTTCCTCCAAGAGCGCGGTTGCGTCGGCCTGGCGGGTCCCGGTCGCGAATCCCGCCGCCGCCTCGCGCGCGATGATCGCCAGCTCGGTATTGAGCGCATCGATGCGCTTCCGGCAATCGTCGACCTCCGCCGGCACCGCGTGCTGAGAGATCGCAACCCGGGCACAAGCGGTGTCGAGCAGACTGACCGCCTTATCCGGTAGTTGACGCGCCGGAATATAGCGGTGCGATAACTTGACCGCCGCCTCCAGGGCTTCGTCCAGAACTTGCACCCGGTGATGCTTTTCCAAGGTCGAGGCGATGCCGCGCATCATCAAGATGCCCTTGGCCTCATCCGGCTCCGGCACCTGGACGACTTGGAACCGGCGGGTCAACGCCGGGTCCTTCTCGATGTGCTTTTTGTACTCGGCCCAGGTCGTCGCCGCGACCGTGCGCAAAGTGCCCCGGGCCAAGGCCGGTTTGAGCAGATTGGCCGCGTCGCCCGTGCCGGCCGCACCGCCGGCCCCGACCAGCGTGTGCGCCTCGTCGATGAACAGGATGATCGGTTTGGGCGAGGATTGCACTTCCTCGATCACGGAACGCAGGCGGTTCTCGAATTCGCCCTTCATGCTGGCGCCGGCCTGCAACAATCCAACATCTAGCGTGAGCAGGCGAACGTCGCGTAAGGGCGGCGGCACGTCACCGGCCGCGATCTTGAGAGCAAAGCCCTCTACCACCGCGGTCTTCCCGACTCCGGCTTCGCCGGTCAGGATCGGGTTGTTCTGACGCCGGCGCATGAGGATGTCGACGATTTGGCGTATTTCCTCGTCCCGGCCGACGATGGGATCGATTTCGCCGCTGCGCGCCCGCGCGGTCAAATCGACGGTGAATTGAGCCAAGGCTTCCTGCTTGCCCATCTGGGGCGGCGCCATCGCGCCGCTCGCCTCGCCCGGCGCGGCACCGGCTGCCTGTTGTCCGTCGGTCGCGGCCAAGCTCTCCTCGGGGGAGCCGGAGGTGATCTCGCCAAACCGGTCGCACAAGGCTTCGACCTTGAGCTTTTCGAATTCGCCGGAGATATCGTAGAGCACGTTGCGCAGACCCGGCGTCTTGAGCATGCCGACGACCAGATGGCCGCTGCGGACCTGCGATTCGCCGAACATGAGGGACGCGTACACCCACGCACGTTCGACCGCCTCGTCGACGTGGGCCGAGAGATTGGGGATCGAGGTCGCGCCGCGCGGCAAGCGATCCAGCGCCTCGGTCAGATCCTTAGCCAGGCTCGAGGGATCGAGCTCGAATTCCACGAGGATCCGGTGCAGGTCGGAGTCCTGAACCTGGAGGATCTGGTGAGCCCAGTGGACCATCTCGACATGGGGATTGCCTCGCATCTTGCAGAATACGGTGGCGCTTTCCAACGCCTTGTAGCCCAGCTTGTTCAGCTTGCCGAACAAGCTGGGCCTGCTGATTTCCGTCATTTATTGACCTCCCTGAACTCCCTCCCACCGGGCTTTTGTACCGGCGCCCGTGTCGCGCTTGCTGCGGGTCGCAAAAGTGCCGGGGCCAGGCCGGCCCAACCCCACGCGATCGATCGGATCATGGCTGAAATGAGCGGGTGAATCGACCCTCAATCGGCCTTTCCCGCAGCCACGCGGCGGCTGGCCGATTTCCGAGCTAGCGGCCCGCGAATCGCAGGGCGGAGAACGCCTCGCGGACGCTTCCGCTTACCAGGTACTGCAACCCGAAGGCGGCGCCCAAGAGGATCGAAGCGAGCGCCAAGGGCGCGCTGAGCGCCAGGGTCGACATGGCGGAGATCCCCTGCCCCACGGTACAGCCAAGCGCGCTCACCCCGCCAAAGCCCATGAGGAACGCACCCGCCAGATGACGGCGCATCTCGCGGGCATCGTCAAAGGCCTCCAGGCGTAATTCCCCCTTAGCGGCCGCGGTCAAGAAGGCGCCGCCAAAGGTGCCCAGCACCAACCCGACCCCGAAGTCGATCGTAGCGCCGGTAAAGGTCAGGAAGTAGATGATCGTCTCCCCGGGTGGCAGGGCGTAGCTTAGAGACTCAACCTGTTGCGGCTCGAAGGGGTCGGAGCCGATAATCCCGGTGGTCGCGAAGCCGAAAGCAACCGCCAGCCCAATCAGCGCCCCGGCTAGAATGTCGCGCGGCGCGCGGCGAAAAGCGGGGTCCTTGAAGCACCACCAGACAATCGTGGCCGGGACCACAACCCCCAATCCAAAAGCCACCGCGGACCGCTCAACTCCCAACGCGCTGGAAAGCAGATGCGAGAGCCCTTGCCCGCCCACACCGGTCAAGTCCAGGTTCAAGGGCTCGATCAAGGTTTCGCGAAAGACGCCGGTGAAACCTCTGGCGGTCATGTAAGCGGTGAGTCCCATAACCAGAAACACCACGACCGCGCGCAAATCGCCGCCGCCCATGCGAACCAGCGTGCCGTAACCGCAGGTGCCGACCATGGCCATGCCGAAGCCAAACAACAGGCCGCCGAGTATCGCGCCGGCCCAGCCAAAATCGGCCGAGAGATAGAAGCTTTGATCGAGGCGCGCGACCCCGGCCGCATCGAGAAACTGAACGATGATCACCGCGACGGCGATGGCGAAGGCCCAGCTTCTCATGCGCTTGGTATCGCTGGCCAAGATCCAGTCCTCGACCGCCCCGAAAGTACAGAACCGTGCGGCACGCGCCACCACGCCCACAACAGCGCCCGCAAGCAAGCCGCATCCCGCCAAAATCAACGGTGTTGGG
Source organism: Kiloniellaceae bacterium (assembly GCA_021776115.1). Taxonomy (GTDB): domain Bacteria; phylum Pseudomonadota; class Alphaproteobacteria; order Kiloniellales; family J153; genus JAJFGN01. The sequence goes on along the minus strand of JAJFGN010000065.1, from coordinate 51,879 downwards.
ACGTCATCCAAGGCTTACACCCTGATGCGGCGCCGACTCACCAGACATCGGCCTTCTTTCCTTCCGCTTCCAACCGGGCCAGCTTGTCCTGTAAAAACCGTTGGAACGGCTGGGCCTTATAGTGGTCGCCGCGAACGTATTCGAACATGGTGATGAAGTGGAACGGCTTGAAGTAGCCCGGCATGCGGGCGACTTCGCCCGTGCGGCCGCTTTTGCCGGCGGTGCCGGCCGGATCTTTTGGAAAGAAACTGACGGTCGGTGTGAAATTCACCTGCCATTTTCTGGCCAGCGAGCGTTCTTCCAACTCCTCGCCGTCGAAGTCGGTCACGGCGCGACTGCCCCACAGGTCTAGCTGCAGAATCTCGAAGTTGGCTTTTAGGTAAGACACTATTTTCGGCCGCGCCAAGTTGACCGTGTGCAGTTCCCGGCAATAAGGGCAGCCGCGCTGCTCCCAAAGAACTGCGAAGCGCTTACCCTTGCCGGCCGCGTCGCTCAGATCTTCCTGAAGATCGAGAAACGACTGCACGAACCAATCCTGCACGTACAAGCCATTGTCGCCAAGTTCCGCCGCGACGGCGCGCGCCGATCTGGGAAGGATCACAGCCAAGGACACCGCCGCGCCGGCCACCAATAGCTTTCGCCGGTCTGGATTCATGGCCTTCCTCCATCCGCGATTAGTCAGCTCGTAATCTTGACTCAGGATAGCGTAATTCGCCAGGCGAGCCCGACTCACTTCTTTCATATTCAATTTTTTAGATGTATCATAATCAGTGCGCGAACTGGGACGAATTAGAGGAATCCTGAGGCACACCCACACGGCCCGGTACTAGCGCGGGGAGTGAAAAAAGGGAGAAGCGACATGAGAGGGTACCGCAACACACTCGTAGCCCTGCTTTTGGCAAATGGCCTGGGCGCCATGCCAGCGGCGGGCCAGGAAGCCATCGTCACCTATAAATCGCTGTCGCCGGAGGCCGCCGTGGAAATGGCGCAAGCAGCCCTCACGGCCTGCCGTACCGCGGGGTATCAAGTGGCCGTTTCGGTCGTCGACCGCGGCGGGAACCTTCAAGCCACGATCCGGGATCGCTTCGCCGGCCCGCATACGCCCGACACATCTTACCGTAAGGCCTGGACCTCGGTCAGTTTCAGGACCAGCACGCTGGAACTCTCGACCTTGGCGGAGACGGGACCCGCCTGGGCAATTCGCGGTGTGTCCAAGGCATTGCCGCTAGGCGGCGGAATTCAAGTGCAGGCGGGAGACGGCAGCCTCCTAGGCGGCATCGGTATATCCGGTGCCCCTAGCGGCCAACTCGACACGGACTGCGCCCGCGCCGGGCTTCGGGCCATTGAGGATAAAATCGCCTTCTGACGACGTCACGGAGCTCATTTCTCGACTCCGTGTGCCTATTGAAAGGACCGAACTGTGCGCCTCGTATTTGCGCTGCTGGCTGTCGCCTTCGTTTTCACCGGCGTCGCGGCCGCCAGCGAGAAAATTCCCGACCAGTATCCTCAATCGCTTTTGTACTCAAAACCCGTGGAGGCCATCCCGTATGTCTGGTCGGCGATTGGGGCGACCGCCCCGCCGGGCTACGCCAACTCCGGGCATAACAACAACCTATCCTTCATTGTGACCGGCGAAGGGGTCGTGGTGATCAATGGAAGCGCCTCGATCCTGCTCGCCAAGGCCCTGCACGAGGAGATCAAGCTCATCACCAAGGAGCCGGTGAAGCTGGTCGTAAACGAGAACGGTCAGGGGCACGCGATGCTCGGCAACGCGTACTGGGCAAAACAAGGCGTGCCGATCCTGGCGCATGAGGATGCAGCGGCCGAATTCGCCGACCGCGGACCGCAAGCCTTGGAGAGCATGAAGCGCTACAACAAAGAAAAGGCCGAGGGCACCGTCCTACAAGGGCCGAGCGAGACCTTCACCGACGAGAAGGTGTTCGAGATGGGACGCTTTCGGATCGAGGTCAAGAATCTAGGGCCTGCCCATTCTCCTGGCGATGTCGTGGTCTGGCTGCCTAAGCAAAAACTGGTTATTTCGGGCGACATGGCGTTTCACGAGCGGCTTCCGCCCATCTTCGACGACACGGATACAGCGGCCTGGCTTGAAAGTTGGGAAAATTTCGAGGCCCTGGGCGCAAATTACGTGATACCCGGTCACGGCCACCCGACCAACATGGATCAGGTCCGCCGCTATACGAAGGACTATCTGGTTTATCTTCGCGGGCAAATTCGCGAACTTCTGGATAAGGGCGGTACGCTCGAGCAAGCCTACTACGTCGACCAGTCGCCCTACGCCCATCTGGACACCTTCGATCAACTCGCCACCCGCAACGCCGGGCGCGTCTTCGAGCAGATGGAATTCGAATAGGGCGCGTTGGGCTTGGCGATTCTCACCCGTCAGTTTCGGCGACAAACCCGGCGACCAGGTCGGCAACGTCTTCGGTGAAGAAATCGAGGAACATGTGGCCGGCATCCTCGATTATTTCCAGCCGAACACGCTTCCCATCGACCAGCGGCCGCACGCGCCGAGGAACATCCGGCACGACGTCGTCGGCCGATCCAGCGACGACCAGGACCGCTTGGCCAATCCGCGGTATCAAAGTCGGCGTATCGCGCCGGGGCTCGGGACCGTAAACCGAAACCATGCTGACCGCGCGCACACGGGCATCCTCGCAATAGAGGAAACCGGGAACGCGCATCATCGTGTCTCCCTTGCCTTCAGCGATCAAAGCTTGGGCCTTGGTCAAGAGCGGCGACAACTCGGCGTCGTAACGCGCGCGGTAGCGTGCTTCCAACTCCTGCGCAGAAGCGCCGGTCGCCGGCGCCAAAAGCACCACCTTGGCGATCTTTTCGTCTGCCCCTTCGGCGGCATACCAAGCGACTTGATTGCCACCGCGGCTGTGACCCATCACCGTTATACCGTCGGCGCCTTGACCCTTTAGCCAAGCGACCCAAGCCGCGATTTCATGTACCGCTTCCTCGTGCAGGTACCCGTGCGGCGCGGCGCAATCGTACATCCCCCGTCGGCGATTAATGCCCAAAGAAAGAGTGTGTGCCAGGCTGGCAATACCACGTTCGGCCAGCGCCGCCTGAAGTGCCTCAATTAATTCCATGTCCTTGTGGGCCAAGGTGCCGTGGGTCAGCACGACGATGCCACCCTCAAGTTTCTCATCCTCCGGCAGCATGAGATCGCCGAGGAGCGTAAGCTCTTCGTATCGAAGCTCAATTTCTCGAGCCTCCTGCGCCTTGGCCGGGCCAGCCAGGATCAGCAAGAGCAACGATATGAGCCCGCAGAGCCGTTTGGTCACACGGCCGCTCCATAGATATTCTTGAGCATCGTGGCCGGCCATTCTTTAGCCTGGCGGGCATTGTCCTGCCGCTTTTGCGCGCTATCCTCGACATCGCTGACGAAACGTCCGGTGGAAACGAAGGCGCCGCCCTCGGGCTTGTAACGACCGCCCAGAGTGACGGCGTCGTTGGGCGCAACAAAGCTCCAGCATTGGTCTGCAATCTCCAGCGGCGCCGTTGACCTGCGTCCGGCCAGCCGCTCGGCGATAGATCGTGCCGCGAGTTGCGCTTGAACAACGGCGGAGACCGCCGACTTCGACATCTCGCCAGCGGCGGCGGCATCGCCGACGACATAGATGTCGGGGTCTTCGCCCGCGCGCATGCTCGCCGCCTCGACCGGGCAATAGCCGCGATCGTCACTCAACCCGGCTTCGGTCAGAAAATCCGGCGCCGACTGCGGTGGCACCGCGTGCAGGACATCCGCTTCGAAGCTATCGTCTTCGGTCTCAATGGTACCGGCGGCGGTGTCGAGACGCTTGATGCCGCCATGGAACTCGCGCGGCACCCACTCGATCATGTCCTCGTAATAGTCGGCATAGGCCGCCTCGAAGAGCGCTTGCATCGGGTAGGCGTCCTTGTCGTCGACGATAAGAATCTTGGCCGTGGGATTCGTCGTCTTGAATCGGTGCGCGATGAGGCAAGCGCGCTCGTAAATCGCCGGCGGGCATCGATAGGGTTGCGGCGGCGCGGCAATCGCCAAGGTTCCACCTTTCGGCAAGCGCGCGAGAGCCGCCACCGCCGAAGCGCAGTCGCCGCTCGCCAACCAGCACGCGCCCTTCACGTCTGCGATTCCGCGCGCTGCCCCAAAGGGCCGGAGCGCAACCCCGGGGGCGGCGATAAGAAGGTCGTAGGAAAGTTCGACTCGCTCGCCCCCGCGTTCGACGGATAGGGATTTGGTGCGCCGGTCGAGGGCGGTGGCCGTCCCCAGCACGACCCGAACCCCGATTTGAGTTAGACGCTCAACAAGCGGGACAGCAGCCGGGATCGCTTCTCCAAGCATTACCGAGGTGCCAAGGAATGGCGCCCGGTACCGCGCGGCAGCACCGGCGAGAACCGTGATGTCGGCTTTTTTGCCAAGCAGGGAGACGAGGGCCTGGGCCGCCGTGGCGCCGCCGGCGCCGGCGCCGACAATGACAATGCGCGGCCGCTTCGCGGCGAAGACAGATGGCGCGGCCAATACCGCCGCGGCGCTGCCGAGCACGGCGGTAAAGCGCCGCCTGCTCAGAGATGGTACCTCTCGATGCCGTGTCATTGGGCCTTCCCGTCCACCTTTCAGACGCCGATCCCACGTCCGCGGCGGATGCGCTAACACTCAATTCGCACTACATAAAGATCGGGCATCGAAGCAGCAGTAGCAAGACACCGAAGGTCGCGATGCGATTCAATCGCTGGTGACCGCACTAGTGTCTTCCGTATCGGGCGTTACGTCCAAAACCCGGGCACGCATACGGATCACCACCTCAGGCTTGCAATCGGTCATACAGGGCTCGCGCTCGGACAAACCGGGTGTATCCGGGCGATCGTCCGGAATGAACCCCGATTCGTTACTCAGTTCAATCGAGGTGAAGTTTTCTTTGGTAAGTTCGAAGTCCTCCGCGACGATCTCGTTTAGATAAAGCAGATACGCCGTGAGCGCATAGGTCTCGTCGGCTGTGAGCGATTGGGCATCGCCGAAAGGCATGGCGCGCCGAATGTAGTCGTACACCGTGGAGAGGTGCGGCCAGTACGACCCTATCGTCTTGACCGGATTGTCACTGTCCAGCGTATCGTACCCGCCCGCGAGAACCGGCCAGCGCCCGGCCCCTTCGCCAAATTCGCCATGACAAGCCGTGCACCGTTCCTGAAACAGCATCTCGCCCTGTTCGACCGTGCCACCGCCTTCCGGCAAGCCTTGGCCATCGGGGCGTACGTCGATATCCCAAGCGGTGACTTCCTCTGGTCTCGCCTCGCTGCCGAGCCCGAGAGCGCCGCCCAACGCCGGTCCTGCAGCGAGCGCAAGCGCGGCGGTTAGCGCGAAACGTTTAGCTGACTTCAACATTCTCAACCTCGCCGTTTCCGCGCACATGCCAAGTTTGGATACCGTTATTGTGGTAGATCGAATTCGTGCCGCGCACGGCGCGCAATTCGTCCTTGGTCGGCTGCACGTAGCCGGTCGAGTCGATAGCGCGCGACTGCAGCAGGAGCGATTCGCCCTGCCAGTCGAACTCGAAATAGAATCGATGCACCGCCTTGTCGAAGCTTGGGCCGTCGATGCGGGCCGGGCGCCAGTTCCGGCCCCCGTCAAGGGTCACATCGACCCGGTCCACGGTTCCGCGCCCTGACCAGGCGATACCACTTAGGATGTTGTGGCCCTTGTGAAGAAGCGGCGCCTGTGGGCTGGGGCTGGTGATGACCGACTTGCAGTCCATCGCCCAGGTGAAGCGGCGCGATTTGCCGTTTTCCAGAAGATCCGTGTACTTCGAGGTTTCTTCGCGGGTATGCCAGGGCTGATCGCCGACCTCGATCCGGCGCAGCCACTTGATCCACATATTTCCCTCCCAGCCCGGCACCACGAGACGCAAGGGATACCCCTGCTCCGGCCGCAAGGCCTCGCCATTCATCTTGAAGGCGACCATGCAGTCGTCGAGCGCCTTATCCAGCGGCACGGAGCGGTTCATACCGGCGGCATCGGCACCTTCCACCATGAGCCACTTAGCGTTGGTCTTTAACCCCGCCTCTTCCAGAATCAGCTTCAGAGGCACGCCGGTGTACATGACGCAGTGCACCATGCCGTGTGTGAATTGGCAGCCGTTGAGCTGCGCCCCGCGCCACTCCATGCCCGAATTAGCGGCGCACTCGAGGAAAAAAATCTTGTTGGTGCGCGGGAAGCGCTTGATGTCGTCCAGCGTAAAGATCATCGGTTTGTCCACCAGACCGTTGATCATCAGGCGATAGTCGCTCGGATCGACCTCGGCTATACCCGCATGATGCCGCTCGAAACACAGTCCATTGGGCGTGATGATCCCGTCGAGCTCGTGCAGCGGCGTGAAATTCACCGAGCTTTCGACCGACGCTGTCAGCCAAGCGACATTTCGGCGCACGACATGAGATTCGAAACTCGACGGCTGACCGTAAGGATAAGCATCCACACCTGAACCCAGATAGCGTGACCAGCCGGGGACGTTCGGTGGCAAATTCTCCGGCCCGGCGCTAACGGCCGGCCGGATCGCCCCGGCGGCCAGCGCCGCGCCCCCGGCGGCGGACAAGAATCCACGGCGCGTGGTTCCGCCTTGGGGCTTTCGTGACGTACTCATGATCTCTCCTCCGGCGCCGACAGTTCGCGCGGCGCCGCTCTTAGATGCCGACCACCTTTACGGCATTGTTCGGGGCGACGTTGACGGTCTTATGTCGCGTGACGTGGGATTGGACCACATCCCAGATCGCCGGGCCTTCCGTGGCTTCATTCACGCTTGCCCATCCAGCGACCGTATAAGTCTTGCCCGGCTCAATCGGTTTCCCGTCGGGGAGCGAAGTCATGTTCGAGATGCGCTTACCGATGGTCTTGCTGGGGTCGATCGTGTAGCCGAGGCCCCCGACCCGGACCATATCGCCGCCCTGCTGATAATAGGGGTCGGGGTTGAACAGATTGTCGGCGACATCCTCCAGCACCGTTTTGAGGAACTCACCCGTCATCTCGTTGCGGTATGCGGCCGGATAGGTGATGGAAGTCGCGTTGTGGATGTCCTCCACCGTGATGTCCTGGCCGGGCAGTAGCGACGCGCCCCATCGGAACCCAGGCGACAAGGCGATCTGCGCGTCCCTTTGCTCGAGAAGCGCCTGGCAAATGAGATCGTCAAGGGTCCCGTTGAAGTTCCCGCGCCGGTAAAGCAAGGACCCCGTGGTTCCGAGCACGCGCTTGAGCTCTTCCTGGTGGGGCGCGCGAACCTCCTTCACCAAGGCCGCGATCTCCGGGTCCGGTGTAATGACGTCGGAAAGCACCGGGATCAATTTATACCGGTAACCCTTGACCTCGCCGTTCCGTACGTCGAGGTCAAGGCGCGACAGGAACTTGCCGTGCGATCCGCTGGCAATGAGCAGCGTCTTGCCGACCTTGACCGCTTCCGGCAGGGCATCGTGCGTATGCCCCGTCAAGATGACATCAATGCCGGTCACGCGGCCGGCAAGCTTGCGATCGACGTCGAAGCCATTGTGCGACAATAGGACGATCAGTTCGGCGCCTTTGGCGCGCGCATCGTCAACTTGCGCCTGGACCGCTTCTTCGCGGATGCCGAAGGACCAGGTGGGAATCTTGTAGCGCGGGTTCGCCACCGGCGTGTAGGGAAAGGCTTGGCCGACAACCGCGATCTTGACCCCGCTGCGCTCGAAAAAAGCGGTTCCGTCGAAGACCGGTTCTTCCCATTCAGTGTCTCGGACATTCTGCGCCAGGAACGGAAACTTTATCTGCTCGATCAGCTCCTGCACCCGGTCGGTACCGTAAGTGAATTCCCAGTGCGCGGTCATGGCGTCCGTGCCAAGAGCGTTCATCACCTGGACCATATCCGCACCCTGGCTGCGATAGGAGGTGTAAGACCCTTGCCAGGTGTCGCCGCCGTCCAGAAACAGGGTATTGTCGGGCCGCGCCGCACGCACCGATTTGAGCAATGTGGCAATCCGATCGACACCGCCGACCCGGCCATAGGCGCCGGCCAGAGCCGAAAAGTCCTGGTTCGTCAGGGCATACGCGCTCGCGCTGCCCGCGGCGATCCCAAATTTCCGCAGGAAGGCCGCACCTGTGATATGCGGCGGCAGGCCGCTCGCCTCGCCGACACCAATGTTAATCGAGGGTTCGCGAAAGTAGAGCGGCACAAGCTGCGCATGGATATCGGTGATGTGCAGCAACGTGACATTGCCCAGGGGCTCGAACGCCAGCAGGTCGGCCTGGCTCAATTTCTGCTGTGCCGCCAGCCGGCCCCAAGGCGCCCCGGCGCCGTAAATGGCGCCCGCCGCCAGACTCACCTGCAGAAAATCACGTCTTGAAAGCAAGTTCTAGCTCCCGAAATCAGCGACAAGCCGCCGCTCCGCGATCCACCCGACGATCGCGCCTCGTGGGCAAACTATGGCCCCAGGGAAAATCGGCGGCCGCTCCGCTATCGAGGAAAGCGGCCGCCTGAACGCTAGTTCCGGACAGCCGGCGTTTCGACCGGGAGTCCCTGGCCGCGCCAGTTTACATAAAGTTCCAGCGCGAGGAACTCGTCCGACCCGACCTTGTAGGGCGTCGCGCGCACCTGCTTCATGCAACCCTTGAAGCGCCGATGCAGCGAACCGATCTTCTGCCATTTCAGACGATAAGTCGGGAAACCGTTGGACTGCCCCTGGCTCAACATGTCGGCGCGGATGCGTTGTCCGTAAAAATCCTGGTGGCAGTTGGCGCAAGCCATGTCGAGTTGCCCGACCCGCGTGTAGTAGAGTTCTTTGCCCTTCTCGAACCACGGCGCCATCGGGCCATCGGTTTGCACTTCAACCGCCATGCCGCGCGATTGATTGCGCACGAAGGTGGTCATCGAGAGCGATTCGTTCGATTCCCATTTCCAGGCTTCGGCACCCATACGCTCGGTGCGGCAAGCGTTAATCTGCTGCTCGAGGTTGATCGGCTTACCAAGCTTCTCATTCCACTTCGGCATGGCGGCGCCCACGCCGGCCATGGACTCCGCGGCGTCGCCATGACAGGTCGCGCAGGCTTTGCCTTCGGTTCCCTCGACGGTTTCCCACAGTTCGGCGCCTTGCTCGACCCAGATGAAACCAGGATTTTCGAAATCGTCCGACTGCAGAGATTGAGTCTCTGGTGACCGGTAATTCCAGCCCGAGCGGATCTCCTGCAAGGGATGATCCTTTGAGGCCGCCATGACTTCGACGGTATCCACGCCCTCAGGCAAGGCCAGCGCTTGACTGCCAAGCAAAAGTCCGCCGGCCAAGGCCCCCACTAAGCTCATCTTCCAACGCGATGTCTTCATAACGTCCCTCCCATACGGGCCGCACTGTGTGAGTGGATTGCTCCGCTCCCGCGCGTGCTCAAGTTTACGAAACTTCTAGCGGTTGTTTCTTCGTATAGATCGAGCCGTCGTCATCCACCCAAATGAACTCGAACTCGCCAGACTCCTCGGCCCGCATGTTGAATTCCATATAGGGATTGGCGGAAATGGCGGGTTGGATATCGACTTCGAACACGGTCTCGCCGTTAAATTTCGCGCTGAAGTGGTTGATGATCTGGCGCGGAATGAGCTCGCCCTTCTTATCTTTGCGCTGTCCGGATTCCATCTTGTGCGAGATCAAAGTCTTGATCTTGATGACCTCGCCCTTGTCGGCCTTTTTCGGCACCTTCACACGCGGCTTAGATTTCGCCATCGCTAAAACCTCCTGAATTACGGATCAGCCGCCGCAGCCGCCGATTGTGACTTTGACGGCTGCTTTCGCCATGTGGAACGAGCCGTCCGACATCTCGGCGACGGCGATAACATCTTGCGTCTTGGCCAGACGCATACGCGTCGCAGCCTCCGCGACCCCGCTCCTCGGAGAAAAATGGAAGGTCGCGACACCCGGTCGAGGATTGCCGCTTGCGACGATCATCACCCGTTTGACGTAGTCCTCCGACGTCATGGGACTGTCCACGGAAACCGTCAGAGGCACCGTGTTACCGTTTTCGGCGATCTCCGGCATATCGAGCGTGATACGACCGCTCTCGCGTGCATCGGCGCCACCTGTGAATTTCTTCAATTCGTCCATGGCGGATTCGGCCGCCAGGGCAGGCAGGGGCAAAGTCGCCGCGGCGGTCAAACCTACCGCCAATAATATGGCGTCTCGCCGAGTAATTTCCTTCATGCCTATTCCTTCCTTGGTGTGGTGCGCGTCGCTAGGCGTTCTATTCCTTAAGGGTCATCAGGTAGGCGATCACATCCTCCACCTGCTCGGCGCTGAGGATCGTCTTACCGTCGAACTCCTTGCGCACGCGCTGGTCTTTGAGGAGGCGATAGAAGGCGGGCATGATCGTCGCATCTCCGAACACCGCCTTGGAATTGACCAGGATCGCGCGCAGCTGGGCTTCGGAATAACGATCGGCCACACCGTCAAGCGCCGGCCCAATCTCGCCATGAAACGGCTGACTCGCCGCATCCTGATTCGCATGACAGGCCAGGCAGTTGCCAAGCTTGCGGCCCGTGAACCATTTCTTTCCAGCTGCCGGATCGCCCGGCGCGCCGGACAACGAGGCCTCGACCATGCCGTCACTCATACGCACACTATCCGGCGCAACTGTCGCGGCCCCGGCCGCTCCCAGGGGGAGCAGGGCCGCGAAGACCAAGCAGATTCCAGCTTTATATCCGAAATGCAAGATTCCCTCCCTCATCCTATTGGACGATATGGCGACCAGCCTTTCCGGCTTCTCGTGGCGCCCAGTTTCCAACCATCTCATTGTGGCCGACGATCTCCGATCAGATCAAGAGACATATTGCAATATTTGCATACGAAACTCAATAGCATTTGTTAACCAATGGTTCCCAAGTCGGGAAAGGCCTCCAAAAGCCAATAAGACAAGGTGCTCATCGTCCCGGTCATGAACAGGACGCCGGTCACGACTAGCGCCACGCCTATGACTTTCTCGACCGCGCCGATGTAACGCCGGAATCGGGCCGCGAGCCGCATGAAGGGGCCCGCGAAAAGTGCTGCTAAGAGAAAGGGTAATCCAATACCCAGGCCATATACGGTCAACAGCGCGGTGCCCCGCGCCACGCTGTCGGCGCTTCCGGCGACGAAAAGGATCGCGGCCAGAACCGGGCCGACACAAGGGGTCCAACCGAAGGCGAAGGTCAGGCCGATGACGAAGGCGCCAAGCGGTCCCGTGGGGCGGCGCGCGACATGGAAGCGGGCCTCGCGATAGAGCACAGGCACCCGCAAAACACCGAGGAAATGCAGACCCATCAGTATGATGACAATGCCCGCCACGATACTCAGCGCCCCGAAATACTCAGAGACGAACTGGCCGATCGCACTGGCGCTAGCGCCCAAGGCCACGAAAATGCTTGTGAATCCCAGAACGAAGGCAAGCGCCGTCAGCATCACTCGCCGTCCTTGGGCGCCGGAGTCGTGCGCGGTCAGTTCGTCCAAGGACACGCCGGCAACGAAGCAGAGGTACGGTGGGACAAGAGGCAAGACACACGGCGACAAGAATGAAAGCAGGCCCGCTAAAAAAGCCCCACCGAGGCTGACATCGAAGCCCATGCTTTTTCTCCGGGTTAGCTTTCGTATTCCATTTGCGCTATATATGGTCCTTTATGGGATTGACTGTGAAAGCGATGCAACGTCTTTTTGGCGTGTTCCTAGTTGGGGTCTGGGCCCTTGGATTGTCATCGGCCAGCCCGGCGGCGGAACTGGTCATGTTCGAGCAGGCCGGGTGCGAGTGGTGCGATGCCTGGAACCGGCAGATCGGACCCATCTACCCCAAGACGTCCGAGGGGCGACGTGCGCCCTTGCGGCGTGTAGACATACACGAGGAGAGGCCAGCCGATCTTAGCGAAATCAAAGGTGTCCGCTTCACGCCGACCTTCGTTCTAGTCGAGGGCACCAAAGAAGTCGGCCGTATTCAAGGATATCCTGGGGAAGATTTTTTCTGGGCCTTGCTGGCTAACGTGATCGAGCGGCTACCGGATCCGGGCGCCACACAAACCTCGCGCAGCGAAGACTGAATACGTCCGCGGCCACCATGCCTGATAACTTTTTTGTTCGGATAGACATATGGCGATGACCGAGAATTCTGCCGAGATCGGCTCAATGGAAGACATGATGGCCAATGCGCGGGCCGCCAGCGATCTTCTGAAGGCCGTCGCGCACGAAAACCGCCTGCTCATCCTGTGCATGTTGGTCGAGGGCGAGAAGTCGGTGCGCGACCTTGAGATGCTGCTGGAAATGCGCCAGCCAAGCGTGTCGCAACAGCTCGCGCGCTTGCGGGGCGATCAATTGGTATCGACCCGGCGTGACGGTAAGACAATTTACTACTCCCTGGCGAGCAAGGAGGCCGGCGAAGTCGTCACACTCCTCTATAATCTATTTTGTAAGCCAAAGGGATAAGACGCCCGAATACCCGGTTAACCGGCGTTCCTGTCGATAAAGGATTTAAACATGGGTGTGTAGCCGCGCATCTGCACGGTTGCGTGCCCCATTTCGGCGAACGCGGACTCGGGCAGCGCCTTAAAGCCAAGACCGTTCGCCAGAATGCTGTAGACCTTGAGGATAGCGACCAGGCCGATCACGTCTTCGACGGTCTTGTCGCTCCAGCCGGCATCGCGCACGGCCTGAACGTCGGCTTCCGTTACCGTACTCGCGTCTCGATTGAGTTTGCGCGCGAAAGCCAGAACCGGTTTGAGCTTTTCACCGCCAAGGGCGCTGTCGTCAGCGTCGAGCGCCGCGACCATTCCACCGCGAATACCGGCGCAAAAGTCGGAGCCGTTTTGCTTACCCAACTCCAATCCGATTAACTCGCCCTCCGCCCAGCTCAACTCGTCCATGTTCAGGATTACATTGTCCAGAAACTGCACAATCGGCAGATAGCGCTCATGGTTTCGCAAGAGAACTTCCAGGAAATTCTCCGTATCCTTGGTGTGGCTCAGGTATGTCATCCGACCGTCTCTGCTGTTATATTATTTACGTTACGATCCGTAATATAACAAGCATTGGAATCGATCGCAAGTGACAAAACCGGAATTTGCAAAGATGGAATCGGTGCAGGCACGGGCCGCGACCGGCTTGAGAAGTGCGGGCGAGCTAGTAGCCTGTCCCGCTAGTTCGCCGCTCTCAAAAGCGCGACCGCCCGATCTTGCAGGCTTTGGGCAAATTTCGCATCGAGGGGCCGATGCCCGACAAGCAACCGGTAGCAGATAGGTCCGTAAATCAGGTCAAGCGCGAGATCCGTGTCGAGCGTTTTGTCGATCTCACCGGATTCTTTCCCCCGCTCGATGACCGCACGCGCTGGAGCCAGAAGATGAGAAAAAAAGCGGTCCCGGAACTCCTCGAGAATATGCGGGTCGGACTGACCCTCGCCCACCATCTCGGCAACGATCCCACCCGGCCGCCCGCGCAGCAGCTTGATCACGGATTTGACCTGCAACCTGACGGCATCCACGGCCGAGCCCTTGACGGAACTAGGTACCTGCGGCGCGGCGGTTGCCAGAAACGCATCCATGACCAGCGCGCATTTGGAATCCCACCATCGATAAATGGTGGGTTTGCCGACCCCCGCTTCCCTGGCGATACCCTCGACCGTGATGTTGCGAATCGGCATGGCTTCCATCAGACGGCTAGTCGCCTCGATGACCGCCCGATGAGCCTCCTCGCTACGCGGGCGCCCCGGTTTTCGTCCCGTCTCAGCACGCTTGGCCATTCTTCGGACCGCTAAAAGCCTTTCGGCGCAATAGATTATACCGCGCCGTACATAGTTCGATTACCTACCGTAACGTAACATGGAGGCATCCCCATGTCATTCCCGGCCTGGAGCCTTGGCTGTTTCATATCGCCTAGCCCCCGACCATAATCGTTCTGGGAACCGTCGAGAAACTAGGCTTAAGTGTGGAAGCTTGATGTCGTGCGCCAGCCCGACCTCTCGCCTCCGCATCGCAAGGAAAATTTTGAATGAAGATCGCCGATGTAAAGACCTTCGTGGTCGGGAACCCGCCGCCCCATTTCGGCGGGCGGTATTTTATCTTTTTGAAGCTGACCACCGACACCGGCATCGAGGGCGTGGGCGAGGTTTATACCGCGACCTTCGGGCCCCATGTCGTGGCGCGTATGATCGAGGATGTTTGCGAGCGTCACATCATCGGCGCCGACCCCTTCCATATCGAGGCGATGTGGCGCAAGACCTATGGCTCCGGCTACACCCTGCGGCCCGATATCACGCTGATGAGCGTTCTAAGCGGGATCGAAATGGCCTGCTGGGACATCGTCGGGAAGGCGGTCGACAAACCGGTTTACGAATTGCTTGGCGGAAGGGTGCACGAAAAGCTGCGGACCTACACCTATATCTATCCCGACATCGCGAAGGGAGACGGCGCAGACGTTTATTGGAATGCGGAACGCTCGGCCGAATTGGCGGCGGATTATGTGGCCCAGGGATTCACCGCCGTGAAATTCGACCCGGCCGCGCCCTATTCCGCCTTCGACCCGCGCCAACCTTCCGTCGAATCCTTGGACCTTTGCGAAAAGTTCACGCGCCTGATCCGCGAGGCGGTCGGCGCCAAGGCGGACCTCTTGTTCGGTACCCACGGTCAATTCACAACCTCCGGCGCGATCCGCCTCGCACGCCGGTTGGAACCCTACGACCCCCTGTGGTTCGAAGAACCTTGCCCGCCGGAAAACCCGCGTGAGATGGCCCGCATCGCGCGCCAGACTTCGATTCCCATCGCGACCGGCGAGCGCTTGACCACCAAGTACGAATTCGCCCGGGTACTGGAGGCGCAGGCGGCCTCTATCCTGCAAATGGCGCTGGGGCGGGTCGGCGGCTTGTTGGAAGCCAAGAAGATCGCCGGCATGGCGGAAACCTACTACGCGCAGATCGCGCCGCACCTCTACTGCGGACCGATCGAGGGCGCCGCCAATATTCAGATCAGCACCTGCACGCCAAATTTCCTGATCCTGGAAAGCATCCAGACCTGGGGCGGTTTTCATGCGGAGATTTTGAAAAAACCGATCCAGTGGGAGGACGGTTATGTGATCCCGCCGAGCGATCCCGGCCTGGGCGTGGAGCTGAATGAAGAGGTCGCGGCCGCGCACCCCTATACCGGCAACGCGTTGCACCTGGAAATGATGGACACGCCGGTCGTGTAGCGCGGGCGCGCTCCCGCTTAGTTCGTTGTTTAATCAAGGAATCCCAGGAATTTTCCTTGACGGGCAAGGGCTCCGCTCCGCACACTTTCGAGATGGCGGCCGCGGAAAATCCGATTCTGGAACTGCGCAAATTGACCCGGCGATTCGGCGGCTTAACCGCGGTCGGCGATCTTAGCTTCGAGGTCTACCCGGGAACGATTCACGGTCTGATTGGACCCAACGGCGCCGGTAAAACGACCACTTTCAACGTCATCAGCGGGTTCTACGCCCCCAGCACCGGCCAGGTCATTTATCGCGGCGAGGACGTATCGGGCCGCAAGACGGCGGCGCTCGCCGAGTTGGGCTTGGTCCGAACCTTCCAGGGCACGACCTTGTTCCAGGAATTCAGCGTGCGCGACAATGTACGTCTGGGTTGTCACCGCAGCGCGCGTGCCGGGTTCCTCAGCCGTGTGCTTGGCACCGACGGAGCGATCGAGGCGGCAGCCAATCGGAAAACCGACGAAATTTTGGAGTTTTTCGACCTGGCCGAATTAGCGGAGGAGCAGGCGCTCAACTTGCCACACGGCCACCAACGCGCCTTGGGCATGGCCGTCGCCCTGGCCGCCGGGCCAAAGCTTCTGCTGTTGGACGAACCCTTCACCGGCATGAACCCTGAGGAAACCCGGCGCATGATGGCCTTGGTAACTCAGGTTCGCGCCCGGGGCGTCACCGTTATGCTTGTCGAGCACGATATGCAGGCGGTCATGGGCCTTTGCGATATCATCACCGTGATGAACTTCGGCACCCGCCTGACCGAAGGCACACCCGAGGAGGTGCGGCGTAACCCGGCCGTGATCGAGGCCTATCTAGGAAGCGCCGAGCATGTTGCTTGAGCTTCGCGACATCCACGTCCACTACAACAAGGTCGCGGCCTTGAAGGGCGTATCCATGGGCGTGCCGGAAGGCGGTATCGTGACCATCATTGGCGCCAACGGCGCGGGCAAGAGCACGACGCTGCGATCGATCTCCGGCCTGGTTCGCTTGAGCCAAGGCGAGATCCATTTCGACGGTGAGCGCATCGACCATCTACCGCCGGAGAAGATCGTCGCGCGGGGCATCGCCCAGGTGCCGGAGGGCCGGCGCATCTTTCCCGACCTGACGGTGGAAGAAAATCTGCGCACCGGCGCCTATCTGCGCAACGACAAGGCCGGGGTCGAGGCCGATTTGCAGGAGGTTTTCGGTCACTTCCCACGCCTGAAGGAGCGCCGGACCCAATGGGCGCGCACGCTTTCGGGCGGCGAACAGCAGATGGTCGCCATCGGCCGCGCCTTGATGAGCAAACCGCGTCTGCTCTTGCTGGACGAACCCTCCATGGGATTGTCGCCGGTCATGGTTCAGGAAATCGCCCGGATTATTGTCGAGATCGCGGAACGCGGCGTGCCCGTCGTCTTGGTCGAACAGAACGCGGAACTGGCCTTGCGCCTGGCCCGCTTCGCCTATGTGCTGGAAACCGGTAACGTGGCGCTGGAAGGTCCCGCACAAGAATTGCACGAGACCGATCATGTCCGGCGGGCCTACCTCGGTGGCTGAACAAGAGGCCGAAGACTGGTCTCCGGCGGAACTGATCAAGGCCGGTTGGCGCGAGTCCGATCTGGCGTGGGAACGCGCGGCGGTCGCCACCACACAGGGCATCGCCGAGAATAGAACCGATGAGGCGGCGGAGGCCGCCGCCCTATCGCTGCGTATCGCACGCGAATCTTTCGCCGAGGACGACCCTCGCCTGGGCACCAGTTTGGCGAACCACGCTGTCTGCCTTGGCGCCGCCGGCAAGGACGCGACGGCGGAGACTTTACTCGCGGAGGCGCGGAGCGTTTGGGCGAGCTGCGATAGCTGGATCGGGAACATGACTGCGCCGAGAACCGCGCGCAGCTCGATGTTTCACATGCGCATGGAACAGCTGCACCGGGATACCTATGAGGCGCGTTGGCGCGAGAAGTGGGGCGAATTGGTCGGGGAGGCGCGAACCCGGCTAACCGAACCCAAAGCGGCCAGTGTGCTCAGCGCAGCAGCCGCGAAAGACGCGCTCGCCCGCTGGCGCCGCGAATGCCCTGCCATGCTCAACGACACCCGCAAGCTGATGGCCGCGGCGATGCTTCTTGCTACAAGATAACTTCGCCGCGACCTCTTCGGCACTATTGGGTAGGAGAGCGCTCCGCCTCGGTGCGGCGTCGGGTCAACCAAGTCCGCGCTTTGGGGACCAGACTTTCCAGCCCCGCTGGCAAGAGCAACACCGAGAATATAAGGATCGCGCCGTAGAACAGCGGGCGCAGAGTATCGACGCCCAGCGATCTGAGCACGACCTCGTTTATGACCGTGAGGATGACCACACCCAAGATCGGCCCGTAGAAGGTCGCGGTCCCGCCGACGATCGCCCAAATTAAGACGAAGACCATTTCCTCGACGCTGAAGCGGTTCGGATTCACCGTTCCGACGTAATGGGCATAGAGCGCGCCCGCCAGCCCAGCGAAGACGGACGCAATCACGAAGGCGAGTGTGCGGTATCGAAAGGTATCGACACCGACCGATTCGGCCAGCTTGTCTTGCCAGTGAATGGCATGAAAGGTCAGCCCGATGCGCGACCGTTCGATCCTGTACAAAATGAAGAGAGAAACCGTAACGACGATCAGGGCAAAATAATAGTAGGTCACCGGCTCGTAGAAATCGAAGGTGAATGGGCCAAGATCGAAGCCGGGAAACTCGGGGATGCGTTTGATACCCTTGGGTCCGCCAAAAGGATTGGTAAAGCGTTTCCAGATCAGTCGGATGATCTCGCCTGCCGCGAAGGAGCCGATTAGAAAATAAAACCCCTTCATGCGGAATAACGGAAAGCTGAGCCCAAGCGCGACCAAACCGGCGAATAGCGCGCCCAGCACCATGGATATGGGTACGGGGACGCCAAGGCTCTTTGTGAATAGCGCGCTGGCGTAGGCGCCGGTGCCCATGATGACGACGTGACCGAGCGACCATTCCCCGGTCAAGGTCATCAGGCGGTAGCTGGCCACCAGAAGCACATTGATCACCAGCAGGACCGCGATCTCCTGCTGCGAAAAGCTCAACAGATGCGGCGCGGCGATCAAGCCCACGAATACGGCGATCGATCCAAAGGCCGTCCATAGCCGGTTTTTCCGGCGCGCGGGATCAAGCACGCTCTTTTGCCCCGAACAGCCCCGTCGGTTTGACCACCAAGACAATCAGCATCATCGACAATCCGACGATGTTCGCGACGACGCCGTCGTAATACGTGGTGACAATCGTGTGGACGAAAGCGTAAAGGACCGCCGCGATGACCGCCCCTTCCAAACTGCCGATGCCGCCGACGATGATGATGATAAAGGCGGTGACGATGATCGAGTGACCGATGTAAGGCGTCGGGCTAACCAAGGGCGCGGTCAAGGCGCCGGCAACCCCCGCCAAGGCGGCGCCGATGAACATGGCGAGACGCGCCGTGTTGTTCATCGAAATACCTTGAAGTGCGGCGGCCTCCGGGTCTTGGGCGCAGGCGCGCAGAGCCCAGCCGAATTTCGATCGGCGCAGAAAGACCCACAAGGCCCCTAACAGGACGACGGTCGCCAGGATAACGTAAAGGCGTTGCCAGGTCAGGATCACGCCTTCAATTACAACAATTTTTTCCTGCGTCGGCGGCGGGATGTGCTCCATACGCACGCCGAATCCGACGACCGCGAGCGTCTGCAACACCAGGAGAAACCCGATCGAAGCGATCAAACCGCCCAGCGGGTTGTCCCGCATGGGCCGGAAAAGGGCTCGCTCCATCACCAACCCTAGGCAGCCGACGAATAGGAGGCCCAGCGCGACCGCCGCGAAGAACGGAAAATCGAGATCCGCGTAAAAGAACACGACCGTGTAAGCACCGGCCATATAGAGCTCGCCATGAGCGAAGTTGATGACCCCCATGACGCCGAATATGAGGACCAATCCAACGGCGACTAACGCCATATAGCTGGCGGCATAGGTCGCGTTGACGATGGTTTGGAGGATCAGTTCCATGGCGTTCCGATAGAGTTCCCGGCCGCCGCGATCAACATGCGAGTCGGATCGGGACCGGCGAAGGAGATCGCCAGCCCCGGCCCAATACCAACTTCCTGTTTTCGACTCTAGCCGCGCTGGGTATACATTTGGCCAAGCGCGGTCATATGTTTGATCATCAGATCGCCGTGCTTATCCCACCAGGCCGGGATGCTTCTGTATTCCTTGATCACGGCCTTACCGTTCTCGATCGCGACAACCGGCCAGTTGCCGACCAGCGCGTTGTCGATTCCGAACAGCTCCTTGCCCCACCACTGCGCATCGCCGAAAGCGTGCTTGCCCTTGCCGTCGCCCTTCATGGCCTTGAGCACGGCGCCGGGTTCCACACTGCCGGCTTTGGAGGCCGCGTCGGCCCAAAGGTCCATAATCGAGGCATATTCCCAACTCACCGCACCCCATTCGCTCTCGCCGTAACGCTTGGCGTATTCGGCGTAGAAATCGTTCGGCCGGGCGAAATTCACCTGCGGATCGTTCAACGCCGGATCGTCGAAATCCGGGAACTGGAAGATGAAACCTTCCATGAACTCTTTCGACGTCTTCTCGATGATCTTGGGATAGAAATCGGCGGTGCAGGAAATGATCTGCCCCTTGAAGCCTTGTTGGAACGCCTGTTCGCACAAAGGATGCACGTAGTCGGCATAGGCCGTATCCAAACACAGGATGTCCGGCTTAGCAGCCAGCATCTTGGTCATGACCGGCGCGAAGTCGGTCGTCGCCGGATCGAAGAACAACGGATCCTCGACCACGTCGATGCCCGCGGCCTCGAAGGCGGCCAGATAAGTCGCAACGGAGGGTTTGCCCAAGGCATCGTCCTGCGCGCAAACAACAGCGCGCTTCAGGTTCGGTTTATTCTCGGCAAGCCACTCGACGCCGGTCACGTTGTAGATCGGGTGAACCTCGCAAGGCGCCAAAAGCGTCTTGGTCTCCGGCGTCAGGTCGCTCGGCAACAAGGTCGAAAACAGCATGCCTTCCTTGGCCGCGATCCGCTCCACGCCCGGCCAGGTGTCGCCACCCAGCATCATGACGAACTTGACGCCGTCTTCCTTGATCAACTGGGTCGCGCCGGTACGCGCCTTGCCCGGATCGTACTCGTTGTCATAGGCGACGAATTCGACGATGTAGCTGTCGCCACCGACCTTGACGCCACCGCCGGCATTGACCCAATCGGCCCAAATCCGGCAACCATCCAGGCCCGGCTTGCCCCAAGCCGCGACATCGCCGGTCAAGGGCGCGAGGAAGCCAATTTTCACGGTTTTGTTGGCGGCGAAGGCGATCCGCGGCCGGGCCATGCCGGCTAGGGCGGCGGCGGCCGCACTCGTGGACAAAAAGGTCCGCCGATCGATAAACGGTCCAGTTAGGTGACTAGTCATCTCTGTCCTCCCCTGAATTTCGTTCCGTGGCAAACAGACAAAAAATCCTTTTTGGGGCGGGCCAAGAAATACGGCTTGGCCGACTCACCTCACCACGGTTCACGTTTTATGCGGCTTGGCTCACGATGCAGCCAAGCGGTACCCAGAGCTTAGGGCGGATCGCAACCAATGGGCAATACCAATTTCGGTTGTTTTTGACAAATTGGTTTGTAGTTGGTTTAAAATGGTTGGATCATGCGATGAATTGGTTTCGCCACTCGGGCGCATCGTGACCGCCGCGGGTGAGCAAGACATTTGCCCAAGAGGCGGTTAGGCTCAAAGGGCGAAGAAAAAAACACGGGAGAGTAATAATGACGCTTCGTGTCGCGGTTATCGGGGCGGGCCCCTCGGGTCTGGCGCAACTCAGGGCCTTCCAGTCAGCGGCCGCTAAGGGCGCCGAAATTCCAGAAGTGGTTTGCTTCGAGAAGCAGTCGGATTGGGGCGGGCTTTGGAATTATACCTGGCGCACCGGCCTAGACGAGTACGGCGAGCCGGTTCACTGCAGCATGTACCGTTACCTCTGGTCAAACGGCCCGAAGGAGTGTTTGGAATTCGCCGACTACACCTTCGAGGAGCATTTCGGCAAACCAATCGCCTCCTATCCGCCGCGCGCGGTCCTTTGGGACTACATCAAGGGGCGGGTCGAGAAGGCCGGCGTCCGCGACTGGATTCGCTTCAGCACGCCGGTCCGCATGGTCACCTATTCGAACGACACGGAAAAGTTCACGGTCACCGCGCAAGACCTGGCGAACAATACCATGACCAGCGAGGACTTCGACAACGTCGTCGTCTCAAGCGGGCACTTCTCGACCGCCCATGTCCCCTACTTCCCAGGACTTGAGGGCTTTAACGGCCGCGTCCTGCACTCTCACGATTTCCGCGACGCCCTGGAATTCAAGGGCAAGGATATCCTTATCATCGGCCGCAGCTACTCCGCCGAGGATATCGGCTCCCAATGCTACAAGTACGGCGCCAAGTCGATCACGATCAGTTACCGCTCAGCGCCGACAGGCTTCAACTGGCCCGACAATTGGCAGGAGGTCCCGCTCCTCGAAAAGGTCGAAAACAAGACGTGTACGTTCAAGGACGGCACCAAGAAGGATTTCGATGCGATTATCCAGTGCACCGGTTACCTGCACCATTTCCCGTTCCTGCCCGACGACCTTCGTTTGACCACCACGAATCGCATGTGGACACCCGGCCTCTATCAGGGGGTGGTGTGGGAGAGCAATCCCAAGCTCATGTATCTGGGCATGCAGGATCAATTTTATACTTTCAACATGTTCGACGCGCAGGCCTGGTACGCCCGCGATGCGATCATGGGACGGATCGCACTGCCGTCAAAGGCGGAGATGGATGCGGATAGCCAAGCCTGGCTCGCGCGCGAAGCCAAGCTCGAGAGCGCCGAAGACATGATCTATTTCCAGGGCGACTACGTTCAGAAACTGATCGATCAGACGGACTATCCAAGCTTTGACGTCGATGGGGTCAACAAGACGTTCATGGCGTGGGAACACCACAAGATGGACGACATCATGGGCTTCCGAAATAATGGCTACCGCTCGCTGATGACCGGCACTATGGCGCCCGCCCATCACACGCCGTGGCTAGACGCCATGGACGATTCCTTGGAGTCCTATCTGCAGACGAAATAGCGGAGTTAACGTCGAACCTTCCCGGTTCTTCGACTGAGAGGGCTGCCCGGAATTTGGGCAGCCCCTTTTTCTTTGCCAAACCGCTTAAGCGCGCACGCGGACCTTATCCGGGTCATAGTGGGGGAAGCGGACGACGCGCGCCGGCAGGCGCTTCTGGTGCCCGTCCAGCTTGCCGACCTCGACCGCCGTATCCAACGCGGCGTGGGCAAGGTCGAGACGCGCGAGCGCGATATTTTTCTTGAGGACCGGGGAGCGGACGGCGCTGGTTACCTCGCCGATCTGCGCCCGGCCGACATGCACGCAATCGCCGTGGCCGACGGCCTCGTTCGACTCGATTTCCAAGCCAACCAAGAGTTTCTGCGGGTTCGCCTTGCGCCGGATCAGCGCCTCGCGCCCGATGAAATCGTCCTCCTTGGTTTTGAGGGCGACAGAGAATCCGATTCCCGCCTCGAAGGGATCCGTCTGGTCGCTGAATTCGGTGCCGGCGAAAATCAGCCCCGCCTCGATGCGCAACATGTCGAGCGCCTCCAGGCCGAGCGGCGCGATGCCGTGGGCTTCGCCCGCGGCCCAAACGGCATCGAAGACCGCCACCGCGTCCTTGGGGTGGCACCAAATCTCGTAACCGAGCTCGCCGGAATAGCCGGTACGCGAAACCACGACCGGCGCGCCATCGAAATCGCCGATCCGCCCGATGGTGAAACGGAACCAGCCAAGCTCGTCCAAGGCCGGCTGAGTGGGTGGGGTCCAGATAACCTCACGCAAGATGTCGCGCGATTTCGGCCCTTGAACCGCAACGTTGTGCAACTGCTCGGTCGAGGACCGGACCCAGGCCCGCAGGCCCAGCTTTTCGGCCTGCTCTCGCAGCCAGATGCCGCCGTAATCGTCACCGCCGATCCAACGGAAGTTGTCCGCCCCCAGACGGAACAGAGTGCCGTCGTCGATCATGCCGCCGTGCTCGTAACATATGGCGGAATAGACGACCTGCCCGACCGCCAGCTTACGCACGTTCCGGGTCAGGGTGTACTGCATCAAGGCTTCCGCGTCCGGCCCCGTCACTTCGAATTTACGCAAGGGCGAAAGGTCGGTCACGATGGCACGCTGCCGGCAGGCCCAGTATTCCTCGAGCACTCCGGCCTTGGCGAAGCTCGTGGGCAGCCAATAGCCGCGGTATTCGACGTAGTTGCGCGTCATTTCCGAGAGGCGCGGATGGAACGCGGTTTCGCGCGTCATCTGAGGATCTGCATCTGGTGTCATCCTATAGGCCACCGCTTTGGAGAAACGTTCCTTGCCGGCGTAGGTCCGAACCTGAATGTCGGTTGGGTCCCAGCCATTCGCCGCATCGATATCGTCGGGACAGGCCGAGGATACGCAGACCAGGTCGCTCAAGGCCCGCATCAGCACGTAGTCGCCGGGCCGCGACCAAGGCTCGTCCAGGTACATCGCGTTATGATCGTCGATCGCGGTATTGTAGAAGAAGTTAAACGCCATCCACCCTTTGCGCGCGGCGACGCCATAGGGCTTGAGCGCGCCGTTAAAATTTTCCGAGCAATTGACATGGCCCGGATAACCCATGTCGTCGTAATACTTGGCGCTGCAGGCGAGCGCGAAGGCGTCGTGCCGGCCGCAGGTATCCTGGACGATCTCGACCAGGGGCTGCATATCCCGGTCGAAGCCCTTCGCGAACAAACCGGGCAGGGGATAGCTCTGGCCGACCAGCGTGCGCGTCGTCGTCGCATCCAGCGGCCGCTCCACCCCGCGTTCCAACGCCCGCGCCGAAAAGCACTGGAAGTCGCTGCATTGGCGTCCGGCCACGTCGATCACTTGAATGAACTCGCCCGCCTTGACCTCATAGGCCTCGGCCGTCGCCCGGCGCACGCGAAGATCCAGCATCGGGTCGGCCAAGGGCTCGGGAAGCGACGTGTCTTCGGGCGCGGGAACCCGGGCCCTGATCAGTCGAAGCTCGATGGGGGTCGCGGTCTCATGACTGTCCACGGCCATGGGCCCGCCCGGCGCGCAGACGATGAGGACGCCGCTGCTTGTCGCGGTGAAGTCGTCACTCTCGCCCGCGCGCGAGTCGCCGCCAAAGAGGCGCAGCGCCATGGCTTTCGCTAAATCGATGCCCCGGCGCTCCAAGGCCGAACGCACCCGGCGCGCGCCCTCGCCGCCGCGCGCCAAAATCGCTTTCAAACCATCCGCCGCCACCGTGGCCTTGGCGCCGAAGATACCAACATCGATGCGGCCGTCCGGGCCTGCCGCGATCACCTCGCAGGGCTGACGCCCTTCCAGGTCACGCAGGACAATCCGGTCGCCGGCCTCGATCCCGACCACGACGGCCGCACCCCCAGCAACCCGATACCTTTCGACACCGGGCGGCAGAGTCCATAAGCCGGGCCGCAAAATCGCGCTGGGCCGCGGCGGTCCGGGCCGTACGCTGGGCAGGTCGGTTTCGCAGAGAATGGGCGCCTCCTCGCATCAAGGGCTCGGCGTAAGCCTAGGGCAGGCGGCAACCGAAATCAAGAATTGGTATGGATCTCAGCCATTTTGGTCTGAAATTGGTCTCTTTTGGGTTCCTTAGAGTCGGCTCATAAACCAAGGGTCCGCTTTCATTCACCTTGTAGACAATCCGAGGTATCTCCACGAAATGCGGCGCGTGCCCCAAAGCCGCCTTCGGTAAAACTGAACGGATAAAGCCAGCCTTCGGCCAGGAGCGGGCGATCGAGCTGGTTACCTGGAGGGCCAGTTTCGGATCAGGAAGCGGACGTTCGAAGGGCACGGTGCGGACGGGGAAAGATGACCCAGTGCGGCCATCCGCTTTCAATCTGGCCGACACAGAAGCACTTAGGTGAGGCTGGCGGCTACGCCAAAATCCCGCGCTAGGTCCGTTTTCATTGGCTGGATAGGGGAAATGCTGTGGAACGGAAGCTTGCAGCGATCCTCTATGCCGACGTGGTGGGCTACAGTCACCTGGCATGTTTGGATGAGGAAGGCGCCCACAGGGTCTTCCGAGCGCACTTCGACGCGTTGAGCGCCACGATCGAAGGCCACGCCGGCCTGATCGTCATTACCGCGGGCGATGCCGTGTTCGCGGAATTTGGGAGTGTGGTATCGGCTCTTAAGTGCGCCGTCACTGCGCAGCACGAGTTGGCTGAGCGGAACAAGGGCCTTTCCGACGATCGCAAGCTTCAGTTCCGCATTGGCGTCAACTTAGGCGACACAAGCTAACATAAGCCCGCGCGCCGCAGCCGGCCAGTATCGCTTCGGGACTCCGTTCCTGCCGATCAAAATATTTGCTTCAGCGATAAACCGTCATGACCTGCCGCTCATTGATTAGCTTAGCAACAGAAATTTTTGCTGTTCTCTGCGGATTTCGCCTGACCTCGTACATATCGATGAGCTTGGCGCCCTGCAGCCGTCTCTCCTTGATCGGCCCGCCCCGGGGGCTGGCCGCCATGGCGAGGCAGTTGTTGAACAGCACCGTGTTGTAATTTGGCAGGTCGTACAGGACATCGGAGAGCCAGACCGCCGGGCGCTCCATGACCCACTCGGCGGTCGCGCCGGAGACCTTCAGCGGAATCGCCTGCGGCGGTGCCGATTCACCGAACGGTCCGACGATATGGCCGGTGGTTACGTTCTTGATCATGAAACGCACCCCCTGCCGGTCGCCGTCCACGATCACGCTGGCCATGATTGCGTCGTGCGCCTTGACCGCCAGCGACAACGTGACCGGGGGCTGCGAGAAATCGTTCTTGACCCACCATTGCCACCAGGCGCTGTAAGTCGGTTCCGCCGCGACTCCCGCCTCGACCTCGATGAACTGCGCGGTGCCGATTTGCGGCAGCGAGGAATGGTAATAGCGCCTTTGGCCGTCGAGGCCGATCCAGGTCGAGCTGCGGTACTCGTGCAAGCCGATCGGCACCGCGGGGGCCGGCGGCGATGGCGTCGGCACCTGCCACGCGCCGTGGACCTCGTTGAATATACGCCGATCCCTGGGCGCGATGTAGGCGCCGGACCAATTGGGGCTCGACTGGTGGACGGTCCGGCGACCCAGCGCGGTGCGCCGATAAGTCAACGTGGTTCGCTGCGGCAAGGGCGCGAAGGAGAACATCACCTCGCGGAACAGCAGTGGGGGGGAGAACAGCTCGTGCCAGAACGCGTAGCGGGCAGGGTGCGTGTCCGCGTTCGGTTTGGCGGGCAGGCCGTAATGCGAAAGCTGCTCCGGGCTCGCCGTCAACGGGTCGAATCCCGGCTCGGGCAAGGGAAAGAAGTGCGTCCTCTTAAGGATTTCCTCCAACCGTTTGGCGAGATCTTGCTCGAGGTCGGCGTCATATTGCGGCGTCATGACCACTCCTCCGCCGCAGCGGCCATTGCCGCGGTGTACAAGGTGGTCGAACCGGCGGTCAGGGTGTCAAACACCGTCTGGGCCAATGCTTTGCCGGCGGTTGAATCGCTCTTGTAGTGCAGTCCGCCGATCTCGCGATTCCGCGCAACCCGGTCGGCAAGAGCCGTCACGTTGGCCGATATGACAGCCCTGTCGTCAACGTTCATGCCCGCATCGGTCAGCACCTTCCCGATGCAATGCACGATCAGATAGGCCTGCGTCGCGTGACCGCTGGGAAAAGACGCATGCCCGGGCAGCGGTATCGGCGGCAGCAGCGCCGGACAGAGTTGCGAGGGCCGCGGCACATCGTAGTGACTTTTGAAATGCAGCACGGCGAACGAGCCGACCAGGCTGGCAATGTGCAGAACGCGATAGGTCATCGGGTGCGTTCCCGGTGCCATCGCCAGGAGGCCCATGAAATCCGAGATGAACTCCACATCCTGCGACAGGATGGCACCCATCGCATCGGCGCGTTCGTCGCGTGCCGCAAGTTTCAGATCGGCGATCTCGTTGGGGAAGTTGATCGGGTTCCTTATTAGGTCGAGGGCGGCCTGGCCCGCCGGTTTCCACGTCAGCTCGGAAAATTCGTGCACCACGCGCCAGGCGTGCCATTTGGCGATCCAGTTCCGGTCGCCGAAGGCCGTCAAATGGCTTCTTTGCCGATCTCCGATCTCCGTGTTGGTGGAGTCCAAAATCGTCACGAATGGAAAGTCGGCACGGTCGGAAATGAACCAGCCGCCACCGATCTCGCCGACGAGGCCGGCGTTGCCGGTGTTACCCGTGTTACCCGTATTTCCCGTATTTCCCGTGTTTCCCGTATTGCCGGTCATGTTAATGCCCTCCGTTATCTTCGTTTGCTCAGACTGCTTCGCATGGTTCCCGATCCTTCAATCCGGTAACCCGGCCGATCTCAAGCGCGCGATCCAAGTGTCCAAGGCGGCATCCTGGAAAGGGCAAGACTTGACGTACGATCCAAGCCGGAATTTGGGTTGAATCCGTAGGAGGTGACGAGCTGCCTGCGCTGCTTCATCATGCCGTCCGAGGGCGGCGAGCGTCGCAATCAGCGTCCGCACGTTGAATCGTATCGACTCGTTGCGCGCGACGGCGCTCCGTGCCCATCCCAGCGATTCTTCATAGTTTCCGTCGACATAGTGGGCTTGCGCCAGAAGGCCCTCGTGCCAGAAAGTACGCGCATCCAGCGGTGACAGACGAACGCCCTTCTCGGCCCGCTCCACGGCTGCTTTGCCATCTCCGATATAACCACAGTTTGCGCTGTTCATCGTCCATGCCATGGCCAAGCTCGGCCCCGCGTCAATAGCGCGATCGAGAAGGCTCATCGCGCTGCGATAGTCCCGCAGCAGAAATGACCGAACATGCCCGCAAATTGAAAGGGCTAGTGCATCGTTGGGGTCGTGTTCGATGGCGGCAGCGGCCAGATATGCGCCGGCGGCTGCGTCTGCATCGAAATTGGAGGACCCGATCTCGCCAACATGGAAAATGTGCCAAAGCGCGCCGTAGGAATAGGCTGGCGCGTAGCTGGGATCATGGGAAATCGCTTGCTGCAGCAAGCCGCGCGATCGAGAGAAGGATTCATAGTCCATCCGATACAAGAGATCGAGCGCTTGCAGGACGAGATCGTAGGCGGTCATGTCCTGCGGGTGTTTCCGCATTGCCCGCATCAGCTCCCGCTCTTGAACGTGCGGTGCGATTGTCTTCACGACGCCAATGGCAATACGATCCTGCAGCTCGAATAGGTCGGCGAGGTCGCCGTCATGCTGGTGCGAGTCGATGACGGTGCCGGTCTCGGTATCGCTGAGCTCGGTCGCAATTCTAAGCCGACCACCGGAGCGGCGCACGCTGCCATAGAGGACGTAACGGACTCCCAACTCGCGGCCGACAGTTTGCACGTCGAGCGTCGCACCCCCGTATCCTAGCGTCGATCCACGCGAGACAACGAACAATTCCTTGAGTGTGGCCAGGCCATGTATGATGTCGTCCACGATACCATCAGCGAAATAGGCTTCGTCCGGGTCGGTTAGGTGCATGCGAAACGGGAGTACAGCAATGGACGGCCGCGATTCAGAGCCGGCTGCAGCGTCACCAATCAGCCTTGCCGGCGCGGCCGGCATCCGCAGCTCGAATACGCGAACGGCGCGACCGAGATTGCGAAGATGCAGCTCGCCGAGATCAATCATACCGACGCCGAGATCGGCGCTGATCTGCTCGGCAATGGCGCCGGAGACGACGATCGCGCCCGCCGGAGCATACGCCTGGAGGCGCGCGGCGACATTGACGCCGTCGCCGTGAATATCCTCGCTATCGACAATAATGTCGGCGAGGTTCAAGGCCATGCGAAAGCTAATCCGTTGCTCGGCGGATTGCTCCGCCGTTTGCGCCGCCACCGTTTGCTGGAGGGAAAGCGCGCACTCTATCGCTTGGTGCGCGCTGTCGAAAATCGCGAGGAAGCCGTCGCCGGTGTTCTTTATGACCTTTCCGTGTTGCGCCTCAATGCCGGGGTCAAGAAATTCTTTCCGCAGGCGCCTGAGCTGCGTATAGGTCTCTACTTCCTGCGCCTCCATGAGGCGGGTGTAGCCAACGACATCGGCTGCCAGAATGGTAACGAGCCGGTACTCAACGGGCATAAAACCACCCCCAACCTAGCTCATGTGCGGCTGCTGACCTCCGAGTCCGAGAGCGCGCATTTCAAATTAGTTGGTCAACGGACCCGCCGCACCCGACTTCAGTGAGGCCATCTGGAGTTCCGATGCGGCCTTTGGTAGGTTATCATTCGTGCGCTTATTAAGATAACATATTCCCGAGCGCTTTCCTTGACCATAGTCTTTTAGGCCCAGGACCCGAAGACGACGCGCGATCGCGTCCCTCGATCAGACGAAGTGTCGCCGGATCAAGTCAAGGGGATCGGGATTTGGCGGTTCTATAAAGTTTTTAACCACCGATCGGAATATTCCTCTGGGTATCTACTTCGTCTGTTCCAGGAAATGATGCCGTTGACGCGCCTTGGAGTCTGACTCGAAACTCTATGAGTCAAAACAATACCTGGCGCGGCGTCGGATATGCTGGGCCCGGATTTCCTGGTGAGGGCCTTTGGGGGGGGCGGTGACCAAGAATGAAGACAAATCGTATCGGTCAGCCGGGCGGGAGGTGAGGCAGCCAAGAAGCCGCATGTTGGCGCAGGTTGAAATCTTCCGCGACCTTCCGCAGGCCGAGCGTGACCGTCTGGCCATGCGATTCCACTGGACACGATATCGCGCCGGCGAACAGATCGTCGGCCACCTGGATCGTTCTACTGATGTCTTCTTAGTGCTCCAGGGCGAGGTGCGGGTGGTGATCTACTCGCTGGCGGGTAGAGAGGTAACGTTTCGCGATATCAAGGCGGGCCAGTATTTCGGCGAACTCGCGGCGATCGATGGCCTGCCACGATCGGCCGACATTCTTGCGTTGAGCGACTCGATGATCGCGTCGATGTCGGCAGACATGTTCTGGGACGTTCTGCGCACCTATCCCGAGACAACGGCGCGGCTGCTTAAGGATCTCACCGGTTCAGTTCGCGCTCTCACAGAGCGCGTGTTCGAATTCAGTGCCCTGGCCGTCAATAACCGCGTCCACGCGGAGCTCCTGCGCCTCGCCCGCGATCACATGACCGAGGATAACATTGCGGAAATCCAACCCGCTCCAACCCATGCCGAGATCGCAAGCCGCGTCAGCACGCATCGGGAAGCCGTAACCCGGGAGTTGGGTCGGCTTTCGCGCGCCGGTATCGTCGCGCGCCGTTCCGGCGTTCTGGTGGTTGAAGATGTCGAACGGCTGAAGCGTCTGGTGCAGGACGTAATCGGCTACTGACAGCTCCCAGATCCTCCCTCCCGCCGGTGGCGCCGCCGTGCGATCGGCGGCCGGCACCGCGGCGACCCGACTCGAGGACTGTGCGAATTGGCACAGCGCTGGGCTCTAGAAACGGCCAGAATGCCGCCCAGCAACCGGGAAAATGCCCGAAGTCACTTGGCCTAGGCGCGGCCCTGCAACGGGTATCGGAAGATAGGAGCGAACTCAATGCGACACGAACGCGATTTGCCAGGATCTCCGCCGACGATGACGGATGTGGTGGTCGCATGGGTCATGGTCTGCGTCCTGGTCGGCGGTCTTTTCCTCGCCTCGCTTGTCTGACGCCACGACGGCCAAAATACCTCAATTGGCGCTGCTCCGGCGTCGCAATGCTCCAAATTGCGTTTGCAGTTGTGGAGTGAAGAGAGTCTGCTTTTGGCTAGGAACGCCATATCCGATGGCCGCAGCTGGACGACCGGTTTCCGATCCGAAAGCTGACGTTCGGTTCAACGATCATGAAGGACCGAGAAGGGTAGATCACAGCCACTTCGTATGAGCGATAGGCTGCTCATCGAATGACGGTTCATAGCAAATTTGCAACATAGAGGACGGTCTGTCGGAACGTCCGATTGAACTCACGCCTGGATACCGGACCTCCGCGCTCCGAACCGTTTCGCCGCCTGTCTATGAGCGTCTAACCTAGACCCCCTGCCCCGGAATCCAGTTGGTTCCGGCTAGAGGCACGCCGGCCATGGCCGCCGCCTCGACGGTCAGCGCGGCCAGGTCTTCGGTTTCCAGATTGTGGACGTCGGACTTGCCGTTGGCGCGGGCCAGGGTCTGCACCTCCAGGGTCAGAACGCGCAGGTAGTTGGCGAGACGATGCCCGGCCTTGACCGGGTCCAGCCGCTTGGACAGTTCCGGGTCCTGCGTCGTGATGCCTGCGGGATCGTTACCGGCCTGAAAGTCCTCGTAGTAGCCGGCCGCCGAATTGATCTTGCGGTATTCCGCCTCGTAGTGCGGGTCGTTATCGCCCAGCGCGATCAGGGCGGCGGTGCCGATGGACACCGCGTCGGCGCCCATGGCCAAGGCCTTGGCGACATCGGCGCCGGAGCGGATGCCGCCCGCCACGACCAGTTGCACCTTGCGGTGCATGTCGATTTCCTTCAACGCCCGCACCGACTCGCGCACCGCCGCCAGGGTCGGGATACCGACATGCTCGATATAGCACTCCTGGGTTGCCGCCGTGCCGCCCTGCATGCCGTCAACGACGACGACATCGGCGCCGGCCTTGACCGCCAGCATAGTGTCGTAATAAGGCCGCGCCGCGCCGCACTTAATGTAGATCGGCTTTTCCCAATTGGTGATCTCGCGCAACTCACGGATCTTGATCGTGAGATCGTCGGGGCCGGTCCAGTCGGGATGCCGGCAGGCGGAACGCTGGTCGATCCCTTCGGGCAAGGTGCGCATTTCGGCCACGCGCTTGGTGATCTTCTGGCCCAGCAGCATGCCGCCGCCACCGGGTTTCGCGCCTTGTCCCACGACCACCTCGATCGCATCGGCCTTGCGCAAATCTTCCGGGTTCATGCCGTAACGCGAGGGCAGGTATTGATAGACGAGCTGCTTGGAGTGACCGCGTTCTTCCTGCGTCATGCCGCCATCGCCGGTGGTCGTGGAGGTCCCGACCTCGCTGGCCCCCCGGCCCAAGGCTTCCTTGGCCTGGGCCGAGAGCGAGCCGAAGCTCATCCCGGCGATGGTGATCGGGATCTTGAGTTCGATCGGCTTCTTCGCGTAGCGCGTGCCCAGTGTAACACTGGTGTCGCAGGCTTCGCGGTAGCCTTCCAGCGGGTAACGCGAAACCGAAGCGCCCAGAAAAACCAGGTCGTCAAAGGTCGGCAGGGACCGCTTCGCGCCCCAACCGCGAATTCGGTACAAGCCCGTGCTGGCGGCCCGGCGAATTTCGTGAATCGCATACCTGTCGAAAGAGTAAGATTCGCGCAGGCCCCAATTTTGTTCCGTCATTTGGGCGATTCCTCAATATGAGTCCAGGTTTTCGGACTTAAAGTGATAGAGCTCGCGGGCCGAGCCGTAGCGGCGGAACTCGCCGACGTCGAGGTCCCCGCAGCCGGCCCGGTCAAGGAGAGCCCGCAAGGCCACGCGGTGCTCTTCGCGCATATCCTTCTCGATACAATCGGCGCCCAGGCTGGCGACCTTACCGCGCACGTAGATGCGCGCCTCGTAGATCGAATCGCCGAGCGAATCGCCGGCGTCGCCCAGAACCACCAAGTTGCCCGCCTGAGCCAGGAACATGCTCATGTGGCCGACGTTGCCCTTGACCACGATATCGGCGCCCTTGAGCGAGATGCCGCAACGCGCGGCGGTATTGCCCTCGACCACCAAGAGCCCGCCATGCGCGGTGGCGCCGGCCGACTGGCTGGCATCGCCGTTGACCCAGACCTCGCCCGACATCATGTTCTCGGCCACGCCGACACCGGCATTGCCGTTGACCACGACACGGGCGGCGGTGTTCATGCCGGCGCAGTAGTACCCGGTGTGTCCCTTGATCTCGACGTCGATGCTGGCGGTCAGGCCGCAGGCCAAGGCGTGCGCGCCGCGTGGATGCAGAACACGGAACGGGCCGGCTCCCGCTTCCGCCGCCTGCAGGCGCTGGTTCACGGCGCGCAAATCCTCCCGCGCCAAATCCAGGACGGCAACGTTGGCGAGGGCCTCCATCGGAGAGTCCGCCGGACCGGCCATTATGCCCGCCCTCCCCAACTGTAAACGACAGCGGGTTCCGGCTCCCAAACCTTGGCCCGGTCGATTCCGGGCAGACCGACCAGGGCCCGGTACTCCGACCCGAAAGCGACATAATCCGGCGTCTCCGCCAGGACCGCCGGCTTGCAGGCGATCGGATCGCGCAAGACCGCGAAGCCGTCCTTGGTGCCGGCGACGAAGGTGTAAAAGCCGTCCAGGTCGTCGAGACAATCTTCCAAGGCATCGTGCAGCGAGCGGCCTTTGTCCAAGCGATTGGCGATATAGGCGGCCGCGACCTCGGTGTCGTTCTCGGTCGCGAACTCCAGCCCCTCGTGATCGCGTAGCCGTTCGCGCAACCGGTTGTGGTTGGACAAGGATCCATTGTGCACCAGGCAGAGGTCGAGCCCGGTGGAAAAGGGATGCGAACCGGCCGTGGTCACCGCACTCTCCGTCGCCATGCGTGTGTGGCCGACCGCGTGGCTGCCGGTCATCCGGTCCAGCTTGAACTGCCGCGCCACCTCGCCCGGCAGGCCCATCTCCTTGTAGATTTCAATTGCCGTGCCGGCGCTCATGATCTGAACTTTCGGGTCGGCGTCCTCGACCAGCTGCGCGGCCTCGCGCGCTGGCGCGTCGGTGCTGATCACGATGTGGCTGTCGTTTATCTGGTCCTTGACCGTCGCGTCGAATTCGGTGCGAATCGCGTCGCAAACCGCCTCCCAATCGAAGCCGGGCTCAGGGTGAAAGGCGGTCAGTTTGGTGAAGCCCTCCGGCAGGGCGTCATGATAGATGGCGATGCCCGCGCTGTCGGGCCCTCGGTCCGTCATCTCGATCAGCATGGGGGTGAACATCGCGCCCAACTGCCCCTCAAGGGCCGGGTTCTTCAGGAAAAGTCCGACAATTCCGCACATCGCACGGCTCCCAGGCATAAGACGGCGGCATCAGCGGCACAGACCCAACCCGCCAGGAAGCCTGAGTATACGATATTTCCTTAAAATAAACAATGTTTCTTTGAGTGAAAGTCTCCCTTTTAGCGGTCCCGGGCGTAGCAGATGATGGAGAGGAAACGGATGGGCAGGCGCCGCAGCTTCTCCGGCCCATGGGGCGCATCCGCCTCGAAAAACAAGCTGTCGCCGGGTCCCAGTTCGTAGATTTGGTTCGCGTGCCGATAGGCCACCTCCCCTTCCAGAACGTAAATGAGCTCCTTCCCATCGTGCTGAAACAGCGGGAAGACGTCCGATCTCTCGCTCAGCGTGATGAGGTAGGGCTCGACCACGACGGCGCCGCCGGGGCTGTGCCCCAAGAGTTGATACTGGTGGCCCGCGCGGGTGCCCCGGCGCTCGATCATCAAGCCTTGGCCGGCCTTGACGAAAACCGCGTCCCGTTCTTCTTCGTATTCGCGAAACAAGGCCGTGACCGGGACATTCAAGGCTTTCGCGACACCTCGCAGGGTCGAAAGCGACGGCGAGGTCTGCCCGTTCTCGATCTTCGATAACATGCCGGTCGAAAGCTGCGCCCCGCGCGCCAGTTCGGTAATCGTCAGGCCCTGCTCGTGGCGGTAGCTTCGCACTTGCCGGCCGATTGCGACTTCCAGCGCGTTATCTGGCGTGCCGGATGTGACGTGGGGTTCCTGATGTAGCCCGTCGTCATTGTCCTTGCTCATGCCCCATCCCCTTTTGTCGCGTGGCCCGTCACCGCAAGGATGTCACGGCTGCGAAGGCGACTGTTCGCCTAGCAGACAAAAAGAACTGGCGCCGGGCAAGCCCGGCGCCAGCATTTTCGTCCTGCCGTTGGAATCAGGGGTGTTCGTCGAGCGCCTTCTTGATCCGTTCCGGACTGCCGTACTTCGCCAGATCGGCCTTGAACTCCTCGTTCTCGCCCCTCAACTGGGCAACGTGCCACCAGAGCCAGAGAACAACGCCGACGATCACCATGATGACCTCAGCACCCTGCCAGGGGTAGATCGCGCCGACGTCGGCCAAGTCTACTGCCCAAGTTTCCATGTTTCTTCTCCTTTACGAGACGATATCGCTTTAGACCAAGGCCTTCTCGGCGTTGCGGATTTCTTCCCTCGCCTCTTCGGCCTCGTCCAAGGCCTTGAAATCGAGGCCCATGAGTTCGACCTCCCGCGGGATGCGCAGGATGCCGGCGGCGGCCATGATCTTCGAGATGATGAAGGCCGGCAGAAAGCCGAGCACGAAGAACATGATGATCGCACCGATGAACATACCCAGCGGGTTGATCGCCGCGTAGCCCTCATACGGCGAGCTCGGATATCCCCAAAGCACGAAACCGCAAATGATCAGGCCGATAAATCCGGCGTAGCCATGAACCGCCACGGCGCCAACGGCATCGTCGATCTTGAATTTACGCTCGACGAAGTAGTGCAGCTTATAGGCGAGGAACGCCCCGATACCGCCAATAATCATCGCCTGAATCGGGTGATAGAGGTCGTTACCCGCCGAGGCCGTGATAATGCCGGCCAGCCCTCCCGAATAGGTCCAGAAGGGATCGCCCTTCGACACGACGTAAGCCATCAAGAGCCCGCCCGATAGCGACATCAGGAAGTTGAAGGTGATGGCGCCTAGAGTTGTCGGACCGAGATAGATGTTGGTCGCGGTCCAGGTCTCGCCGGTGATCAAGCCGTCAATTGTCTCTGGCGAGATGATCGGCACGTTGCAGGCGGCATAGAAGCCCCAGAAGCCGGTGTAGATCAGGAACAGCCCTATGGTCACCAGCCAGGGATTGTGCGGGGAGATGTCGCGCGGCGTGCCGTCTGCGGCGAACTTGCCGATCCGGGGACCGAGGACAACCAATATACCGAGTGCGTAGCCGCCGGCGATGGCGTGAATCACACCCGAGGCATAGGCATCGTGATAGCCGAGCAACTGAACCATCCAGCCAGTCGCGGACCAACCCCAGGCCGCGTCGATGATCCAAAACACCGAGCCGATAAGAACCGCGTGAATCCAGAACGCGCCGGAGCGGATTCGCTCGATCACGGAGCCGGACACGATTGAGGCGGCGGTCCAAGAAAACAGCAGGAACGCGGCCCAGAACACGCCCGTGATACGGTCACCGAGATTCGTGGCCATGACCTCCGACCAGGGCGCGTTGGGCGCGCCCATATCCCACAGAATGCCACCGGTAAAACCCGGGCCATTCGGCAGGGCCCAATAAATCCACCAGCCGAAGAAATAGAAGGTGATCGTCACCAGCGGAATCAACATGGTGTTTTTCATCAGGGTGTGCAGGTGATTGCGGTATCGGGTCGCCCCCACCTCGTACATGCAAAATCCGACGTGGATCAGGAACATGAAGACGATGGTCACCCAGTAATAGAACTCGGTGAACACCGTCGTGATGGCGTCAAGATTGTTTCCCATGGAGTCTCCTTCCCCCTTTCTTTTTTTGCGGGTCGGATTCCTGAACCGGTGGATGCGAAAGCCTTGCGGAGCCCTCGCTTACCGATCAACCCTTTCCGCTTTCCATCTCCCCGTCGTGATCGGCCTCTCGGACCGTCGATTCATTGCGCCTGACACAATGAATCTATTGGGCGCCGTTCCTGGCGTTCTTTTTCGCTTCTCGGTACGTTCCGCCGGGGTCCACCCGGGGCGTTGCCGCGAGCGAATCGCCAAAATCGGAACAAATTCTGCGCTCGGTTGAACCCAAAAGTAAACCTATTTAGTCCAAAACCATACCAATAAACGCTATGATTGGTCTGGTTCACAACCGATCCGATACAGGCGCGGCAAATTTAAAACCGCAAGACTTGGCTAAGAGGACGATGACGAACACACAGAGCGAGAAGTTACGCGACCACTTTTTGGGGTGGCAGTGCCGGATTCGGCAAATCGCGATGCGAAAAGATCAAGGACGTCCGTCGTCCGGCATGCGGCCGCGCGTCCTAGCGCACGACGGGCGCGTAGTTTCCTCGGCCATGACCGTGCTGCTGGTGCCGTCGGCGCCGGAAGAAAGCACCGGTTTTTTCCGGTTCCAGGCCCAGAAGACGCGCGACCCCAAGCAAATCTATGAAAAAGGCTTGGAATACCTGCAGTCGACGCACTTTCAGCATCCGAAAAGCTTCAGCGATGAGTTGACGGCGCTGTTCAATACCGGCTCCACCCTCGCCAAGGACCTGTTAGCCGTGGGTGGTTGCGTGCTCGAATTCGATCAGTTTAATCAGCGCTATCGTTTGCCTTGCGGGGTGCGCTCGCTCGCGCCCAGCGATCCGGCCTTCGAAGCGACCTACTGGCACAATCGGCTCTTCAACCCCGCGGTCCCAGGTGCGGTGACGATCCTGGGTTTACGTCCCGATTGGGACTCGGCCGAAGCCGAGCCGGCGCCCTAAAACTTTCGGTAGGCTTTGTTGAGTTGGACCAGGGGATGATTCGGCGACATCTGAAACTTGATCAACAACTCGCGCGCGATCATGTCACGGTCTTGTTGATTGTCGGGTAATGCCAAATCCTTCGGGATCGTGACCCAGCCATTGATGTTGCGGTCGAATACGGCGGGCCGGCCTTCTTCGTAGCCCATGTGAATATCTTCGAGCCAGTTGAGATCGTCCCAACCCATGTGCTCGATATAGTCTTTGAGGAACGGCGTTAGCCGCTCGTAATCGGGCAGCATATTGACATCGTAGCGATAGCCGATGTGCTGGCCGATTTCCTTCTCGCGTTCCGACTCGATACCGCCGCCTTTGATGAACTGGTCGACATCGGTGATCTGCGAGCCTTTGTAACTTGTTCCGGCCATTATATTCCTCTCGAGTCCAATCCCGCTCCACCGCTATTGGGCAGAACTAGATGTGGTGATAATCCGCCACGCCAACCGTGAAGTCCGTGCCGGCCAAGGGCACCTGCGCGATGGCCGAGGCCTCCATGGTCAAGGCCGCCAGGTCTTCCGGCTCCAGGCTGTGCACATTGGTTTTACCGCAGGCGCGGGCCATCATCTGGCATTCGATGGTCAGTGTGTGCAGGAAGTTGTAAACCCGCTCCGCCGCCGCATCGGGATCGAGGCGCTTGCGCAGCTCGGGGTCCTGGGTCGCGACGCCGACCGGGCAGCGCCCGGTGTGGCAATGATAACAATACCCAGCCTCGACCCCCATCTCCTCGGGGAAGTTGGCCTCGGGAATGTCTTTGTTGCAGTTCAAGGCCATCATCGAGGAATGGCCGATGGCGATCGCGTCCGCGCCCAATGCGATGGCCTTGGCGACGTCGCCGCCATTACGGATACCGCCAGCGTAAACGAGGGAAATTTCGCCCCGCTTGCCTAAGTCGTCGATGGCGCGGCGCGCCTGGCGGATCGCGGCCATGCCGGGCACGCCGGTTTCCTCGGTCGCCAGATGCGGGCCCGCTCCCGTGCTGCCTTCCATACCGTCGATATAGATTGAATCCGGATCGCACTTCACCGCCATGCGCACGTCATCGTAAACCCGCGCGGCGCCCAGTTTGAGCTGGATCGGGATTTCCCAGTTCGTCGCTTCGCGGATTTCCTCGATCTTGAGCGCCAGATCGTCGGGCCCCAGCCAGTCGGGATGCCGGGCCGGGGAGCGCTGATCGATGCCGGCCGGCAGGGAGCGCATCTCGGCCACCTGATCGGTCACCTTTTGACCCATGAGGTGGCCGCCCAGGCCGACCTTGCAGCCCTGACCGATGAAAAACTCGCAACCGTCGGCGAGGCGCAGGTGGTGCGGGTTGAATCCGTAGCGTGACTGAATGTTCTGGTAAAACCACTTCACGGAATAGCGCCGCTCATCGGGAATCATGCCGCCTTCGCCGGAACAGGTCGCGGTTCCCGCCATGGTCGCGCCACGCGCCAGCGCCATCTTGGCCTCGTAGCTGAGCGCGCCAAAGCTCATGCCCGTGATGTAGATCGGAATATCCAGCTTTAGCGGCCGCTTGGCGCGGGGCCCAAGGATGGTCTGGGTCTCACACTTTTCCCGATAGCCCTCGATCACAAAGCGGGTCAGGGTGCCGGGCAGGAACGTCAGATCGTCCCAGTGGGGAATCTTCTTGAACAGCGAAAATCCCCGCATCCGGTAGCGGCCGAGTTCCGCCTTGATGTGAATATCGTTAATGACCTCGGGGGTGAAGATGCGGCTTTGACCCAGGTTGTATCTCTTTTCCTCGGCCAAGCGCTGCGCGCCCTTATCGGTACCGTTCTTGCCTGCCATTTTCTGCCTCTGACTTTCTCGATCCGCGGAAGATTTTTTCCAGGATCAGAGAATGAGTTTCTTTTCTGTCGGTTCGAGATTGTCGTAGTTCCAAAGCTGCTTGCCGGCGACGATCTTCTTGAAGTGATCGACGCCCTTGGCCGGCAGCAGATCGTACATCTTCAATTTGCGGGTGAGCCACGCACGGTCCAGGTCGGTCAGCTCGCCGGGCACGGCGTCTACCCCCAGGTCCCTGATCTCCCCGCCGACGAAGATATTGCCGTCGTACATCGAATCGCCCAGGTTTTTTCCGGCGTTGCCGCATACGACCATGCGGCCGCGCTGCATCATGAAGCCGGAGAACGCGCCGGTGTCGCCGCCAACGAGTATGGTGCCACCCTTCATGTCGATACCGGTACGCGATCCCACGCTGCCCTTGCACACGAGGTCGCCGCCGCGCAGCGCGGCGCCAAAGGTGCTGCCCGCGTTCTTTTCGATCACGATAGTCCCGGCCATCATGTTTTCCGCGAAGGACCAACCGACGCGCCCCGAAATACGAACGTTCGGCCCATCGATCAGACCGCAGCCGAAATACCCTAGACTGCC
The DNA here is from genome assembly GCA_021776115.1 of Kiloniellaceae bacterium. Taxonomy (GTDB): domain Bacteria; phylum Pseudomonadota; class Alphaproteobacteria; order Kiloniellales; family J153; genus JAJFGN01. The sequence goes on along the minus strand of JAJFGN010000065.1, from coordinate 11,805 downwards.
CTCGATGATGAGGTTGAGCCGGTTCAGAATACCGACCGCGATCGAGTGCTTGGCGCCCGGATTGTTTAGGACAATCGTGCCATAGCCCTCCGCCATCAATTCGCGCAGGCGCAGGTTGGTTTGCTTCGCGTCCATGTTGGAGACATCGATTTCGGTGCGCTTGTTAAAATCGACGTCGAAGGAGTCGGTATAGGTAAAGCCGCCTTCCTCCGATAGGTCGAAGAAGACCTGTTGATCGCGGCCCGAGAGCTGCTCGGTATGCATCCCCATTTCATGGGACGATGTTTCGTGGTCGCTCACGCCCGCCATACCCGTACCTCCTCGTCGTAAGGGTCCCAGGTATCGATCTCGTGCGGCACGATACTGCGGATCGCGACCTCTTCAGAGGCCAGAGCTACCAAGTTTTCGGCCTCGTAAAGGACCATCGGCTTGGCCGCCATGGTGTCCTTGGCCATGCCCAGTTCGTCTTTGGTCGCCACCAGATAGGTGAAAACGCCGTCGATTTCCTGGATCGACTGCTTGAGCGAGTCCTCCAAGCTGGCGCCTTTGTCCAGGTTGGTGGCGGTATAAACAGCCAAGAGTTCGGAATCGCAGTTGGAGACGAAACGCTGCCCCTCGCGCTCTAACTGGCGGCGCATGAGCCAATAGTTCGTGATCTGGCCGTTATGCACGACCGCGATGTCGTTATAGGGATAGGCCCAGTAGGGATGGGCGGAACGAATATCGACATCCGATTCGGTCGCCATACGCGTGTGGCCGATGCCGTGCGTACCGGCAAACCCACCCAAGGCGTACTGCCCGGAAACGGTGCCCGCGTCACCTAAATCCTTGATCAGCTCCAGCGCGTTGCCGATCGATAGAATCTCCGCGCCCTCGACGTCCTCGATATAATCCGACAGCTTCTTCAGATCGCCGCCGTAAGCGATGCGATAGCGAAAGGCGTATTCGGTCGCTTCCTCAACCTCGAGGACACGCGCCTCCAGAGTCTTGAGCCGCTCATCCACGCTCACCCGGCGGCGCTTAACCTCATCATGGATCTTGAAGCCTTTCGCCATTTCTTCCTGCTCGGCCACTTTGAAGCGCAGAACGAACTGGTCCTGCGTCGGCACGCCGTAGATGGCGAAACCCGTCGAGTCCGGCCCGCGGTGCTTTAAGGCCTGCAACATGTCGGTCATTTCCCGGCCAATTTCTCCCGCACCATCGCGGTGAATGAGCCCAGCGATTCCACACATGCGTTCCTGTTCTCCTTGCTATGCGCGCGGTCTTGTCGCGCCGCGTTTTCCTTAGGGCAGACAGTCGAGATAGGTCTTCATGTCCCACTCGGTCGTGGTGTGCAGGAACCTTTCCCATTCGTCGCGTTTGTATTCGTCGTAGAGGCGGTACATTTCGCCCGGCATCGCCGACCTGATTACCTCGTTGTCTTTCAAGGCCGCCAGGGAATCGCCCAAGGTCATGGGCAGGCGGCGGACCTCTTTGCCCTCCTCCATCGCCTGATAGATGTTGCGGTTCTCGGGCGGGCCCGGATCGATGTCGTTCTTAATGCCGTCGTCGGCCGCCTTGATGATGGCGGCGCCCATCAGATAGGGATTCACCATGGAATCGACCGCGCGGTATTCAAAGCGCCCGGGCGCGGAGATTCGCAGGCCGGTGGTACGGTTCTGATAGCCCCAATCGGCAAAAATCGGCGCCCAGAAACCGGTATCCCAGAGGCGCCGGTAGGAATTGACGGTCGAACAGCCGATCGCGGTCAGGGCGCCCAGATGCTTGACGATACCGCCGACCACTTGAAGGCCGACCTTGCCCGGCATCTGCGGATCGTCGGTATCGGGCATGAAGGTATTCTCGCCGCCCTTGCGGTACATGAAGTTTTCTTCCATGCCCGGCAAGTGCTTGCTGTCGTTGCCGAGGACTTTCATCTGATCCTCGCCGCCGTGCCAAAACGAGATGTTGTGGTGGCAGCCCGAAGCCGAGACACCCATGAAAGGCTTCGACATGAAGCAGGCGATCAGATCGAACTCGCGCGCGACCTGCGCGCAAATCTGACGGTATGTCGTTAAGCGGTCCGCGTTCCTGAGCACGTCGTCGAAGGTCCAGTTGAGCTCCAATTGGCCCGGCGCGTCCTCGTGATCGCCCTGGATCATGTCCAGGCCCATCTTGCGGCAATACTCGATCACCCGCATGTACACGGGGCGCAGGCTTTCGAACTGATCGATGTGGTAGCAATAGGGATTCGAGAAACCGCCGTCCGGCTTGCCGTCCGGGCCCTTCTTGAGCCACATCATCTCCGGCTCCGTGCCGGCGCGCAGATGCAGGCCCTTGTGGTCTTTTTGGAACTGGGCGTGGATGCGGCGCAGATTGCCACGGCCGTCCGAGGTCAGGAAGGCGCCCGGATCCTGGCGCTCCTCGCGGTTACGGAACAGGGTGCACCAAACGCGCGCGACGCGCTTGTCCCAGGCCAGTTGCATGAAGGTCTCGGGCTCGGGGATGCCAACCAACTCTTTGTCCTGCGGCCCATAGCCCAAGTACTCGCCGTGACGATTGAGGAACAGATTGACGGTCGCGCCGTAGACGAGTTGAAAGCCCCGTTCCGCGATCGATTCCCAATGGTCGGCCGGAATGCCCTTGCCGCAGATTCGTCCGGTGATGGAAACGAACTGAAGATAGAGATACTCGATGCCCTGCTCGTCGATCTGCTTGCGCACCTGCTTGACCAGATCGGCCCGGCCGTCCTGCTCGACGAAATTTTCAATGTCCATAGTCATGGGGCTTGCCACTCCCTGCCGCTTTTTCACCCGCATTATACCGATTGGCCTGCGAGCCGAGACCGAAGCATACCAATTACAAACCAATTTAGACAACCGGTTAATGAGACGGCGGCAGGAAATTTTGTCGTGGGATTTTTGGTGAAAAATCCTCAACCCACCGGGCGCCCCAGGTCGCTCGGTGTTAGAAAACCTTCACAAGTGAATGGGTTTTAGAGGTAGATCGGGTGGCCGCGGAAAGGGTCGTTTACAGCTTTGGAGCCAATCGGCCTTTCTTTTTCCCCTATCGGGCCCATATAGTATATGGCTTGTTACGAACCAATTGACCCCAAATCAGACCATTGAAAAATTCAACTAAAAAGAGCCTGCTAAAATCGGTGTCCGGCGACTTCGACGCGCCCGAATTGCCGGAGGTGAGCCAGGAGAGCTTGAATCTGGCTCCCGGGCGCGGGGCGAGCGCGATCACCGTGCGCCTGCGCCATGCCATAGAAACCGGCGTATACGCCGACGGCGACCAACTGCCGCCGGAGCGCCAGCTCGCCACCGCTTTCAACGCGGCGCGCAGCACGATCCGTAAGGCGCTGAACCAGCTGGAAGACAGCGGTCTCGTGGTGCGGCGCGTGGGGAGCGGAACCTACGTGAATTATTCGGGGCCCTTGTCGGAGCCGGGCGCCGATATCGCCGACTTGATCAGCCCCCTGCAATTGATCGACGCCAGGCTGGCGATCGAGCCCTACGTGGCACGGCTGGCGGCCCTGCACGCCACGGGACGCGACCTGGAGAGCATCGAAAACGTACTGGCGCGCTTGGACGAGACACGGGACGACAAGGTCGCCTTCTCGCGCCTGGATTCGGAGTTCCACCAGCTCCTGGCGCGTTGCTCGCGCAATCCGCTGTTGCTCCACCTTTATCTACAAATCAATGAGGTGCGCACGCACGCGCAGTGGGCGGCCATGCGCGAGGCGATCTTGGAGCCGGCACAGATAGACGCCTACAACGCCCAGCACCGGGCGATTTTCGACGCGGTCCGCCAGCGCGACCCGCAAGCGGCGGCGGAGCTTATCCGTTCTCATTTGGACAAGGCCCACAAGGACCTGATGGGCGCCGAAAGTATCTAAATCGCTAGATCCGAGACCGGAGGCGCGCGGCTAAATCCGCTCTAGGCATCGCCGAGACAAATGCCGAGCCCCCGGGCCGTGCGCACCATTGGGCCTTTGGGATCGACGGCGCGAAAGGCCGCGACGGCGTCAGCCAAGGGCACGTCGATGACGGTCCGCCCGCTCCAGGCGACCATGCGGTCGAAAGCGCCGCGCAAGATCAACTCGACTGCATGGACCCCGAAGATCGACGCCATGATACGGTCGCGCGCCGATGGCGTGCCACCGCGCTGCAAATGGCCGAGCACCGTTACCCGTGTCTCCGCCCCGGTCGCTTTCGATATTTGCTCCGCGATATAATAGCCGATCCCGCCATAGGTCGTGCCCCCGCCCGACTGGCTCTGCGTGACCGCATCTCCCGACTCGGTCTTGACCGCCTCGGCCACGACGACAAGCGCGAAATTTCGGCCCTGGGATTTCAAATCCTCGATCTTGGCCGCAACGCGCTCGATCGCATATGGGATTTCGGGAACCAGAATCACGTCCGCGCCGCCGGCGATTCCCGCGTTCAGCGCGATATGACCGGCATCGCGGCCCATGACCTCCATGACCATGACCCGCGAGTGGCTGGCCGCCGTCGCTTGCAAGTGGTCCAGGCCGTCTGTTGCGACTCCAACCGCCGTGGCGTAACCGATCGATACTTCGGTATGACCGAGGTCGTTGTCGATGGTCTTGGGGATGCCGACGAAATCAATGCCGCCTTGCACGGCTAAGCGGCGCAAAATCGCGAGGCTCCCGTCGCCTCCGATCCCTATCAGGGCGTCGAGGTCCAGCGAGCGATACCCTTCGATCACCTCCTCGGAGCGGTCGATCTTCCGGCCGTCGGACATGGGATAGGCGAAAGGGTCGCCGCGATTCGTGGTGCCCAGGATAGTACCGCCGCTGCGCAACAGCGTGCCCGTGAACATGGCCGGATCCAGCGTCGCGGCCTCGACGGGGCGGGCCAGAAGACCAGCCGTACCCTGCTTGATACCGACCACCTCTATCCCGTCGCCTTGGGCGGCACGCAAAACCACGGCGCGCAAAACCGCGTTGAGGCCGGCGCAGTCGCCGCCGCTGGTTAAGATGCCGATGCGCCTGATTTGCGGCATAGTTGACCCGATCTGCTCTACCCTAGGGTGTAACTTGGCCACCGTTCCCGAGTCGCCGCAACCGAAACGGCCTTTTGTTCGGCGATCTAGAGCCCTTTTCCCGCGGCATCCGGGTTATGATATAGTGACACCTGGGATTCTGGCCCAAGCGGCTCTGGCTCTTGGGCCAGACTTGGCAGGGCCTACCACGAATGGCGCCGAATGAAAGACCTACCGGATACCGAGCGTCTTCAGAAACGGCTCTCGCAACTGATGCAGGAACACCGGGATCTTGACGACGTTATCGCTCGGCTTGAGGAAGCGGCTCCATTCGATCAGATCCAGCTGAAGCGGCTGAAAAAGCGCAAGCTGATGCTGAAAGACGAAATGGCGCGTGTAGAGAACATGCTGTTGCCAGACATTATCGCGTGAGCGGACCCTTTTAGGCGGCCCCGCTCTTTTCGCCGCTTCGCCGTTTGTTCGCATACATTGCCTTGTCGGCGCGGTCGAGAGCGTCCTCCACCGCCTCGCCCCCGGCAAATGTGTAGACCCCGTACGAAACCTTTATGTTCAAGGGCTCGCCGTCCCACATAACCGGCGTCGCCTGGATTGCCTGAGCCAAGCTTTGAGCCTTGGCCAAGGCGGCATCCTTATCCGCCTGGGTCAGGATCACGCCAAACTCATCGCCGCCCAGGCGCCCGACAAGATCGGAGCCGCGCAGCCTGCCAAGCAGTGTTTCAGCGGCTTGCCTGACCACCAGATCGCCGGCGCCGTGACCATGCCGGTCATTGATCGCTTTCATGCCGTCGATATCGAAATAAAGCACGCTTCCCGGCGCGTCGTAACGCTCGGCGAAGGAGATCATGCGCGCCAACTCGCGCACAAAAGCGCGCCGGTTGAGGACCGGCGCCAGGGTGTCCTGATCGGCGAGATTCTCAAGGTAGGCGATACGCTTCTTCGCCTGGCTCAGTGCGCTGCGCAAGTCTTGCGCCTCCGCCATCAAGACATCGAGCGCGAGGCGTACCCGCGGTGTCAGCTCCGACTGCGGGATGCCTTGGATGGTCGCGATATCCAGGGGCGCGGCCCCTTGGCCCGCGCCAGCACCGGGGGCGCTGGCTTTCTCTACCGGAGGGACCTCTTTGACTTCCACCGTTTGCGTGGCGCCAAGCGGAGCGGGCCGTGTCGAACTTCGGACCCTCATAACAACTCTCTTTCCCTGATCAAGAAGCGATCGCCAGGCGATTCGCCGCCCACGCCGCAAATATTAAGCCGTTATAGTAAACAGAATGTTGACCATAATTCCGGCCCCGCTAAAGCAGCTTCGCCTGGCGCGCTTGCCTCGCGACCATCCTGACCGGATAATGCGCGGCCGCGCGGCGCGGCATAATCGGCCAGCCAAGTGACGGAGACAATGGCGGACGCCCAAGCACAAGTTGGTCTCATCATGGGCAGCCAGTCCGACTGGGCGACGCTGCGGCATGCGGCGGACACCCTCGAATCGCTCGGCATCGCCTTTGAGAAGCGAATCGTATCGGCGCACCGCACACCAAAGCGCATGATAGCCTATGCGGAATCCGCGCGCGAGCGCGGCTTGAAAGTCATCATAGCCGGCGCCGGCGGGGCCGCGCACTTACCGGGCATGGTCGCCGCATTGACCCCCCTGCCGGTCTTTGGCGTGCCGGTCGAAAGTAAGGCGCTCAAGGGTTTAGACAGCCTCTTGTCGATCGTACAGATGCCCAGCGGCGTGCCCGTCGGCACCCTGGCGATCGGCCCGGCCGGCGCCGCCAACGCGGCGCTTCTGGCAGCCTCGGTGCTCGCCCTTTCGGATAAGCGTGTCGCCACGGCGCTAGACGCGCGGCGGGCCGAGCAAACCGGCGCGGTAGCCGAGAGCCCGCGCGACGAGGGTTAGCGGCTATGGCGGGCCCCACGCTCAAACCGCTCTCTCCCGGCGCTACAATCGGCATTCTGGGCGGCGGTCAGTTGGGCCGCATGACCGCGCTGGCGGCCGCGCAACTCGGGTATCGCTGCCATATCTATTGCCCCGAGGCCGATGCTCCGGCCACGCAAGTCACCTCCTTGACCAGCATCGCGGACTATACGGACGAGGCGGCCTTGGCCGATTTCGCCGAGGCGGTCGACGTCGTGACCTACGAATTCGAGAATGTGCCCTTCGTGGCCGCCGCGACCCTGGCCCAACACGTACCGGTCCGCCCCGGCCCGGAGGTGTTGCGCATCTGCCAAAACCGGCTGCGCGAAAAGGACTTCTGCCGGGCGGCTGAAGTCCCCACCACCCGCTTTGCCCCGATCGCAAGCGCGCGGGATCTACACGAGCGGGTCGCGGAATTCGGACGGCCTTGCGTCCTGAAGACGGCGGAACTCGGTTATGACGGCAAAGGGCAAATTTCCGTCGATCGGGACACCGATCTAGACACAGCCTGGGCGCAGGTGGCCGAGGCAGCGGCCACCACCGGAGTCATTCTGGAAGACTTCGTCGATTTCCGGCTGGAGGTTTCGGTCATCGTCGCGCGCGGGCTGGATGGCGCCCGCCGGACCTACGTGCCGGTCGAAAATCAACACAAGAATCACATCCTCGATCAAACGATCGTACCGGCCCGGATCTCGGAAAAGGTCGCCGACAAGGCCGAGGGCATCGCCCGCCATCTCGCGGAGAAGATCGGCCTTGTCGGCCTTTTGGCGATTGAGATGTTCATCACCGCCGACGAACGCGTCTTGGTCAACGAACTGGCGCCGCGCCCGCACAACTCCGGGCATTGGACCCTGGACGCCGCCGTCACCTCGCAGTTCGAGCAGGTGGTGCGGGCGATCGCGGGCTTGCCGCTCGGCGCCGCGGACCGCCTGGCGGACGCGGTCATGAAGAATCTCTTGGGCGAGGAAGCGGCGGCCGCGCAGGCCGCCTGGTCCGATCCCTATGTGAAGCTGCATCTCTACGGTAAGGGCGAAGCCCGGCCCGGTCGAAAGATGGGCCACACGACCAAACTTATTCGTCGTTGAAAGCCTACTGCGGCGTGGCTTGACGCCAGTGACGCCTTGGTCGCCCGCCTAGGCCGCCTTCAAGGAGCCGGTCCGGAAGATCGAGCAAGGTCCCCGCCATCTTCCCGACGGTGCCGCCCAGGCGTAGCGCGTCGTCGATGCGCCGGCCCAGAAAGGCCCAGGTCTCGGCCCCACCCTCGGAGCGGTCGTTCAGCCAGAACAACACGGTCGAGGAATAGACTCCGGATAGCAACAGGCGCTTGGTATAGAAGTCGTAGTCGGTCGCGGTGTCGCCCGCCGCATGCCAGATCGCATCGACGCTGCGGTAAAGGCATTTGGCTGCCAGCGGCGCATGAATCGGCAGCGCCAGAAAGCTCAATCCGCGCCCGACCGCCTCGCGATGCGGGGTAAGCAGCTCCAGCCGTATCCGCACGCCGGTATAAATCCGATCGCGCATCCGCATCTCCGCCAGATCGCTTTTTGCCAGTTCGGCCAGCATGCGCCGGTCGATGTCCCTGCTAAAGGCCTCGATCAGCTCCGACGGGCCGCCGGGAAAGGCGTTGCGCGCCAGACTCTCTTCAATGCCGGCGTCGGCGGCGGCCGCCCTTAAGGACGTGTCGGTCCAGCCATCGAAGGCGATGTGCGGCAATGCCGCCTCGATCAAGATTTGTCTCGTACGCTCTATTTCCATGGCGATCAGGGGTCCTCCGATTCGGCACGGGCGGTTTCGGTATGGGCGGTTTCGATATCGGCCTGGGCGCCCATTTCGCTTGTGAAGATCAGGGTCGAAAGATCCGTCATGCGCTGCGGATAAAGAACACCGTCCAGGTGATCGCATTCGTGCTGCACCACCCGGGCGTGAAAACCCTTTGCCTCGCGCACGATCTCCTCTCCTTTGGGGGTCCAGCCGCGATAACGCACGGCGGTGTAACGCGGCACCTGACCGACCAAGCCGGGCACCGACAGGCAAGCCTCCCAGCCAAGGGCCATCTCATCGTTCAAGGGCTCGACCTCCGGGTTGATTAGGACGCTCAGCGGCACGTCATCCGGTTCGGCATCCTCCTCCGCCCCATCCTCGCGCGTCGCTCCGTCCTCGCGCTTGGCCCGGGCGCCGGAGACAAAGAACGCGACGATCCGCGCCGGCACGTGGACCTGCGGTGCGGCCAAACCGGTCCCGTTCGCGTCCTCCATGGTTTCCAGCATGTCCACGATCAGGCGGTGAATATCGGGGGAGGTGGGGTCGGCGACAGGCGCGGCGACCCGGTTGAGAACGGGGTGGCCCATGCGCGCGATCTTGAGTATTGCCATGCCGGTAATATGGAACGCGATCGGCAGCCGGTAAAGCACGTCGCCGGAACCTAGACTTGATAATTCGAGGAAATTTCTCTCTGCTAACCGCCCACGCGGCGATAAACGGACACCCACGGCCATGGCGAGCTTTGCCGAATACCAGGATTATGACGGCCTTGGCCTGGCGGCCCTGATACGGGCGCGCGAAGTCAGCGCCGAGGAAGTCTTGGAAGCCGCGATTGAGCGTGTTGAGGCCCAAAATCCCACTATCGGCGCGGTCGTCCACTGTCTTTACGATGAAGCCCGCCTGGTCATTCGCGGCGGTGTCGGCGACGGCCTATTCGCGGGCGTGCCCTATTTTCTGAAAGACCTCTACACCTTTTATAAGGGTGCGCCGCTGGGTAATGGGAGCCGCCTTTTCGACGGCACAATTGCCCCATTCGACGACGAGATGGTCCAGCGCACGCGTCGGGCAGGTCTGGTCGTGTTCGGCAAAACCAACACTTCCGAACTGGGCTTATCGGTTAGCACGGAACCCGCGGTCTATGGGCCGACCCGCAATCCCTGGGACCTTGAGCGCACGGCCGGTGGGTCGAGCGGCGGTGCCGCAGCGGCGGTCGCGGCCGGCATGGTGCCCCTGGCTCAGGCCTCCGACGGCGGCGGTTCGATCCGGATTCCAGCTTCCGCCTGCGGCCTCTTCGGGCTCAAACCTTCGCGCGCACGCAACCCCGATGGCGCCGGCTGGGCTGGGCTTGCGGTGCAGCACGCGGTGACACGCAGCGTACGCGACAGCGCCGCCCTGCTCGATGCAACCAGCGGCCCGGCCTCCGATTCCGCGACCTGGGCCCCCCCGCCGCCGCGCCCCTTCCTGGCGGAGGTCGGCGTCGATCCGGGGCGCCTGCGCATCGCCTGGGCGGTCTCCGCACCTGACGATGTACCAATCCATCTGGAGTGCCGGGCAGCGGTTGAATCGGCCGCCCGCTTGGCGGCGGAGCTGGGCCACGACGTCGAAGAGGCTGCGCCCAGAATCGATTTCGAGGTCCTGAAGCGGACGATGATCGCCATCGTCGAATCCCATGTCGCGGAGGCATTGACACCGGGGCATCCGCTGCATGCCCGGCCGGTTGGCCCAGAGGTCGTGCAGCGCACAACCTGGGCCATGGCCGAATCGGGCCGGCGCCGCGACGCGGCGGGATATATCCGCGCTAGCTATGCCGCGCGCGAGATAGGGGCCACCCTCGCTCGGTTCTTTACGCGCTACGATATTCTAATTACCCCCACCTTGGCGCAGCCACCGGTTCCCTTAGGCACCATCGACGCGGAGAGCGACGATTTGAACGCCTTTTATGACGCGATCCGAGCCTTCATCCCCTTCACCCAAATGTTCAATATCTCAGGCCAGCCGGCCGCTTCCCTACCGCTTCATTGGACCCGCCCCGGACAAGACAACGATGGCCTACCGGTCGGGGTCCAGATCGCGGCACGGGTGGGCCAGGAAGGCACCCTGTTCCGCCTAGCCAGCCAGTTCGAGGCCGCGCGCCCCTGGTTTAACCGGCGGCCGGCGCTGTAGAGTTTGGATGCGGACTTTTGTCCTATACGTCCGATTCAGAGCCCTTCCCTTCCGCCCCTGAGTGTGTTATCAAACGCTCCCCGGGCCGGACATGGGCGGCACGGGTGGGTGCGTGTGCGCCCGTTTTCTATTTGCTTTGGGCGCCATGAGACCGCCAAGAGGAGTGTTGGTAAGACCGTGCAGGTACAGGTTCGCGACAACAACGTCGATCAGGCTCTCCGCGCGCTCAAGAAGAAGCTGCAGCGCGAAGGCGTATTCCGGGAAATGAAGCTGCGGCGCAGCTACGAAAAGCCCTCCGCCAAACGCAAGCGCGAACAGGCCGAGGCCGTGCGCCGCTATCGTAAGCTATTGCGCAAGCGCATGGACCGCGAAGGCTTCTAGGGCGTTCGTTATCTCGGTCTGACAGCCGCCCAGGCGGTTTCGGGCTTTCCCACCGTTGAAATCAAAATATACGCTGCCACGTCTAGCAGGCGCGGTTAACTGCGCCTTTCCCAAATTTGTGCTTGGATGCGGCTAACCTGCCAACGAAAAGACGGCCCGTACGCGGCGTTTAATCGCCACCGCGCGATTCGTAGCTTTGCGTGCGGGGGTTCCACTTGGCGTCGCCATTAGGCTTCGCCGCGCATCCGGCCACGACCGCCATGACGGTCAAGGCGAGAGTGATCTTCACGACAGACTTCCACATAACACTCTCTCCAAACTTGTGCTTGGGCCGCGCGCGGCTAACCGCCCAAGAGTGCGGTGGCCAGGGTGTGGATTAGCTAAGCACATCGTCTTATACCAAATCTCGATGATAATGACCCCTAGAGACGGCTTACCAAGGCTTTCGGCCAGGAGCGTGCGCCGTGGCGATGCGGGGCATCGCGAGGCGTGCGCGACGCCGTCCGAAAGCCTTGGTAAGCCGCCGTTCCGGTCGCGGTGGCGGCCCGCCGGAGGGCGTCGGAAAGCCTTGACGATGCACCGCA
>JAJFGN010000064.1 GCA_021776115.1 Kiloniellaceae bacterium | reverse complement strand
GGAGCGTGCGCCGTGGCGATGCGGGGCATCGCGAGGCGTGCGCGACGCCGTCCGAAAGCCTTGGTAAGCCGCCGTTCCGGTCGCGGTGGCGGCCCGCCGGAGGGCGTCGGAAAGCCTTGACGATGCACCGCATCGCCTGCGGCTTCCCTCCTACCCGGCGGATCGCCTACGCGATCTCTAGGGGTCATTATCAGCGATCCTTGGTATATGGCCCGCATCACCCTCGAGAGTCCTCTCAAAACAAAGCGCAGCTCGCTACCAATCCAACTAGGCAAAGGGCGGCGAAGATGAAAAGGTGTGGCATCTTGGCTTCAGGTAAGCGTGAAATCCAGAGGCATTCGGGACAGAACCTCGGCCCCGTTGCGCCCGACGAGACTGGTTCGCCCCAGGGTCATGGCAAGCCCCCGGTCGCTGTCGAAGATAATAATATGCACGAATATAACCATGCCGGGCACGATCTCGACCGGATTGGCGTGATAAAGCATCGGCCAATCCATCCAGTTCGGCGAAAAAGTGGCGCCCAGGGAATAGCCACAGGCGTTCATGCGGTGCGCCGCGTATCCGGCGCCGTCCAGCGTACGGGCATGGGCTTCGAAGGCCGTGCCGTAGCTATTGCCTGGGCGCAGGGCGTCCTCGACCGCCAGCAAGGCGTCGGACGCGACTTTGAACATTTCACTTTGCGCGGCGGGCGGCGGACCCAGGCGCAAGGTGCGCATCATGGCCGCGTGGTAGTGGCGGTCCACGCCTGCCCATTCCAGGGTCAACTGATCGTCCGCGTCCAGGTGGCGGCGGCCGCTTTGGTAGCGGCATAGCAGCGCCGCGGGGCCCGATCCGATAATGAACTCATTGCCTGGATAGTCACCGCCGCCTCGGAATACAGCGCCCTGCATGGCGGCTAAAATTTCACCCTCGAACGCGCCTGGCCGCACTAGAGGCAAGGCGGCCTCCAGGGCATCGTCCGCGAAGCCGGCGGCACAGCGCACACAGCCGATCTCGGCCTCGCTCTTAACCGCGCGCTGGCGCGTGACCAACTCGGAGCTGTCGCTCAAGATGGCGAAGCCGTCGAGCGCAGCCTCCAGACGTTTGCCATTGCGGGCGGTCAGTCCATAGGCTTCGTACTCGACGCCAAGCCGCTTTCCTTGGCATCCGTGCTCCTTGAGGATTGCCCGTAAGTCCCGCGCCGGCTCGGCGTCCGGCCGGTCAACCCAGATGCGGATATCCTCGATCACCGAGGTCTCCTGTGCCTGACGCAGGTCGGGCGCGCGGGTCAAGAGGGTCATGCGGCCGTCGCCGCCCAGGTAGAGGCACTGAAAGAAAACATAACCGAAGGTGTCGTACCCGGTCAGGTAGTACATGCTCTCTTGGCGGAACAGGAGCATGCCATCCAGGCCTTCGCGCTCCATATCCCGGCACACCCGTGCCCGGCGCGCGGCGAACTCCTCTCTGGTGAAGTGCAAGGCCATGGCTCGATAGAGACTCCTAGGGCTCGAGGGTGATCGCCGAAAGACCTCGGCCGTAGTCGGCCTCGCCGCGAAGGCAGGATCGGCGGTAGCTGAAAAAGCGGGTTTCCTCGGCACAGGTGTCGCAGGGCAGAACCTGCACATTGCCAACCCCAGCGGCGCTAAGCCGGCGCGCCACATATCCCTTGATGTCGAAATAGGCGTGGCCGGCGCGCGGTGAATCCCGGAAGAAATCTGCGTTGGCGGCGGCTTGTTCAAGGAACGGCGCCGGGAATTCGGGTCCAACCTCGTATGAGCGGTGCGCGATCGCTGGGCCGATGCCGGCCGCGATCGCCGCGCGGTGCGCGCCCAGTTCGACCATGGCCGACACCACGGCTTCGACTATGCCGTCGAGCGCGCCGCGCCATCCCGCATGCGCCGCGCCGATAACGCCGGCCGCATGGTCGGCCAACAGAATCGGCACGCAATCGGCGGTCAAGATTCCCAAGGCCAGCCCCGGCACCTTGGTGACCATGGCGTCTACTTTAGGCGCATCCTCGCGCCGCCAGGGACGGTCAACCCGGGCGACCGCCTTTGAGTGGACCTGGTAGGCGGTAACCAGGCGCTCCGGCTCGAGCTCGATCCAGCTCATGGCCAACTCGCGGTTTTGGGCAACATTGGCCGCGTCGTCGCCGGACCCGAAGCCGCAATTAAGAGAGGCATAGAGCCCCCTGCTGGTGCCACCGCCCCGGCCGAAAAATGCGTGGCGCACGCCGGGTGCCGCGTTGAGCGGGCAGATGGTCAACATATCGGGTCTGGCGCCGGGCTGGCGCGTGGCTGGTTCGGTCATGCGCTATCTAACCTAGTGTGGTGGAACTGAAGTTCGCATCCTAATTCATCGCCGTCATCCCGGACGTTAGAGCCTGCCCCCGACTGGATCGGGGGCGAGCCCGAAAATCCCCCGATTTTCGGCAGCGAGCCTTACGATCCGGGATCCATGTATCCGCCTGCCCGACGCCCGGATTGCGGCGTAATGGATCCCGGATCGCTGACTTTCCTTACCAAATCAAGATTTGGACGAAAGTCGCGTCCGGGATGACGGGGGAACTCAATGCCACCAATTTCTGTTCCACCACATTAGACCTTCACTGCTTAAGTGTTAAGCACTTGTGGTTCCCGGCGCGTCATGAAAATCCGGCAAGCGCGCCAAGAGCAGGATGAGCGAGCGCGAGAACCTTAAAAAGTTCTCCCATCTGGGCCGGGCCGGTCAGGCGCTCCAGGGCGGTTGCGATTCCCCGTGCCTGTGCCGGGTTAGCGGCGCGGGTCAGCGCCTCCGCGCGCGCCGCGATCCCCAGGGCGGTGAGGAAAGTGCCCTGTGGCATCGGACCCCAGGCCTTTGCTCCAGCGGCCTCGGCCGCGCCGGCCAGGGCCACGAAGTCGACATGCGCCGTCAGGTCCGCCTGGCCGGGCGCCTCCAGAACGTCGTGGCGGGCGTGCCGCCGCACGCCCTGCAGCGTTGCCTCGCCGGCCGGACGTGCGGCACCGTAATCGATGACTAGGGCGGCGCCACCGTCTTCCGCGATCCGGGCCCCGATCTCGCCCGCAAGAGCGGCGGAGGCGGGGGAAACCTCGAAAGTCCCACCGGGTCCCACGCCGGCGGCTTCGGGGGGCAGCAGGGCGGCGGCTTTCATCGTGGCCGGCGCCAAGGCGAAGGCGAGGGTTTGACGGTCCTCGGACAGGCCGACGACCCGCTCCCGCCACGTCAGGGCGCTGCCTTCCCGGCAGCGCACGAACTGACGGATCGGCAGGGCGTCGAAGAACTCGTTGGCGATCAGAAGCAAGGGGCCGTGAGGCACGTTCGAAAAATTATCATGCCATCGCGGCGGCATGCCCAGGTCGGCGCCGGCCGATCGTAGCGATTCACTCTGGCGCGACTGCAAGGCCGGGCTGACCTCGACCAGGTGAACCCGGGCTGCCTCCAGGAAGCCGGGCACGGTGCGGGCGGCGCGTAGGGCATCGGCCATCAAGGTGCCGCGCCCTGGACCGAGCTCAACAAGCTGGACCGGATTCGGCGCGCCCATCCGGCCCCAAGTTTCGGCGCACCAAAGCCCGATCAGCTCGCCGAACATCTGACTGATCTCCGGGGCCGTGACGAAATCGCCGCGCGCGCCGAAGGGGTCGCCGGTCATGTAATAGCCGTAATCCGCATCGCAGAGTGCCGCGGTCATGTACTCCGCCAGGGTCATCGGGCCCAAGTGCGCAATCCGCCTGGCGATCCGCTGGGTCAGCGGGGGCGGCGGGCTGGACGCCATATGTTGGATTCTATCCGCTAGTGGGCCGCACGGGCTAGTGGGCCGCACGGGCGCGGCGGGACCAGGCTAACAGCGCGATCCCGGCCAGGAGCATGGGAACGGAAAGCAACTGGCCCATGGTGACACCCCCGAAGAGGAACCCTAATTGCTGGTCGGGCTGGCGAACCAGTTCAACCAGCATGCGCGATAGGGCATAGCCGATAAGGAACACGCCGGTCGCTTGCCCCCGCCGTTCCAACCCGCCAAGCCTGCTCAGAGCGAAGAGAACAGCGAACAGCAATAAGCCCTCCAGCCCAGCCTCATACAACTGGCTGGGATGACGGGGCACAACCTGGCCCGGGAAAATAACGCCCCAAGGAAGATCTGTCGGCCGTCCGAATAGCTCGGCGTTCACGAAATTAGCGATGCGGCCAAAGAACAAACCGACCGGAACCACGGTGGCGATGATATCGCCCAACGCGAAGACCGGCACCTTCTCCTTGCGTGCGAACAGGATGATGGCCAGACCGACGCCCAGCAAGCCGCCGTGGAAGCTCATCCCACCGCGCCAGATGAAAAGTATTTGAAGCGGGTTCTCCAGGTAATAACCGAACTGGTAGAACAGAATGTAGCCCAGGCGTCCGCCCAGAATAACGCCTAGGGTGGCCCACAGCAGGAAGTCGTCGATGGCCCGCTCGCTTAGCAGGGCCGGGGGCCGCTTGGCCAGCCAACGGCAATACCACCAGCCGAGCAGGAGACCCGTGATGTAGGCGAGCGCGTACCAGCGGATCGCTAGGGGGCCGAGCGCGATCGCGATTGGGTCGATCTGCGGAAAGGTGATTGCCGCTATCATCTATTTGCGTCCCCACTTGAGAGAAATTTATTCAGGTAGTGACCTATGCCCTCTTCAAGCGATGTAAAGGGCCGCTCGAAACCCGCCTCGAGCATGGGTACATACTCGATACTTTCCGGCCGGTCGAGGGCGGCAACACTGCGCGCCTTGAAGGCCCTCGGTTCTCTCGCCATACTAAAAATAGGTGCTCTACGGCGCCAACACAGGAAAAAGAGGTGGAAAAATGCAGACCCAGAACCGCTTGCTGGACGATTTGGCGCGCGTGGCCAGCGGAGCAATTGGGGTTGCGGCCGGCATGCGCGGAGAGATCGAGGCCCGTCTGCGCGAGCAATTCGAAAAAATACTGCTGCAGATGGATCTGGTCGGCCGCGAGGAATTCGATGCCGTCAAGGCCATGGCCGCCAAGGCGCGCACCGAACAGGAAGATCTCGCCAAGCGGGTTGCCGTGTTGGAGCAGCGCCTGAAGGCGCAGGGCGAACCTGGCGGGAAGGCCACATCTCCGCGCAAGCGTTCGGCCAAGCCTGCTGACTAGCCAGCCTCGATAAAGTTACCCCAAGGCTCGCCCGTATTTCAGGTTTTACCCACAAGACACGTCTATTGCGTGTCTCCGGCGAATTTGGCACGCTACATTTGGTGGGTGCTCGAATGAAGCACGCCATATTTGGGTGTCACCGGGCGCCGCGATCCCGACTTGGGTATCTCAGTTCGGATGGTCGATGTGGCACGGACGTCATGAGGGGAGATCGAATACGACATGGTGAGTCTAGTAGATCGATACGTCGAAACGCTGACCAACCCTCTCGATACCTTGGAGGAATTGGTCAGCGCCAATGACTGGACTTTCGATCGGCACAGCGAATGTGAGTTAATGGTGCAGGTCGCCGGGCGCTGGTGCGATTACCACATGTATGTCGTTTGGGATCGCCACATGAACGCGATGTTCGTATCGTGCCAGTTGGATCAGCGAGTGCCGGAAACCAAACGCGGCGCGGTTTACGAATTACTGGTTAGCGTCAACGAAGATCTCTGGCTCGGTCACTTCGATTTCGTGCGGGAAGACGGTTCCACGATGTATCGGCATGCCATTCCCATGCGCGGCGCGAACGGTCTTAGTGCGGAGCAGTTGGAGGATCTGGTCGACGTTGCGATCCATGAGTGCGAACGCTTCTATCCAGCCCTGCAGCTTGTTGTGTGGGGCGGGAAAAGCGCGGCGGATGCGATGACGGTCGCGCGCATGGATACGGTCGGAGAGGCCTAAATAGACGGGCATGGCGGGCGCGGTATTAGAGGGAAATCTCGATCTCGGCGGCCCGCTGATCCTGGTCGGTTGCGGAAAGATGGGCGCCGCCTTGCTGGGCGGTTGGCTGACGCGCGGCGCTGCCGCGCGGGATATCACCGTGGTCGAACCCCACGCCGAGAGCGCCGCACCCTTCATCGCGCGTGGTCTGGCTCACGTTCCTAGCCTGGACGGGCTTTCGGTTGGGGTGGCGCCGGGTGTCATCGTGCTCGCGGTCAAGCCTCAGCAGATGGACGGGGCGGTTGACGCCTGTGCCGCCACCGTCGGGCCGGGAACCCTGGTTCTCTCAATCGCGGCCGGCTGCACGATCGGTTATTTCGCGAAGCGGCTAGGCGGAGCGGCGGCCATCGTGCGGGCCATGCCCAACACGCCCGCCGCTGTGGGCCGGGGCATGACCGTGCTGTGCGCGAACGCGGCGGTTAGTCCGGCCCAGAAGACCTTGGCCGGCGCTCTGATGGCGGCGGTGGGGGAGGTCGCCTGGGTCGAGGACGAAGCCTTGCTCGATCCGGTGACCGCTGTCTCGGGGGGCGGTCCGGCCTATGTATTCTTGCTGATTGAGTGCCTGGCGCAGGCTGGTGTTGAGGCTGGTTTATCGCAAGAGCTTGCCATGCGGATCGCCCGCGCGACCGTTGCCGGGGCCGGCGAGTTGGTCCGCCAGTCCGATCTGCCGGCGAGCAAGCTGCGTGAGAACGTGACCAGCCCGGCGGGCACGACCTTGGAGGCGCTCCAGGTGCTTATGGCGCCGGATGGTTTGCAATCTCTCATGGACCGGGCCATCGCGGCGGCCACGCAGCGCTCCCGTGAGTTGGCCTCTTGAGCAATAACCCCGAGGACACCGCGCCTCTGAAGGAAAGCGCGCGGCGGGTCCAAGAAGCGCTGGCCACGGGTGGCTTCGACTTTCAGGTGCGTGAGTTTCCGGCCAGCACCCGAACCTCCGCCGAGGCCGCGGCGGCCATCGGCTGCGAGGTCGGTCAGATTGCCAAATCGCTCGTCTTCCGCGCCAAGACCACCGACCGGCCAGTGCTGGTCATCGCGAGCGGGGCCAACCGGGTCAATGAAAAGGCGCTGGCCAGATTGATCGGCGAGCCAGTCGGCCGGGCCGACGCCGAGTTCGTGCGCCGCGTAACCGGCTTCGCCATCGGCGGGGTGCCGCCGCTCGGCCACGCCACGCCGCCGGTGACCCTGGTTGACCGGGACCTGCTGGCCTTCGCCGAGATCTGGGCCGCGGCCGGCACGCCGAATGCCGTGTTTCGTTTGACGCCCGATGTCCTGACGGCCGTGACCGGCGGCAAAGTCGCGGATATCAAGCAAGGCTGAGACTTCGAGACCCTTCCCGGAGGAGGGAGGGTTTCAATCTCCTCCCGCACACCCTACATTTTTAGCAGGCATAGGAGCGAGGGGGCCATGGCGAGCAAGGCGGCTAAAAAGAAGACCACGAAGACGGCGCCGAAGGGCGATATCTCCGATCGGATCGTCGATGCAGCCTTGGCGTTGGCCGCCAGGCGAGCTTGGCGCGAGGTTTCTCTAACCGACATCGCCGAGGCGGCGGAACTGCCGCTTTCCACAGTTTATCCCGTTTTTGAGTCCAAGGGCGCGATTCTGGCCGGTTTCGCGCGCCGAATCGACGCGGCGGTCCTGGCCGGGCAGGAAGACGGTGACCGGGACGGCGGCGCGCGCGACCGTTTGTTCGACGTGGTTATGCGCCGCTTCGATGCGCTCGCGCCACACAAGGCCGCCCTCGGGAGCATCGTTTACGATCTTGGCTGCGATCCGGTCCTGGGCCTCTGCGGGATGGCCTCCTTGGCGCGATCCATGGCCTGCATGCTGGAGGCGGCGGACCTCTCGGCCGACGGGCTGCGCGGGGTCTTGCGGATTAAGGTCTTGGGCGTGATCTACCTTGCCACGATGCGAGTTTGGCTGCGCGATGAGAGCCCGGATCTCAGCCAGACCATGGCAAGCCTAGATCGGCACCTGCGCCGGGCGGAATGGCTGGCCGAGAGGTGTTCGCGACTGCCCTTGAAGTGTTCGCGACTGCGGCAGAAATCGGCTGAAGAGTCTCCGGCGGCGGCCTAGAAGCGGAGCGCTAAATGCGCCGTTGCGTGCTGCCTGCCAGACTGTTGCCCAGAAAGCAAAAATGCAACTAATTGATTTATAATGATATTATCTGATGTGGACGGGTGATTGGCGAAAACCCAACCCGTCTAACCACGCAGCCTGACGCTCCCTTTTGTTTGTGGTTAATTTTTTTGTGCAGCGCACAAAATATCTCTTGACGATCCGGCTATAGAGGATCATATAAGCGTATATCGAAATTGTGCGCTGCAACATTGTGATTGCAGCCAGCGAGGAGGAGAAGATCGATGGCTAAGGCTCAGATGAAGACCGGAAACCCTTTTCTTGACGGGGACTTCGGCGATTTTATGGATTTTGGCAAGATGGCCGAGCAGTTCAAGGTACCCGGCGTCGACTCGAAGGCTCTGGCCGAGAGCCAGCGGAAGAATGTCGAGGCGATGACCGCCGCCAATAAGCTCGCTCTGGAGGGTTTCCAGGCGGTTGCTCAGCGCCAGGCGGAGATCCTGCGCCAGGTGATGGAAGAGACCACCAAGGTTGTGCGCGAAATGGCGAAGCCCGGCCAGCCGGCTGAGAAGTTCGCCACCCAGGCCGCCTTGGTCAAGGAAGCTTATGAGCTGTCCCTGACCAACGTTCGTGAGCTGGCAGAGATGAGCAGCAAGTCGAACACCGAGGCGACCGAGGTCCTGGCCCATCGCATTAGTGCGAGCCTGGACGAGCTAAAGGGCGCTTTGACGCATACCAACGGCGCCAAGTAACTTCGGCTACCAAACCTCTTCGAACGAGGGGCTGCCCCCAGGGGCGGCCCCTTTTTCGTGCCCGCAGGCCAGGTATTTGGCCCGCTTGCCGCCACGCTTGACCGGTGTTAGCGTCCGGCCGCGCTTTTGGAGGCGGGCAATGAGTGGGTCAAGCCAAACGATCGGATTTGACGATTTTCTGAAGGTCGATGTGCGCGCGGGAACGATTGTGCGCACTGAGCCCTATCCGGAAGCGCGCAAGCCGGCGATCAAGGTTTGGGTCGATTTCGGTGAAGAGATCGGTGTGCGCAAGACCTCCGCGCAGCTAACCAAACACTACACGCCAGAGAGCCTGCTCGGCCGCCAGGTCGCCGCGGTGGTCAATTTTCCAGCCAAGCAAATCGGCAAGTTTATGTCCGAGATGCTGGTTGTAGGGTTTCCCGACACGGAGGGCGCGGTCGTTCTTGTCACGCCCGACAAGACAGTTCCCAACGGCGGCCGGTTGTTTTAAACCGGTAGCCAGATTCGTGCCCGCAAGCCACCGCCGGGCGCGTCTTCCAGGGTCAATTCGCCGCCGTGATTGCGCACGACATCGCGGGCGATGGTCAGACCCAACCCAACGCCGCCGGTTTCCGGATTGCGCGATTCGTCTAGGCGATAGAAGGGGCGGAAGACCTGTTCGCGCTTGTCGGGTGGAATACCCGGCCCGTCGTCATCTATGAGTATTTCCACGGTGTGGTCGCGCCGGCCGGCGCTAACGGTCACCTGGTTCGCATACCGCTGGGCGTTGCCGATCAGATTGGTCAAGCAGCGCCGCAAAGTTTCGCGCCGCAATGGGACGCGTATGTCCTCTTCGATATGTAGGTCGATCGCCGTTTTGTGATCGCGCATTCGGCCGACGATCTCGCCCAAGAGCGTCGAAATCTCCGTTGGTACTGCTTGTTCAGTGCCTTCGCCGCGCGCGAACGCCAGGTAACCCTCGACCATGCTCTCCATCTCGCTCACGTCGGCTTGCAAGTTCTCGGCCTCGGCGCTTTGCGTCAGCATGGCGAGCTGCAGTTTCATGCGCGTCAGCGGCGTGCGGAGATCATGGCTGACCCCCGCCAAAAACTCCGTGCGCTGCTCGATCTGGCGTTTGATCCGGCTCCGCATCTGCAGGAAGGCGGCGGCGGCCTGGCGAACTTCGGTCGCGCCTTCGGGCTTGAAGTTGGTGACGTCCCGGCCTTTGCCGAAGCCTTCCGCGGCTTGCGCTAGCCGGCGAATCGGTTTGACTTGGTTGCGCATGAAGACGACCGCCACCCCGAACAGAACGATCGAGCTGCCAACCATCCACATGATGAAAATGTAAGTGGTGGAACTGAACAGCCGGTCGCGAGTCACCAAGATATGGAGCACCCCATCCGCCAACTGAACCTGAATTTTCACCTGTTTTCTCGCGGCCCTCGTATCGATCAGGAAGGGCCGTGCGACGTACTCCTCCATCGCCGTTGTGAGTTTTCGATCGAGGACGCTGGTGAAGGGATTCAGCGATTCGCTAGTCGAGATATCGGCCAAGCGCGCGCCTTCCTCAAGTTTTAGGTTGAGCGACATGGACCGCTGGGCCATGCGGAAAATTTGGAGACGCTCAACCGATCCCGGATCGCGCACCATCAGCTGAATGACGGTGGCGATTTCACCGGCCAAAGCCTGACTAAGACGCCTTGTCGTGTTGTCGTAGTGCCGGTCGTAAAACACCCAGGTGGAGATGACCTGAAGCAAGACCAGTGGAGACAAGATGATCAACAGCGCGCGGCCCAGCAAGGTACGCGGCAGAATCCTCTTCAGAATCGAGGTATGTGGGGTGGGCGCGCTTGCGGTCGCCATGGCTGTCGCGATAATTCCCGGCGGCATGAAGCCTGTCTGAGTTGGTACCAAGGATCCTTGGTATTAGTCGGGCACGAAGGTATATCCCACACCGCGCACGGCGCGCAGGTAGCGGGGAAACTTTGGGTCTTCCTCGATCTTACGACGAAGCCGCGTGACCTGCACGTCGATTGCCCGGCCACTGCCGATCACCGGGCTCTCCGCTCTCAAGGCGTCGCGATTCATGGCTTCCCCCGGATGCCGCGCGAGGGTCTTGAGAAGCGCCGCCTCAGCGGTAGTTAGGCGCACGTAGTCGCCGGCCTTATGCAGCTCTTCGCGCGCCAGATCGAAGGTGAAATCGCCGAAACGCAGGATGCCGTCGCCAGGCACCGTCGGCTCCTGAGTGCGGCGCAATATGGCGTTAATGCGAAGGACCAGCTCACGCGGCTCAAAGGGCTTGGTCAGGTAATCGTCGGCGCCGCTCTCCAGACCCTCTATCCGGTGTTCCGACTCGCCGCGCGCCGTCAGCAACAGCACCGGCACGTTGTTCTTGGGCCGCAGCGACAAGATCAGGTCCAGACCGCTCTCCCCCGGCATCATGACGTCCAGCACCACAAGATCGAAGGCAAAAGATTCCATCTTGTTTCGTGCGTCCGCCGCGTCGGTGGCGTCGGTGACCCGAAACCCCTGCTCGGCCAGGAACTTCTGCAGCAGTGCGCGCAGGCGCGTGTCGTCATCGACCACAAGGATATGGGGAGCGTCGACGGTCATGGCCCTGGATTATAGGGGGCCTGCGGCCACCCGCCTAGAGGTGCGGCCGGTAAAGCGCGTGCGATAGGCCTCGTCGGTTAGATTGTACAGGACGGTACGGAACCCCTCGACCGCCTCGGCTCCCGATTCGCGGAACGCGTGGGCTAGACGGACGCGTTGCGTTTCGGTGAGAGCGCTTTCCAGCTTGCGCCCTTTTTCGGTCAATTCCAACAAGCGCTGACGCCGATCGCGTGTACCTGTGCTTTGCTGGATGAAGCCGTCTCGAACCAGCTGTCCCAGGACCCGGGACAGACTCTGCTTGGTGATTCCCAGAATGCGTAGAAGCTCGCTCACCGTGATCCCGGGGTGACGGCCCACGAAATAGATCACGCGGTGGTGCGCCCGGCCGAAGCCATAGTCGGCCAGTATTTGATCCGGCTCGGCGGTGAAACCGCGATAGGCGAAATAGAGTAACTCGATCGCCTGACGCAACTCCTCCTCGCGCAGGAACAGGGGGTTTGGGCCAGCTTTCAAATCAGCCATATTTTCTTCCACGCCAAATTTTTATGTCAGCTATATTGACATATATGCCGCAATACTGTTACATAAGGCAATCAAGAATTTATCGAATATGACCGAAACGAGACTTTTTTGTACCGAATCGTCCGGATAAGGCGCGATCTACCCTGAAATCTCGGGCGCCGCGGACGGAAATCTAGAGCCAACAACCGGCCGGATGCTCTGGCGGAGCGGGCCGTACAAGCGATGCGAGGCGACCATGTCTCTTATACCCTTCGACGATCGTGACGGTGTCATTTGGTACAACGGCGAGCTCGTTCCCTGGCGCGACGCCAAGTTGCACATTTTGAGCCATGGCTTGCACTACGGCAGCAGCGTGTTCGAGGGCGAGCGCGCCTACAATGGCGCGATCTTCAAGATGACCGAGCATCACGAACGCTTGCGCCAGTCCGGCAAAATCCTGGGTTTCGAGGTGCCGTATACAGCCCTGGAAATCGATGCCGCCGCCGAACTGGTTCTGCGGGAGAACAACCTGGTCGACGCCTATGTTCGCCCCGTCGCCTGGCGCGGCAGCGAGATGATGGGAGTCTCCGCCCAAGCGACGCGGATCAATGTTGCGATCGCCGCTTGGGAGTGGCCGAGTTATTTCAGCCCGGAGCTGCGCGCCAAGGGTATCCGCTTGATGACCTCGCCCTGGCGCCGCCCGCCGGCCAACGCCGCGCCGGTTCATGCCAAGGCCGCCGGCCTGTACATGATCTGCACCATGTCTAAGCATATGGCGGAGGACCAGGGCTATCACGATTGCCTGATGCTCGATTATCGTGGTCAGGTGTCCGAGGCGACCGGTGCCAACATCTTCCTGTTACAAGACGGCAAGCTGCACACGCCGACTCCGGATTGCTTCCTAGATGGTATTACCCGGCGCACGGTTATCGACTTGGCGCGCGCCAGAGGAATCGAGGTGATCGAGCGAGTGGTTATGCCCGACGACTTCGCTAAGACCAGCGAGGTGTTCCTGACCGGCAGCGCCGCCGAGGTTACGCCGGTCGGTGAGATCGACGAATACCGCTTCACGCCGGGCGAGGTGACCCGAACCCTCGCCGATGCTTATAGTGCGCTTGTACGCCAGCCGGCCAAGGCCGCGAAGGGCTGCGCGGCCTAACCCGGAAACTCGCGCTTAAAGGCGACCTTGCCATCGGGATTGGTGCCCAGGGCGCGGGCGTAACTGTGCCCGGCGTAGACCGCGGCGGCGATGGTCGAAGGCGCCAGCGCGTCGCCGATGGCGGTGACGCTTCCGATGCCCGCATCTTTCAGGGCGTCGCCATTGGCGATGAGCGCGCGATAAAGATCGTCGTTGGGCAGACGGGCGGTCACGGTGACCAGTGAGGCGCAGGGCACCAAGCTTCGCGTGCCGGTATAGACGCAAGCCAATTCCGCGTGATCTACCTGCATCGTGGCGAGACGCTGGTTGGCGACGATGGTCACGCCGATCTCCAGCAAGCGCTTCTGTATATGTGCGAGTTCGAGCGTGTAGTCGGTCCAGGCCGAGGCGGAATGGGCCGGTGTCACTAGCGTGACGTCGTGTCCCTCGGCACGCAATTTCTCGGCTAGAACGCCGCCCATGTAATAATGATCGTCGTCGTAAACCACGATCGGCCCCTCGGGCTGTGCGCCGGCCATGATATCGCCGGGCGTGAAAACGCCGGCTCGATCGAGGCCAGGAACCGCTTGCCAATTCGCGCGTCCCACGCCGTCGCGCCGCCAGGCTCCGCCCGTGGCGATCACAACATGCGCCGCGCCAAATTCGTGCACATGCTCCGGTGTTAGCCGGCTGTCGCGATAAATCTGGACGTTGGTCAACTTGGTTAGCTGCTGGATCCGGTAATCGCGCACCCGGATCCAGGCGGAGAGGCCGGGCAAGTGCGATTCGAGGACGACCCGGCCGCCCAAGTCCGTGCCGGCTTCGGCCAAATGCACTTCGTACCCGCGTTCGCCCAGGGTGCGCGCACACTCAAGGCCGGCGGGCCCGGCCCCGACAATCAGGACCGATTCGTCGGTGCTTTTCCCGGGAACTTCTTCCGGATGCCAGCCCTTACGCCATTCCTCGCCCATAGTCGGGTTCTGGGTGCAGCGGATGGGCGCGGCGAAACGGTCGCCTGTCACGCAGATGTTGCAGCCGATGCACTCACGGATGTCTTCCAACCGGCCCTCCTCGATTTTCTTGGGCAGGAAGGGGTCGGCGATCGAGGGCCGCGCGGCGCCGATGAAATCCAAGACGCCACGCTTGATCTGCGAGACCATGGTGTCTGGTGAGGTGAAACGCCCAACCCCGACCACTGGCTTGCTCGTGACTTTCTTCACGAAGGCGGTAAAGGGTTCCTGCCCGCCTTCAGGTCCAAAGCGCGAGGTCAGGGAATCGTTGTCCCAATCGCTGACGTTCACATCCCATAGGTCAGGTAGCTCGGCCAGCATCGCGATCACGTCGCGGCCCTCTCCCTCGCTGGTGATGCCCTCGGGACCGAGCAACTCGTCGACGGCAATGCGCACCGCAACGGCGCAGGTGTCGCCGACCTCCTCCTTGGTGTCTTCGATCACTTCGCGCAGGAGGCGCGCGCGGTTTTCCAGGCTGCCGCCGTACTCATCGCTGCGGTTGTTGCGCCGGCGCTGCAAAAAATGCATCGGCAGGGAGAGATCGTGCCCCGCGTAAACGTAGACAAGATCGAAGCCGGCAAGCTTGGCGCGTCGGGCCGCCGCGCGGTGCCATTGCCGGTAGGCGCGAATGTCGGTCAGATCCATAGCCCGCGCCTGGACCGGATCGTATCGTCCGGCGGGCTGGTGCGAAGGACCCAGAGGCACCTCCCGGCTATAGCGGTTCGCGGAGGAGGGGCCGTTGTGGACCAGTTCGATCCCAGCCAGCGCGCCATGCCGGTGAACGGCTTCGGTCATGAGGGCCAGCGCCGGGATATCCTTATCATCCCAGAGCCGCGCCTCGACGGAGGGGGTTACTTCGCCGCTGGGATGGATTTCGCACTCCTGAGTGCAGATGACGGCCCAGCCGCCCTCGGCCTTGACCGCGCGCGACGCGGCCTCGGCCTTCGGCCGCCGGTGGCCCATGCCGTCGCAGTGGGGGACCTGATAGAAGCGGTTGCGGGCCGTAACCGGGCCGATCCGGACCGGCTCAAACAAGATGTCGTAACGTGCGTCGCGTGCCATGATATCCCCTCATTCCCTACGCCACTGACTAGCGTAACCCTTTGAATTACGAGTCTGCCCGCGCGGGCGGAACTTTGCTATAGTGATGCGCGCGTTCAAGTAGAGGATGGCCGGATGGCGATGGCGGACGGACTTTCAAAAGACCTGGTGGTCGAAGACCTGCGCCCTATTTTGGGTGACCGGCTATCGACGTCATCGGCGGTGTGCGAACAACACGGCCATGACGAGTCTTACCATGCCACTCACCCGCCGGATGCGGTCGCCTTTGCGAGTTCGACCGAGGAGGTGGCCCAGATTGTCAAAATCTGTGCGCGGCACAAGCGCCCTGTGGTTCCCTTCGGCACCGGGACCTCGCTGGAAGGTCAAGTCGCCGCCCTAAAGGGTGGGATCTGCATCGACATGACACCTATGAACCAGGTGATAGAGGTCAATGCCGAAGACCTCGATTGCCGGGTTCAGGCCGGGGTCACACGCAAGCAACTGAACGAGTACCTGCGCGGCACCGGTCTGTTTTTTCCGATAGATCCAGGGGCCGATGCCTCATTGGGCGGGATGGCCGCGACGCGGGCCTCGGGCACCAATGCGGTCCGTTACGGGACCATGCGTGAGAACGTCATGGGTCTGACCGTTGTCTTGGCCGATGGGCGCGTGATCCGCACGGGCGGCCGATCGCGCAAGTCGGCGGCCGGATACGATTTGACCCGGCTGTTCGTCGGCTCCGAGGGCACGCTGGGGGTCATCACTGAGGTCCAGCTTCGCCTTTACGGCATTCCGGAGGCGATCTCAGCGGCTGTTTGTCCTTTCGCGACCCTGGAAGGCGCGGTGAACACCGTCATTACAACCATACAGTCCGGCATCCCGATCGCACGCATAGAGCTTCTGGACGAGGTTCAGATGGACGCGGTCAATCGCTACTCGAAGTTCAGTTACCCGGTTCTTCCGACCCTGTTTTTCGAGTTCCACGGCACGGAGCTTGGCGTGCAGGAACAAGTCAAGACGGTCGGTGAGATCGCAGGCGAGTTCGGCGGCGCCGATTTCCGCTGGGCCCGTAAGCAAGAGGACCGGAACGACCTATGGCAAGCCCGGCACGACGCTTACTATGCCGCGCTGGCCCTTCGCCCCGGCGCTAAAGGTTGGGCGACAGATGTCTGTGTGCCGATCTCACGCCTTGCCGAATGCGTTCTGACAACCAAGTCGGATGTTGAGAATTCCGGCCTGCTCGCGCCCCTTGTCGGCCATGCCGGCGACGGAAATTTCCATCTCTCTTTCATTATCGATCCCGACAACCCGGATGAGATGCGCCGGGCCGAGGCGCTTAACGAGCGTATGGTCATGCGGGCCCTGGACATGGGAGGAACCTGCACCGGCGAGCACGGGATCGGCACCGGGAAAATCAAATTCCTGCAGGCCGAGCACGGCGAAGCCGTTGAGGTGATGCGCCAACTTAAGCTGGCGATCGACCCCGACAACCTCATGAACCCCGGCAAGATAGTCGAGGTTTAGCGCGCCGCGCAGACCCTATCTAGGCCGTCTTTAGCTCCGAGGTGCAATGCCCGCACCTGGTTGCCTTGATCGGAATGGCCGATAGGCAGTAGGGGCAATCCTTGGTCGTGGGCGCCGGCGGTGGCGCCGTCTCTTCCTTGCGCTTCAGCTTGTTCATCCCGCGGATCACCATGAAGATGGCAAAGGCGACGATCACGAAGTCGAGCACGGTATTGACGAAAATGCCGACGTTGATGGTGGCCGCGCCGGCCTCCCGCGCCGCTGCCAGGCTCTCGTAGGCCTGGTCCGAGAGGTTGATAAAAATCTCGGTAAAGTCGACGTTTCCGAGCAACATCCCGATCGGCGGCATAACGATGTCTTTCACCAGCGAACTGATGATCTTACCGAACGCCGCGCCGATAATGATACCGACCGCCATGTCGACAACGTTGCCGCGCATGGCGAATTCTTTGAACTCTTTCAGCATTGAGTTTTCCCCCCAGAAAACTGCGGTTCCGCACGTTACGGGCCGCTGCGGGCGCCTTAATGATCGGATCGCGCCTAAATTGCAAGCGCGTTGCAATCGCGCCGTGGTTCCCGGCAGTTTGAGGAGGTGGCCGCTTTGGCTAGGCTTTCGGGCGCAGCAACTCAAAGACGTGATCGACGCGGGTGTAATCCATGTAGCCCAGGCGGGCGATCGGCCGCACCTTGGCCATGTCGACCAGACCGCCGGTCAGGACGCTCTCGTCGATATGGATTCCGACCACCCGGCCCAGGACCATGGCGTTGCGCGCCTTGGGGTTGGTGCCCGGCAGGTCCAATATCTGGTGCACGACGCACTCCATATGGATCGGCGATGCCTTGACGCGAGGCGGTTTGACGATGACCGAGGGCGCTTTCTCCAGGCCCGCCAATTCGAATTCGTCCGCATCGGGATTGACCGGGGCGCTGGTGCGGTTCATCTCCTCGCGCAGATTCCAGGTCGCCATATTGAACACGAACTCCCCGGTATCGGCGCAGTTCGCCAGCGTATCCTTCGTCGGGTGCGGATCCTGGCCATTGCTCGAAAACATCACCATCGGGGGATCGGAGGCAACCCCGTTAAAAAAGCTGTAAGGCGCCAAATTCACGACATTTTTGGCGCTTAGGGTTGAAATCCAGCCGATCGGTCTGGGCACGATGCAGCTCTTGAATGGGTCGTGCGGTAACCCGTGCCGGTTGTCATTCGTTTCATAGAACATGGCTCAACATCCCGGTCGGAGTTTTTCGATGGGTCCTTCGGACCCGTGTAAGGCCAGAGGCCGCTAATATGAGAGGTTGCAAAACCGTGGATCTGGAAAAGGTCCGAATTGCCGGAGCGCTGCCGTCAATCCGATTTCGAATCGCTCGATTCGACCTTGGGTTTACCCGAGGGCTCTAGCTGGCTGGCATTGCTAGATCGGGACTCCCGGGCGCCGGGTTGTTTGGGGCATTGCGGGCCTCTGTCCGGGCTTCGGCGATTGCCCGGGCCCTGTCCGCGCGCCGCCTTGCGCTTCAGCCGCTTGCGGTAGATTTCGAGATCAACGACCTCGCCCATGTGTTTTCGAGCCCCGCGTTCCGGGCCATCGCGTAGTGTTTGCCCGTACATCACTGTTTCATTAGCTTAGCTGAAACCGAGCTAGGCGCAATGGCCACTTGAACGCGCCGGCATAATTCGGATTTTCCGGCCGCGCGAATATAAGGGAAACGACTTGAAAAAAATTGGTCTGGGCTTGCTTGGACTTGCGCTTGTTCTTGTCGCGGCGCTCTTGGTCGCGCCGAGTTTTGTCGATTGGAATGCGCATAAGAGCCGAATCTCCAAGGAGGTTTTCGATTTAACGGGCCGCGATTTGGTAATCGACGGCGATGTCAGCTTGGTACTTTTACCGGCGCCATCCTTGTCCGTCGCCCGCGTTCGCCTCGCCAATATCGAGGGCGGCAGCGCGCCTTCAATGGCCGATCTGGACGCGCTGAAGGTGCGCATCGCGTTTCTGCCTCTGTTACAGGGCGAGGTCCAGGTAGAAAGCGTCGATCTGGTTAGACCCCGAATTCTGGCCGAAGTCCTACCCGACGGCCGCAAGAACTGGGAGTTTTCAACCCCGGAACCCGGGGCGGCGGCCAGGTTACCGGATTCCGATGGGCCGGCGGCCGATCGCCAAGGCGAAGGTATAGCCGCCGCGATCAGTCTCGACCGGGTGACCATAACGGAAGGATCCTTGATCTACCGCGACGCCACCACGGGCTTTGAAGAACAAATCGAGGCCCTGAACGCGGAGGTTGCCGCCGAGTCGCTGAAGGGTCCCTTCGCGGCTTCCGGGCAGGCCAAGATTCGCGGCGTTGCGACCGATTTCGAATTGAGCTTGGGTAGCCTGGTGAGCGGCGGCGCCACGTCCCTTAGCCTGGTGCTAGGGATGCCCAAAGCGGATGCATCGGTTCAGTTCGCCGGCGCCCTCTCGCTCCATAATGAGCGGGTATCCCTGCGCGGCCGCTTGAAAGGCCTTGGCAAGAACCTGGCCGCATTGGTCGCGACCCTGCCCTTGGGGACTACCTTGCCAGCCGTATTTGCCAAGCCTTTCACGGCCGAGTCCGAAGTCGCGGCGGATCGCGACGGGGTCACGATCAGTAAACTCGCCGTGCAAATAGCCGATACCAAGGCGGAAGGTCAGATTCAGCTAACGCTCGAACCGAGCCGGGATTTACAGCTTCGCTTGTCCGCTTCCCGGGTCGACCTCGACGCCCTGTTGGCGCCATCCGACGGAGGCCCGCCGGCGGCCCAAGACAGCGCGGCCACGCCCTCTAGCGCACCAACCCCAGCGCCGAGTTCCACTCAGGCCGACCCCACACCTTTGGCTTTACCGCCAGACATAACGGCGTCGCTGGACGTGTCGATCGATGCGGTGGTGTTCCGCGGGCAGGTTGTACGGCAATTCTTGCTCTCGCTCGCCTTGAAGGATGGACGCTTGAAGCTTAGTCAAGCGCTGGCGCTTCTGCCCGGAGGGTCGGACGCGTCGCTGACCGGTACCGTTGCGCCAGCCGGTGAGACCGGCCAGACCGGTCTTCGGTTCGACGGGCGCTTGGAGGCTGGATCCGATAACTTGCGCGGGATTCTCGATTGGGTGGGCGTTGATGTGGCGGAGATCCCGGCATCGCGTCTGCGCAAGATGAGTCTGACGACGAATATCGGCGCGACCCAATCGGACATAATGCTTAGCGATGTCGACCTTCGCTTCGATCTCAGCCAGATAACTGGCGGCGTTGCGGTCGCACTTCGGGAACGGCCCGGGGTCGGCATCGGCCTTGCGCTCGATAAGATCGATCTCGACGCTTATCTGCCGGCGGAACGCCAGGCCGATCGCTCGATCGGCGCGGCGCCCGAATCGGGAGCGAGCGAAGCGCCCACCGCCGCGGAGGCGCGCGCGAGCGGCGCACAAGAAGCCGCTGCGACGCGGCCGGTGTTTGTCGCGCCCGCTGGGCTGGCGGATTTTGACGCGAATTTCGATCTTCGCGTCGGCCAGATGACCTTGCGTGAGATTACCGCGGCGAATCTGTATCTCGATGCGACGTTGCAGCAAGGCTCGGTTGCCCTGCGGGAACTGCTAATCGGCGATATCGCCGGTGGTGCCAAGATCCGCTTGGCCGGCACTTTTGCGGCCCTGACAACGGCGCCTGTTGTGGATGCGGCCTACGATCTCAGTACGCCCAATCCGGCCGGGATTGCCAAGGCCCTCGGCATGGAGCCGGGACCCTTGGCGAAGGCGAAGAGTCTGGATTTCTCCGGAACCGTGAAAGGAGGCCAGGACCAGCTTGCCGTGACAAGCGAAGTGAAGGCGCTCGACGGTCGCTTTGCGGCGAAGGGCCGAGTTAACCCCCTGGCCGTGCCCTTGGAGTTCGATCTCGATCTAAGCGGAAAACACGGCGAACTGGCGAAGCTGGTTACCGCCCTGGTCCCCGATCTCGATCTCGATCCCAGCACCGGTGCGCTCGATCTGAGCGCGAAGGTGGCGGGAACGCCGGAAAAAATATCGCTTAGCGCGGTGAAAGGGCAGCTCGGCCCACTCACCCTTGACGGCGGACTGACAGCGGATCTCGGGGGGGCCGAGCCCGCAATTGGCGACATAGATATGACAGTTGCCGCGAAGCATCCGGACTTAGCTGCCTTGATCCGCCCTTTTGCGCCCGATGCAGGAATGGCGCCCGGCCTGGGCCTCGACCTCAAGGCTCGCGTTCAAGGCACGCAGCAAGCGTTTCGCCTAAGCGGCATCGCCGGCAAGATCGGACCGAGCGAGCTAAGCGGCTCGGGTGGTCTTGACCTCAGCGGTGCGCGGCCCTTGCTTTCGGCCGATCTCGTGACCGGGGTGCTGCCGCTGAACGCCTTCACCGCGCCGGCGGCCGGGGGCAAAAAGACAAAGCAAGCCGCCAAGCCCTCCGCGGGCGGTAGTCCCAGCACCGGTGCCGCCGGGCCCAAGGCTTCGGCTCGCTGGTCGCGGGAGGCTATCGATACCGCTGCCCTGGGCGGGTTCGACGCCGATCTGAATTTGCGCGCGGCCGCCTTGGTTCAGGGTCGAACCCGCCTGGACAACGCTGTCGTCGACGCCTCTTTGAAAGAGGGTGTTGTAGATCTGCGCAAGATCAGCGGCACGATCTATGACGGTGCGGTCCTCATGACCGGGAAGATCGATACGCGCGCAGGAATCGAAACCGGCCTTGCCTTGACGGCGATCGAGCTCAATCTTGCGAAGCTCGCGAAGGAGTTGGCGGACAGCGACCGGGTGTCGGGGCCGCTCAACCTGGACGCTTCGATCACCGCCAAGGGCCGCAGCGAGGCGGAACTTGTTTCCAGCCTGGCCGGCAACGGCGATTTGAGCGGCACCCTGAACCTAACCGCCAAGGCGGAGGAGCAGGTGGGGTCCATCGTGCTCGGCATCTTGGGGCAGAAGGTCAAGGAAATTCGCGGCGTGACCGACGCGACCAATGTCTTGTTCAGCGCCTTTGCCGGCGCCCCCGCCAAGCTCACGGGGACATTCACGATCGACAAGGGCGTGGTCGCGACCAGCGATCTGCGCGTGGATGGCCGCAAGGCCGCGGCCCTGACCCAAGGCACCGCCGACCTGGCGGCTTGGCAAATCGACACCCGAACGGATGTCTTTCGCGAGGGCGATCCCGATACGCCCTATCTAACGGCCAAGCTCACCGGGCCGCTCGACAAGCCGAACCCGAAGATCGCCGGACAGCCCTTCCGCCGCGATGCGGCGCCTGCGCCGGCCGACACAGGCGCCCAGCCCGCCCCGGCTCCCGCCGAGCCCACGCAGCCTCAGCAGATCAAGCCCGAAGACATTCTCAAAAAAGGCCTCAAAGGCCTGCTTAAGGGGTTGAGCCAGTAATACCAAGGACCTTTGGTATAACCGCCCGGCGCGGACGGCTATACTGGCGAAAATTGAGATCGCATCGAATTAGGCCGCGCCATGACTTACCTTCGAAATCACTGGCAGGGTCACCATTCGTTGATCCGGTCGTTCTTGGTGAACTTGGTGCTACTGCGTCTGGTCATATTCTATCTCGACCGATTTACCCACCCGCCGTTTCTCGAACACACCTATACCGCCGTCGTCGCGACAACTTTGTTTTTCGTTGTCGGCCATCTGATTATCTATCCCTGGCAGATTGTCGGCGTGCTGCGCGCGTGCGAGCGCTACCTGCGTGACTTGGGTTCCGCCGCATGGGTTTGGGCCATCTATATCGGCATTGCCGTCAGTGTCGTATTCACCCTGATCAGTGTCTTCGGGGCGTTCCAATGGATGTTCATTGAACGGGACGTGGAACTTGCGGCCGATGTATTGGAACGGGAACGGGCCTCGAAATACACCCTTACTCTGGCGAACGGCGATACGCTCATCCACCTGCGCGGGAGCCTGGAGATGGGCGTCACCAAGAAACTCGAGGCGATCCTGCGCCAGCACCCGGAGGTCACCGGCATGGTGTTGGAAAGCAATGGCGGGCACATCTACGAAAGCAGGGGGGTTGCGAAACTTATACAGAGATACGGACTGGATACCTATGTTTTCGCATACTGCTCTTCGGCCTGCACGACGGCGTTCATCGGCGGTTCGGCCAGAATACTCGGCGAGAACGGCCGCTTGGGATTCCACCAATATGGGCTGTCGGCAAATCTTCCTCTCCCCTACCTCGATATCGAAAAAGAGCAGGAAAAGGATCGCCGGTTCTACCAAAGCCAGGAGATCGAAGAGGCATTCCTGGAGCGAGTATTCAACGCCAACCACGCGGAGATATGGTTTCCGCGCACAGAGGAATTGTTGGAAGCGGGCGTCGTTCACAGGGTCGAAGGATCGCCTCGATAAGCGATTCAAGTCCGAAAGACACCCTTTACATCGCACGCTGCCTCGAATGATAGGTCAGGGCCAAGGCGATGCAGTGCTCCACGGCATCCTGCGGAATCTGGTCCTCTATCGAAAAAAGGACCGCCCGGTTTCCCTGAAAGACCAGGGTCTTTGGGTAAATCTCGCGAAACGTCGACACGAGCGTGGTCTGGCAATGAAAGAACATCGCGTAGCGATTCTCTTGGCCCTTTATTGTGCCGATCCGGATTGTGCTTCCGCTCTTGGGTTTTTCGGTCAAATACGCGGCTTGGCCCCACTTTAGGGTCTCCACGACTTCGCCGACTGCCTCGGTTTGCGATGCGCAGGCGAATATCAACTGGCGGAGCCGCAGCAGCGGCGTTCGCAACCTCTTTGGGTAGCTGTCGAACACCGCTTTGACCTCGGGGTCTTTGAAGCGCCGATATTTCACCGGACGCGCCAAGATACGTTCGCGGTCATTCCTTGCCTCATCAATCGGCGCGTATCTCCTGCGCCTGGAACCTTCCGTTTGAGAGCCCAACAATGGGGAGACCTAACTCGCTTAGGGTATCAAATCCCACGCATAGGCGGCAAATACGAGGACGCAGACTTGAGAGGATCTAGGCCTGACCCATTGGACTGTCCGCGCATTTTCCACAGCCTTATCGTTGCGCCGGGCGGGCCGGTCGATACCCTCTAAATCGACGGGCGACTTAAAGAGGGGCGAGGCCGGTGACGCTTTTAGGCCGCCTGAAGCGATGCGCGCGGGGGACCGTGAATGAGTTTTTTTATTTCCCTGTTCTCAGGGAATAACAGGGAAACGAAAACGGCGTCCGTCACCGCTCCGCGCGCGCCCGCAGGTCGTCCAGGACGGCGAGGCGCAGCGCGCTCGAGAGGTTGCCGGAGGCGCTGCTGTCGCCGCGCGCGCGGTCGATGTTTTCCACCAGCGCGGTCAGCGAAATCCCCTTGGCCCCAGCGATCGCCTTGAGCGCATCCCAGAACTCTTCTTCCAGGCTGACGCTGGTCTTATGCCCGGCGATCTTGATGGAACGCTTTTTGATCATGTATCGGTCTGGCCCTGCAGGTTGACCCTCGCCCTACGGGAGAGGGAGGGGCCCGCCGCGTGAGCGGTGGGAGGGTGAGCATCTGTGTTTCGTGTCAAGAGCGAAGACTGACCCACAATCGGTCTTCTTTGAGCAGTGTGTTGGCGAGGACGACGAGCTTTCGCATGACGGCGGTGAGGGCGACCTTGGCTTTTTTGCCGCTGTCACG
>JAJFGN010000063.1 GCA_021776115.1 Kiloniellaceae bacterium | reverse complement strand
GACTGCGTGACAGCGGCAAAAAAGCCAAGGTCGCCCTCACCGCCGTCATGCGAAAGCTCGTCGTCCTCGCCAACACACTGCTCAAAGAAGACCGATTGTGGGTCAGTCTTCGCTCTTGACACGAAACACAGATGCTCACCCAGCTCCGGCTAAGGCTCGGCCATTGGCCTCGCCAAGCCTACACAACCCTCTCCCAAGGGAGAGGGAGGGACCCGCGCAGCGGGAGGGTGAGGGGCCGTTGCGTAAGACCCAACGAAAACTGCGTTAGATCTGAAAGTTCTTGTTTTGTTCCACGTTACCGCTACACTCAGCGCATGGTCGAAGCCTTACCCGACCGGCCGCGCAAGGGGCGTGGGGCCGTCAGTAACGTGACCGGGCGCTATGAGCCCTTGACGCGGGTCGCGACCGATGACGGCTGGCGCGGGGGCGCGCCGGACGAGGACGACGATCTGCCCCCCTTGCGCACCAGCGTCGCGATCGATGCCAGCCGCACGATCATCGCCCGCAACCAATCGCCGGACGTGCCCTTCGACCGCTCCATCAACCCCTACCGGGGTTGCGAGCACGGCTGCGTTTATTGCTTCGCGCGGCCGACCCATGCCTGGCTGGGCCTCTCGCCGGGCCGGGATTTCGAGACCAAGCTCTTCGCCAAGCCGGACGCGGCGCGGCTCTTGGAGGCGGCGCTCGCCAAGCCCTCCTACAAGCCGGCGGTCATGGCGCTGGGCACCAACACCGATCCTTACCAGCCGGTCGAGCGGCGTATGGGAATCATGCGCGAGATTCTCGAAGTCCTATGGCGCGCGCGGCACCCGGTCGCCATCGTCACCAAGTCGAACCTGATCCTGCGCGATCTGGACATCCTGGCGCCCATGGCCGAGGCGGGCCTGGCGCGGGTCATGATTTCGCTCACCACGCTGAAACCCGATCTCGCCCGCAAGATGGAGCCGCGCGCCACGCGCCCGGCCCTGCGGGTCGCGGCGCTGCGCCAGCTCGCGGCGGCGGGGATACCGGCCGGCGTCTTGACCGCGCCGCTCATTCCCGCCTTGAACGACGAGGAGCTTGAGGCGCTGCTGGAGGCCGCGGCGGACGCGGGCGCCGGCAGCGCGGGCTATGTCCTGCTGCGCCTGCCGCTGGAAATCAAGACCTTGTTCGAGGAATGGCTCGATGCCCATTACCCCGACCGCAAGGGCCGGATCTTGAGCCTCGTGCGCCAAACCCGTGGCGGTAAGCTTTACGAATCCGATTGGCGCACCCGGCAAAGAGGACGCGGTCCCTACGCGGAGCTTCTGGAACGCCGCTTCGCGCTCGCCTGCGCGCGCCTCGGCCTGAACCGCGATGCCTGGTCGCTCGACACGACGCAATTCCGGCGGCCACAAACCGCCAGCGCGCAGCTTAGCCTGCTCTAAAGCCCGGCCGGGCACTGTATTGCCCGAATTCGGGCATTATGTGTATGCATGAGCCTCAGGCACCGTAACTGAACCCGGGACATGCACGAAACCGCGAGCGCCCTGACCGGATTGGCGATCGTCGCACTAGCCGCCTTGGCCTGCGGCATGGTCATGCGGCGCTTCAAGCAGCCGGCGGTCATGGGCTATATCCTGGCCGGCGCGATTCTAGGACCGGGCGGCCTGGGCCTGGTCGAAAGCCGCGAGTTCATCTCATTGCTCGCGGAGCTTGGCGTGCTGTTGCTGCTGTTCCTGATCGGCATGGAGATCTCGCTGCGCGCCATCCGCGAGGTCTGGAAGATCGCGGTCACCGTGACCGTGCTTCAGATCGCCATCGGCCTGGTCGCCATGTCCGCGATTGGCGCGTGGCTCGACTGGCCGCTACCGCGCACCATCCTGCTGGGCTTCGTGGTCGCCTTGTCGAGCACCGCCGTCGCGATCAAGATGCTGGAGGAAATCGGCGAGCTGCGCAGCCGCACCGGCCAGATCACGGTCGCGATCCTGGTGGCCCAAGACTTGGCCGTCGTGCCTATGATGCTGATCGTCGGATCGTTCCGGGACGGCCAAAGCATCGGCTGGGACTCCATACTCACGGTCGCCCTGTCGATCGCTTTCCTGGCGATCCTCATTCTCTACCTTTTGCGTCGGCAACGCCTGCGGCTGCCCTTCGCCAAATCCGTCGGCAACAGCGCCGATTTGACGCCGCTGGCGGGCCTCGCGTTTTGTTTCGGGGCCGCCGCGCTGTCGGGCTTAATCGGGCTTTCGGCCGCCTACGGCGCGTTCCTGGCCGGACTGGTGATCGGCAACTCGACCAGCCGCCGGGCCATGATTCATCACATGCTGCCGATCCAATCGGTGCTCTTGATGGTGTTCTTTCTGTCCATCGGCCTGCTGCTCGACTTCGACTACATCTGGGACAATATCTGGACGGTCATTTTGATTGTCACCTTTGTCGCCGTCTTCAAAACCGCGCTGA
Source organism: Kiloniellaceae bacterium (assembly GCA_021776115.1). Taxonomy (GTDB): domain Bacteria; phylum Pseudomonadota; class Alphaproteobacteria; order Kiloniellales; family J153; genus JAJFGN01. The sequence continues at coordinate 86,872 of JAJFGN010000063.1, read as the reverse complement.
ACATCGTCTTGATCCGGGCCCTGGGCGAAACCTGGCCGCGCGCCTTTCTGGCCGGCTCCCTGCTCGCGCAGCTCGGCGAGTTTTCCTTTGTCCTGGCCGCCCTGGGCCTGAGCGCGGGCGCGATCGGCGATCCCGGATACCGCCTGATCGTCGCGGTCACGGTCCTGTCCTTGCTGGGCAGTCCCTTCTGGTTGGAGACGGCGCGCCGCCTCAACCGCGTCGCCCTCTTGGGCATTACCTCCGGCCGTGAGACCTTGCGGGTTGCCTTCGGCAGCGAGGCGGGGGCCGTGGTTCGCTCGACCCGGCGCGCCGAGAGCACCATGATCGGCATGGCGGGAACCGCGAACCGCTGGGTCCGCCGCATCATCCCCCGCCGGCGCTCTGGCGGCCCGCCGGACAACACAAAATAGCCACCGCCGATGCCGGATTTCACGCTGGAGTTGGAGCACCCCGAGGGCCTCATGGTGATCGGCCTGGACGAAGCCGGACGCGGCCCCTGGGCCGGACCGGTGGTCGCCGCCGCGGTCTGGCTCGACCCGGCCCGCACCTCGGCGGCATTGCTCAGAGACCTGGATGACAGCAAGGCCCTGCGGCCGGCGGCGCGCGAGACGCTCTACGAGGCGATAAAGGCAAGCGCGCGCCAAGGCTTGGCGGCCTTCGGCATCGCCGAGGCCACGGCCCAAGAGATCGACCGGATCAACATTCTCCAAGCCAGCTTGCTGGCCATGAGCCGGGCGGCGGACCAACTGGCCGAGGCCGCCGGACGCCGCGCCGAAGCGGCGCTGGTCGACGGTCTGCATACCCCGGCCCTCGCCTGCCCGGCCCGCCCGGTCGTGAAAGGCGATAGCCGCAGCCTCTCGATCGCCGCCGCCTCGATCCTGGCCAAGGTCACGCGCGACCGGGTCATGGCAGACTTGGCGGCGCGCCATCCCGGTTACGGCTGGGAGCGCAACAAGGGCTACGGCACCGCCGAGCACCGCCGCGCGCTCGACCGGCTCGGCGTCACCGGGGAACACCGGCGCAGCTTCCGCCCGGTCCGAGAGATGCTGTAGGGACCGTTGAATTCCAAATTACGGAGGAAGCTCGTATAACATTTTGCAAGGTGTCCCTGGATTTTTCGATTTCCCTGTTATTCCCTGAGAACAGGGAAATTTTTTTTCCGCCGCGCGGCGTGCCGCGCCCGAACGGATCGCTATTCGCTCCAGCTTCGCGCCGCCCGCAAACACCTTCGCGCGACCAAGTCATCGCCTGTCGCCGCGTTGTTCGAGACAGCCCCGCCAGCGTCCCCTCTCCCGGCGGGAGAGGGTTAGGGTGAGGGGCTGCCGCCAGGCGCGGAAAACTTTCCATGTGAGAAGACATCCCAAAATCTCAGCCACCTCAACTAAGTTCCCCTCACCCTCCCGCTTCGCGGGTCCCTCCCTCTCCCGGCGGGAGAGGGCTATTCGACCGGCGCGAACCCACCGCCCGCGCCCAAACACACCCAAATCTAGCGCCCACCCCGGCCCGCGCAACGCAAAGACTGTGGAAAACAGAGACCACCTGGGTAGAGTACCTATTTCCACAGTAAATAAGCATTCTGTCCCCGTAATCCGGCGTGCACGATTGCAAGACTTGACTCCCTTTTCTTTCTTGACCTCTTTTCTTTCTCGTCATCATGTGAGCGACAGCATTAAGGCAAATTTTGGGTATGACGACTTAAGGGGTATGTACTCGTCGTCACTCAGTTCTAAACATGCGTCATGCTCATGCGAAATGGTTACCAACCAAGGGCTATCATCCGGTCGTAGTAGGCACAGGTCTTCCGGCAAGTCCGGATGTAGCCACTCAAAAAGGGAATTGGAAATCTTCTTCATAGCAGCGACAAACTCTGCATTATACGTGTAGGTGACGGCAGTTGCTTTGTGCCCGAGCAGCTTTGTTCCGGGCCATTCAGCGGTTTTCTTCCTTTCTATCTCGAAAGGCGTCAAAGTCCGTATACGGTCCATCGCCTTTTCAGAAGGGCCGAACTGATCCCTCGTAATCAAAACCGCCTTGTCGCAAAAATCTAACCCGATAGTAAGTAGTTGAAGATATTCCCCACCCTTCGGCTCATTTGAGAGCGTGTAACTTTTGCGCTTCATTCTACTTCACCGGAATATGATTGACCGGACCGGCATGGATATGTGGATTCTGCCCATGAGGTTTTCCGAGGTTACGCAGACATAATACCTAATTATATCGAGTTGGATATCATGCCCGCGAAATCGCAGCGCCACCAAAATTCCAGCCGGTGCGCGAACGGCTGAGCACTTAACCGTCCTCGCGAAACTCCAGCAGGTCGCCGGGCTGGCAGTCGAGCGCCTTGCAAATCTTCTCCAGCGTCTCGAAGCGCACGCCCTTCACCCGGCCCGATTTTAGCAGGGAGACGTTCTGTTCGGTGATGCCGATCTTTTCGGCGAGTTCGCGCGAGCGCATCTTGCGCCGCGCCAGCATGACATCGAGGTTGACGACGATCGGCATGGCGGCCGCTCAAACGATCTGACGATTTTCGTCGGCCAGGCGGGCCGCCTCGCCCATGATCCAGCCGATCACGATCAAGAGTCCGCCGGCCAACAACAGCATGTAGGTGTCGCTGCCGAGCGCGATGGAGAACTGCCGCTCACCCGGCGCGTTATCGTAGGTGAGCAGGATGCTCCCGAGCGGGTGTATGAATACGGCGGCGAGCGCATTGGCGGCCAAGGCCAAACCGGCAAGGCGGAGGTGGCGCGCGGCCGTGGTCGTGAAAACCTCGCCCCGCTCATAGGCGCCGAACAGAAGCCGCACATGCCACAGGCCGAACAGCACTGTCCCCAGGGGCACCGCCATGAGCGCAAGCAATCCGGCGCGCTTGGCGGAGGTGACGACATAACCTGGCATGAGCTCCGGAAAGGCCTGCGGAATTAAGGTATCGAACCAGGCCGGCACGGCAACGAAAGCCATCGCCGCGCCCAGCACGCCGAGCGCGCCGAGGCTGGTCAGCGCCTTGAGAATCCGGCTGGCCGTGCGGACCCGCCCCAAGGCCTCGAAGCCCGTATCCGTGCTCATTGACATGAATTGCCTCTCCTTGTACCACAACATATAATTATCGTATTACAGTAAAATTTATACGTCAAGTGTGGAGCGAAAGATGCAGCGATTCGATCCCTACAAGGGCGCTCTTCTTGCCTTGACCCTAGCGGCGGCGCTCGGCGCCTGCACGGCCAGAGAGGTCCGCGATACCGCGGCCCGGACCGGACTGGCGATCGCGCGAAGCGGCTGTCACGCGGCCGGCAATTGCGGCGTCTCTTGCCCCGAAGACTCGAGCCTTAAAGAAACGACGCGCGCCTGCACATCCGCGCCGCCGTGAAATCCGAATAACGCGCTATCGCCCCCCACCCCACCCCCGAGATATGCGCGGGAACGTTCTGGCAACCGTGCCCAGTCTCTTGAGTCTTCCTTAACCCTTTGACTCCAAAGATTCTTGACGTGGAGTCATGGCTGACTCAGGATGCGCGCTTTCGTTCGTCCGAGGGGACAATCACTTTGCAGAGCGACGTTGTAAAAGTCGGCGATTGTATCGAGCTGATGGATCGGATGCCCGAAGGCTCCGTCGATATGATCTTCGCCGACCCGCCTTATAACCTGCAGCTCGCGGGCGATCTGGTGCGCCCGAATCACAGCAAGGTCGATGCGGTCGACGATGCTTGGGACCGTTTCGACAGCTACGCGGCTTACGACGACTTCACGCGCGGTTGGCTGCGCGCCGCGCGGCGGGTCTTGCGCGACGACGGCACACTCTGGGTGATCGGCAGCTACCACAATATCTTCCGCGTCGGCACCGCCCTGCAGGACCTGGAATACTGGATCCTGAACGATGTCGTCTGGCGCAAGTCCAACCCCATGCCCAACTTTCGCGGCCGGCGTTTCACCAACGCCCACGAGACATTGATCTGGGCCGCCAAGGACAAGGACGCGCGCTATACCTTCAATTACGCCTCGATGAAGGCCTTGAACGACGATCTGCAGATGCGCAGCGACTGGCTGATCCCGATCTGTAACGGCGGCGAGCGTCTACGCGACGCGGACGGACAGAAAGCGCACTCGACCCAAAAGCCCGAGGCCCTGCTGCACCGGGCGATCCTGGCGGCGACCAAGCCGGGCGATACCGTGCTCGACCCCTTTTTGGGCAGCGGCACCACGGCCGCGGTGGCCAAACGGCTGGGCCGGCGCTACCTCGGGCTCGAGCGGGAGGAACGTTACGCGGCGCTGGCGCGCAAACGTATCGCCCAGGTTCGCCCGGTCGACGATCTGGATGCAATTACCATCGTTGCCAAGCGCGACGAACCGCGCGTGCCCTTCGGCACGCTGGTCGAGCGCGGCCTCCTGGAGCCGGGAACGGTCCTCTTCAGCCAGAACAAACGCTGGCGCGCCAAGGTGCGCGCCGACGGCAGCCTGATCACGGCCGATTTCAAGGGCTCGATCCACCAGGTCGGAGCGCATGTGCAGGGGGCGCCCGCGTGCAACGGTTGGCAGTTCTGGTGCTACAATGTCGAGGGCACGCTGGTACCCATCGACATGCTGCGGCAAAAGATCCGCGCCGAGCTAAACTGAGCTTGAATTTTGAGGCTCGATATAGGGCGCTAAACGGCGCGGCGGCGTGTCGTGCTCCGCACCTCGCCATCGCCGTGCAGCGCGAATCCGCCTTTGCCGTCGCCCTTCACGCTGTGCATGGCACGGTCCGCGCAAGAGACGATTTCCTCGACACTGTCGCCGTCGCCCGGGAACAAGGCGGCCCCAATGCTGCCGTTCAGCTTAATTTCGTCTCCCGCCATGACGAAAGGCCGGCGCAAGGCCGCCAGCATGCGCAAGCCCACCTCGCGGACACCGCTGGCGCCATCCACCGAAGGCTGAACGATGGTGAATTCATCGCCGCCCCAGCGCGCGATTGTGTCGCTGTCGCGCAGGCAGGCGCGTAAACGCTCGCTGGCCGCCTTGAGAATCAAGTCGCCGCACTCGGGCCCGAAGCTGTCGTTGATCGCCTTGAAGCCATTCAGGTCAATCATGTGAACCGCCATGTTCCCGGCCCGGCGCCGCGCCAGGGCGATTGCGCGCTCCAGGCGGTCCTCGCACAAACCGCGGTTCGGAAGACCGGTAACGGCGTCGTAGAAGGCTAGGCGCGCGAGATGCGTCTCGCGCCGCTTCTGCTCCTCGATGCATGAGAAAACCGCGACGTAGTGCGTGGTTTCCCCATCGCCGCCGCGTATCGCATCGATGGTCAGGTGCTCGGGATAAACTTCGCCATCCTTGCGGCGGTTACACAGCTCACCTTGCCAGTGCCCCTCGCCCTGCAGCGCGGACCACATGCTTTCGTAAAAGTCGACGTCCTGATGCCCCGAGGACAAGATGTTCGGCGACTGGCCAATGGCCTCCGCCGCCGTCCAGGCCGTTAACTCCGTGAAGGCCTTGTTGACCGTGACGATCCGGCCTTCGCCGTCGGTGATCATCACCGCACGGCTAGTGGCCTGAAACGCCTGAATAAGGGGGTCGCTTTGCGTCGGTTTGGCCATCGATGAATTCGCTGTTTTTTGTGTACGACGGCGCCTCAGTACACCGTCCTGGCCCCCCAACTATCGCGGACGGACGATGAAGATGCGCTTAACCGAAACCGGCGCCGGTCTATTTCCCTGAGGCCGGCGGCGATGGCGCAAGGTGATTTAGGGCGTGGCGGGCGACCTTGTGCATAACGCTGGGCAACCCGGCCTCTCTAAGCTCCTCGAATCGCACCCACTTTTCTCCGGACGGCCGCTCATTGCGGGGCCGGGGCTCAAGCTCCGCGGCCCACACGACCAATTCCAGATGAAAATGCGTGAAGGTGTGGCGCACGACCCCCGGCAAGGCGATCCAATCGGCCGGAACCGGGGCGGCCGCCAGGTCCGTGGCCGGATCGCCGCCGCCATCGTCCGGGAGCGCGGCCTGCCACCCGGCGGACGGCACCTCCAGCATGCCGCCCAAAAGCCCCTTCTCGGCCCGCCGGCGCAGAAGCACGGCGCCGTCGGGCCGGGTGAGCCAGAAAGCCGCCCCACGCCGGGTCGGACGCGCCTTCTTCGGCGCTTGGCGAGGTAAGTCCTTGGCCAAGCCGGCGGCCCGCGCCGCACAGGCTTCTTGAAGCGGGCACAGTGCGCAACGTGGCCGGCGCGGCACGCAAACGGTCGCCCCCAGGTCCATCATGGCCTGCGCGAAGTCGCCATAGCGGAAGGCCGGGGCCGGGGCCGGCGGCAGAAGACTTTCGGCAAGCGCGCGCAGCGCCGCTTTCGCCGTGGGCAAGGGAGTCTCAAGCGCGAAGAGGCGCGCCGTGACCCGCTCGACGTTGCCGTCCACCACGCTGGCCCGTTCGCCAAAGGCGATCGCGGCGATCGCGGCGGCGGTATAGGGGCCAATCCCAGGCAGGTGCCGCAAGGCGGCCTCCTGGCGCGGAAACTGGCCGGCGCGATCCCGGGACACCGCGCGGGCGCAGGCGTGCAGGTTACGCGCGCGGGCGTAGTATCCGAGCCCGGCCCAGGCCGCGAGAACCTCCTCCGGGGGCGCGGCGGCCAGGGCATGGACGTCCGGCCAGCGCCGGGTGAAGGTGTCGAAGTAGGAGATCACGCTCGCCACGGTGGTCTGCTGCAGCATGATTTCGGACAGCCAAACCCGGTAGGGATCGGGCCACGCGCCCGGGTGGGCGCGCCAGGGGAGCACCCGCGCGTGCCGGTCGTACCAGGCCAACAGCCCTTCAGCGATTTCGGGCCGCCTATTCAAGCTTGCCTCAAGGGACATAACCCCACTTATACTGAATCGTGATCTCATGAGCGACACTTCGAAGACAAGCGACAAGAACCAGACCGGCGCCAAAGGCCGGACCCGGCGCGGCTTTGGCCTGCGCGCCATCGCGAAAACCCTGCCGAAGATTACCGGGAACGCCCTTGGCAAGCGGGGCTTTGCCGAGGCCGACCTGCTGGGCGATTGGACCAGCATTGTCGGGCGGGACATCGCGTCGCGCTGCGTCCCGCGCAAGCTCGACCGGCCCCGGCCCCGCCGCCAGGGCGCCGCGCACGAGGCCGAAGGCACCTTGACCTTGCGCGTCGAGGCCGGTTACGCCCTTGAGGTCCAACACCTGGAGCCGCAATTGCTGGAGCGGATAAACGGCTATTTCGGGTTCCGGGCGGTCACCCGTTTACGCCTTTTGCAGGCGCCGAGTCCGCCCCCGGCGCCCAAGACGGTCCCCGCCGCCCCGCTCTCGCCAGAGGCCATGGCCGCGCTGCACGCGCGCCTCGAAGATGTCGAGGACACCGAGCTACGGGGCGCGCTCGACCGCCTTGGCCAAGCCATCCTGCGGCGTGGCGGCTAATATCAAGGACCTTTGGTATAACCATTGCGCCGCCGTAATCTAGCCACATGTAGGGGCTTCAATCGCCGCCCCCAGGGCGCGGCAAAAACCTCCGCGCTGTGGACAAGGAATCTTGTGCTTCGCCGCTCCCCCCGATACGATAACAACATATGGTAGGTAAGAAATGAAACGCAGGCAGATACTGATGGGCGCCGCTGGCGCCGCCCTGGTCTCGATCGCGCCTCTTGGGCGCCTTTCGGGGCTGGCCCGGGCCGAGGAAACACCCGTTCATCAGGACGACCGTATTCTTGGCGCGGCCGATGCACCGATTACCATGATCGAGTATTCGTCCCTGACGTGCCCTTATTGCGCGGCCTTCCATCGAGAAGCCTTGCCACAAATCAAGGAAGCCTGGATCGCCGAAGGCAAGGTGCGCTTGGTCTATCGCCATTTTCCGCTGGACGGTTTGGGCCTGCGAGCGGCGGCGATCGCCAATTGTATCCAAGAGGAGCGGTACTTCGCTTTTGTCGACCTCTTGTTTGAAAATCAGGCCAAGTGGAAGCCGGCGCAAGACCCACTCAAGGTTCTTAGCCAATATGCAAAGCTGGCCGGGCTCAGCCAAGAACGGGTCGATGCCTGCGTCGCGGATCAGGCGGAGATGGACAAAATTTTGACGCGTGCCCAGGAAGGCCGCACGGCCTATGGGGTGGAATCGACCCCGACCTTTATCATCAATGGCGAAAAGGTCGGTGGAGCGCGTTCGTTCCAGGAATACGAGTCGATTTTTCGCAAGATCGTGCCCGGCGCATGAGCCGCGGCCGCGTTTGCGCAGACTTAAAGTAGAAGCAGACTTAAAGTAGAATTTGACGGCCGAACCGGGCGGGGGATCGAAAGTACGTGGTGCAATTTACGAAGCTGCAGTTAAGCGGGTTCAAGTCCTTCGTCGATCCTATCGAGGTGTCCATCGATCGGGGCATAACCGGCATCGTCGGGCCGAACGGTTGCGGTAAATCGAATCTGGTCGAGGCGCTGCGCTGGGTTATGGGTGAAAACTCAGCCAAGCGTATGCGCGGTTCGGAAATGGATGACGTTATCTTCGCCGGCAGCGCGACGCGGCCGGGCCGCAACCTGGCCGAGGTTAATCTGGTTCTCGACAACGCGGCCCGCAAGGCGCCCGCGATGTTCAACGACTACGACTCGCTGGAAGTGACGCGCCGGATAGAACGTGGCGGCGGCTCGACCTACCGGGTCAACGGCCGGGAGGTCCGCGCCCGCGACGTGCAACTGCTGTTCGCCGACGCGGCGACCGGGGCGCACAGTACGGCGCTGGTCAGTCAGGGCCGGATTGGCGCGCTCATCAACGCGAAGGCGACCGACAGGCGTGCGCTTCTCGAGGAAGCCGCGGGTATCACCGGCCTGCATTCGCGCCGGCACGAGGCCGAGTTGCGCCTGCGCGCGGCCGAAACCAATCTTGAGCGCCTGGACGATGTGGTCACGACTCTGGAAACGCAACTTCAAGGCCTGAAGAAGCAAGCTCGCCAAGCGGCACGGTATCGCCGGCTAGCGGACCACATCCGGCGCCACGAGGCCATCGCCCTGCATCTGGAAGCCGAGTCCGTCAAATCCCTGCTGATAGAGGCGCGCGACCGGCTGGGAGAGGCCGAACGTCAGGTCGCCACACTGACCGAAGCGGCGGCGGCGTGCGCGACCGAGCAGGCCGAGGCGGCGGCCGCCCTGCCCCAGCTGCGCGAACAGGAAGCGCGGGCGGCGGCGGCCTTGCAGCGGCTTCTGGTCGACCGCGACAATCTGGACCGCGAAGAGGCGCGGGTTGCCGCGGCCATGGAGCAGGCCATCAGCCACCGGACCCACCTCGAAGGCGACCGCGCGCGCGCTGAGGCGCAGGCCGAGGACGCCGCCGCGGCTCAAACGCGCTTGGACGACGAGCGGAGCGAGCTCGAATCCACCGCCACCGGCGAGGGTGAGGCGATCGCCCGCGCCGAGCAAATTCATGCCAAGGCCCTCGCGGCCGCCCAAGCCCTGGAAAGCGAAGTCGGAGAAACCGCGGAACGTGTCGCCGCCGACGAAGCCAAGGCGAGCGCCCTGCGCCGCCGGGTCGAGGAAGTTTCGGCGCGCCTGGCGCGGCTTCGCAATCAGGCCGAAGTGATTGACGATCAACGCGCCAAGCTCGCGGCGCAACGCATCGGCGATGCGCGCCTGGAAGCCGGAAAAGCCGCCGTGGCGGCCGCCGACGCGGCCCTGGAAAGGGTCAGACAAGATGCCGAGGCCGCCGACGATGCCTTGGCCGGGTCGCGGGAAGCGGAAAGCAAAACCCGGGAAGCCATGCAGCAGGCCGAGGCCGCGCGCGCCAAGCTGGAGGCCGAGGCCACGGCACTGAGCGCAATTCTGGAGCCGGGAGAGACAACGGATTGGACGCCTCTGGTTGACGAGGTCTCCGTCGAGGCCGGATACGAGGCCGCTCTGGGCGCTGCCTTGGGCGACGATATCGCCGCACCCAGCGATTCCGCCGCTCCGGTTCATTGGCGAAACCTGCCGCCCTATGACAGCGCGGCGGCCCTACCGGACGGGGCGGAACCGCTGAACCGGCGCGTGCGCGGGTCGCTTGCCTTGACCCGGCGTCTGTCCCAGATCGGCGTGGTTCCTGACAACGAGACCGGCACCCGGTTGCAAGCGGATTTGGCCCCCGGCCAACGCCTTGTAACCCGTGAGGGCGCCGTGTGGCGCTGGGATGGCTTCACGGTGGCATCGGACGCGCGCACGCCGGCAGGCAAGCGCTTGGCGCAGCGCAACCGCCTCACCGAATTGCGCCGGCTTTTGGTCGGCGCCAATGAGGCCGCGGCACGGGCCCGTGCCGGCCACGACGACGCGCGCGCCACCTTCGAGCGGGCCTCGGCTGGGGAGCGAACCGCCCGCTCAGCCGTGACCGAAGCCTACGGAGTGCTGCACCAGGCCCGGCAAGACCATGGGGAACTGACCCAGGAAGCCGCGGCGATCGCCTCGCGTCTTTCCGGCTTGGACGAATCCGCTGCGCGAATAGCGGGTGACCTGGGTGAGACGCAGATGTCCCTATCTTCGGCCCGCCAGGAATCGGAGCAGATTCCCGATTTGGCATCGGCGCGCGAACGGCTGGGCGATTTGCGGAGCCGTTTGAGCGAGCAACGGAGCGAACTGGCCGAGCACCGAAGCGCCTTGGATCGCTTAACCGGCGAATCCGAATCCCGCCGCCATCGCTTGGCCGCCATCGTCGAAGAGAAGCGGTCCTGGGCCGAGCGCAATCGCGATGCCGAGCTTCATATGGCCGAACTGGACGAGCGCTTGGCCACGGTAGCCACCGAGATCGACGCCCTGGCCGCGCGCCCCACCGAACTGCACGCCCTGCGCGAAGTTCTGGCCGAACAAGTCTCAAACGCCGAAACCAGCCGCAAAGAGGCGGCGGATGCCCTCGCCCTCGGCGAAACCCAGCTCAGCACCCAGGATAAAGCCCTGAAAGCGGCCGAGCAGGCCCTGGCCAGCGCGCGCGAGGACCGGGTGCGCGCGGAAGCCGCCGTCGCCCAGGCCGAGCAATCGCTGGCCAACGTCACCGAAAAGGTCCGCGAGCGGCTGGAATGCGCTCTGGAACAAACCCTTGAGATCGCCGAACTGGATCCCGGCCAGGAATTACCCCAGCGCGACGACATCGACGCCAAGCTCGCCCGCCTGGTACGCGAGCGGGAGAACCTGGGGGCCGTCAACTTGCGCGCCGAGTCGGAAGCCCAGGAACTGGATCGGCAAATCAACAGCATGCAGTCGGAGCGGGCCGATCTGGTCGCGGCAATCGCCCGCCTGCGTCACGGTATCACGAGCTTGAATCGCGAAGGGCGGGAGCGGCTGCTCGCCGCCTTCGAGAAGGTCGATGCACACTTTTCAGAGCTGTTCGTGCGCCTGTTCGGCGGCGGCAAGGCGCATTTGAAATTGACCGAAGCGGACGACCCGCTCGAGGCCGGCCTGGAAATCCTGGCCAGCCCGCCGGGAAAACGGCTCCAGGTCATGTCCTTGCTCTCGGGTGGCGAGCAGGCCCTGACCGCCCTGTCTCTGCTGTTCGCGGTGTTTCTGACCAACCCGGCGCCGATCTGCGTGCTGGACGAGGTCGATGCCCCCCTGGACGACGCCAACGTCGACCGCTTCTGCACCCTGCTGGAGGAGTTGTGCGCGACGGGGACCACGCGTTTCCTCATCATTACGCACCATCGTATGACCATGGCCCGCGTTGACCGCCTATACGGAGTCACCATGGCGGAACGGGGAATCAGCCGTCTGGTGTCGGTCGATCTGGGGGCCGCGGAAGACCTACGCGAAAGCGCCTGATAGGGGCGCTGCAGCACAGACGTTTTGCCGGAATTTTCCCAGGAAAACCGCCCCCGCTGCGCCTTGACACACCTAGGCTCGCTCACTAAGGTGCGCGCGATTTTCGGGTCCCGTGGGCCCGGATGTTGGGGACCTAAATCCGGGGGAAATATCCGGGGGGCGCGAGCGCATGAGCGACGAATCGCCCCCACCGTCACGCGACAAATTCGACGAGCGACTTCGCCAGGCGGTGGCCAAGCGGAAGGGCGACGGAAAGCGCGGCAATCAGGCTTCTCAGGGTAGCGGTGGTCTTGGTTTTGCGCTTCGGATCGCCTCCGATATGGTGGCCGGCCTCGGCGTTGGAGTGGGTATCGGTTTGGCGCTCGACTGGTGGCTGGAGACCAAGCCCTGGTTTTTGATAGTGTTCTTCGTACTCGGGTCGGCGGCGGGTATGCTGAACGTCTACCGGACGGCGGCGGGTTACGACCACGGGGTCGGTTACAAGAAGCGGAAGGACCGGCCGTCAGGCCCTGAAGCCAAAGACTAGATGTTCCGTATGTTCTGTCGACTTCGAACCAAGTAACGCGGGAAATCCGATCCGGTGGCAGCTGAACAACATAATCCTTTGACGCAGTTCGAGATCAAAGCGCTCGTGCCGATCCAGTTCGGCCAGCTTGATTTTTCGTTTACGAATTCTGCGCTGTTCATGGTAATCGCGGTGACCCTGGCGACCGCCTTTCTGACGATCGGGACCCGTCGCGGCAGCCTCGTTCCGGGACGTTGGCAATCGATGGCCGAGATTTCCTACGAATTCGTCGCCGGCATGATTCGCGACAACGTCGGGCAAGAGGGGCGGAAGTACTTTCCCTTCATCTTCACCCTTTTCATGTTCGTCCTGTTCGGCAACTTGCTGGGGATGCTGCCTTACAGCTTCACCTACACCAGCCATATCATCGTAACCTTCGCCTTGGCGGCGTTCGTTTTCGTTGGCGTAACGGTGATCGGTTTCATGAAACACGGTCTGCCTTTTCTGAAGTTTCTCATGCCGACCGGGGTTCCGATTTACATGGCCCCTCTCATCGTGCCAATTGAAATACTTTCTTATTTCACCCGCCCGGTGAGCCTGGCCTTGCGCCTGTTCGCGAACATGACCGCTGGGCACACCATGCTCAAAGTTTTCGCAGGATTCGTGGCGACCCTCGGCGTGTTGGGTGTCGTCCCCTTGGCGCTCGTGGCGGCGCTCACGGGCTTAGAGTTCATCATCGCGTTTCTGCAAGCATACGTGTTCACGATCCTGACCTGCGTCTATCTAAACGATGCGCTGCACATGCATTAGGATCGCCAAGCGAGTCATTGCACGAACCGTCAAGAGCCCAAATCGCGATCGGAAGCGATACGGGGAATTAGTGACTAATCTGAGGAGCTAGAGATGGAAGTTGAAGCTGCAAAATTGATCGGCGCGGGCTTGGCCGTCGTCGGGTTGGGTGGTGTCGGTGTCGGTATCGGCAACATCTTTTCGTCGATGATCGCCTCTGGCGCGCGCAACCCTTCGGCGATTGCCAACGTACAGATTTTCATGTGGATTGGCTTTGCCTTGGTCGAGGCGGTTGCGCTCTATGCTCTGCTGATCTCCCTTCTGCTCATGTTCGTGTTCTAAGAAGCCACGCAGATCGCGATCGTTCACGACAGGAGACTCTACGAAGCGTTATGCCACAGTTCGACACTGCGACCTTCCTGCCACAGCTGTTCTGGCTAACGGTTACCTTCGCGTGCCTTTTCGTCGTGGTTTGGCGCTACGCGCTGCCGCGAATGTCGGAGGTAATGGTGGCACGTCAGCGGCACATTGATTCCGATCTCGAGAAGGCGAGCGGCCTGCGTCAGGAAGCCGAAGCGGTCCTGGCGGACTACGAAAAGGCCCTGGCCCAAGCGCGTTCGCAAGCGGCGGAAGCCGTCAAACAGGCAAGCGACGAGATGGCGGCGGAGAGCGCCCGGCGTCACGAGGCCTTTGGCAAGAAGCTGTCCGCGACCGCCCGGGAAGCGGAAGGCCGAATCACGAGCGCTAAGGAAGAGGCGCTAGCCCATGTTTCCGCGGTCGCCGGCGAGGTCGCGACGGCGGCGGCCACCAAGCTGATCGGCACAAGGCTGCCGGCCGAACAGGTTGAAAGCGCGGTTAAGGCAGCCATGCGGAGCCGCGACTGATGTTCGAAGATCCCACATTCTGGGTTGCGGTAGCCTTCGTTATCTTCGTCGCGGCGGTCGGCAAGAAAATCGCGACCGCCATGACCGGCGCCTTGGATGCGCGTGGCCAGGCTATCCGCGCGGAGATCGATGAGGCTGAAAAGCTGCGCGAGGAGGCTCAGCACCTCCTGGCGGACTACAAGCGCAAGCAGCGTGACGCCCTGAGCGAAGCCGATGAGATTCTCAATCACGCCAAGCTGGAGGCCAAGCGCCTAGCCGCCCAGGCCGAGCAGGATCTCGAAACCGCCCTGCGCCGGCGAGAGCAAGCAGCGTTGGACAAGATCGCCCAGGCGGAGACCAAAGCGTTGCAGGAAGTACGCAATCAGGCGATCGATGTCGCGATGGCGGCAACCGCGAAGCTGCTGGAATCCAACTTGGATAACGAAGGGTTAAATACGCTGGTCGAGGAGTCTATCGATAACCTGTCCCAGAAATTGAATTAGCCGACGTTAATTTCCATTAAGCGGCCCGCAACCTATGGTTCGGCGCCTGATTTAGTCTCTCGGATTTATCCCAATTTTACCTTTTTAGAAGATCCTCGACACTGGGCCGGACTCCTCTGGCAGGGCCAATACTTGGCTCTTTGGTCCCCTGGACAACAGTATCGGTGGTCTTTTATGCCGCAAACGCCATCCGGCGATATGGAGCGCAGCTTCGCCCAGGTGTCCCTGGAAGAACTGAAAGCGATCCTGCGCGATCATAGGAAGTATCTGGAAAATGGGGCGAGCGGGAAACGCGCCGTTGTACAATTTTCCGATCTTTCCGGTGTCGTCCTACCCGCGTGCAACCTCTCGAAGGCCGACCTAACCGGCACTAAGTTTATCAAAGCGAAACTCGACGGCGCGAGCCTCTGCAACACCAACTTGTTCTGTGCCGACTTCCGCTTGGCTACATTAAGCAGTGTGGATTTTACCGGCGCCGACCTGCGCGGCGTGTCCTTGCGCGGCGCGGACTTAACGGACGCCAAATTTCTCAAAGCAGATGTAAGACCGGCCATGCTGGCAAGATACGATTCGCAGGGCAACTTCCAGGCTCACGAATTCGAAGAAATACCGGCGCAGATGAATAATGTGGTCGCCCGCCGCGCCGACCTCTCCGGCGCCAAGCTCGACCGCTCCTTGTTGCGGCAAGCCGATTTCACGGATGCGAATATGAGCAACGCGACCCTTTCGGGGGCCGACATGCGCAAAACGAACTTTGTCGGCGCGAACCTAACCGGCGCCATCTTGACCGGCGCGAAGCTTGCCGGCGCTTCGTTGACCGGCGCCCAACTACAGGGCGCTACCCTGCGGGGGGCCGATTTTCTTGGCGCCGATCTGCGCGGCGCGATCCTGGACCCAGAGGCGTATGAGCTTGACGAATTGAAGATGGCCGTTATGTCTTCCGTGGTTCGCAAGAGCGACGAAGAAATAAAAGCGCTCTTGGCCGATCACAAACTATGGCTGGATAGCTCCGGCAAGGAAGGTGTTCGCGCCGTCTTTGCCGATTTCGATCTGTCCGGCCGGACTCTGGGGAAGCTCAACCTGGCGATCGCCGACCTGCAACGTTGCCGCTTGAGCGATACCAATCTGTCGGGAGCGGAGTTGGCCATGGCCAACCTCGAGTTCTCGGATATGAGAAGGTGCGATCTCTCAAGCGCCGACATGCGTGGCGCAAACCTGCAGCGCGCGACCCTGAACGAGGCCAAGCTGGATCGCTGCAACCTCGGCCCGCTGGAGCAGATCGGCGCGGCCGCGCAGAACAGCCCCACCAACCTGGAAAATGCCAAGCTGATGCAGGCGAGCTTGTGTGGGGCCTTGCTACAGAACGCCCGCTTGTCGCGAGCCGATTTGTCGGGAGCCGACCTCAGCGGCGCGGACCTGACTAACGCCGACTTGTCGGGTGCAAATATGGTGGATGCCGTAGTCAAGGACACCCAATTGACAGGCGCCACGCTGACCGACGTCAGGGGTCTCGCCGCAGCCTAGTTGGCATTAACCGCCTGCGCCGGCCGGCTTAACAGATACGCCTGGCCCGCGACGGCGCAGAAGATGACCAGGCCACCGACCAGCGCCAGGTTCGAGGGTCTTTCGTCGATGAAAAGCCAGACCCAGAACGGCCCTAGAAAATATTCAATCGTCAACAGGATTGTCAGGACACCGCCTTTGAGGTGTCGCGAGGCCATCGTAAAAAGCACCAAGACGCCGGAGGAAAGCCCCCCCCCCCAGAATACGCAAAGTAAAAGATCTTGAGTGGGCACGACAATCCGGCCCCCAACCGCCAGGAACGAAATAAGGCTCGCGAGGAGACCGCCGATAATGAGCGACGGCAACATGTCGACGTGGCGCTTCGCCCGAAGGGTCACGATAAAACCTGTCAGACTGAGTGCCGCCCCGACGGCGGCTAAATCACCCAACATGCTGCCGGTCGAAACACCTTCCACAACCATCAAAGCCGTACCCGAAACCGCGACGACCAGGGCGGTCCAAGTACCTCGACCGATGATCTCGCCAAGAACGAGGCGGGCGGTGAAGGCGGTCAAGATAGGCGCGGAGCCTAAGATGAATGCCGTATTGGCGACGGTTGTATTGCTCAGAGAAAAAATGAATAGGCTTTGCATGCCGCAAAAAAAGGCGCCACACACCCAGCCCCAGATACCAATCTCCCGGATCTTGGTCCATATGCCCCAAGAATTCTGGACAACGAGAAACAGGGTTAAGCCAAGTGCGAGAGATCCGGTGCGGTAGAATACGATCTGCCACTCGGACGCGTCCCCGACCGATCGGAGAATGAGCCCGCCAAAGCTATTCAGGAACCCGCTGAGAAGCACCATCCGGACCGCGTTGCGGTTTCGCGCACCCAGCGGGTCAAGATTCAAGTCGGCACTTATCGTGGGTTGCGACACTTAAGTCTCGCATTTTTTTGAGAGATTAGAGAGCTGCCAGGGTCTTCGAAGCTTAGTGAAACCCAATGGCGGCGCGGAGAAATACCAACCATAAGAACGGGTCCCAAACGCCGCATCGATCCGCGCTAGCGCGATACCCCATACTAAACCCTAGCCGATTTAAATTCCGGTGAACACGAAAATGAGTGGCCCGGGGAGACTCTGACATCGCAAAATTTCGAATGACCCATTCATATCCGCCCTTGCCTCAGAATGCGGATCTGCCAAGTCATCGGCGCTATACGGGTGACTAAATAAACATGGGTTCCGTCACTTCAATCAATTACCCGCCAAGCTAAGTATTGTCATAATTTTATTACGTCATAGGCGGTATAAAGAAATAGTATAAAACATAACAGGAGACACACAAACTAATCGTGAGATTCGACGACCGGCCTCGGAACGATGTTAACGACCTCTTAACATAACCCACAATACTATCATTCCGTTGAACATGGGCCGGAAGCCTGCGTTTAGTAGTGCGGTGAAACTGCCAGCGGAATCATGAATTCCAACACTCAGAGCATTCTGGGAGATACTCCGGCTTCTCCGAAGGTCAAGGAAGTATTCTCCGACGGACAGAACAAGATCGTGTCGATCCAGCTATCGCTCGAAAATTTTCTGGCAAACGAAGATTCGCGGATGAAGGCACTTATCGACCTGTATCAGGAACACTGTTCGGACGGACGGGCTCCAAAATCAAACGCTATCCCACCCGAAAAAGTCGCCCAAACCGGAATGATGGGTCGCACGCATTGCTTGCGAGTCGACTACTCCACGAAGAGTTTTCGCTTCTCTGTATGGGCAGAGGACGCCAATTTCGACGGCTTTCTGTGCCTCCAGAACGCGACGTTTGAAGATCTGACGAAATACAATGTTATGACCGATGCCTTAAGAAGCCAGCTGGCCACTATACTAGATACCGGTCAACTCGCTTTCTTTGAAATGAAAGGCGTCCTGAATGACCGTTTCTATTACTTCACGAAGGCCATCCTGCCGCTAAGGGGTGAGCAGGGTGAGATCGCGAAGTGTTTTGTTCCCTTCACTGACAAGCTTCCTGACATTCCGGCGGACTTGCGAGAGGAATTCTGCCTGGCTGATATCGATGAGGAACAGTAGCTGATCCTGCTGCCGATCCGGTATCATCAAACTCGGCAAGCACGGGGTACACCGCGCAAAATGATATGGGTTTCGAGGCTGAGGATCCTCGGGCCTGTTCTGGAAGATATGGCCGGTGTGATGATTGGCATCAAATAGTCTCTCGCCAAGCAGTCGAACGAACCTAGTCATCATGAGGCCCAACCGCTTCGCCCGATGGCGCGGCGAGATAAGGGTACCTCCGCTATATCCAATTCGGCCCGCTAGGTCCGGAAACTCTTCGGGCAAGATAACATCCAGGCCATTCAGAAGTCGCATACTAGGTCCATAAAACAGCGCGCCCGTTGCGATTACATCCCGAAAGCTATCGGTCACGAACACCCGCAACGCATTACATGCCACAAATTCGCCTTGGCGATCACGGACAACGACACTGGCGCTGTTGGAATTGTTGACCTTTGATTTGTCCCGATCGAAAGTAGGATTGATCCAGCCTCCTGCCGACACTATCGCCTCTTTCCACAATTCAGGGCCCTCGGCGATTTGGCAGGTCCACCCTTCGTTTTCACAGATCGAAACGAGGTGATTACCGAACCTCAAGACGTCGAGATCGCAGCTTTCCGATACCCGTTGATCAGAAAGATGAAACAGATCTAAGGCTTGTAACACGTGCCATCCTCCCCGCGTTGCTTGGCCGCGCTTAAACTTTAGACACAAGGCGGCGTGCTAACTTGTAATAACTATTACGAATTTACCCCATTATGGTAAACACGCTCGGCGCAAAACGAAAAGAGGTATTTTTGTGTCGGGTCGCGCGACAGCACGTCCGCATTGCACGAACGTGAGCAACATTCAATCGTATGGCGAGCCAGACTCCCGGGACTCATACCAAGGGTCGTTGATATTGACCCTTGGTATGAGTCCCGGGAAAGCGATCCGCGGCGTTACTCCGCCGCTTCGCTATAGGCCGACATCGGCGGGCACGAGCACACAAGATGGCGGTCGCCATAAACATTGTCGACGCGTCCAACCGGCGGCCAATACTTGTCTTCGCGTAACGCATGAAGCGGAAAGAACGCTTCTTCCTTTGAGTAGGGTTTGGCCCAGTCGCCTTCCAGCAGGACGTGATGGGTATGCGGCGCGTTGTGCAGCAAGTTATCCTTAGAATCGGCCGCACCCGATTCGATCTGCGCGACTTCCTTGCGGATTTGGATCATCGCGTCGCAAAAGCGATCGAGCTCGCGCTTGGCCTCGCTTTCGGTCGGCTCAATCATTAGTGTGTCGGCGACGGGAAACGACATCGTGGGCGCATGGAAACCGTAGTCGATCAGGCGCTTGGCGACGTCCTCGTTGGTGATGCCGCAAGAATCCTTGATCGGCCGCAAATCGACGATGCATTCGTGCGCGACCATGCCGTTCGCGCCCGTGTAGAGGACCGGATAATGCGGCGCCAATCGCGTGGCAATATAGTTGGCGTTCAGGATCGCGATTTCGGTTGCGCGGCGCAGGCCCGCACCGCCCATCATCGCGATGTAGGCCCAAGAAATCGGTAAGATACTCGCGGAGCCCCACGGCGCCGCGGAGATTGCGCCGATCGTCCCGTGCGGTCCGGCCGCCGGATTAACGCCGGCAACGACCGGATGGTCGGGCAAGAAGGGCGCGAGGTGGGCGCACACGCCGATCGGTCCCATCCCGGGGCCACCGCCGCCATGGGGGATGCAAAAAGTCTTGTGCAGGTTCATATGCATGACGTCGGCGCCAATCTTGCCGGGTTGCGCGATGCCGACCAGCGCGTTCAGGTTCGCGCCATCCATATAAACTTGGCCGCCGTTTTCGTGAACCGCCGCACAAATCTCCCGGATCGCCTCCTCGAAAACCCCGTGGGTCGATGGATAGGTAATCATCAGGGCGGCAAGCTCCGCGCTATGTTCCGCCGCCTTGGCCTTGAGATCCTCGACGTCGACATTGCCGTCATCGTCGCAACGCACCACCACGACCCGCATACCCGCCATGGAGGCGCTGGCCGGATTCGTGCCGTGGGACGATGCCGGAATCAGGCACACGTTGCGATGCGCCTCTCCGCGGCTTTCGTGATAGCGGCGAATGGTCAAGAGGCCGGAAAATTCGCCCTGGGAGCCGGCATTGGGCTGTAGCGACACCGCATCGAAGCCGGTTGCCGCGCACAACATCTCCTCCAGTTCCTCGAAAAGCTGCTGATAGCCCTGCGCCTGTTCGAGCGGCGCGAAGGGATGCATTTGCGCGAACTGGCGCCAAGTGATCGGGATCATCTCCGTGGTCGCGTTCAGCTTCATCGTGCAGGACCCCAGCGGGATCATGCTGCGGTCCAATGACACGTCCTTGGCCACAAGCCAGCGCAGGTAGCGCAGCATCTCGGTCTCCGCATGATAGAGCTGGAATACCGGATGGGTCAGGTAGTCGCTGCCGCGGCGTAGAGTCTCGGGAATACACTCCGAAACGGCGCCATCGAGATCCTCGATATCGACCAGGCGGTCGGCTTTGGTTGCGAACACGCGCCACAAGGTCAGCAAGTCCGCGCGCTTGGTCGTCTCGTCGCAGGAAATACCCAGGCGGTCGGCGTCGATCATGCACAGGTTGATGCCGGCCTCGCGGGCACGCGCCGAGATCCGCCCGGCTTGACCCGGGACCCGCACACAAAGGGTATCGAAGTAGGCTTCGTGGACGATCTCGAACCCCAGACGGCGCAGACCCTCGGCGAGGATCGAGGTCATGCGGTGCGCCCGCTCTGCGATCCGGCGTATGCCGTCCGGCCCGTGATAAACGGCGTAAAGCGCCGCAATGATCGCTAGCAGAACCTGGGCCGTGCAGATGTTGCTGGTCGCCTTTTCGCGCCGGATATGTTGCTCGCGCGTTTGCAAGGCCATGCGCAGAGCAGGCTTACCGCTGGAATCGACAGATACGCCGATGATCCGACCCGGCATGGTCCGCTTGTAAGCGTCGCGCGTCGCAAAGAACGCGGCGTGCGGTCCGCCATAACCCATGGGAACGCCGAAGCGCTGAGTGTTGCCGATCGCTATGTCGGCGCCCATCTCGCCTGGAGGCGTTAAAAGGGCCAGACCGAGTAAATCGCAGGCCACGGTCACCAGTGCGGCCTGTTTGTGTGCCTGCTCGACCACGGGGCGAATGTCGCGAACCGCGCCGCTTGACCCCGGATATTGGACTAGCACGCCAAAGACCTGGTGCTTATCCAATTCGCTGAGGGGGTCGCCGACCACTACTTCGAACCCGAGCGGGCGAGCGCGGGTCTGCATCACCGCAATGGTCTGGGGATGGCAGTCCCGGTCGACGAAATAAATCTCCGACTTGTTTTTCGAGACGCGGTGCGACATGGCCATGGCCTCCGCCGCCGCGGTTGCTTCGTCCAGAAGCGACGCGTTCGCGATCTCCATACCGGTCAAGTCCATGACCATCTGCTGGAAGTTGAGCAGAACCTCCAGCCGGCCCTGGCTGATTTCGGCCTGGTAGGGTGTATAGGCCGTGTACCAGCCCGGGTTCTCCAAGACGTTCCGCAAGATCACCTTGGGGGTGATGGTCCCATAGTAACCCATGCCGATCATGGACGTGAAAACCTTGTTCCGGTCCGCCATCTTGCGCAGATAAGATAAGGCATCGCGCTCGCTCATCGCGTCCGGCAAGTCGAAGGGCTCGTCGGCCACGATGGAAGACGGCACTGTTTTCTCGACCAGCTCATCGAGCGACTTCAGGCCGAGAGTCCCAAGCATCTCGGAGATTTGGGCCGGACCCGGTCCAATGTGGCGGCGCACGAAATCGTCGCGCATCTCCAGATCCGCCAGCGAGCGGCGAGCGTTTGACATGACCGTCTTCTCCATCCATCGGTGCGGCGCAAAGGATCTGCGCCGGTTGTTTATGTCAGCGTAAAATCAATCCAGACTTTCGAGGTACGCCTTGTAGGCGTCCTCATCCATCAAGCCGTCTAACTCCGCCGGCTTCGTGAGCTTGATCTTGTAGAACCAACCGGCCCCATGCGGATCGCTATTGACCGTGCCGGGCTCGTCGGCGAGGGCCACGTTGCCCTCGATTACCTCGCCGGATACCGGCGAATAAATTTCGCTGGCGGCCTTGACCGATTCTATGGTCGCCGCCTGTCCGCCTTGTTCGAGCGTCGCGCCAGCCTCGGGCACCTCGACATAGACGACGTCGCCTAACTGTTCCTGGGCATGATCGCTGATCCCGACCGTGCCGGTGTCTCCCTCGACGGTCACCCATTCGTGGTCCTTGCTGTACTTCCGGTTGCTCATTCTTCTGTCCCTAAAGTTTGCCTAAGCTTCGGCGCTCTCGTTCCCACGACGTAACTATCCTCGATAATAGCGTTGTTCGACGAAGGGCATCTTCGTGACCGTGACCGCGAGCGGCTTGCCGCGCACCATCGCCCGCACCGCCGTTCCCGGCTTGGCATGCTCTTTCTCAACATAGCCCATGGCGACCGGCCCGCCCACGGTGGGGCCGAATCCGCCGCTGGTTACCTGCCCGATGCGCCGCCCCGTCGACTCCACCAACTCAGCGCTTTCGCGCACCGGCGCGCGGCCGTCCGGCCTGAGGCCCACCCGGCGGCGGGTGACCCCGTTGGCGAATTGCTCGAACAGGACCTCGGCGCCGGGGTAGCCGCCCGGGCGGGCGCCATCCGCCCGGCGTGTCTTGGTCAAGGCCCAGGCGAGGCTGGCTTCCAGCGGCGTGGTTGTCGTATCGATATCGTGACCGTAGAGGCACAACCCAGCTTCCAAGCGCAGAGAGTCGCGCGCGCCTAGGCCAATCGGCGCGACTTCGGGCTCGGCTAGAAGGCGCTTTGCCAGCGAGACGGCCCGGTCCGCGGGCACCGAGATCTCGAAACCATCCTCCCCGGTATAGCCGGAGCGGGTAACGAAACACGGCACACCGTCGATCTCGATAGCCGCGCCGGTCATGAAGAGGAGCTTCGCCGCGGCCGGCGCCAGACGCGCCAAGACCGCCGCCGCCTGCGGCCCCTGCAAAGCGAGCAGGGCGCGGTCGTCCAGAACTTCGAGCGTGACCTCGTCTCCCAGATGGGCGCGCATGTGCGCAATGTCCTGCGCCTTACAACCGGCATTGACGACGACGAAGAGGTGATCGCCGGCATTGGTGATCATCAGATCGTCCAAGATACCGCCGGAGTCGTTTGTAAACAGGGCATAGCGCTGCTTCCCCGGTTCCAAATCGACGACATCGACCGGGGCCAAGCGTTCCATCGCCTGCGCCGCCGCGCCGCGCAGCCGCACTTGACCCATATGCGATACGTCGAAAAGGCCGGCCGCCTCACGGGTATGGATATGCTCTTTCAGGATTCCGGCGGGAAATTGGACCGGCATCTCGTAGCCGGCAAAGGGCACCATCCGGCCACCGAGTTCGCGGTGCAGCGCGTTGAGGGGAGTGGTCTTGGTATCGGCCTCTGGAGCGGTCACGGATCTAGTCCTCGTAAGCGAACATCGGTGGCGCGACCGCGCTTGGTGCAGTCACCGCCCCCTCTGTCTCGAGAACCTGAGAGATTCACCGGGTACGGTTGTTTAGACCGTGCCGGCTTACTCCTTCGGTGGACCGCATCGCCTACTGGCGCGATTACGCCCGCTTTCCAGAGGTGCCTATCCCGCGCGGTCCATTTTGCCTGAGAGTTTCCGGGGCGGTTGCTCCTTCGGCGCCGGGCCCGCAACTAGCGGACCCAGTCTCTCCCGCGAGGGATTTTCGGCATTCCCGATACGGCGCCGCAAGGACACCGGACCGGATAGTTGTGCCACGCTAGCCACTTAGCGTGGAAAGTCAACATCCCCTTCCTTCAAGCCCGCGTGAACGTGGCGCGGCGCCTTTTCCCGCGCCGCCCTCAGCGGTTATCGAGGTTGTATTTCAGCTCTTTCGGGGTCAAAGCCAAGCCCACATAGATAATGTAATTCGTGCCGTCCTCGCCTGCCTTGAGGGGTATTCGCTGGCTGATTTCCTCAACCGCGGCGACACGGCTCCGGTTGCCGGGGAAGGGAACTTCTAGCCGGAACTCCTCGCGCGCCAGAATCTTCCGGTCGAGCGTCGCGATTGCCACGAAGTAGTTGAAACTGGCCTGGCGCTTGAGATCGGCCGGGCCGCGAACGGCCTCGATCGACACCCGCATATCGGCCTCAACTACATTGTCGTCGTACTCGCAACGCAAGACGACGTCCTTAACTTCGGCCTCGAAGAGCACGTCGGTGAGGTCCTGCCCGCTTTGGTCGAAGCGGACCAGTGTCTGCGCCCCTGTGACTCCGGACACGGCCGGGCACGGTGGCGGCGGCGGCTCGCTCCCGGCGCAAGCCGCCAGGACGATAGGCCCCACAACCGCAAGCCCCACACCCCACCGCCGAAGCGGTATGAGCCCTTGGGCCGCGCCGATTTTGCGGCCGCCGCACAGGTAACGTGAAAACACCGGGTATATGCCCTTCACAGAGTTTTGTGCGTTCCGTCGCAAAGCGGCTGATTTCCGGTCGCCTTGCATCCGCAAAACCAAACTTCCTTGGATTCGGTAGCCTTATAAATGAAAGGGGTAATATCGGTGCCGGAGTGCGACCCGTCGCAAAGCGGTTGTTTCTTGCTTCTACCGCAGGCGCACCAGAAATAGTTCCGCCCCGCTTCCACCGTGTATTGATACGGCGCTTTTTGCGCTGGAACCGGATCGGCCATACCTCTTCCTTCCGCGTTGAAGGTGTACTAGTTTCGGCGCGGCGGCAGGGCCGCCCGCGAATCCGCAGCGACTTTAGGCAAGCCCCTGGACCAGTACAAGGGTCGCCTGACGGTCCAAGTTGCGATAACATGGTCTCAGCCTCTACAAGCCGCGCGGCCGCTCAGCCGCTGACATTGGAGCCCTCCCCGGAAGCCATGACGAAACGACCGCTGACTATCTTGCTTGCCAGCCCGCGCGGGTTTTGCGCCGGGGTCGAGCGCGCCATCGAAATCGTCGAGGAGGCGATCGCGAAATTCGGACCGCCGGTCTATGTCCGCCACGAGATCGTCCACAACCGCTATGTGGTTGAAGGACTGGAGGCAAAGGGCGCCGTCTTCGTCGAAGATTTGGACGAGGTGCCGGAGGACGTGCCGGTGATTTTTTCGGCGCACGGCGTCCCCAAAACGGTGCCGGCCGAAGCCGAGCAGCGCAAGCTGTTCTATTTGGACGCGACCTGCCCGCTGGTCAGCAAGGTTCACCGGGAAGCGGAACGGCACGCCCGCTATGGCCGCCAAATCATCCTGATCGGACACGCCGGCCATCCCGAGGTCATCGGCACCATGGGCCAGGTGCCGGATGGGCGAATCCTCCTGGTCGAAAGCGTCGAAGACGCGCGGAGCGTCGAGGTCGAGGACCCTCAACGCCTCTCCTTTATTACCCAGACCACGCTATCGGTCGACGACACGGCGGAAACCATTGACGTCCTGCGCGGCAGATTCCCGGACATTCACGGGCCGAAGAAGGAGGATATTTGCTACGCCACGACGAACCGCCAACAGGCCGTCAAAGCCATCGCCCCGCGTTGCGACGCCTTGCTGGTTGTGGGCGCGCCCAACTCTTCCAATTCGCAGCGCCTGGTCGAGGTCGCGCGCAAGCTTGGCTGCGAGCGTTCCATGCTGGTGCAGCGCGCCAGCGGCATCGATTGGTCGGATTTGACCGATATCGATAGCCTGGGCATCACCGCCGGCGCCTCGGCCCCGGAAGTCCTGGTCGAGGAAGTGATCGCCGCCTGCCGCGAGCGCTTCGACGTCAGTATCGAAGAGATCACGGTGACCAACGAAAGCGTGCAATTCAAGCTGCCGCGTATCTTGACCGAGACCAAGGCCTTGGCCTGATACGTTAGCGCCCCGTCCCACTTGGGCTGCCTGATCCGATTGTCCCATGGCCGTTTACACCGAAGTCTCCGACGAGGACCTGACCGGCTTCCTCACCCAATACGACCTGGGCGACGTGACGTCGTTCAAAGGCATCGCGGAAGGGGTTGAGAACTCCAACTTCCTGCTGCGCACGACGCGGGGCACCTACATCCTGACTCTTTACGAAAAGCGCGTCCGGGCGGAAGACCTGCCCTATTTCCTGGGCCTGATGCACCACCTCTCCGACAAGGGATTCGATTGCCCCTTGCCGGTCGCGGGCAAGGACGGAGAGAGCTTGCGCAACCTGTGCGGCCGGCCGGCGGTGATCGTCACATTTCTCGACGGCTTGTCGCCGCGCCGCATCCAGCCGGAACACTGCCGCCTCCTGGGCGATGCCCTGGCCCGGATGCATGTTGCTAGCGAGGGATTCGCGCTCCACCGGGACAACGATCTGTCCCTGACCGGGTGGCGTCCCTTGTTCGAGCGCAGCCGCGCCCGCGCGCATGAGGTGCGCCCGGGCCTAGCCGAGGACTTGGCGCGGGAAATTGAGGCGCTGGAACGGGACTGGCCGCAGGGTTTGCCGTGCGGCGTGATCCACGCGGACTTGTTTCCAGATAACGTCTTCTTTCTGGGCCCACGCTTATCGGGCTTCATAGATTTCTATTTCGCCTGCAACGACTTCTACGCTTACGACCTCGCGGTGTGCCTGAATGCCTGGTGCTTCGAGCCGGACAACGCCTTCAACGTCACCAAGGCGCGCCTGCTCCTCAACAGCTACCGCCGTGTGCGCCCACTCGAGCAAGCGGAACTGGAAGCGCTTCCCATACTCGCGCGCGGCGCCTCGGTCCG
Organism: Kiloniellaceae bacterium; assembly: GCA_021776115.1. Lineage (GTDB taxonomy): Bacteria > Pseudomonadota > Alphaproteobacteria > Kiloniellales > J153 > JAJFGN01. The sequence continues at coordinate 60,170 of JAJFGN010000063.1, read as the reverse complement.
CTTTCTTCTGACCCGCCTCTACGATTGGCTGCACCACCCGGAGGGCGCCCTGGTCCGGCCCAAAGACCCGCTGGAGTACCGGGACAAGCTGCGCTTTCATCAGGGTGTCCGTGGGCCCGGCGCTTACGGGTTAGATTGATGGAAGCTGAGAGGGTCGAGATCTTCACCGACGGGGCTTGCTCGGGCAATCCGGGCCCGGGCGGCTGGGGCGCGATCCTGCGCTACAAGGGCGCGGAGCGCGAGCTATCGGGCGGCGAGGCGCAGACCACCAACAACCGCATGGAGATGATGGCCGCGATCGTGGCCCTGGAAACCCTGAATCGCACATCGAAGGCGCGCCTCTATACCGATAGCACCTACGTGAAGGACGGTATCACCAAATGGATTCATGGCTGGAAGCGGCGCGGATGGAAAACCGCCGACAAAAAACCGGTCAAGAATAAGGACCTCTGGCAGCGCCTGGAGGCGGCCCTGGCCACGCACGACGTCGAATGGGTCTGGGTCAAAGGCCACGACGGGCACGCCGAAAACGAGCGCGCCGACGAACTGGCGCGCGCCGCGATCCCGGCCCAGCGCTGAGCCTCCCAAACCCACGCATGCACCGGGGCTGTTCGGGCCTCAACCGGCGTCGCCACCCAGGACGCTAGACAAGTCCGGAAACCGCGCCCATTGTCGCATCCCTCAACGGTGAGAAAGTGTTGCTAAGCCGACGTTCTCCCAGGGTTGCCGTCATGGCAAAGAATGAGCCGGTGCGGACATAACCTCAATGTGCCGCTGGCGCCACCTTCGCATCACATTCTCCCGGGTTGCGAAACGCATGACGGTCCGATGGCCGTTGGGTAATGCCCCTTGGTCGACCGTTGTTCTTCACCTGGACCACAGGTCCAGACAAAATCATCGCCGCCGTCAAACGCGGGCACCAAGTGTTAGATTCGATCCACTAGGTAGGATCAGTTAAGCTAGCCTTCATTTCGTCTAAAGCGGAATGAAATTCTTCGACCACTCTTGTTGCGCGCTGAATCTCTTTCTCATGTAGTTCGCGAGCCGGCCGCTCCATATCTTCCGCTTGTTTGATATCTTGATCTGTCGGCACACGTTCCGGTTTCCCTTTTTCGACCTCAACTCTCGTTTGTTTGTTTTGAGCAGTCCTCAAATCCGTTACGTGTCGACTTGCCTTACCAAATTCTGCGCCTATTCGAAAGTCAATGCCAAGCGGTTGGTCAAATTCTTCTTTGCGGACATTCATGAATTTTTCGATCTTGGCCACAAAGGACTGGCGTTCCTGTTCAGTAAATAGATCAAATTCCGGTTCTTCGTACAGAGACCTTAAGACTTCACGGCCGGTTCGTCGCGGCGGCGGCTCTGAGAGGAACGCGCCCATTAACGTCGACACTGCGGCAGTCACCGTCGGCCATTCCCCCTTGGGATTAAGCTCTACGAATTTCTTGAAGCCGGTCGAGGGGTTCGGAACGAGTGTTCTAGCTTTTTGCAGTATCGAATCGATAACGAAAACTCGTTGAGAATGTCGAACACGTGCTACCTCGCGGTGCGCATCCGATAGGCTGGAAATTAGCTTGTCGCGTTCGCCGGCTAATGCAACGTTTTGCTTTTGAAGGGTGACGTTCTCAGTATCGAGTACAGCATTTGCCACGCGAATTTCTTTGTTCTGTTCCTGAAGCTTCCTCCGTTCCTCATCGCGCTCATTTAGCGTTTCGAGTGTCTTTGCGCTCATTTCCAGGAGGCGATCAGTATGTGCCCTAGTGGCGGACAATTCTCTCTGGGCCAAACGGGTATCTTCCCGCGTTCTGGCTAAGTCGGCATTGAATCTCTCTAACTGGCTTTCGGCAGCAACTCTTTGCATCTTGGCGATGGATAGAGCTGACTCCGACTCTTTCGTTTGTCTGTTAAGGTCATCAAGTTGGACTCTTAGCCCCACATTCTCTGAACGTAAGTTCAGGTTTTCTACTAGCGGATCGAGCGTGATCCAAGCGACTACAGCAATTGCCAATGTTCCCACGGCTGATATCCACGCGGGAACGGCCGTCTGAAAGATTTCTTTGATCTGCATATTATCTAGTGATGAAAATCCGACTCTTGATGCCCCCTAGGCCTCGGGGAATGTCACGGGTTCCTGCCGTTCTTGTTGGCGCTAAGTGTTAGATTCTATCCACTAGCCTCCTGCAAGAGTGATCTGGCTGCAGGGGCACGGATGTGGTTTGTTTCAGGTGTATTTCCGCACTGGGTAAACTTATATCGTGAGTGCTGCGAGTGCTGCGAGGCCTGTAGGTCCACTCTCGTTTCCAACAGCCAACATAGCACACCCATGTTGGTAGAGTCATGCCCTGGCACCTGTTTCCCGTGCCGGACTGTCGTCGGAGATGACCGCACCACGCCTGAAACAGGACCTATCGTGGAGGCAACGCCACAATGACGGTCCAGTCGCCGGGTCGCCGCTATAGCGCCTTGAGGACCGCGTCGGCGCCGGAAACCTCGAAGGCGCCGGGCTCTTCCCGGTTCAACATCGAAACCACGCCGTCGTCCACGATCATGGCGTAGCGGTCGGAGCGCACGCCGAAGCCGCGCGGCGTCAGGTCCAGTTCCAGTCCCATCGCCTTGGTCAACTCGGCGCTGCCGTCGGCCAGCATCAGAACCTTCTCGCCGACGCTTTGGTCCTTGCCCCAGGCCCCCATCACGAAGGGATCGTTGACGGAGAGACACGCAATCGTATCCACGCCCTTGGCCTTGATCTGATCCGCCTTCTCGACGAAGCCGGGCAAATGCTTCGCGGAGCAGGTCGGCGTGAAGGCGCCCGGCAGCGCGAAGAGCACGACTTTCTTGCCCTTGAAGATGTCGCTCGTCGAGATCGGCGCCGGGCCGTCCTTGGTCATGTGAGCGAGCGAGACTTCCGGAACCTTGTCGCCAAGCTTGATTGTCATTCTTAGATTCCTTCCCCAAAACAAGTTATCGGGCGCGCGGTACCGGGCCCGGTTCAGACACGCAAGATAGCCTTTGCACGCGCGCGATCAACCGCCACCCGCTTGCTCGAACGCCTTCAATACCGCCTCGCTGGTCAAAAGCTCCGGCAGCGCGATACCACCCGGCGCTCCGGGACCGTACACCGCGTCGAACGGAATGCCATAGCGTCCGAATCCTTCGAGGTAGGCCGAGATCTCGTCGCTTGGCAGGGTCCAGTCGCGGCGCATCGCGGTAACCCCTTCCCCGGCGATTCGTGAGTTTACCGGGTCCCGGTCCAACACCAGCTTCTTGTTGACCTGGCAGGTCAGGCACCAATCCGCGGTCACATCGACGATGACGATCTCGCCTTGAGCCACACGGCGCGAAATCTCGGCCTGGTCGAAAGCTTGCCAGATCTCATCGCCTTTTTGGGGTGCCGCTATGGCGGTCACCGCTTGCGGGGTCAGACCGGCGGGCAGCGCAATAGTGGCCAGCGCCAAAATTCCCGCCAAAGCCGGGGTGGCGATCGCGGTGGCGCGCGACCGGCTGTCCCGGGCGCGGCCCATCCAGACCACAAGGATCAGGGCGCCAAGCAGGGCGCCCGCGGCGACGGCCCCACCTAGGCCGACCTGCGCGCTAAGAACGCTCAAGAGCCAGACCGCGGTCGCGACCAGGGCCAGACCGAGCACCCGCCTGAGCGTGACCATCCAGGGGCCGGGGCGCGGCAGGCGGGTCGCCAAGGCCGGTACCGCGGCAATCACCAAGTAGGGCAGCGCCAGCCCGAGCCCGAGCGCGGCGAAGATCGAAAGGATTTCGAGCGGACCGCGCGCCAAGGCAAACCCAATGGCGGTGCCCAAAAAAGGCGCCGAGCACGGCGTCGCCAGCAAGGTCGCGAGAGCCCCGGTCATGAAGTGTTCCGTCAGGGTCGGCTCGCGCGGCGCGCCGCCTCGGGCTTGGCCAAGCGTGGCGGTCCCCTGGGCCCAACGCGGCAAGCCGAATTCGTAGAACCCGAAAAGATTGCACGCGAAAAGAATCACGACCACCGCCATCGCGGTCAGGAACAGCGGCTGTTGGAACTGGATGCCCCAGCCGACCGCCAGACCCAGCGATTTGACCAGAATCGCCCCACCCGCCAGGACCAGGAAGGACGCGATGATTCCGGCGGAGGACGCCAGGAAGCTGACCCGCACCGCGGCAGGCGCGCGCCCCCCGTGCTTGACCACCGACAACAACTTGATGGAAAGGACCGGCAAGACGCAGGGCATCAGGTTTAGGATCAGCCCCCCCAGAATCGCCAAGCCCAATATGACCGCGAACGTCCCGACATCGACCGGGCCGCCGCCGGTACGCGCGGCCGCCGAGGCCGCATAACGCGCGACGACCGGACGCTCGCTGCCGCGCCGGCCATCGGTCAAAGTTAGGGTGATCCGCTTGCCTTCCAGGACCCCGCCGCCTGCCGCCGTCGCCGCGACACGAAGCACGGCCCGGCTCCGCGCCTCCGCGAAGCTTATCTCCGGCGCGGCGAAGCTGAACCCTGGCGGCGCCTCGATCAAGACGTCCGGCGACTCGAAAGGCCGGTCGGAACGCGCCGTAACTTCGACCACCGGCGCCGCCAAGGTCCCGGTCAGAACGGCCTTTTCAATCTCCAGCCCCTGAGCCGGGCCCTTGCCAGGCACGCGCAGGCGAAAGGTATCGATCAGAAAGCCGTCGGCCGTGGGTTCGCCAGACCCGGCCGGCAAGTTGAGCGCCAGGACCGCCTCACGCGGAATACAAATCTCGTTGCAGGTCAGATATTCGACCTTGGCGCGCAGGGCGACGGCCTGACCGGGCCGAATCGGCCGGGCCGCGATCGGAAACACGACCTCATCGCCGTATCCGAAGGTCTGCAGCCCGAACAGGGAGAAGCGGTGCGGCACCGGCCATTCCATCTCGGCAGCCGCCAAATTTTGCGATTCCGCCCAATCGATCTGCGGTGGATAGCCGGCATCGCCGGGGGAGCGCCAATAGACCTTCCAGCCCGGCTCGAGCTTGAAATGCAAGCCGAGCGAAATCGTGTCCTCCGCACCGGCCGTATCGGCGGCGGCCAGCAAACGAAGACGTGCCTGCTCCTGGTCGATCCAGGGGCTGGCCGCGGCCCACACCGACGGCGCCGCCACTCCCAAGGCGACGACAGCCAGAACCGCCCCCGCACACACCTGAAACGCCCGAGCGTGAAGGCGCGTTAACCATTTCGTCCCGAATTCAGAGCTTATGCCGATCATGCGCCGTGTTGCCTTCACGTGGAACTAACCCATCATATATAGTATGGTTGAACGGTCACGCTCGCGTCACATTGTTGTGGCGAGGTGATTTGTGCTTTTTTCCGTGGGCGGGGTTGGGTTAGGTCCGTCTCGCCCGCCGGCTAGTCGGGGCGAGGAACAATGAAACAAGGCGAAAGTAGAGGTTTGCAGGGCGGCTACATGTCCGGGCAGCTCCTGATCGCCATGCCCAGCATGCAGGATAATCGCTTCGCCCGCACGGTAATTTATATGTGTGCGCACAATATTGAGGGGGCCATGGGCCTCGTCATCAACCGCCTCGCGGGCGCGGTGACCTTTCCAGACCTCTTGCAGCAACTCGGTATCGATTCACCGAAGAGCGGCACGGATACCCGTATCCATTTCGGCGGTCCTGTGGAGACCGGCCGGGGCTTTGTCTTGCACTCGGGCGAATACCGGCATGAAAGCACGCTTGAGGTCAATGACGAGGTCGCTCTGACCGCGACCATCGATATCCTCCAGGACATTGCGAAAGGACGCGGACCGAGGCGCAGCCTGCTCGCGCTTGGCTACGCCGGATGGGGCCCTGGACAACTGGACACCGAGATTCATGCCAATGGCTGGCTTCACGTGGCCCCCGACGAGGGGCTCGTCTTCGACGACGACCTGGACAGCAAATGGGATCGCGCCATCGCCAAGCTGGGTTTCGACCCGACGCTGTTGTCCGGCGATGCCGGCCACGCCTAGCGATATCGCTTAATCCAGGTTTTTCACGTCCGCGCGCAAGATGCCGAACAGCAGGTGGTCCTGCCAGCGGCCGTCGATACGCAAGTACTCCCGCGCGTGACCTTCCTCACGGAAACCGGACTTGAGGAGGAGGGCCCGACTGGCGGTGTTGGCGGGCAAGCAGGCAGCCTCGACCCGGTGCAAGCCTAAGTTTCCAAGCGCGAACTTCAAGGCCACGGCCAGGGATTCGGTCATGTAGCCCTGACGGCTATAGCGGGCGCCGGACCAGTAGCCGAGGCTCGCGCATTGCGCGACGCCACGGCGGACATTGGACAAGGTGACGCCGCCCAAGAGCGCGTCATCCTCGCTGCGAAAGACGAGGAAGCTGTAACTGGTGCCCTGGCGCAGCTCCGCCCTATAGGCCCGCAGCCGGCGCCGGTACGCTTTGCGTGTCAGCGCGTCATAGGCCCAGGTCGGCTCCCATGGGGTCAGGAAATCGCGGCTTTCCCCGCGCAGATCGGCCCAGGCGCGCCAATCCCGGTGAGCCGGCGGCCGCAGGTATACGCGGCGTCCCTCCAGCCTTGGGTGTTGGGCCGAAGAATCGCGCCATTGCCGGAATAGCATGAGCCCCCGACCTATCCGAAGCGGGCGGCGACCCGGTCGAACCGTTCTACCTTCCCTACCGGACCTACGCTGGCCAGGGTCGGCCGGCTGGTGGCGAGCCGTTCCGCGTAACGGCGCACGGCCTGGACATCGACGGCTTCGATCTTGGCCACGATCTCCGGCACGCCGAGGGGGCGGCCATAGGTCAAGACCTGCTGCGCAAGTTGCTCGCAGCGCGAACCCGTGCTTTCCAGACTCATCAGGATCGAGGCCTTGAGCTGAGCCCTGGCCCGTACGATCTCTTCGTCGCTCACCTCGACGGCGGCCTTCGCCAACTCGCCGCAGACCACGGGGACGAGTTCGGCCGCCTCGTTTTCACCGGTTCCGGCATAAATGCCGAAGGTGCCGCCGTCGCGATACGCCGCCACGAAGGAATAAACCGAATACACGAGGCCGCGCTTCTCACGCACTTCCTGAAATAACCGCGACGACATACCCCCGCCAAAGAGGGTCGAGAAGACCGAGGCCGTGTAGTAATCCGGATCCAGGTAGCTGACCGAATCGAATCCCAAAAGAATATGAACCTGCTCCAGATCGCGGGTCTCGCGGTATTCGCCGCCCCGATAGACGGCCGATTCCACGTTGCTCCCGCGCTCGCGCGGCAAGTCTTCATAGGCCGCGCCGGCCAAATCGACAAAGCGTTCGTGCGCGATTCTTCCGGCGGCCGCCATGACCATCGACCCGGTGCCGTAGTGGCGCGACATGTAATCTCTTAAAGGCGCCCGGCCAATTCCGCTGACGATCTCGGCGGTCCCTAGCACCGGGCGGCCGATCGCCTGACCGGGATAGGCGGTCTCTTGAAAGCGGTCGAAGACGACATCGTCCGGGGTATCGTTGGCCTGACCGATCTCCTGCAACACAACCGCGCGCTCGCGTTTCAACTCGTCCTCGTCGAAGGTTGGGTTAAGCAGGATGTCGGAAATGATATCGGCCGCGAGCGGCGCGTCCTCGGCCAAAACCTTGGCGTAGAAGGCGGTGTTCTCGCGGCTGGTATAAGCGTTCAGGTGCCCGCCGACGGCCTCGATCTCTTCCGCGATGTCATAGGCGGAGCGCCGCTCGGTCCCCTTGAAGGCCATGTGCTCCAAGAGGTGGGCAATGCCGTTGACCTCGGCCGGCTCTTGGCGTGTGCCAACCCCGATCCAGGCACCGAGCGAGACGGTCTCGACGTTCTCCATCGCGTCGGTCATAACGGTCAGGCCATTGGCAAGTTTGGAAACCTGGACGGTCATGCGCGCTCCGGCACGGGTGTGTTACGCCGGACGTGACGGCGCACGAAATCCTGAACCTGCGCAAGGTCGTTAGGCAGGACGCTGACCCGTTCCTCGCGCGAAAAGAGATCGCCCAGGCGCGCGGGTACGGCCGGGCGCACGCCGGTTGCTTTCTCCACCGCGTCGGGAAACTTGGCGGGATGTGCCGTCGCCAGCGCGACAATCGGAACCGCCGGGTCGGAAAGCTCTTTGCCGTCGGCCTTTGAGCGCGCCGCCGCAATGCCGATAGCGCTGTGGGGATCGATCAGCTCGCCGGTTTCGCGGTGCAGGCGCGCGATCTCCGCCAGGGTCTCGGCATCGTCCAGGCGCGCCGCCTCGAACAAAGCGCAGGCCTTCCGCCAGCGCGCCCGGCCCGGATCCAACTTACCGGTCGCGCGGAATGCGGCCATGGCTTCGGCGACGGCCGCACCGTCGCGGTCGAAAATCTCGAACAGCAGCCGCTCGAAATTGCTCGACACCTGAATATCCATGCTGGGCGCGTAGGTGGGATGAACCTCGGCCATGGACATGACCCCGGTTTCGAAGAAACGGGTCAGGATATCGTTACGGTTCGATCCGACGATGAGTTTGGCCACCGGCAAGCCCATTTTGGCGGCCGCGTAACCGGCGAAGATATTACCGAAGTTCCCGGTCGGTACGGCAAAGGCAACGCGCCGCTCCGGCGCCCCCAGAGCCGCCGCGGCCACGAAGTAATAGGCAATCTGGGCCATGATCCGGGCCCAGTTGATCGAATTGACCGCCGAGAGGCCCATCTCGTCGCGAAAGGCGGTGTCGTTGAACATGGCCTTCACCATGTCCTGGCAATCGTCGAAGGTGCCCTCGATGGCGAGGTTATGGACGTTCTCGTCCATGACGGTCGTCATCTGGCGCCGCTGGACCGCCGACACCCGCCCCTGCGGATGCAGGATGAAGGCCTCGATCCGGTCACGGCCCTTGCAGGCCTCGATCGCGGCCGACCCCGTGTCGCCCGAGGTCGCGCCGACAATGGTCACGCGCTGGCCGCGGCGAGTCAGCACATGGTCGAAGAGACGCCCGACGACCTGCAGCGCGAAATCCTTGAACGCCAGCGTCGGCCCATGAAAAAGTTCCATCAGCCAGGTGCGCGAATCGAGCTGCTTCAAGGGCGCGACCGCCGCGTGACCGAAGGACGCATAGGCGTCGCGTAGGAGCGTATCCAGCGTCCCCTCATCCAGGGCGTCGCCAACGAAGGGCCGCATGACCCGCGCGGCGGCTTCGGCATAGGGCAGACCGGCCAGGGCGCGGATATCGGCGGGCGAAAACCGCGGCCAGACCTCGGGCACGTAAAGCCCGCCGTCACGGGCCAGCCCGGTCAGCAGAACGTCCTCGAACCCAAGCGCGGGCGCGCTCCCGCGTGTACTCACATAGCGCAAATTCGGTCGCCGATCCTCGGTGAAGGCTCGCTAATCTAGACACAGGGCCGGGGCCGGACAAGGGATGCCGCCGTGGAAGTCCGGGCCTTGCTCACGCCAGCAAGCGCTCCATTTCGCTAGCCGATCTCAAGTAGTATTGATGATAGTCCGATACCTCGGGCACGCTGGCCGTGGCGGCCGCGAAGTCCGTCAGCACCGGAAGCTGACGTTCGGCGAAGGCGCGCGTATCGACCGCCTGCATGCTATGAACAATGGCGGAGAAGCTTCGCACAATGTGCCCGGCCGCGCGCGGCGCGGCGGCCCGCACCACCGCTTCGCGCACCCCCGGCGCCTTGGCCAGTTGCGCTTCCGCATAGGAACGCAAGCCGGGCGCCTGCCGCAGGATCGCCTCCCTTTCGCGGTCGAAATCCCCGCGATCCACGATTTTCTTGTCCCGGTAAACCACAGGCGCGGCCTCGGAAGTATCGCAGGCCCAGCCATCTCGCGGGATAAGCGACCCTGTCTGATCCCCTTCCTCATGATAGGGGAAAAACGGCATGGTCCGGCACCTTAGCGGCTTGTCCTCATGGATGCCGCACAGACCCTCGGACGTCAGCGACGGGCAGGGAAAGGATGGCGGCACATAGGCGGTCGGGGTAATCCGCACCGCGATCCGCTTGCGATCCGGTAGCCGCAAGGTCACGCCTATTCGCGCGGTCAACTCGAAGGCCTTGCTGCCCTGGCGCGCCGGCGTCCAGATAAGCGCCAGCGGAAAGCGGTGCGCGTGATCCAGCGCGTCGTCGAGCGTCAGCGGCAGCCAACCGAAACAGCACTTGCCGCAAGCCGTACACTCGAAGCGGCGTTCCATCAGGCATCCGCCCAGGCGCGCGCGGGGAACAAGCCCCGGACCCCGCTCAGGCGCCGCAGCATTTCTTGAATTTCTTGCCGGAGCCGCAAGGACAAGGCTCGTTGCGTCCGACCTTCGTGACTTGGCGCGGCGGGCCCTTGGGATTCATCTCACCGCCATCGCACATCCAACGTTCCCCCTCGCGGCGAAAGCTCGCCAATTCGTGATGAACGCGCCGCTCGCCACTATAGCGAAAGCGGGCCACGAACTCGACCGTGCCGGTACGCTCGTTTGCGCCACCGCCGGTCACAGCCTGCACCTCCAGGCCGTCCCAAAGCGTTTTCTTGGCCGTTTCCTCGGCCTCGGCGGCATCGAAATCGCCGCGAATTTCCGGCGCCAGCGTCGCGGTCAGATAGTCGACATTGGCCAGGGTGAACGCGGTATAGCGCGAGCGCATCAGGATCTCGGCGGTGGCCGCAGGCGCGCCGGCGACGATGGGGCCGCAGCAGTCGTTTAAGCGCCGGTCCGAACCGCACGGGCACAGTGTCATGGGGTGGCGCTCCTTCGTCGAGGGCAAGCAGGTCCGATCAAGACATGTATCGATAAGTTTAGCATGAAGTTAATCCCTCTCGCCGCGCTGCCGATCCAAGGCGCGATCGTCGGGGCGATAGGAATCTAACAGCGGTTTTGCTGGCGTCGATCCGGACGATGCCCTTCGTTGCCGAGGGGTTGCGGACTCCTCGCCGCTTGCCAGACAGCTCAAATAGTCTAAACCAACGACCGGTGCCGAAATCGGGGCAGGTCAGCGCAAGCACCGTCACCTACCAGAAAAAATACCGGAAACCGAACATCAAATCGTGGCTCCCGTATTCCGCCGTCCAATCGCCGTCGAAGCTGAAGTGGGGGTCGGCCGTCGCGAAGTAGCGGTAATCCACGCTTATCACGAGGTCCGGGAGGATTTCGTACCCGACGCCCAGGCCGCCCTGATAGGCGAGCACGAGGTCGCTGTCATCAAGGATCACCGTTGCCCCTTGTCTGGCGCGGTCCCAAGCGATGTAGGCCGTCCCCACTCCACCGCCCGCGCTTACCAGCCAAGAGGCGCCGAGGTCATAATCGATCCATAGATTGACCATGCCGAAGATCGAATGCACGTTTTCGGCGTCAAAACCAACTTTCTCAGTCGTGCCCAGCCGAGTGGCCAGAGCCCCTCTCGGCTCGATCGTCTCGGGCTCGCTTTCCGAAGCGCCGCCTTGGATCTCGATGCGGGTATCGATGGCATGATGGGGAAAAGACCGGATGCGATAGCCCAAGGCGGCGCTGCCGCTGGGGACGCCGTCCGTCGCTATCTCAACCTTGCTCGTAGTGCCTTCCAGGGTCAGGTCCGACTCGGTCAAGAAGCGCTTACCGACCAGGCCCTGAAAATACCAGTTATCCGCCTTCGCCTGCGACGCTAGTAGCATCATCGCGGCGATCGCGACGCTGAACGTGCCCCGATTCATTTAAGCCTCCCGCCATTTCTAGTCGCCGCCGCGCGAGCCGAGTCTAAGCCGGGTTTTTCAGATGGCTCCTCCCAATTGCCGGCAACGATAGCACAATGGGCATCCGGCCGCGAAGATCGCGTTCTTACCTTCCTTGATGTGTCGATAAGTTTAGCACGAAGTTAAATTTCTCTCACCGCGCTCCCGGTAGTATCTTGAAGCCATTGCGGGCAAAGAGAAGGCGTACCCATGACTTTCGCGGGAATCAACTATCTAGCGGTTCTGGTCGCCGCCGCCGCCAGTTTCGGTTGCGGCGCGGCTTGGTACGGCGCACTGGGCAAACAATGGATGGCGGCGGCCGGGGTCACCGAAGCGGACCTGAGCACCGGCAAGTCGATTTATCTGGTCGCCGCCGCGTGCCAGCTCATCATGGCCTTCATGCTGGCCGGCGTGATCGGCCACCTGGGCCGCGCCGGCATTGCCAACGCGCTGATCACAGCGGCCTTCCTTTGGGTCGGCTTTGTCGTGACCTCCATGACCGTCAACCACCGCTTCCAAGGCAAGGGCTGGAGCCTGACCGTCATCGACGGCGGCTATTGGCTCACCGCCCTGCTGATCCAAGGCGCGATTATTGGGGGGATAGGGGTTTAAGTCATTTTGATAAGGGTCCCGCGAGTATGTCGGCGCAGGAGGCCACCCGGACAGCGCACCCGGGGCATGCGCGCGCCCCGGAGGATCGTCATGCGGAACGAAAATGACGAGGCCATTTCTCGCACGCACTTTTCTCGCGCGCAAATTCAGTTGCTCAACAAGACCATCGGTATCGAAACGAGGCATGTCCTCGCCGAAGGAACCGACCTGCATATCGATAACGATGAGCGCGTCGGTCGTGTCCCCTACCCCAAATACCGCGCTGTCAGGTGGGCCTCGAAGACCTTGGGGTCGAGGGGTTTGCCGGTCGCCTGTTTCAGCAAATCGTCGGTGGTGTAAAGCGCACCCTTGCTGTGGACATTTTCGCGCAGCCAGGCCATGAGCGGCGCGAAGTCGCCGCGCCCGATGGCTTCGGGGATTTCCGGCACGGCGTCCCTCGCGGCGGCGAAGACTTGCGCGGCCGCCATGGCGCCCAGGGTATAGGTCGGGAAATAGCCCCAGGCGCCGTCGTACCAGTGGATATCCTGCAGGCAGCCGAGACGGTCGTCCGGCGGGCGAATCCCCAGCAGGCGGTCCATCTCGTCGTTCCAGGCGCCGGGCAAGACCTTGGGGTCTAGATCGCCCGCGATCATCGCCTTTTCCAAGCGGGTGCGCAGGATGATGTGGGCCGGATAGGTCACCTCGTCGGCATCCACGCGAATGAAGCCCGGCTCGACACGGTTGGCGAGCCGCAGGAGGTTCTCCGCTTCCCAGGCTGGTCCGTCACCGCCGAAGGCTTCGCGCGCCAAGGGCGCCAGGTAGGACACGAACTCCACGCCCCGGCAGGCTTGCATCTCGACCAGCAAGGATTGGCTTTCGTGGGCCGCCATGCCGGCGGCCGCGCCGACCGGTTGCAAGCGCCACTCGGCGGGCAGGCCGCGCTCGTACATCGCGTGGCCGGTTTCGTGCAGCACGCCCATGAGCGCGGAGGTGAAATCCGCCTCGTCGTAGCGCGTGGTGATGCGCACGTCGTCCGGCACGCCGCCGCAGAAGGGATGCAGGCTGGTATCCAGGCGGCCATGGCTGAAGTCGAAGCCGACACCCGCCATGAGCCGCCGGGCCAGGGCCTCCTGCTCGGCGACCGGAAACGGGCCGGGCGGCGCGACCGGCGCGGGCGCGGCAGCCTGGCGCGCCAGCGCCTGGGGCAAGAAACCAGGCAGGAACTCGGCCAGATCGCCGAAAATAGCGTCGATTCGCGCAGACGAGCCGCCCGGCTCGTACTCGTCGAGCAAGGCGTCGTAAGGCGAGCACCCGAAGGCGGCGGCCTTGGCGTCGGCGGCCTCGCGCACGAGCTTCAAAAGCTCGGCGAAGCGCGGCAAGACGGCGGCGAAATCGCTGGCCGGCCGCGCCTCGCGCCAGGCCATCTCGCAGCGGTGTTGGGTCTTGGCCAAGGCCTCGACCAGCCTGGCCTCCAGGGCGGTTTCGTGGCGCCAGGTCCGGCGCATCTCGCGCAAATTGGCGCGCCGCCAGGGATCGAGCTTCTCCGCGCCCTGTTCCGCTTCGCCCAAAAGATCGGCCACGGCCGGATCGCTCAACCACTCGTGACAGGTCAGATCGAGCGCCGTGAGCTGCTCGCTGCGCGCCGGAGCGCCGCCCGGCGGCATCATGGCCGACATGTCCCATTGCAGGACCCCCGCGGCCTCGCGCAAGGCGTTCAGGCGCTGGAAGCGCCGCTCCAGGGCTTCATAGGCTTTCATGGGACATGTCCTTCGGCGGACGGCGTTGATGCAGGAGGTAGATCACCAGCAAGGCGGCGGCAAGCGCGTACCAGATGATCGCATATTGCAGGTGGTTGTTGCTGACATCCAGGCGGGTCGGGGCACCGATCGGATAGCCACCGGGGTTGGCCGCCGGACCGGCGGCGACATAGACCCGGGTTTCGGCGCCCTTCAAACCCGCGTGCGCGGCCATGGCCGGCAGGTCCATCCAAAGCCAAAGGTTGTCGTCGGGCTGGTTTGCCGGCCGGAACGTCTCCATGCCGCCCCAGCCGCCCCGGCGGATCGCGCCATCCAGGGTAACGAGGCCCTCGACCTGGCCCGCCGCGCGGGTTGCCGGGTCCTGCTTCGCTGGCGGAACCCAGCCACGGTTCACAAAAACCGTGCGGCCATCGTCCAAGCGCAGGGGCGTGACGATGTGCAAGCCCACCTTGCCGTTGTGGGTGCGCGCCGGAACATGGAGTTCCTTTTCGTGCAGAAACTGCCCAATCAACCGCACCGGGGTGTATTCCAAGCTTGGATCGGAGGGATCGGCCGGTAGAGCAATCGGCGCCGCGACGCCGCGCGCCTGCATCTCCGCGATCAGCGCGCTCTTCCACTCAAGGCGCTGAAGCTGCCAGGTGCCCAGGCCGATGAGAACCGACAGCGCCGCGAGTGTCACGGCCGTCGGCCAAAACCCCGGCCGAAAACGGCGCCGTTCGGACGCACCCATGTCTTTGCCTCGACTAGTCGTAATCGACGGTGCCGGAATCGCTCGCCTTATGGCGGTACTGAAGCGCGATCATAACCCCCTTCATGGGCCGCAGCAGCGCCAGCGCGCCCCCCAGGATGACCGGCGGCCAGATCGTGAGGTGCAGCCACATAGGCGGCTCGAAACGGCTCTCGACCAGGAGGGCAAGGGGGACGACCAGAAATCCCAGGATGAAGATGATGAAGACGGCCGGGCCGTCGCCGCTGTCGGCCTTTCTGAGATCCAGGCCGCAAGAGGCGCAGCGCTCGGCAACCTCCAGAAAGCCATTGTAGAGACGCCCCTTACCGCAGCGCGGGCAGCGGCAAGACAAACCGGTGCCGAAGGGCGAAAGGTTCGGGTAGAAAACTGGCTCTGTCATCTCCTGCGTTCGGTGGGCCTTGCTTCGGTTGGGGCCGGGCGGTATCGCCGCGCCCCCCCCCCCCTCGACTTACGAGCCCCAAATGTAAACGCTTGTGAACAGGAACAGCCAGACCACGTCGACAAAGTGCCAGTACCAAGCCGCGGCCTCGAAGCCGAAATGCTGCTCCGGCGTGAAATGCCCGCGCTTGGCCCGGATCAGACACACGATCAGGAAGCAGGTCCCGATAATGACGTGGAATCCGTGGAACCCGGTTGCCATGAAAAAGGTCGAGGGGTAAATGCCGTCGGTGAAGTTGAAGGCCGCGTGGCTGTACTCATAAGCCTGAAAGCCGGTGAACAAAATGCCCAGAGCGACCGTGATCGCGAGCCCGCGCACCAGGTTGCGCCGGTCGTCCACGCGCAGGGCGTGATGGGCCCAGGTCACGGTTACGCCCGAAAGCAAAAGAATCAGGGTATTGAGCAAGGGAATCTCGAAGGGATTGAAGGGTTCGATCCCTTGGGGCGGCCACTGGAACCCGGTCGCCTCTTTCGGATAAAGCGAGGCATCGAAAAAGGCCCAGAAAAAGGCCGCGAAAAACATCACCTCCGAGGCGATGAACAGCGCCATGCCGTAGCGCAGGCCGATTTGCACGATCGGGGTGTGATGGCCTTCGACCTGCGCCTCGCGGACCACGTCGCGCCACCACAGGAACATGGTCAGAAGGACCAGCACGAAGCCAATAGGAATGAGCCAGCCGGTGATCTCGTGCATGTAGAGCACGGCCCCAACCGCAAGCGTGCCGGCGGCGAAAGCGCCAACCAGCGGCCAAGGACTGGGATCGACCAAGTGATAAGGATGATTTTGCGCGTGGCCGTGAGCTTCGGTCATGAGTTCCCTCTTATCGCGTGTCTTGCTAATTCAGTGTCTTTGCCGGCGCCGTTCGCAGGGTCAGTTGGGTGCTGTTCTTTGTGCCCTCCGACTCCTCGTCCGTTTGGCGGAAAAAAGTGTAGGACAGCGTGATAGCCTTCACTTCGTCCACGTTACGGTCTTCGAGAATTTCGGGATCGATATAGAAGCTGACCGCCATATCGACTTCCTGTCCCGGCTCCAACTTCTGTTCGTCGAAACAGAAGCACTGGACCTTGGTGAAATATTCCCCGGTCTTCAACGGCGTCACATTGAAGGTCGCGCTGCCCACGACCGGACGGTCGCTCAAGTTTCGGGCCCGGTAGAAGGCGAGGCCCGGCTCACCGACCCGCACGAAGAGAGACCGCTGCACCGGCTGAAAGCTCCAGGGCAGGCTGGGATCGACATCCGCGTTGAAGCGCACCTCGATAACCCGGTCCGACTCCGACGTGGAGGCGCCGGGCAAATTCTCGGCGACCTGGGTGGTGCCGCCGTAACCCGTCACCTGGCAAAAAATGCGATACAGCGGAACCGACGCGAAGGACAGACCGACCATGCCTACGACAACCGCCGACAACACCATGGCGGTGCGCGCGTTCCTGCTTGTTGTTCGCTTGGCTTGCGCCATGCTTCAGGCCCCGCCCAAGCGCACGAGAGTGATCAGATAGATGAGTACGATCAATCCTACCAACACGGCAAAGAGCGCGAGGTTCTTCGTCCGCTGTTTGCGGTGCACCTCGCTGCGCGGCTCGCGTTTCGCCACCGTCCTCACCCCCACAGCCCTAAGGCGACGCCGGCCAGGTGCACAAAATGCGGGACCAGCGCCTGCTCCGCGATCAAAGCTGCAAAGAGCACAAACAGATAAAGAATTGAGAAACCGAACAGACGCCGCGCGGCGCGCTCTCCGGTATCGCGCCAAACCTGAACCGCCAGGGCAATAAAGGCCAATCCCATGAGCCCCGCGATCGCGGCATAAAGCCAACCGGCGAAGCCCAGCACCGTCGGCGCCAGCGCCAGGGGCGCGAGTAAAACGGCGTAGATAACGATCTGCCTGCGGGTGACCGCTTGCCCGGCGACCACCGGCAGCATGGGCACGCCGGCGGCGGCATAGTCGCCGGCCCGGTACAGCGCCAGAGCCCAAAAATGGGGCGGCGTCCACATGAAGATAATCAGGAACAAGGCGATCGATTCGAGCTCGACCGCACCGGTCACGGCGGCCCAGCCGATCATGGGCGGAAAGGCGCCGGCGGCGCCGCCGATCACGATGTTCTGCGGCGTGCGGCGTTTGAGCCAGATAGTGTAGACGAAGACGTAAAAGGCGTTGGCGAGAGCCAGGAGACCGGCCGCGACCCAATTGACCGCCAAGCCCATCAGCATGACGGAAAAAAGCGACAAGGTAACGCCGAAGGCAAGCGCCTCGGCCGGTTCCATGCGCCCGCTCGGGATCGGACGCCCGCGCGTGCGCTCCATGATCGCGTCGATATCGCGGTCGTACCACATGTTGATGGCGCCCGCCGCCCCGGCGCCGACGGCGATGCACAGCACCGCGACCGCCGCCAGCAAGGGATGCATCGATCCGGGCGCGGCGATCAAGCCCGCAAAGCCGGTAAAGACCACCAGCGACATGACTCGCGGCTTCAAGAGCGCCAGATAATCTCTAACACCCGCGCCTTCGCTCGCGAAGGCGGCTTCTTGGGTCCGGGTCAAGCTCAAGGAAGTGTCGGTCACGGGTCCTCGGTCTCATACATTGCCCAGGTGCCGGTCCCCCCTTCGCCGCGAAGGGACGGCACGGCGGATTAGCGAATCTGCGGCAGCTCGTTGAAGGTATGGAACGGCGGCGGCGAGGATACGCTCCATTCCAAGGTGGTCGCACCCGCGCCCCAATAATTAGCCTCCATCCGCCGGCCGGCGGTCAAGGTGTAGATCACCACGCCAATAAAGAACACGGTCGAGGCCAAAGTGAAGTAGGAGCCCACAGAAGACACGTAGTTCCATCCGGCGTAGGCATCGGGATAGTCGATAATGCGCCGGGGCATGCCCGCCAGGCCCAAGAAGTGTTGCGGGAAAAAGGTGATGTTGACGCCGATAAAGGTGGTCCAGAAGTGAAATTTGCCGGCCCACTCCGGGTACTGGCGCCCGGACATCTTGCCGATCCAGTAATAGAACCCGGCGAAGATCGAGAACAGCGCCCCCAGGCTCAACACGTAATGGAAATGCGCGACCACGTAGTAGGTGTCGTGCAGCGGCAGATCCATGCCCGAATTGGCCAGCACCACGCCGGTTACGCCGCCGACGGTGAACAGGAATATAAATCCGATCGCCCACAGCATCGGCGTCGTAAACCGCAGGCTGCCGCCCCACATGGTCGCGATCCAGGAGAAGATCTTCACGCCCGTCGGCACCGCAATGACCATGGTCGCGGCGGTGAAGTAAGCCCGCGTATCGACGTCCATGCCCACCGTGTACATGTGATGTGCCCAAACGATGAAGCCGACGAAACCGATCGACACCATGGCGTAAGCCATGCCGAGGTAGCCGAACACCGGCTTATGGCTGAAGGTCGCGACAATCATGCTGATGATGCCGAAACCCGGCAGGATCATGATGTAAACCTCCGGGTGCCCGAAGAACCAGAACAGATGTTGGAACAGGAGCGGATCGCCACCGCCCGCCGGGTCGAAGAAGGCCGTGCCGAAGTTGCGGTCGGTCAGCAGCATGGTGATCGCGCCGCCCAGAACGGGAATCGCCAGCAGCAGCAGGAAAGCCGTGATCAGGATCGACCAGACGAACAGCGGCATCTTGTGCAGGGTCATGCCCGGCGCGCGCATGTTGAAGATCGTGGTGATGAAGTTGATCGCGCCCAACACCGAGGACGCGCCCGCCAGATGCAGCGCGAAGATCGCCATGTCCACCGAGGGACCGGGATGCCCCAGTTTCGAAGACAGCGGCGGATAGATGACCCAGCTCGTGCCGGCGCCGGGTCCCACCAGGGCCGAACCGAACAGCAACAGAAAGGCCGGCACCAACAGCCAGAAAGAGATGTTGTTCATGCGCGGAAAGGCCATGTCCGGCGCGCCGATCATCAGCGGCACGATCCAGTTGCCGAAACCGCCGATCAAGGCCGGCATAACCACGAAGAACACCATGATCAGGCCGTGCGCCGTGATAATGACGTTCCACATCTGACCGGGATCGTCGGACAGCCCGCTGAGATACTGAAGTCCAGGCTCCTGCAACTCCAAGCGCATGATCAACGAAAAGAAGCCGCCGATCAGACCCGCAAAAATAGCGAAGCCCAAATAAAGCGTGCCGATATCCTTGTGGTTGGTCGAACAGAACCAGCGGACGAAAAAGCCCGGCTTGTGATCGTGATCGTCGTGCGCCGCAGCGCTACCCTGGGAGTACGCCATGATCTAAAAAATCCTCTTCGAGCTACTGGGCTTGCGGCGCTTGCGCCAGGCGGCGTTCTTTGGCGGGTTGATCGGCCCGCGCGAACTCCTCTTTTGCTCCTTCGACCCATTCGGCAAAGGCTTCCTTGGAGACGGCCTTGACCGCGATCGGCATGTAGGAATGGCCGGTGCCGCAAATTTCCGAGCACTGACCGTAAAAAGTACCCTCGCGGGTGATTTCAACCCAGGTCTCGTTAAGACGCCCCGGCACGGCGTCGAGCTTTATACCCATCGCCGGCAGGGAGAAGCTGTGCAGGACATCGCTCGCGGTAATCAAAATCCGAATCTTGGTGTCGACGGGCAGAACGACGTAGTTGTCGGTTTCCAGCAAACGTTTCTGCCCATCTTCCAGATCTTCTTCGTCGACCATCGTCGCATCGAAGGTGAAGTTGCCGTAGTCCGGGTATTCGTAACTCCAATACCACTGCCGGCCGATCGCCTTGATCGTCATGTCGGCTTCTTCGACCCGATCGGCGAAATAGAGCAACTTGAACGAGGGAATCGCGATCACAACCAGGATGATGACGGGAACTGCGGTCCACAGCACTTCCAGCACCGTGTTGTGCGTGGTCTTGGACGGCGTCGGATTCCGCTTCTCCGAGAAACGGTACATAACGTATAGCAGCAACACCAAGACGAAGACCGTGATCAGCGTAATGGTGATCAGAAGCAGGTTATGGAAGTCGTCGATCCGCTCCATGGTCGTAGACGCCGGCTCGCGAAGCCCCATCTGCCAGTCGCGAGGTCCGGCGGCCCAGGCGCTGAAGGTGACGCCCACACCGGTCAAGGTGGCGAAAAGGAAAGCACCCATTCGCTGCAGTTTGTTCATGTCGTTTGTTCCCCGTCTCACGATCGCCCGGCGCACCCGAATCGAGGGCAGCGCGCCGCACCTATAGCAACAGTCCCGCAGGCTCACAAGAGCGTGACTGCATTTGGAGCCTCCCAAAATCAACCGGGCTTCACGCCTTCGGCGCAGGATTTTTTGCGAGTGACAATCAATCTTCTTGGGCCTGGTCCTGCTCCTCGTGCTTCAGCTTCCGCCTCAAACGCCACACGCCGGCCGCCAAGACGGCCACAACTACCGGCACCGAGAGCCCCGTCAAGAGATCGGGGTTCACCGGAAGACCGGCCGATTTTCCAGCTTTTGCGGCATAGGATATGAGACCGACCAAGTAGTAGCTGATCGCCGCGACCGAGAGCCCCTCCACGGTTTGCTGCAGGCGCAGTTGCAGGCGCGCGCGGCGATCCATGGAGCGCAAAAGGGCGCTATTTTGCGATTCCAGCTGAATATCGACACGAGTCCGCAAGAGATCGCCGGTACGAGACAGGCGGCCGGACAAGGTGTCGAGGCGCTCGGCGGTTGCTTCGCAGGTCCGCATCGCGGGCGCCAGGCGGCGTTCCAGGAATTCATGAATTGTCTGTAGACCCTCGACCCGGACCTCGCGCAATTCCTCGACCCGGCGGCGCACCAGCGCGTAGTAGGCCCGCGCCGCGCCGAAACGATAGCTCGCGGCCGCGGCGATTCGTTCGACCTCGGCCGAAAGGTCCGTCAGCGCCGCGAGCAGTTTGCGCTCGTCTTCCAAACCGCCCATCGCCGCCATGCGCCCGGTCATGTCGCTCAGCCGGTCGCCGGCGTCGGTCAAATCCCGGCCGTATTGCCGGGCGACCGGCAGGGCCAGAAGAGCCATGGCCCGATAGGTCTCGATCTCGAAGAGGCGCTGGACCAAGCGCCCCGCCTGGCGCGGCTGCAGGTGCCGGTCGTGAACCAGGATTCGGCCAAAGCCGTCGGCGTGGATGCGGAAGTCCACGAACACCGCCGCGGCCTCGCCGGACGCCATGCTGCCGGCAAGATTGCCGGTGCCGAAGGCCCGCGCGATCTCGTCGGTGCCCGGCACGGCTTCGTCTCTCGGCATAAGGCTCAGGTGAACCCCCACCAGCAACTCGCCCGAAAGCGCCTCGAGCCAATCGCGTGGCACCTCGGCAAGGCCCTTGGTCTCGAAGACGTCCCGCGATCCCGGACTCGGGGCCTCGTCCGGGGTCACGAAGAAAGTGTAGGTGGAGAACTCGGTATGGCGTTCCCACTTGAGCTGAAACGCGCCCAAATCGGCCATGAAATGGGTATCCGTGTCCGCCGGCGGCGGGGCGCCGAATCGCTGGCATAAGGCCGCGACATGGCGCCGGTCGGCCGCGGCCGCGTTTTCGCCCGAGAGCAGAGCCAAGTGGGTCGCGCGCCGCGGCGCCTGGAGCCTGGCGAAAGGCCGCGCGTGCAACTCCTCGCTAAGCGCATGGCGCAACGGATGATCGCTAAGGCCGCTAGGCATGGCTTCGATTTCCCATTCCCCTTGGCGGGGCCTTTACGTTTTATTGTGCCTCGCGTGGCCCCATATGAGCTATGACAGACGCGACGACGCCTTTTCAAGCCTGCCATTTCAAGCCGAGGGAGCCCGCATGTCCCATATCGCCGCGACGGACGATCTATTTTTCAACAAGGCCGGGCTGGACCTGAGCCGGACCCAACGCCTAGTCGACGAGACTTTGAGCGGCGCGGACGACGGCGAGCTCTATCTGGAATATTGCCAGTCCGAGGGCCTGAGTTACGACGACGGCCGGTTGAAAAGCGCCAGTTTCGATACCGCCCAAGGTTTCGGCCTGCGCGGCATCGCGGACGAAGCCGCCGGTTATGCCCACGCCAGCGACTTATCCGAAGAGGCCATCCGGCGCGCGGCTCAGACGGTGCAAACGGTCCACGCGGGCCGCGGCGGCGCCATGGCGGCGGGGCCGGTGGGAACCAATCGAACCCTTTATACCGATCTGAACCCCTTGGGCGCGGTCCCCTTCGACACCAAGGTCAAGGTGCTGGCCGATATCGACGCCTACGGCCGCGGTCTCGACCCGCGCGTGCGTCAGGTCTCGGCGTCCCTGGCCGGCGAGTGGCAGGCGGTGCAGATCTTGCGCGCGGGCGGCGAACGCGGCGCCGATATCCGCCCCCTGGTGCGCCTGAACGTGTCGATCGTCGTCGAGGAAGCCGATCGCCAGGAAACCGGCAGCTTCGGCGGCGGCGGGCGAATCGCCTACGACACCCTGATCGACGCCGCTTATTGGCGCGGTGCGGTCGACGAGGCCCTGCGCCAGGCCTTGGTCAATCTGGATTCGGTGCCCGCCCCGGCCGGGGAGATGCCGGTCGTTCTGGGGCCGGGCTGGCCTGGAATCCTGCTGCACGAAGCCATCGGCCACGGCCTGGAGGGCGATTTCAACCGCAAAAAGACCTCGGCCTTCGCCGGCCTGATGGGGGAGAAAGTCGCTTCGCCCGGCGTCACCGTCGTCGACGACGGCACCATTATGGACCGGCGCGGTTCGCTGAGCATCGACGACGAGGGCACGCCCAGCCAGTGCACCACCCTGATCGAGGACGGCAAGTTGGTCGGCTATATGCAGGACCGGCAGAACGCCCGCCTCATGGGTATGAAGCCGACCGGCAATGGCCGGCGCCAGTCTTACGCCCACATCCCGATGCCGCGCATGACCAACACCTGCATGCTGGCCGGCGACAAGGATCCGGCGGAAATCCTCGCCTCGGTCAAGAAGGGCCTCTATGCCGTCAATTTCGGCGGCGGTCAGGTCGATATCACCTCGGGCAAGTTCGTTTTTTCCTGCACCGAGGCCTATCTGGTCGAGAACGGCAAACTCGGCGCCGCGGTCAAGGGCGCGACCTTGATCGGCAACGGCCCGGACGTCCTGACGCGGGTTTCCATGATCGGCAACGATATGAAGCTGGACAGCGGCATCGGCACTTGCGGTAAGGAAGGCCAGGGCGTCCCGGTGGGCGTCGGCCAGCCGAGCCTGCTGATCGACAACCTGACCGTCGGCGGCACCGCCGCGTAAGGAACGCGCTCAGCCGCCGCTCAGGTCTCTGACCGTACCGGCACTCTGATTGAATAGGACTTTGCGCTCCGCCTCGCTCGGTGGGGCGGAGCGGCGGTGTTCTTTGCCCAAATCGACACCCCGTTGCACGGCCGGCCGCGCCTTGATGCTTTGGCGCCACGCGGAAACCCTCGGAAAGTCGTCGAGCGACTGGCCCAAGGGCTTCGCGATAAGAACCCAAGGCCAAGAAATTATGTCGGCCACGCTGTAGTCGTCGCCAAGAATGAAAGGCCGGTCCTTGAGGCGGCGTTCGAGCACGCCCAGACAGCGGTCGTACTCCTTGCCGTAGCGTTCTTTCGCGTAAGCTTCGTCACCCGGGGCGTAGTTGACGAAATGGCTTAGCTGCCCCGCCATCGGCCCTTGATTGCCGACCTGCCAGAACAACCATTCGAGCGCCTCCTTACGCCCGAGCGGATCGGGCGGGATGAATTTCCCCGTCTTTTCGGCCAGATAGAAAAGGATCGCGCCCGATTCGAAGACCGGCACAGGGTCGCCATCAACGTCACGATCGACGATCGCCGGCATGCGATGGTTGGGGCTGATCGCCAGAAATTCTGGTTTGAATTGCTCGCCCGCGCCGATGTTGACCGGGATCGTCTTGTAGGGGAGGCCGCACTCCTCCAGCATGATGGCGACCTTCCAGCCGTTAGGGGTCGGCCAGTAATAGAAATCGATCACGGTCACGTCCCTCCTTCGCCCAGACCCCCACTTTCGCCTAAGCCAATCACAGCCTCGGCCGCGAGGGCGCGCAATTCGCTGTCGGTAACCCCGGCTTCGCTCAAGATCGCACGGGTGTGCTCCCCCAAAAGGGGCGCGCCTTGGCGATGTTGCGCCGGCGTTTCCGAGAATCGCGGCGCATGCCGGGCCTGGCGCAGCTTCCCGGCGTGGGGATGATCGGTCTCGACCACGATCTCGTTCGCCTCGATTTGCGGATGGCCGATCACCTCGCTGCGGCGCAGGACCGGCGCGCAAGGGACGTCCGCCGCTTCGAGGCGGGCCAGCCACTCGGCCGAGTTGCGCGTGCGCAGGACCTCCTGGGTCAGGTTTAACCGCTCGTCGACATTGTGGTGCCGCACCGCCGCGGTCTTGAAGCGGGCGTCCTCAAGCCACTCGGGCCGGTCGAGGGCGCGCGTCAAACCCGCCCATTCCTTGTCGGACTGGACCGCGACGCTGATGTGACCGTCGGCGGTCTCGTAGATGAGGTCGATAAAGCTCTGCGCCTGCTCCTGCGGGAACTCATGGCCGACAAAGGTCTGGCTGCCCATGTCGGAGCTCCAAAGAAACGAGACAATGGTATCGAGCATCGAAAGGCGAACGTGCTGTCCCTTTCCGGTCCGCAGTCGCGCGAGGAGGGCGGCGGTGATCGCCTGCGCCGCGGTAAACCCGGTCAGCTTGTCGGGCAGAATCGTGCGCACCAACCGTGGGCGCAACTGGTCCGATCCGCCCTGGATCGTGGTCAGCCCGGAAAGCGCCTGAACCAAGGGATCGTAGACAGGTTTCCCGGCGTAAGGACCGCTGTCGCCGAACCCGCTGATCGATACATAGACGATGTCCGGCGCGATCTTGCGAATCGCCGCTTCGCCGATACCCATGCGATCCACGACGCCGGGGCGAAAATTCTGCACGAAGACGTCCGCCCCGGCGGCGAGCCGCGTCAGGAGGTCGAGACCGCGCGGGTCCTTCAAATTGAGGGCCACCGAGCGTTTGTTGCGATTGTTGTTCAGGAAGGAGGCCGACAAGCCGCCCCGCCGGTTCGAGACCGCACGGGTATAGTCCCCGCCGCGCGGGTTTTCGACCTTGATCACGTCCGCGCCCTGATCGGCCAGGATCATGGTCGCAAGCGGGCCCGACACCATGGCCGTGAGGTCGATGATCCTGAAACCTTCGAGCGGCCCCGGCATATCAGCAATACTCCCACGTGTTCGGCTCTACCATAGAGACTTCTCCGCCCTGTCCGGCCAAGCGTGATCGTAGGCTTCGCCGCCCACGCGCTGCTCGCTCAAGGCCGCGAGAATTTGCCCTGGGCTGGGCAGGCTCTTGGGGTTCAGGTGCTTCTCCGGGTTCCACAGATCGGCGCGGACAATGGCGCGGGCGCACTGAAAATAGACCGACTCGACCGCGATCACGATCACGGTGCGGGGCGCCTTGCCGTTTACGGCGAAGGATGCCAGCAGATCGGCATCGGTGGCGATATGGGCGCGTCCATTGACCCGGATCGTGGTTCCCGAGCCTGGAATCATGAACAGGAGCGCCACGCGCGGATCGCGCAAGATGTTGCGCAGGGTATCGACCCGGTTGTTGCCGCGCCGGTCGGGCATCATCAGGGTTTTTTCATCCTGGACCCGCACAAATCCGCGCTCGTCGCCACGCGGTGAGCAATCCAGGCCCTCCGGCCCGCCACTCGCCAGCACCGCGAATGGCGAGGCTGCGATCAGCGCACGATATTCCGCCGTGATCCGCCCCACTTCCTTGATCGTGGAGGTTTCCGCAGGGGCACCGTAAATGGCCTCCAACTCCTCAAGGGTCGATAAGATAGGCATATTTTCGCTCAATTCCTGGTTGGCCTACGCGATATCGCGTGGTTGGCGTGCACGTTACCCTGGGCCGGTTCCGGGCAAAATCTTAAAAAAATCGGCCCCCGCGTTAACCATTTGTTAATCGTCTAGGTCTTAAATAAACGCACCTAACCCTTCCCCTAGTATAAGTACCCTTGTACCCCAAAGAGCCGCGGTCCCCCAGCCGCGGCTCTTCCCTTTGAGGCGCAGGCGGTTCAATTTGGTAAGATCATGCTCTAGCCACGGGCTTGCCCCGGGCCCATGTCCCCTCCATGGACCGCGACCTCCCCGTTACCGCCGCGCGCGCTTCCCTCTTGACCGTCCTGGGGATAACCATGGGAATTGTGTGGATAATAGCCGCGCCCGCCGGGGCGCTAGCGGCGTGCACCTCTCTTGGCGGCTCGGTCGCCTGCGGCGCCGACACCTCTCACACGGAGGTCGGCCGCCGGGTGATCTTCCCGCACGGCCCGCCGGGGGAGCGTATTGGGGACTATGTGATCCGGCCGGGCGGCACCCTGCCCCAGGTGCTGCCGCGCGCTTCGCAAGACCCCGGTTCGCGCCCGCTCAATCGGTTGGACGGCCTGACCGATCCACGGCGCGGCGAGAATTTTGGGGCTTTCGAGTTCCGCTCACCGCCTCCCCCGGGGTTATCCAGCACGGGCCCACTGCGCTGAACACGCGCCGGCGCGCCCGCTTATCCCGCGCAGCACGACAGCTTGGACACGTCCATATCGAAGGTTTGCGCGGCAAGCTTCAAGCCTTCGACCGTGGTGAGATAGGGGAAGATCATGTCGCCGAGCTCGGCATAAGTCATGCCCCGCTTGATCGCGAGGGCCGCCGTTTGGATGCTGTCGGCGCCCTCCGGCGCCAGGATATGAGCCCCGATCAGCTTGCCGGTCGCGTCCTCGGCGACGAGCTTGATGAGCCCGCGCGTATCGCGGGCGGCAAGCGCGCGCGGCACGTTGTCTAAGGACAGGATCGAGGTCTTGACCCGAATCCCCCGCGCCCTGGCCACTGCCTCGGTGAGGCCGACGCTGGCAACCTGCGGATCGGTGAAGACCACCGCCGGCATGGCCAGATTGTCGTAACGTCGCCCGTCTCCGTTCACGGCGTTGGTGGCCGCGACTTTCGCGCCATAAGCGGCCATGTAGACGAAGAGATCGCGCCCCGTGACGTCGCCGGCGGCGTAGACCCCGGCCTTGGTCGTGCGCATGCGGTCATCGACCTCGATCCCGCCGTTCGGCGTCAGGGCGACGCCCGCTTCTTCCAGGCCCAAGCCGGCCGTATTGGCCTTGCGCCCGGCGCTCACCAGAACCTGTTGCGCTTCAAGTACCTCCACCGAACCGTCGAGAGTCACGGACAGGGCAATACCGCGATCGCCCGCGCGGATGCCTTCATACCCCTCGACGCGCCGCACGGCGATGCCTTCCTCCTCGAAAAATCCCGCGAGGGCCTCGCTGATTTCCGGCTCGCCTTCCGGCAACAGCCGGCTGCGAAAGACAATCGTCACCCGGACGCCGAGGCGGGCGAACATCTGCGCCAGCTCACAACCGATGTAGCCACCGCCGATCACGATCAGGGAGTCGGGCAGGCTCTCCATCTCAAAGGCCGAGGTGCTGGTGAGATAGGGCACATCGCGAATGCCGGGGATATCCGGCACGAACTCATGCGATCCCGTCGCGACAATGATTTTTCTGGCCTCGATGGGCTGGCCGTCCACGACGACGCCGCCATTCCCAAGACGGGCCTTTCCTTCCAGGTAAGTCACGCTGTTGTAGGCGGGCAGCAGGTCGATGTATTTGGCCTGGCGCAGCGAGGTCACGAGCTCATCCTTTTGCGCCCGCAGCGCCGGCCAGTCCTTGACCTGGCCCACCGCCGAGACGCCCGCGAAGCGGGATGCGGCGTTGGCATGGTGAAGGGCCTCGGCGGCGCGGATCAGCGCCTTGGAGGGCACGCAACCCACATTGACGCA
The DNA here is from genome assembly GCA_021776115.1 of Kiloniellaceae bacterium. Taxonomy (GTDB): domain Bacteria; phylum Pseudomonadota; class Alphaproteobacteria; order Kiloniellales; family J153; genus JAJFGN01. The sequence continues at coordinate 32,306 of JAJFGN010000063.1, read as the reverse complement.
GGTCCCGCCGATCGTGCCGTGACCGATCAAGGCCACCTGGGCGCCCCGATCGGCGGCCGTGATAGCGGCGGAGAAGCCCGCCGACCCCGCGCCGATCACGGCAAGATCGTAAGGACCGTTGTGTTTGGGGAGTGCGCAGCAGGCTTCGCTCATGACTTCGATCCTTGTGGTTCGGCTGGCGATGCGGGTCGTTTTCGATGCAGATACAGCGCGTAGCCGGCGACCACGGCGGCGGCGGCAACAGAAATGCGCAAAGCAAATCTGAACTCCAGCCAGACAATGAGCGCCGAAAGAGCGACAACGGCGGCAACGATGAGTGGCTTTGGCGCGGGTCCGGCGTGCCCGGCGCGTAGATAGAGCGCATACGCGACCAGCCCCAGGGAGGCGAAGAGGAGCGGAAACAAAGCGTAGTCCAGCCAGCCGACGATGGCCGAAAGTCCGACACCGGCAACCAAAATCACCAGCAAGGGCGTAAAGCAGCAGACTGCGGTAATCATAGCCCCGCCCATTCCGATACGAAGCATCTTGCGGTCGTTCACGGAGCACCTCTCGTTGTCATCGTTTCGTTTGTGTCGGCGAGGACGCCGCCGAAGGCCGATCGGTTTCTTATCCGGCCGAGCGCGAAGGCGTCGCCGAGAGAAAGAATTGTCGCGCCCGGATTGCGCGCTGCCCACGCGGCGCCTGCCTTGGGCGATGAAAGGAAGTTAACGTGGTTGCAAAAGACGCCGCGCAAATCGGCGCGACAGGTTTCCGCACTCGGCATGACAAAGGACATCACGGCATCGCCAGGCGTGACCGCCTCCGGACCGCCTCCAGTCACCGTGACACTTATTTCCGCGTCCGTGACCGGACAAGTCGAGGTCACCCGTGCGCTGCCACCCAAGATCTCGGGCAGAAAGAGGGCGTCGAAAGCGCACCAGGTGAAAAGCTCGCGCCCGCCAAGCGTGAAGCGGTGGCGCGTCGGCGCCTGGCTGAGCCCGGCAAAAGCAGTAATTCTGCCGGCCTCGTCATATTGGAGCCGCGACGGCGCGACCGCGGCGATCACCTTCTTCACCGTCTCGCCATCAAGTCCGAGACTGGCGCCGAGCGCGTCGAGGGATACGGGAGATCCATTCGCGACCAGCCGGTAAAGGCTGAGCAAGACCCGCTGCGACAAGAGGTCGCTGTTCGGGAACAGCTCGGTGCGCAGGTAGTGGGCAATTGCATCAAAACCCGTCTCTGCAACCGCCGGCGTTTCGCCCTTTGCATTTTCCTCCGCCATCCGGGCAGTGTAAGGTCTGTAGTAACTACAGGTGCAAGAGGAAATTTTGACCGTGCCGCTTACCACCACCAGCACGCCGATCACGCGCGGCACGCTTGCCAAGCGTTTCGACTGCCACCTGGAAACGGTTCGATATTATGAGAACATCGGATTGCTTCCGCCGCCCGCCCGCTCAAAAGCCGGGCACAGGCTCTACAGCACCGACGACCAGCGCCGCCTGCGTTTCATCCTGCGCGGCCGGGAATTGGGTTTCAGTATAGACGAGCTGCGCAGCCTGCTGTCGCTTGTCGACTCGAAGGCTTACACCTGCGGCGAGATCCACGAGCTGACGATCGATCATCTTGAGACCGTCCGCCGGAAGATCGCCGACCTAAAGCGTCTCGAGCGCACACTTTCGCGAATTTCCGACGAATGCGGCGGTGGCGCCGTACCCGACTGCCCGGTGATCGATTCGCTGTGGGCGGATTAGGTCGTGCTCTCATAAACTAGAGCACGATCACAGATACCAGAAAGAAGAAGACCACCCCACTCGAGCCGGGAATCCCCTAATTTGAGTCGGTCTCAATGGCCGCTGGTTTAAGTCCCGCCGGCCACTATCTGGTTGACCTCGGCCGCGCTCAAGGCCCGTTGCAGGATGCGCACATCGTCCAGCAGCCCGTCGAAATACCGCGGTCCCGCGCCTGGGGGCTGCGCCCCGATCGTGACCGGAACGGATGGCGCCACGTCCACCGCCCCAGAGAGCGGCGTGCTGCCGACCTCCACCGCATCGAGATAGAGCCGAAGGGCCGCACCGTCATACGTCACCGCCGCGTGCTGCCATACGCCGGGCAGAAGATCGCCACTGCCGGCGATGAGTGTCGTCGTCGAGCCGCCGACCCGCACCCGCGCGCGCAGGCGCACCGCCGAACCCACGCGGATTGTGCTCAGCATGAACACATGATCGTTCGAGGCGGTGCCCGTGGCCTTCGAGATCAGGCGCGGGTCGCTCGACGATCCCGGGAAGCTATCCGCGTTGAACCTGGCCGCCAGGGTCAAACCGGTCCCGGACACGTCAACCGCGCCCAGATCGATGAACCCATCTACCCCGTCAAAGCGGACCGAGAACGCGCTGCCGTCCGCGGTATTCGCGTCAAACGCCGCGCCGCCCGCGAGCATCCCATCGTTGCCCATACCGCTCACGTCGCCCGCTATCAGGCCGCTACCGTCATCCAGAGGCAAGGAAACCAGAGCGTCCGGGTCCAACGATCCTGTCACCGAGATTGTCACGGTCGCGAGATTCGAAGAGTTGAACCCGTCGTTCGCCTGATAGGTGAAACTGTCCTGCCCGCTGAAGCCCCCAAACGGCGTGTAGCCGAAGGAGCCGTCCGGGTTCAGGATCAGCGCGCCGTTTGTCACATCGCTCACCAGAACCGCCTGCAGCGGGTCGAGATCGGGGTCCGAGTCGTTTGAGAGGACGCCGTTCGCCACGTTCACCGTCAGCGCCGTGTCTGGCTGCGTCTGGTACTGGTCGTCTGCCGCGACCGGAACGTCGCTCACCGCACCGACTGTTAGCGTCACCGTCGCGAGGTTCGACTGGGCCCGGCCGTCGCTCGCCCGGTAGGTAAAGCTGTCGGTCCCATTGAAGTTCGCCGCCGGCGTGTAGTCGAAGGAGCCGTCCGCATTCAGGGTCAGCACCCCGTTCGATACATCGTCCACCAGCACCGTCTGCAGCGGGTCTAGGTCCGGGTCCGTGTCGTTCGCCAGCACCCCATTCGCCGCGACCACCACCAGTGCAAAATCCTCAGGCGTCGCGTAACCATCGTCCGCCGCTACCGGAAGCTGATTCCCGGCACCGACGCTTACGATGCCCGAAATCTCGGCACCGCTCATGGCCCGCTGCAGGATGCGAACATCGTCCAGCAACCCGTCGAAAAAGCGCGGTCCCGCGCCTGGGGGCTGCCCACCTATGGCCACGGAAACAGTGGGTGCAACATCCACTGCCCCAACGAGAGATGTGCTGCCAACGCCGACCCCATCGAGATAGAGCCGAAGCGTGGCACCGTCATACGTCACCGCCGCATGCTGCCATACGCCGGGCACAAGATCGCCACTGTTTGCGATCAACGTCGTCGTCGATCCCCCGACCCGCACCCGCGCGCGCAGCCGCACCGCCGAGCCCACGCGGATCGTGCTCAGCATGAACACGTGATCGTTCGCCGCCGTGCCCGCGGCCTTGGAAATCAGCCGTGGGTCGCTCGACGATCCTGGGAAGCTGTCGGCATTGAACCAGGCCGCCAGGGTCAAACCGGTCCCGGTTACGTCAACCACGCCGAGATCGATGAAATCGTCCACCCCGTCGAAGCGCACCGAGAACGCGCTACGGTCCGCCGTGGCGGCCTCGTAGGCCGCCCCACCCGCGAGCGTGCCATGGTTGAAAAATCCGCTGATATCGCCGGCGATCGTGCCGCTACCCTCGTTGAGCGGCAATTCGACCACGGTACCGGCGAGCGGAGCATGGTTCAGCACGGTGATGGTCACGATGTCCGAAGCCGTCGCGCCCTCAGTGTCCGTTACCGTGAGGGTGATGGCGTGCGTACCCAGCGGGAGGCGGCCCACGCTCGGCGTCGGTCCCGCCGCGAGGGCCGTGCCATCCACGCTCCAGTCGTAGGTCAAGATACCTCCGGCCGGGTCGGAGGACCCTGTGCCGTCCAAGACCACCGTATCCAAATCCGTGACTTCCTGATCGGGACCGGCATTCGCCACCGGTCCGGGTCCGAACTCGAAAGCCCCCATGTCGACACGCGCGATGCCATCTATATCGCCATCGACAAAGCGCGGCCTCCCGTCGCCGTCCGTGCTTGGCAAGCCCGGGGCCGAATTGTCCCCGGCATCGACCAAGGGTGAAACGCTTTGCAGGCGATAGTTGCCATTTGCCGCGTCAACGAACAGCGGATCGGCTGAGATATTGCCGTCAACGCCGAGCGCGTTGGCGCAGAGCCCGGAATAGGCCGGCCCCGTCGTGCTCACAGCGTTATTGGAAAGCAATATGGGCGGATTGGGGTCACAGGCGATCCCCATATTCGTCCCAGAGACGGTGTTGTTGATCAGCAAGACCTGCGCGCTGAAACCCAGGGCCACTACCTGCGCTCCACTGTTGTCGGCGATCGTATTGTTCACCAGGTAGGGGCCTCGGCCAGAGATTAGCCAAGAGACGCCGCCGCCATTGTCGGCGATGTTGCCGACAATCACATTCTGGACAATGAGAGCATCGGATCGATTGATCATGCCAATGCCGCCGCCCACTGCCGCGGGACTTATTCCGCCGACCCGATTCCCCTCGATCCGGTTGCCACGAATTGTCGGCGTTCCAGCCGCATTGAGGAAGATGCCGCCGCCATCGCCAGCGAAGACGACATTGTTGGTAATCACATTGTCCAGGATTTGCGCGCTGGCCGCGCCTCCAACGTACATACCACCGCCGTTGCCTCCCGAGCAGGTAGTCGTGTTGCCGCTGATGATGTTGTCCTGAATTATCGGCGAGCCGAAATTGATATTGATGCCGGCCCCGCTACATTTGGAATTCTCGAAGATTCTGTTGCCGATAACTTTTGGGGAAGCACCGGTGATCGAGATCCCGCCACCGTCCCGCACGGTGAAGCCTTGCAGAACGGAATCCAGACCTTCGCCGGAGTCAAATATGACGGAGCCTTCGATGACGGTCAGGGCGGGGCCGAACTCGCTGATCAAGGTGATCGCTTTCCCCTGATAGTTGAGGGTCTCGACATAAGTTCCTGGTGAAACCAGGACAGTGTCGCCGTTCACCGCGACATCGATGGCGTTCTGGATGGTCGCCTGGTCGCCCGGGACCTTTATGGCACCGGCAATGTTAATCGGCTCAGACGCGATCACGTCGAGAAAGACGGTGTCGCTTGCCGAGTCTCCTTGCGGGTCGGTAACCCTGAGGGAAGCAATATGAAGGCCAGGCGGCAGCGGACCGACCGTCGCGGTGGCCCCAGTGGCGATCACCGTACCACCGAGGGACCAAGTATAGGTAAGAGCACCCCCCTCCGGGTCGAAGGATGCGGAGCCGTCTAACGAGAAGACCGCGCCCTCGCCAACTATCTGATCCGGACCGGCATCGGCCACCGGAGCGACGACTATCGTGGTAATAACCACGGTGTCGGAACTCGAAGCGCCGCCCGGGTCGTACACGGTCAGGGTGAAAGTCTGGGTGCCGGCACCGAACGGGCCGACGGTCGCGATCGCCGTGCTGGCAATCACTATGCCGTTCTGTTCCCAAGAGTAGGTCAAGGTATCGCCGTTAGGATCGGAGGACCCAGTGCCGTCCAGTAAAACGCTCTGGGCGTTGCTCACCGTCTGATCCGGCCCGGCATTGGCGACCGGAGTGACGGCGATCATAGTAATAACCACGGTGTCGGAACTCGAAGCGCCGTCCGGGTCGGACACGGTCAGGGTGAAAGTCTGGGTGCCGGCACCGAATGGACCAACTGCCGCAGTCGCCGTGCTGGCGACCACTATGCCGTTCTGTTCCCAAGAGTAGGTCAGGGTATCGCCGTCGGGATCGAACGACCCAGTACCGTCCAGCAAAACGCCCTGGTTTTCGCTCACCGTCTGATCCGGCCCGGCATCGGCGACCGGCCGGGCGTTCACGGTGAGGGTCATGGTGTCCGTAGCGCTGAGGCCCTGCTGATCGGTCACCGTGAGAGTCACGGTGTGAGTGCCGGGCGCCAGGGCCGGCTGGATACTGATCCGCGGCCCGTCGCCGAGCAGGACACCCCCCGCGCTCCAGGAAAAGAAAAGGGGCGTGCCCTCGGCGTCCGTCGAACCCGAGGCGTCCAGGACGAGGAACTGGCCCGCGGTCATGGCCTGGTCCGGACCGGCTTCGGCGATGGGCGCTCCGTTGGGCGCCGCCGGATCGATTGGGGTGGCAATCAGAAGGGTGCCCGGCAATCCCCTGACAAATGCGAGCAGGCTGATCTGTCCGGCATCGTTCATGGCGCGGGATTCGCCGTTGTCCGATGACAGGAACGAAGACAGATAGGCAGTGTCCACTGTCCGTATATCGCCTGGCGCGACTTCAATCGCATCGCCGTGGCGCAGAACCGAAGAGATCCCGCCAGTCCCGCCAACCCAGACGCCTTGCGCCTGGCCGAGTTCGATATCCTGAATCACAGCATCGAACGCCACGTCGCCCGAGAGATTCAGATCGAGCGTGCCGAAACGCTCGAACGTCGAGGGAGTGAATCCCGGCGCTACATCATCGGTGCTTACCACCAGGTTCAATGCATCCGGATCGCCGACCCACAGCCCAATGGCGGAGGTGGCCGAACTCAGGAAACCGGCGGCGAAGGCGAATTGCCCAGCCTCGTTCAGGTCCACCCTGCTGGACAGGCCTTGGTACACACCGTCTCCGGTACCCGGCGCGGGATTTCCCACGATAGCCAAAGGCCGCAACACACCGGCCTGCTCCGTCCAAATGCCATCGCGCTGGTCCGAAAGGGCGAAGAATCCGATGTCGCCGGCACTGTTCGTTACCGGCCCAAACGAAAACGACGGGTCGCTTATGTTCGACGTTTGAGACGTGCTGAACCAGCCGCTACGGAACCCGGTAAAGGTTAAACCGCCGGTGCCAGGCGCGGCCTGTCCTCTGACGGCCACGGGCCGCAGCGATCCCGCTTGGCCGGCCCAAAGGCCGTCGCCCAGACGGTCGTCGAGGCTCAAGGTACTTGTCTCGGCGACGAAGACGACATCGCCGGCGCCGTTCAGGACATAGGACGGAAAGGTCGTGAAGTTTTCTCCGGTCAGACCGGGCGCCGGATCGCCGCTTTGGGCGAGCAGTTCCAGGCCAAAGGGCGAATGGCGCCATAGGCCCTCCTGCAGCAATTGCTGCCCGCAGTCCGGGATACACGCGGCCGGGTCCCCGATCGCCGCCCTGAAGACCAGATCGCCCGCATCGTTAAGGAACCCGCCATAGGTACCCACGTTCGCCAGGTCGTAGAGAGGATCGTTTCTCAGCCGCAGAAAGGAGAGACCCGGGGTCCCGGGCGCCGGGTCGCCGCTGCGCGCAATCAACTCCAGTTGGCTTGGCGGTCCCGCCCAAAGGCCGTGGTCGGCGACGGTGGAGTTAAGGCCAAATTCAGAGATAAAGGTGACGTCGCCATTGTTGTTGGGGCGGCTGAGAAAGAAAGGATAGAAGTTGACGACGCCGCCGGGGGGAGGCGCGGGGTTGCTGAGCGACTCCAGGATTGTGACGTTGTCCCCGGACCACAGCCCCAGCGCCCTGTTGACTGTGCTGATCGGCTCATTGGAATCGAACAGAACATCGCCACTCTCGGTCAAGTTGGCGTGGCCGGTAGGGGAGACTTGGAACTCCTGGGTGCCGTCCAGCGTTGTACCCGTTAGCGGGATCAACTGGATGCGATAAGCGCGATTTTGCGCGGAAGCAGGGTCCGGCACACTCGCGAGGGCCACAGCGAAAATGGTCCAGACGATTAAGTATTTAAAAAATCGGCGGGTGCGAGTCATGGCGAAAACTCCCGGAGCGGCGGCAATGAAATTCTGGAGACAAGAGCGGTACTGTCGGGCTCTACCGCATAGTTTTCCTGCGGGAATTTTATAGTTCACGGAAGGTGAAGAAATAATTGTCACCTCGGCAGGAATTCGCCTTATCAATCCGAAATTTCCCGGATAGCCCCCTCACGAACCGAATCGCAGCTAGACCTAATCTTGGCCAGGCAATGACGCTTTTGTCATACCCCAAACAGGGTATGCAGGTGGCGATTCACAGAAAAATCACAGGTACAAAAATGATGGGGCGGCCTTGTCGAGCCGTCCAGAGATTTGACCGCCTATTGCGTATGGATCACGGCTGGGCCTGAAAAGATGAGCCGTACCAGGTCGGCCTGGCGATGCGTTGCCACCATCGCGCCCAGCCTTACCAGCATCTCCCGCCGGCTGGTCAGGTGGTTGCTTTTCTGCTTGCGGTGGCAACAACGACCGCTTCGGGTCAGGCGCCGATATACTGGACCGAGTCACGCTAGATCCGGTGCTCGGCCTAACGCGAACATCGCCACGCGCAACACCGGTTAATCAGCACACGCGCTAATACGAGATATCGCAGAACAGCTCGTCGATATTCTTGTTCCAGGCGCCGCGGTAGGCCTCGAGCAAGCCTTCGGCGGGGGTCGGTCCGCCAGCCGCGATCTCGTGCAGATCGTTGAGGAAATGAGTTTCGTCCAGGCCGCCGCCATCGAGCCGGGCCCGCGCCTTCAAGCCCGCCTCCGCGATCTCTAGAGCCTGGCGCGCGACGTCGCGCAGGGTGCCGCCGCGAAACGGGGTCGCCAAGCCCCGGCGGGGGACCTCGGCGCGCAGCGCCTCGTGCTCCTCCCGAGTCCAGTCCCTAACCAGATCCCAGGCCGCGTCCAATGCCGTTCGGTCGTACAAGAGACCGACCCAAAGCGCGGGCAAACCGCAGATACTCTTCCAGGGTCCGCCATCGGCGCCGCGCATCTCCAGGAATCGCTTCAGCCGCACCTCGGGAAACAAGGTCGACATGTGGTCGACCCAATCGCTGCCGGTCGCGATCTCGCCCGGCAAAGCCGGCAGCTTACCGGCCATGAAGTCGCGGAAAGATTGCCCGCGCGCATCGATGTAACGGCCATCGCGGTAGACGAAATACATCGGCACGTCGAGAACGTGATCGACATAGCGCTCGAAGCCCATGCCGTCCTCGAACACGAAGGGCAGGATGCCGCAACGGTCCGGGTCGGTATCGGTCCAGATATGGCTGCGGTAACTCAAGAAGCCGTTAGGCTTACCCTCGGTGAAGGGGGAATTGGCGAACAACGCCGTGGCGACCGGCTGCAAGGCCAAGCCGACGCGGAATTTTTTCACCATGTCGACTTCCGACTCATAGTCCAGATTGACCTGGATCGTGCAGGTCCGCAGCATCATGTCGAGGCCGAGCTTGCCTTTGGCCTCCATCTGCGCGCGCATGATCTTGTAGCGCCCCTTGGGCATCCAGGGAATATCGGCGCGCGGCCACTTCGGCTCGAAGCCGATGCCGAACATGCCGACGCCCAGCGGCCCCATCACGTCCTTGACCTGCTCCAGGTGCGCGTGGACCTCGTTGCAGGTTTCGTGGATGGTCTTAAGCGGCGCGCCGGACAGCTCGAACTGGCCGCCCGGTTCGAGCGTGATGTTACAGTCGCCTAGGGTCAGAGCGATCGGCCGGCCGTCTTCCTCGATCGCTTGCCAGCCGAATTTCGCGACCAGGCCATTCAGAATTGCCCCAATACCGTTGGGCCCGTCATAGGGCGCGCGGCGCAAGTCCTCGCGCAGATAAATGAGCTTTTCATGCTCGGTCCCGATGCGCCAATCTTCGGGCGGCTTATTGCCCTGCTCGATGTAAGCGACCAGCTCCGCCTTGCTGGAGATCGGCTCACCCTTGCCTTGGGGGGGTGCTGACATGATCGGGGTCCGGAAGTTGTGCCAGGGGAGGAGTGGTAGACCTGCGTGTCGTGCGGTTCGTACCGGTCGCCGTTACCCTAACCCGATGCGCGCCAAATGGGCCGGGCCTGCCCATCGCCGAGTTGTGCCTGCCACGACGCCAGCGCCGCCAAGGCCGCGGTATCGGCGCGCAGCACGCGCGGCCCCAAACCAACCGGAATAACAAAGGGTAGTTGGCGCAAGGCGTCAAGCTCGCTTTCGGCATAGCCGCCCTCCGGCCCGGTCATGACCGCCCAGGAACCGGCCGGAGAACCGGGCCCGGACTCGGCGGCGGCCTCCCCAAGCACCACGCCGATCGGCCGGGCCGGGCCCGCCTCGGCGCAAACCAGCAGACGGCGCTCGCGCGGCCAATCCGCCATAAGGGCCGTCAGATCGACCGGCGCGCGCACCTCGGGCACGCTCAGGCGGCCACATTGTTCGGCCGCCTCGCGCGCGTTGGCGGCCAGGCGTTCGGTGTTGACCCGGCTGACGGCGGTAAAGCGGGTCATAATCGGTTGCAGCACGGCCACCCCAAGCTCGGTCGCTTTTTCGGCCAGGAAATCGATGCGCGCGCGCTTGATCGGCGCAAACACCAGCCAAACATCGGGCGCCGGCGCCGGCGCGCGCAGCCGTTCCCGTACCTCGAGTGAGCACCAGCCCTTACCGAGACCGTCGATCCGCGCCCGCCATTCGCCGTCGCGGGCATTGAATACGGCCAACTCCGTACCCCGGGTCAGACGCAAAACGCTGCGCAAGTAGTGGGCGCGCGCATGATCGAGGCCTATTTCCCGGCCTTCGATCAGGTCGTCATCCACATAAAGCCGCGTTTCAGTCCGCATGGAACCAATCCATTTCGCAGGCCACCGAGCCTCAAGCAATACTCAGGGGCTTGAGCCCGTCGCCGCGCTCGGCGTAAATGGGATTATGGCAGATTCGACCGGACGCCTGGCAAGCACCATGACCGACGCCAGCGATATTCGCGCCGACCACTGGTCCCTGCGCCGCGCACCGGCGGCGGCAAGGCCCTATTTGCGCCTGATCCGCATCGACCGGCCGATCGGCACCTGGTTGCTGCTGTTCCCCTGTTGGTGGAGCCTCGCCTTGGCGGCCAGCGCGGAAGGGACCTGGCCGGACGCTCGGCTCATCGTGCTTTTCGCGCTCGGCGCCCTCGTTATGCGGGGGGCCGGATGTGTGCTGAACGATCTGGCCGACCGCAAGATCGACGCCCAAGTCGCACGCACCTCCACGCGCCCCATCGCCAGCGGCCAGGTCAGCGTATTCCGGGCCCTGGTGTTCTTGGCCGCGCTGCTGTTCGCCGGCCTGCTGATCCTGCTCCAACTCAATCGCTTCGCGATCGCGCTGGGCGCGGCGTCCCTGCTCCTGGTCGCGATCTATCCCTTCCTAAAGCGGGTGACATACTGGCCGCAAGCTTGGCTTGGCCTGACTTTCAACTGGGGCGCGCTGCTGGGATGGGCGGCCGCGCGCGGCGAAGTGTCCGCGCCCGCATTTTGGCTCTACGCCGCGGGAATCGCCTGGACCCTCGGCTACGACACCATCTACGCGCATCAGGACAAAGAGGATGACGTTCTGGTTGGGGTCAAGTCCACAGCCCTCAAGTTCGGCGCGGCGACCAAGCCGTGGCTGGCCGGGTTCTATGCTCTGACCCTGGTTTTCATGCTCGCCGCCACAGGGGCCGCCGGGTTGATCTGGCCGGCCTACCTGGGTATCGCGCTTGCCGCCGTGCATTTCGCCTGGCAGATCGGCACCCTCGACACCGGCGATGCGGCGAACTGCCTGACCCGATTCAAATCGAATCGTTTCGTCGGCTGGCTAGTCTTGGGTGGAATATTGGCGGCAGGCGCGATGCCGCAGGGGATGTAACGCGTCCTTTGCAATGGCCGCCGAACCTGGGCTACCGTCCGCCGATTGAGCGATTCGCGTTGGAAAGCTTTGGCATTTTGGTGCAAATGACGTCCGGACTTGAGTCATTCTCGTGGAAGTTGCAACAACAAAGAGCAGATCCGACGGCAGCGGAAAGCGATCGCGTGTCGGCTCCTAAGCAAAGGCTCCACGACATCTGGACCGCTAACGTTCGGCCGAAACTCTTGGGCTTGCTTGGCGGCGCCATGCTTGCAGTCACGTATTCGCCGGCCACAGCGGAGCCCGTGGACGACGTCATCGACGAACTCAGAATACGGGAATATCTGAGCGCGACAGAGGACGAGTGCCGGGTCGCGGCGCGGGACCATGCGCAGCGCCAAGTTAGCGCAACCCTTGGCACAATTCTCGCGGGCCGCGCGTTAAGCGAAGAATCGGGCGCGCGCGTTGAAATGCTGTACCGGACCTATGCGCGCGAGGCGTGCCGGCTGGGCGTCGAAGAGGGGATCATTCAGCGCTACCGCGCCGTCTACGCCGAGGCCCTTTCCAGCGACGATTTAGAGGCCGCCCTCGCATTCCTCGTGAGCCCGCAGGGACAGAAATTCGTGCAGGCTGGCCTCGCCGCCAATCGCGATGTGTTGCCGACGATACGCCGCCGGCAGGAAGGCCAGGTGTCGCGCGCGGCTACTTTGCTCCAAACCAGATTGACCTCGCTGCTCGCCGATTTATCCCGGAATGGGGTGGGAGAGGATAAAGGGGACACCAAAGCCCAGTAGCGGGAGGCGACGAAATTTCGCTATAGTTGCTCGAGAGAACAAGCCGAATGCGACAAGCCTCAATATCCGATAGCAATCAAGACGCGAACATGCCCTGCGGCCAGCGCGCCTTGAACAGCGGTTCCTTTGGCGGAATTTCTCGCTCGTCACACGTGGCGATGGTCCTGGCCGTCCCGATGATCTTACTTGGCATCGCCGGGAGCGACCTGGCCTCGGTGCTGGAATACGAGCGGAGCGGAATTATCGCCGGCGAGTGGTGGCGAGCGATTACGTCTCACTTCGTCCACTTGGACTCCTTTCACCTAACCGGCAATCTGATCGGTATGCTCGCATGGGGGTACCTGTTCGATGAGCGGGAAAGCGTGCGAGCGGTTGTTCTAAAGCTCCTGACCTACGCTTTAGCAATCTGCGCCGGGGTTCTGGTCTTCAACGAACAAATTCAATGGATACTTGGGGCGTCCGGTTTGATACACGCCTTGATTGCTGGCAGCGCGCTTCGCTTGGCGATTGAAACCCGGCGGCCTCTCGGAATCGTTGTGCTATCCGTTCTTTTACTCAAAGTAGTCGCCGAGCAGCAATTGGACTTGGCCTCATGGATGGAGAGCATCGCGGAGTACCCGATCGTTTCCGTGGCTCACGTCTACGGCGTCGCCGCGGGATTGATTTTCGAGTTGGCGCGAAGGTTCCGATTCTCCGGTCGTACGGCCTTCAGGAGTATAAGAGGATGGAGGGTTCACTAGATGACGCGTAGGGCTGTTGTTTGTTTGATAGGAGCATTTTACCTGTGGCTCTCATCGGCTCCGGCAGAGGCGTTCACGGAAGGCCGCATTCCCCTGTCAAGTTTGGTCGAGCGCGCGAACACGATTGTTGTTGGCACTGTCGACGATTTGGAAGGCATGGAGCGGTTCTTCGGGGACTACGTTCGTATCGTGACCCAGGCAACCCTTGGGGATACGGAAATCGTAAAGGGCGATACAACGGCCGCGGTAATTTCCGTGACCCAGTTCGGCGGCCAAGTTGGCGACGTGATGGAGTGGTATCCCGGTCTTCCAAAGCTTACGCTCGACCAGCGTTACCTCATGTTTTTGGTAGAAGCCGACAACGGCCTTTTCGTTCCGATGGGTGCGCAAGGGTTATTTGTCGTGACCGACGACCCGGAAAGCGGCGACACAATGGTTCTCACCACCGCTGGCCAACCCATCGCCGACGTTCGAGACGGCTGGGTAGTTTACGGCGCGATGCCGAACGAAGAGGACGATGCCCAGGGAAAATTTGACGGCGCGATGACACTGGATCTGTTCCTGGACCAGGTTAGGGCCGCACTGAAATAGCCGTTAGGGCCAAGAGTAAGGAATGCACGATGATCCAGCCTAATTTTTTTCGCGCGTTGTTGGCCGTCTTTAGTTTTGTCCTGTCGAGCGAGGCAAATGCTTTCGCCGTATTCGCCGTCCCTGTTGGCACGCCTGTCACTACGGGTCAGGTCATTGACCTAACGGTCTCCAACACGGCCATACCCTCGGCGTTTGGGCAGGGCGTAGCCCTCACCTGGAAGCAGACCTCGGTCAATGTTGCCGCCGCCTTCACGCCCAATCCGGCGGGTCCCCTGACCAACGGCACCACAACATGGAACCAGAACGCCTTCGCGGCCATGAACGATTGGAATGCTGTCGGCGCCAATATCCGGTTCAATGGAATCGCGAGCGGCGGCAACCCCTGTGTGACCGATGGCAACGTCGTCGCCGCTTTTGACGCCACGCTGTGCTTAGGCGTGCCGCTTTTCGCACTCGGCATAACGCGGCTGGTCGCGGTTGTGGATTCACCCGCCTCGATTCGAATCACCGACGCGGATGTCGCCATGATACCGCCGAACACCCCGGCCGTGAACGGCGCGTTCATTAACGACGCGTTCGATACCTTGGAGGTATTTCCGTCGTTCGACTTTCGCAGAACCGTGCTGCACGAATTTGGCCATGCCTTGGGATTGGCCCATCCGGATACCGTGTTCGGCGTAAATCCGGCAACCCAGTCGACGATCATGTTTAGCCAAGTTACCGTGTCGCGGCTTGCCGCGGACGACAAGAACGGAGCCCTGGCGCTCTATCCTGCCGCTGCGCCCAGTAGCAGTAGCAGCGGTGAGGGTGGTGCAAGCAGCACCCTGTTCATGGCAATTTTCTTGGGCGCCTTGGCGACGATTAAGTTGCTTCACGGACATATCCACTTTCGCCGTGCGCCGGCAAACCGGCGTCAACCCCGGGGATAACCCCTTGGCACAGTCGTGTTGGCATTGGATGGCTGCGGGCCGCATTCTTCTCGTCGCGCTGGCGAGCGTGTCGGCCCCAGGCTACGGACCGGCCAGGGCGGAACCGCCCGAACCCTTGCGCGTCCTCGAACTGAGCGATGACCAAAGATGGCGCGCCGTCGGATCCATGTCCTCGACCGTGACCGGTGCGAAGATCGTTATTTTGAGGGAAGAAGATACAGGGCAGTCGAAGATCGCGCGGCTTGGCGACACCCCACTGGAAGGCGTCAGGGTGTTGTCTATCTCGCCCAGTGAAGTCCTGCTCGAGGTTCAAGGACGCCCGGCACGCCTGGCGGTAACACGTGGCGCCGGCTCCGATTTGCAAGCCCTCGCCGCCCCGGTTGAAGCTGCCGTGCCGGAGCGGAAAGCGACCCCAAGGACGAATACCAGGCCGGGTCCCGTTCGGCTCACGCTGGAAGAATTTTATGAAACGGCCAAGGTTCTGCGCCGGGCCCTGATTTCCGGCGATATCGCCCTTGGAGAAAACGAAGACGGCGTATTCGGGGTCATGATCGCAAACGCCCCCTCCGGTGGCGTTATCGAGCGTCTGGGACTTCAACGGGGCGATGTCGTTGTCGCGATCAATGGAACCCCGGCGGCGAATGGAAACGCCGCGCTGGACCTTCTTGACACCGCGGCGCCGGGTCAAAGGCTTCCGTTCGCGTTCCGCCGAGGCCGGCAGATCGGGCAGGGAGTCGTGGAAATCGAACCCAGCGCCACGCCCTAACAGTAGTCAGCGCCGCGGCATCAGGACCGTATAGTCGAGGTCGAGCACCACCGCCGGGTGTGTCTTGCCGTCCTCGCCCTTAAGCGGAAAACCGGCGCAAGGCTGGTTCTTGGCAGCAATAGTGCGCAGGCGCAGCGCGCCGAGGTCTTTGCGGCCCGGCAGAGCGATCTTCTCCAAGACCTCGGACCAGGCGTAGATCGTGTCGCCGGCAAAGCTGGGCGACGCATGCCGCCCGCCGTTGATGGCGGCAAGGCGAAAGGCGTTGGCCAGGCCGTTGAAGCTGAGTGCGCGAGCCAGAGATATGATGTGCCCGCCATAGACGATCCGGCGGCCGAAGCGGCCGGACGTGGCCGCGAGCAAATCGAAATGGACCCGCGCCGTGTTCTGGTATAGGCGGGTCGCCATCTGGTGCTCGGCCTCCTCCAGCGTCATCCCGTCGATATGGTCGATACGCTCGCCGGCCGCGTAGTCGTCCCAGAGATGTTCGGCGCCAGCTAAACCACAGTCGTAGGCGGAGACGTCGAGGTCCGGGGGCACGATCAGATCCGCGGCCGGGACCGAGTCCGCCAGCTCCGGCGTGACAGCATCGGGTGCGGGCGCGCCGGGATCGCGCTTGTTGACCATGACCCAGCGACTATAGTCGAGCACGGTTTCGCCGCGTTGGTTCACACCGCTCGAGCGCACGGTGACGACGCCGGTTTTGCGGTTCGAGTTCTCCTTGAGCCCGATCACCGTGCTTTCGGCGCTCAGGGTATCGCCCGGATAGACCGGCGCGCCGAACACGCAAGACGCGTAGCCCAGGTTCGCGACCGCGTTGAGCGAGACGTCGGGGACGGTCTTGCCGAAGACGATGTGGAAGACCAGAAGATCGTCGATGGGCGCGCGCGGAAAGTGAAGTGCGCGGGCGAATTCGTCCGAGGCGTGGAGCGCGAACCGCGACCCGGTCAAGGCCGTGTAAAGCGCCTGGTCGCCCACGGTCACGCTGCGTGGCGTGGCGTGGCGCAAAACCTGGCCGGCACTGAAATCCTCGAAAAAATTTCCGTGCGCGGTCTTCGCAACAGGCCCGGTTTCGCTCATGGGGCCGGCTAACTCGCCGCCGCTTCCAGCGCCTTGATCGCGGCGTCCAGAGCGACCAGGCGCTTGGCGTTCTCGACGTGCAAGTTTTCGATCAGCTTGCCGTCGACCAGAACCACGCCCTTGCCCTCTTTTCCCGCCGCCGCATGGGCCGCGATGATCTTGTTCGAGTAGCCGATCTCCTCCGCCGAAGGTCCGAAAACCTCGTTCGCCTTCGCGATGGTCTTGGGATGGATCAGGGTCTTACCGTCGAAGCCAAGCTCCCTGCCCTGCGCGCAGGCCTCGGCGAAACCTTGATCGTCGTCCAGATCGAGATGCACGCCGTCGACGATGCTCAGGCCGAAGGCGCGCGCGGCGAGCAGGCACAGGCCGAGCGAGGTCAGCACCGGCAGGCGCGCGTCGGTGTGGCTAGCCTGAAGCTCCTTGACCAGGTCCGAGGTGCCCATGACCAGGCAGGACAGCCGCTTGCTGGCCGCCGCGACCTCGGCGGCGCGGAGCATGCCGAGCGGGGTTTCCATCATGCACATGATGGCCATCTCGCCGGGCGCGCCGGCACCGACCATCTGCATTTCCAGATCGTGGACCATGGCCGCGCTCTCGACCTTGGGCAACAGGATCGCGTCGGCGCCACAGGTCGCGACCGCGGTGAGATCGTCGTGCCCCCAAGGCGAATCCAGACCGTTGATGCGCACGATCAGCTCCCGCTCGCCATAGCCGCCGGCTTTGACCGCTTCAACGACTTGTTGGCGCGCCAGGGCCTTGGCGTCCGGCGCGACGGCGTCCTCGAGATCCAGGATCAAGGCGTCGGCCGGCAGGCCACGGCCCTTCTCCAAGGCGCGGGCGTTGGCCCCAGGCATGTACAGCACGCTGCGGCGCGGGCGGGCGGAGGTGGCCATTTAAGTCGGTCCTCTTGTCGCGGACGTCTGAATCGGGCGCGACTATAACCCAAGTCGCGCCTGTGGCAAGGTGGCGGCCATGTCCCTGGAACAGGAGCCGGACCCGGCCGTGAACATTCTCTCGATTCAATCCCATGTCGCCTTTGGCCACGTCGGCAACTCGGCCGCGATCTTCGCCATGCAGCGCCTGGGTGCGGAGGTTTGGCCCCTGCACACGGTGCAGTATTCCAACCACAAGGGCTATGGCGCCTGGACCGGCCGGGACTTCAGCGCCGCGCACATCAAGGAATTGGTCCAAGGTCTCGCGGCGCGCGGCGTCCTGGCCAGGTGCGATGCGGTGCTTTCCGGTTATATCGGCCAGGCCAGTATGGGCGCGGCCATAGAGGGCGCGGTCCGCCGGGTGCGCCGCGCCAACCCGGCGGCGCTTTATGCCTGCGATCCCGTAATGGGGGACGACGATGGCGGAAAGGGGAGCGGCGGGAAAGCGGGCGGCGGGCTCTACGTGGCGCCGGACATACCAGCCTTCTTCCGAGAACGAGCCTTGCCGCTGGCCGACATCGTCACGCCCAACCGCTTCGAGCTCGAAATCTTGTCCGGGCACCGAATCGCGAGCCTGGACGACGCCTTGCGCGCGGCGCGCGCGGTCATCGCGCTCGGCCCCGGCATCGTGCTCCTGACCAGCCTTCGGGTCGAGACCACGGGCCCGGACGACATCGAGATGCTGGCGGTCACGAAAGACGCCGCTTGGCGCGTGCGCACGCCCTGCCTGCGGCTCGATCCGGTACCCAACGGCGCCGGCGACACGGTGGCGGCCATCTTCCTGACCCACTACCTGAAAACGGGAGAGGCCACCGCAGCGCTAGGCCACGCCGCCGCCGCCATCTTCGCCGTGCTGCGCGCGACCCAGGCGGCGGGCACGCGCGAGCTGCACCTGATCGCGGCGCAGGACGTGTTGGTCGCGCCAGCGCGTAGGTTCGAGGTGGAGCCTTTGGGTAATTCGTCATCCCGGAAAGGGCCGTAAGGCACTTATCCGGGATCTTCGGTGCGCGCTAGGGAAGCGAAGATCCCGGCTCTCGCATTCGCTCGGCCGGGATGATGGTGAAAAAGAGACGCTGGAGTCGTTCCCTCACCCAGCTCCGGCTAAGGCGCGATCTTTGGCCTCGCCAAGCCTTCGCAACCCTCTCCCTCGGGAGAGGGAGGGACCCGCGCGGCGGGAGGGTGAGGGGCCTGCAAGGGCAACACCGCCCCTCAATGGCAGACCCGAAAGCCCTAACCTCCTCAACCTGAACTGCCCGCAGGGGTGTTCTCGCACTGCATTGCGGTGGCGCGCTCGCACTCGCCGTAGCAGCGCACATGTCCCCGGCTATCCTTGGTCACGGCCCCACCCACTTCCGACGAACAGAAGATCTCGCCACGGCTGTTTTTCGCACACTGCCCCTTACCGCAAAGCACTTTGCCCTCCCGCGTTCTCTCCGCGCCACCTTTGTAAAAGCGAGAACACCAGACGGTCCCAATGCGGTCGGCGGAGCAGTATCCCCCACCGCAGTAGACCTCACCCTCTAAGTCCTTAGCACAGTCAGCGGAGGCGGCGGGCGCCAGCAACCAGAGTATCGCAAGCGACCCGATGGCGCCGCGGATAAGCCGGATAAACCTTGTATTGTCGGTCATAGTTTCGCTCTCATCTGAAATAGCTACAGACTAATCTGCGTCCTGGCCCAACTCAGACATACGCCGCACACGTCCTAGTGAATTGGCCGAGACAAAAGAATCCCCTCCCCTCTTGAGGGGGAGGGTTAGGGTGGGGGGAAGCGCGTCCGCGCGTCAAGAGACTCACTTTACTGTTCCCGTGCCGCTGCGAGGCAGTAAAGAAACAAGAAATGAGTCGTTTGACGCGCGACCGCGATACCCCCCACCCTAGCCCTCCCCCTCAAGGGGGGAGGGAAATCGTTTGTTTCAATCGATCCGCTAGACTACCGTTTTTGGCACATCTTCGCGATGCGCGGGCTTGGCCGGGTCGTCCGAACCGTCCTTGACGGTGGAAATTTGAGGCGCCGCCGCAAGCGGCGATCCTGAGCCCGCGCGCTAGTTCAAATATTCCTCGACCAACCTTTCCGCGATCTGTACGGCGTTGAGCGCTGCGCCCTTGCGCAGGTTGTCGGAGACCACCCACATCGACAGGCCGTATTCGACGGTCGGGTCGGTGCGCAGGCGGCTGACGAAGACCGCGTCCTCGCCGACGCATTCGACCGGGGTGACATAGCCGTCGTTAACCCGGTGGTCGATCAGGGTCACGCCCGGCGCGGCGCGCAGGGCTTCGCGCGCTTCGTCCTCGTCGATCGGCGAATCGAACTCGATGTTGATGGCCTCGGCATGGCCGATAAACACCGGCACCCGCACGCAGGTCGCGGCGACCTTGATTCCGGGATCGAGGATCTTCTTGGTCTCGGCCGCCATCTTCCATTCTTCCTTGGTCGCGCCGTCTTCCATGAAGACGTCGATATGGGGAATCACGTTGAAGGCGATCTGCTTGGTGAATTCCTCCGGCTTGACCGGCTCGTTCACATAGACACCGCGGGTTTGATTGAACAGCTCGTCCATCTTGTCCTTGCCGCCGCCCGAGGTCGATTGATAGGTCGCGACCACGATCCGGTTGATCCGCGCGATCTCGTGCAGGGGCTTGAGCGCGACCACCATTTGAATGGTCGAGCAGTTGGGGTTGGCGATGATGTTGCGCCGGCCGTAGCCGGCGATGGCGTCCGGATTGACCTCGGGCACCACCAGGGGGACATCGGGGTCCATGCGGAAGTGCGAGGTATTGTCGATCACGACCGCGCCCGCCCGGGCGGCGATGGGGCTGAACTCCGCCGAGGCCTTGGCGCCGGGCGAGGACAGCACGATATCGGTGCCCTTGAAGTCGAAGCTGGCCAGATCGCGCACCTTCAGGACCTCGTCCTCACCGAAGGTGACTTCCTTGCCGGCCGAACGCTCCGACGCCAGCGGCACCAGCTCGTCGATCGGAAACTCCCGCTCCGCCAGGGTGGTCAAAAGCTCGCGCCCAACGGCGCCGGTCGCCCCGACCACCGCGATTTTGTAACCCATCGTCGTGAACCTATCTTTGTAATGTCAGGTAAGGGGGTCTGGATTGCCAAGTACGGCCATCCGGCCCGATTTACAAGTGAGGTGCCGCTTAACGGCTTGATGTAAGGCCTTTTCGATCTCGCGGGCTCGAACCCGCTTCCAAAAATCCCGCCCCCAAAAAGCAAAAAGGCCGCCCATTTAAGGGCGGCCTTCCTGCCATATCGCAAAGGCTGCCCCGAGGTCAGTTTGCCTTGGTCTCGGGTTTCGGAGTCTGCTGCAGAGGGGCGCCCGTCGAGGCGGTTTGCGTCTCGAGAGAAACGCTCTGTGATCCATGCGAATAACCACTGCAACCACCCTCGGCCTGGGCCGATCCGGTCGCAATGGCCAGAATTCCGAACGCAAATGCGATCATGACCAATGATTTAGACACCGGATCACCTCCTTTCTGCTGTTGAACCAATACCCGAATCATAAGTAATTCCAGGTTAAGCGTCAATTAACGCTTTCGGGAGCCTTGGCGTCCCTCACGCCCCCAGGCGCTCCAACTCGGCCAGGACCGCAGCGCCCATTTCGGCGGTCGAGAGCGTGGCCTCGCCAGGCGCGGCGATGTCGCCGGTCCGCTTGCCGCTGGCCAGCACGTTACGCACCGCGCCCTCAACCAACTCCGCCTCGCCGCCCAGATCGAGCGAATAGCGCAGCATCATGGCGAAGCTCAAGACGCAGGCGATCGGGTTGGCGATGCCTTGGCCGGCGATGTCGGGGGCGGAGCCGTGGACCGGCTCGTAGAGCGCCTTCCTGCGCCCGGTCTCGTCGGGATCGCCGAGCGAAGCCGACGGCAGCATGCCGAGCGAGCCGGTCAACATGGCGGCCTCGTCCGAGAGCATATCGCCGAACAAATTGTCGGTGACGATCACGTCGAACTGCTTGGGGTTGCGCACAAGCTGCATGGCGCAGTTGTCCGCGTACATATGCGAAAGTTCGACATCCTTGTACTCGGCTTCATGCAGTTTCTGCACTTCTTCGCGCCAGAGAACGCCCGATTCCATGACGTTCGCCTTTTCGACCGAGCACAATTTGTTGCCGCGCTTGCGCGCCAGCTCAAAGCCGACCCGCGCGGCGCGGCGAATCTCCAGCGTCGTGTAGACCTGTGTGTTGACGCCGCGCCGGGTGCCGTCAGGCAGGGTCTCGATGCCGCGCGGGGTGCCGAAATAAACCCCGCCGGTGAGTTCGCGCACGATCATGATGTCCAGGCCGGAGACGATCTCCGGCTTGAGCGAGGACGCGCCGACCAGGGCGTCGAAGCAGATCGCGGGGCGCAGGTTGGCATAGAGCGCCATGTCCTTGCGCAGGCGCAAGAGGCCGCGCTCCGGCTTTTGGTCGAAGGGCAGGCTGTCCCACTTCGGCCCGCCGACAGCGCCCAACAACACGGCATCGGCGGTCATCGCTGTATCCATGGTGGCATCCGTCAAAGGCGTCCCGTGGGCGTCGATCGCGGCGCCGCCGACCAAGTCTTCCTCGATCTCGAACTTAAGCGCGCGGCGGTCGCCGAACCACTCGACGACACGGCCGACCTGGCCCATGACCTCGGGCCCGATGCCGTCGCCCGGCAGGATCAAGAGTTTCTTATTGGCAGGCATGGCCCGACCTCCCCGGTTGAATGTGCTTTGAAAATACGGCGCGGCCTTGCGTGCGCGGGCCGTGTCGCCGACCTCGTTTCAGCCGGCCAGCCAGGGCTCGGCCTGTTGCTGACGGGCCTCGTAGGCATCGATCTTGTCGGCCTTCTCCAGCGTCAGGGCAATGTCGTCCAGGCCGTTCAGCAGGCAGTGCTTGCGGTAAGGGTCGAGATCGAATTGGATCGTGCCGCCGTCCGGGCCGGTAATCTCTTGCTTTTCCAAATCGACGGTCAGCACCGCGTTGGCGCCGCGCTGGGCATCGTCCATCAACATGTCGACCTGCTCCTTCGGCAGCACGATGGGCAGGATGCCGTTCTTGAAGCAGTTGTTGTAAAAGATATCGGCGAAACTGGTCGAGACGATGCAGCGAATGCCGGCGTCCAGAAGCGCCCAGGGCGCGTGCTCTCGCGAAGAACCGCAGCCGAAATTCTCGCCCGCAATCAGAATCTGAGCGTGTCTGTAGGCCGGTTGATCCAGGACGAAGCCGTCCTTCGGCTGGCCTTTTTCATCGAAGCGCATCTCATAGAACAGGCCCTTGGCGAGACCGGTGCGCGCGATCGTCTTCAAAAACTGCTTGGGGATGATCTTATCGGTATCGATGTTGACCATCGGCAAGGGCGCGGCGACCGCGCGCAGGGTGGTGAATTTTTCCAACTTCGATTTCCTCCCAAACCGTCCTAGGCCTTGTGTGCGCCGCACATTCGTGCCGGATGGCGGTGCCTGTACCTCGTTCCGCCCGAAGATCCCGGCTCTCGCTCCGCTCGGCCGGGATGACACTCGGTGCATACAACCTCTCGCTCGTCATCCCGGAAACCGCGCAGCGGTTATCCGGGATCTTCGCTCAGGGCTTGGCGATATCGCCGTAGAGATCGCGCCAATCGCGGTTGCCGGCTTCGATCAAATCGTCTTTCCAGGCTCGGCGCCGGCGCTTCAATTTCTTTTCCCTGACGATGGCAGCCTCTGCTGTCGAGTGTGCCTCGAAATAGACGAGTTGCTTGATCCAATACCGCTTCGTATGGCTCTGTGCGACTCCCTCCCTATGTTCCCAAACACGGCGAACCAAGTTGTTGGTCACACCGATATAAAGCGCGCCTCGCGGCTTGCTCGCTAGGATGTAAATATAAAACGGCGGCTCCATTCCGCGTGCAACTTTGTTTTGCCCGCACCTCGTCCCACCCGAAGATCCCGGATAATCGCCATGCGATTTCCGGGATGACGGGCAACACTTACAACACACACTTTCGTCACCCCAAATCCCGCACGTCGGCGAGGTGGCCGGCGATGGCGGCGGCGGCGGCCATGCCGGGGCTGACCAGGTGGGTGCGCCCGCCGCGGCCCTGGCGGCCCTCGAAATTGCGGTTCGAGGTCGAGGCGCAGCGTTCGCCCGGTTGCAGCTTGTCGGCGTTCATGGCCAGGCACATGGAACAGCCCGGCTCGCGCCAATCGAAACCGGCCTCGATGAAAATCTTGTCCAGACCTTCTTCCTCGGCCTGGTTCTTCACCAGGCCGGAGCCGGGCACGATCATCGCATGCACGCCGGGCGCGACCTTGCGGCCCTTGGCCAGCGTCGCGACCTGGCGCAGGTCTTCGATCCGGCCATTGGTGCAGGAGCCGATGAAGACCTTGTCGACCTTGATGTCCTGGACCGCCATCCCCGCGTTCAGGTCCATGTATTCCAGCGACCGCTGCATGGCGGCGCGCTTGCCCTCGTCGCGGGCCGAGGCGGGATCGGGCACCCGGCCGCTGATCGGCGCCACATCCTCGGGGCTGGTGCCCCAGGTGACCTGCGGCTCGATCTCGGCGGCGTTCAGCGTGACCTCGGTGTCGTAAGTGGCGCCGGGGTCCGACGGCAGGGTCTTCCAATAGGCAAGCGCGGATTCCCACTGCCCGGCCTTGGGCGCCAGCGGCCGGCCCATGACGTAGTCGAAAGTGGTCTGGTCCGGCGCGATCAGACCGGCGCGGGCGCCGGCCTCGATCGACATGTTGCACACCGTCATGCGCCCTTCCATGGACAGCGCCCGGATCGCCTCGCCCGCGTATTCGACGACATGCCCGGTGCCCCCGGCGGTGCCCAGCTTGGCGATGATGGCCAGGATCAGGTCCTTGGCGGTCACGCCCAGCGGCGCCTGGCCTTCGACCGTGATGCGCATGTTCTTGGCCGGCTTTTGAATCAGCGTTTGGGTGGCCAGCACATGCTCCACCTCGCTGGTCCCGATACCGAAGGCCAGCGCTCCGAAGGCGCCATGGGTCGAGGTATGGGAATCGCCGCACACGATGGTCATGCCGGGCAAGGTGAAGCCCTGTTCCGGCCCAATGATATGGACAATGCCCTGACGCACATCGTCCACGTCATAGTAGGGAATGCCAAAGTCGGCGCAATTCTTGGCCAGCGTTTCGACCTGGATGCGGCTTTCTTCGTCGTCGATACCGCGCGAGCGGTCGGTCGTCGGCACGTTGTGGTCGGCGACCGCCAGCGCCGCATCCGGACGGCGCGGTTTGCGTCCGCTCAGGCGCAGGCCCTCGAAGGCTTGAGGGCTGGTCACCTCGTGCACCAGGTGACGGTCGATATAGATCAAGCAGGTGCCGTCGTCCTGGCGGCTGACGACGTGGCTATCCCAGATCTTGTCGAAAAGCGTGCGCGGCGCAGACATAAGGGCATTAACCCTGCGCGGCCTTGGCCACGGCCGCCTTTTCTGCCTTGGCCGCCTTCGCGGCCTTGACCTCCTTAGAGGCCTTGGCCTTGGCTGCGGAGGCTTCGATCCGCTCAGCGCTTGCGGCCTTGCCGGCGGCGCCGGTGGTTTTCTCCGCGATCCGCGCGGACTTTCCACGCCGGCCGCGCAGATAGTAGAGCTTGGCCCGGCGCACATCGCCCCGGCGGACCAGCTCAACCGATTCGATCATCGGGGAGTACAGCGGGAAGATACGCTCAACCCCCTCGTTGTAGGAAATCTTGCGTACCGTGAAAGAGGAATTGATGCCTCGGCTCTTACGCGCGATGCATACGCCTTCGTACGCTTGGATACGCTCGCGCGTCCCCTCGACCACCTTGACGTTGACCTTGACGGTATCGCCGGGCGCGAATTCTGGAAGCGTCTTGCCCGCGGTCAGTTTCGCGATCTGCTCTTGATCGAGCCGCTCGATCGTATTCATGGTCTTTATCCTTCGCCTTCATCTTGTGCCCGGGAGTGGCGCGCCCAAAGATCGGGCCGGCGCTCCCGCGTGACTTGTTCCGCCTGCGTCCTCCGCCACCGGCGGATCTTGTCGTGGTGACCGGAGAGCAGGACCTCCGGCACCAGGCGGCCGCACCAATCGGCCGGCCGCGTGTAGTGGGGATATTCCAATAATCCCCGTTCAAACGACTCCTCCGCCGGGCTGGCCTCGTTGCCCATGACCCCAGGCAAGATACGCACCACGGCGTCGAGCAGAGCCAGCGCCGCCGGCTCACCCCCGGAAAGCACATAGTCGCCGATGCTGACCTCGGCCACCTCGTGCGCCTCCAAGACCCGCTGATCGACGCCTTCGTAGCGTCCGCACAGCAAGGTTATCCCCGGTCCCGCCGCCAAGTCCCGCACCCGGGCCTGATCCAACAGACGGCCACGCGGCGAAAGATAAACCACCGGGCCCGCCAACTGACCGCCCTGCCCGCGCGCTCCCTCGAGCGCCGCGTCCAGGACATCGGGCCGCATAACCATCCCGGCCCCGCCCCCGAAGGGCGCATCGTCGACGGAGCGGTGTTTATCGCGCGCAAAATCCCGGATGTCCAGAACATCGAGCGCCCAAATCCCGTTTTCCAGCGCCTTTCCGGCCAGGCTGAGCCCCAGGAATCCGGGAAACATCTCCGGAAACAAGGTCAAAACCCGCGCCGTCCAGGGCGATCTTGCCGCCTCACCCATCCGTCTCCTCCGCGCCCTCTACCGGCGGTTCGATCACCAGGCGCCCAGCGTCGAGGTCTACCTCCGGTACCGCCGCCTTGGTGAAGGGCACCAAATCTTCGGGGCCGCCATCGTCGCGCTCTATCTCCAGCAAATCGCCGGCACCGAAGTTGTGGACCGCCGCGACCCGGCCGATGCGGCCGCCCTCCCGATCCTCGGCCACCAGCCCAACCAGATCGGCGTGGTAGTAGGTCTCCTCTTCGCTCGGCGCGGGCAAGGCCGCGCGGTCCACATAGAGCCGGGTCCCCTTCAGGGCCTGGGCCGCGTCCCGGTCGTCGATCCCGGCAATCCCCGCCAGGACCGCCCCCTTGGCCATCCCCTTGACCGCGATCTCGAAGCGCCGCGTTCCAGCCTCGTCCGACAAGGGTCCATAGGCGGCAATGTCCCCGGGCGCCTCGGTGTAGCACTTGATCTTCACCAGGCCGCGCACCCCATGCGCGCCGGCGATCACGCCGAGGCAGATCCGATTCGACGGCTCGTTCACGGCAGCCACGACAGCGCCTAAGAACCGTTTCTCGAGTCCGGCACTTCACCCCCACCCCGGCCCTCCCCCCTCAAGGGGGAGGGCGTAAGAAGGAGAGCCCCGCCTTTATCCCCTCCCCCCAGGAGGGGGAGGGGTAGGGTGGGGGGGACCGGACGCATCCGCGACATTCGAGCCCAGCCCTAAGGATCAAGTCTCGGCGGGCGTTTCTTCGGGCGCCGTTTCCTCAGCCGGAGGCGGTGCTTCTTCGGCCGGAGCCGGAGCTTCCTCGGCCGGCGCCGCGGCGGCTTCGGCCGCCGCCTTCTTGGCTTCTTCCAGGGCGGCGAGACGTTTCTGGGCCTTGGCCTTGGGCAGTTGCTTCGTGGTCTGGCGCGGCTGGTTCGGCATCGCGATGAGATTGTTCTGACCGAAATAGCGGGCGACCCGGTCGCTCGGCGTGGCGCCAACCGACAGCCAGTGCTTGGCGCGTTCCTCGTCCAGGCGCCAGCGATCGGGATGATCCTTCGCGACCATGGGATTGTGGAAACCGATCTTCTCGATGAAGCGGCCGTCGCGCGGGCTGCGCGAATCGGCAACCACTATCCGATAGAAGGGCCGCTTCTTGGCGCCGCCCCGGGCCAGCCTGATTCTCAGTGACATTGTCTAATTCGATCCTTCTTTTGGCGTTAGTCTACTTCGTTTATCTCTCGGTCGCTCCACCCCTCTCTTGTCATGCCCGGACTTGATCCGGGTATCCATCGCGCGACCGCACCATGGATCGCCGGGTCAAGCCCGGCGATGACATTCGGTTTGAAGGGGCCTAAGCATTCGTTTCGTCGTTCTGTGTTCGCTCTCTTCGTTCGCTATTCGATGCTTACGCTTAGTGCGGAAAGCCGCCGCCCCGGCCGGGCATGAGATTGCTCAGACCGCCACGCAGCATGCCTTTCTTGCCCATCTTACGGACCCGCTTCATCATGCGGCCCGCTTCCTGGTGTTGTTTCATAAGCTTATTGACGTCCTGGACGTGGGTCCCGGAGCCGCTCGCGATGCGCTGCTTGCGGCTGGCCTTGATCAGTTCCGGCCGGCGCCGCTCCAGGGGCGTCATGGACGACAGGATCGCCAACTGACGCCTGATCATCCCGTCGTCGACCTTGGACTTCTTGATCTGATCCTGTTGCGCCTTGGACATGCCGGGCAACAGATCCATCATGCCCGAGAGGCCGCCCATCTTGAGCATCTGTTTAAGCTGCTGACCCAGGTCGTCGAGATCGAACTGGCCCTTCTGTATCTTCTTGGCGAGCTTTTCGGCGTCCTCAAGCTCGATCGTCTCGGCCGCCTTTTCGACCAGGGAGACGACGTCGCCCATGCCGAGGATGCGCGAAGCCACACGGTCGGGGTGGAAATCCTCCAGCGCGTCGAGCTTCTCGCCGACACCCAACAGCTTGATGGGGCAACCGGTGACGGCACGCATGGACAGCGCCGCGCCGCCGCGCGCATCGCCGTCGACCCGCGTCAGCACGATCCCCGACAGGCCGATCTTCTCGTGAAAGCTGCGCGCCACGTTGACCGCGTCCTGGCCGGTCATGGCGTCGGCGACCAGAAGGGTCTCGTGCGGCTTGACCGCGTCGCGCACGGCCGCGGCCTCGCCCATCATCTCCTCGTCGATCGCGAGGCGCCCGGCGGTATCCAGGAGCACCACGTCGAAGCCTTCCAGCGCCCCGCTACGCACCGCACGCTTGGCGATGGCGACCGGCGGCTCGCCCGGCACGATATCGAGCGTGCGTACGTTGGCCTGGATGCCGAGCACCTTCAATTGCTCCTGCGCGGCCGGGCGGCGCACGTCGAGCGAAGCCATGAGGACCTTCTTCTTGGCCTTGTCGGAAAGGCGCAGGCCTAGCTTGGCGCAACTCGTCGTCTTGCCGGAGCCTTGCAGGCCGACCAGCATGACCACGGCCGGGGGCGGCACCTCGATGTTCAGGCTAGCGGTCTCGGCGCCCAGGGTCTCGACCAGGCAGTCGTTGACGATCTTGATGACCATCTGACCCGGGGCGACCGAGCGCACAACCTCTTCGCCGACCGCCTGTTCGCGGACCTTCTCCACGAAATCCTTGACCACGGGCAGCGCCACGTCGGCCTCGAGCAAGGCCACGCGCACCTCGCGCAGCGCCGCCGAAACATCCGCTTCGGAGAGCGCACCGCGTCGCGTCAGCTTGCCGAGGACATCGCCCAGGCGTTCCTGAAGGCTTTCGAACATCGCCGCTCCACTTACCAAATCCCCCTCACCCGGCCCGGCTCTCGCCGCGTCACCCTCTCCCGTGGGGAGAGGGATCAGGGGCCGCCGTCCTTACCCTCTCCCAGCGGGAGAGGGAGGGCCCCGTCGCGCCAAGCGACGGGAGGGTGAGGGGCCTGTGGTTTTACTCAGACCTCACTCATGGCACCCGCAAAACGCAAAACACGCCGGCGCGCGACACTCGCGGACCGGCGGAGCTCCCCTCTTTTCTGCCAAGCCTAGCTTTTGCTAGGAAACTAGCGCCTTGGGGAGCCGGGCGTCTGACGATACCCGTGAACAGGGCGGAACATAGGGCCGCCCGAGCGGGGGGTCAAGCGGGCAGCGCCACCCTCTCCCACAAGGGACGAGGGTAAGACCGGTGAAACCCCGGCCGGTGTCAAGAATCCGTCGGCGCGCCCTTCATCCGCGCCACCTTGCCTTCGAAGGAAGCGCCCTCGTCGATGGTCAGGGTTTTGTAGCGGATATCGCCCTTCATGACCGCCGACTTGACCAAGTGCACCTGGCTGGCCGCGATGGTTCCCGAAAACGCGCCGCAGACGCGCACGGTCTCGGCGGTGACGTCGCCTTTGATGTCGGGCGTGCCGCCGAGGGTCAGCGTGCGGCAGGTGATGCTGCCGTCCACCGCGCCCTCGACCGTCAGATCGCCGGCGGTCACGATGTCGCCGGTGACCGTCAGATCGGTCGAGATGATCGAGTGCTGCATTTTCGAGTTCGCCGGCTTTGGCGCCCCCGCCGTCGCCGCCCGGTCCATCAGAGGCGCGCTCGTAGTTCCCGTTTGCTGAGATTGCCCGTTTCCAAACATGGCTTCGCCCCCCGTTGAATTTGCTGAACCGGGCAGACTGTAGTCCGATCCCGGTAAAAGACTCTTAAGTAAGACCGCACACGCGCGCGCCGTCAATTTCCATGCGGGCATAAATTCGCGGGTTCGGATTCGGTCAATTCCGCTGAAAACAATGGGCTGCGAGATACAAAGTTGAATTTATGATTATCTGTGACAAAGCTGTGGTATTATTAGGGCTGTTTTGTATTTAGACAAACTTCTTTGAATTAATCTCTCGTCATTATTTATAGTCGATCATCGGGCACTGAGGCGCCAAAAGAGCGCCGCAGTTTCGCTCATTGCGATGTGAGGCCACGATGCCGTTTTCGACACAACTGACGAACGCCACGCTGACGTGGCTTGTTTTGATCGCCGGGCTTTCGGTCGTGCTGTATTTCGCGCGCGAACCGGCCCACCAGGCGATTCTGACCTTCACCCGTCTTCTGTACCGGGCCCTGCGGGTGGCGGCCGCCTCCTTGATGAACGGCGAGGACGTGCTGCGTCAGCGCAATCGCGAGGTTCTGCTGGCCGCGGGACGCGACGCGGCCGAGCGCATGATCGAGCGCGAGTTCGAGCGCATCGACGGCGCCGTACGCCGCGACCTCGGTACCGCGCCGGCCCTGCATCGCAAAATGAACGACACCTTCAATGAGGTCGTCGAGGATTACAGCCAGAGCGCCGACGTGCCGCCCAATCCGCCGGGCTGGGTCGAGGCGGTCGACGCGGTCGCGCGCATTCCCTCGAACGGCGATCCGGTCGTGACCGCGATTCTGCAGGGTGTGCACGATACCTTGGTCGAGGAACGCGACAAGGCGATCAAGGCTTACCGCGAGGCGAGCAAAGAGCGTCACAAGCGATTGCAGGGTATCGTGCCGGGCCTGCGCAGTCTGCTGCGGCTCCTCGGCACCCTGGACAAGAACATCAAGAACCTGACCCGCCGCACCGAGGTCATCGACCGGCAGATCGAGGAATACGAAGGCATCCTGAAGCAGGAGGATTCCGCGGTCCGCCAGTTGTCCTCTTCGTCCCTGATTCAGTTTTTCGTGTCGGCCTTCGTGCTCACCATCGCGGTCGGCGGCGCGGCCATTAACTTCCACCTGATCGCGCGCCCCATGAGCGAGATGGTCGGCGGCAACAGTCTGATCGGCGGGGTCAAGACCGCCGACGTGGCGGCGCTGGTGATCATCCTGGTCGAAATCTCGATGGGCCTGTTCCTGATGGAATCCTTGCGCATCACGCGGCTGTTCCCGGTTATCGGGGCGCTGCCCGATGTGATGCGCCAGCGCATGATTTGGGTCACCTTCGGTATCCTCTTCATGCTGGCCAGCGTCGAGGCCGGGCTGTCCTACATGCGTGAAATCCTGCTGCAGGACGAATTGGCCACGACCGCGCTGTTACGCGGCGAGGCCGGTGCGGCCTTCGGCAACGACTTCGTCTGGATCACGACCGCGGCGCAGATGGGCATGGGCTTTGTGCTGCCCTTCGCCCTCGTCTTCGTCGCGATTCCGCTCGAGACCTTCATTCAGTCCCTGCGCACGGTCTTGGGGATCCTGGGCATGGGCCTGCTTCGGGTCGGGGCCGCAAGCTTACGCCTGCTCGCCGGAGCGGTCAGGCACGGCGGCATGCTGATCGAATTCTACGACCTCTTGATCTTCGCGCCGCTTTGGTTCGACCGCCAGGTCCGCGCTCACTTCGGCGGCCAACGCCACACCAACGAGATACGCCAAGGCGAAGCCCCAACGATACGGGAGATGCCATCATGAAACCGATCCTGAAATCGATTCTCTCGGCCGCCGTCCTCGGCGCCACGGCCCTGGGCCTGAGCGGCTGCGCGGAGCCCACGCCGCAGGGCCGCGGCATCTATCTGCTCATGGATACCTCGGGCACCTATACCCAGGAGCTCCAGAAGGCGCAGCAGCTCATCAACGCGATCCTGGCCAAACTCGACCCCGGCGATTCCTTCGCGGTCGCGCGTATCGACACCGGCTCCTTCAGCGAGAAGGACATCGTCGCGAAAATGACCTTCGACGATAGGCCCAGTCAGGCCAACCAGCAGAAACGCCGCTTCCGCGAGACCATCGGCAAGTTCGTGCGAGAGGTAAAACCGGCCGGCCACACCGACATCACCGGCGGCCTCCTGCAAGCGGCCGAGTACCTGAACGAGAAGAACCCCGGGGTCAAAACGGTGCTGATCTTCTCCGACCTCAAAGAGGATCTGAAGAAGGGCTACGTCCGCGACATCCCGCTGCAACTCGAAGGTTTCGATGTCGTCGCCCTCAACGTCACCAAGCTCCTAAGCGACAACATCGACCCGCGCGAATACATGACCCGCCTGGAAGACTGGCAACGCCGGGTCGAAGACGGCGGCGGCGAGTGGCGCGTCCTCAACGACTTCGACCGCCTAGACCGCATCCTCATGGCCGCGAGGTAGGGCGGACACTAACGCCCTCTCCCCTTTCGTGAATTTCCCCTCTCCCTTCTTGCGGGAGAGGGAGGGGCCCATCGCGTCAGCGATGGGAGGGTGAGCATCTGTGTTTCGTGTCAAGAGCGAAGACTGACCCACAATCGGTCTTCTTTGAGCAGTGTGTTGGCGAGGACGACGAGCTTTCGCATGACGGCGGTGAGGGCGACCTTGGCTTTTTTGCCGCTGTCACG
>JAJFGN010000062.1 GCA_021776115.1 Kiloniellaceae bacterium | reverse complement strand
AGGACCGGCGGACCACGCTCACCCGCGGGTCGAAGCCAAGGGGACTACGGCCCCGCCGGTCCGGTCCAGGGCGAGCGATCGCTCGCCCTGGACCGGCGCAAATCTTCGCCGATTCGCGCCTGACAGAACATGCAAGGGGACCGCGCTGACTAAGCGGAGATCAGGCTAAATTATCTCCTCCAACCCTGGCTTAGCCAGCCATTCGGCGCGCATGCGGCGCAGGATGGGGGCGCTCAGATATTCCGTGACGCGGCCGGCGACGTGGGCGATCAGGGCCGGGTCGGTGTTCTCGGCCGACCAGTCTTCGGTGCTGGCGGCGGCGTGCTTCGCTTGCAGTCGCTCGCGCCGGTGCAAGACCTGCCACTTCACGCACCAGGTGATGGCGCGCAGCATGGTAATGCGGCGCAGCGGCACCAGCCAGGGGCGCAAGCGCCGGGCTAAATCCGGGCCGAGCCGCGAGAGGTAATGGCGGTAAAAGTCCGCGACTTGGGCCAGGCTGAGATCGGCCCAGGTATCCGGGTCCCAGGTGGTCGAGGAATAGATCGTGGCGTGCGCCAGATCGGTGCCGGGCGAACCGTAGAGCGCCTTTTCCAAGTCGACGATAATGGCATGGCCGTGGCCGTCGATCAGGAAGTTGCCGGGGTGGGTATCGGTCAGAACCAGCGTGACCGGCTGCCCGGCGCCTGCGATCCCATCGCCCGCGATCTTGCCATGGAAGGCGCGCGCCCAGGCTAGTTCATCCTCGATCTCCGCGCGCGCCTCGGCGCTCAGCCCGGCCTCGTCGAGAAAACCCGCCTGAGCCTCGATCTCCGCCATCGCGCCGCCAACAGGATCGGTGTGATCGGCAAGCGGCGCGCGCTCGCTCGCGGGCGGTAGCGGCAGGGCATGGACCCGCGCCATGCATTCGGCCAGGGCGCGCAGGTCTTGGGGCAAACGCGGCGGACGTCCGTCGATATGATCGACCAACAGGGCCCCCATGGCGATGCGGGCCTGGGGTGCGATGACGCCGTGCAGGCGGGGTGCATAGCCACTGGCGCTAACACGCTCGAAACAGGCGGCCTGATAGGTCAGGTTCTTGACTGCCGAGAGGGCGAACTGGCTCTGTTTGGGCACGCGCAGCAGCACGCCCCGGCCGCGCAGGGCGACATGATCGTGCGCCAGGCCCTTGACCTGGAGCGGTTCGAGATCGGCCCGCGTCACCTCGCCGAAGTCCGGCAACTCGGCCACGGCGGCGGCCAGCGCGTTGAGGTCGAGTCCGCTCTGCGTGTCGGGATTCTGTGGCATACCGGGGCGAAGCCCTAACATGCCGTTCCTGTGCGGGCCAAGCCCATGCTCCCGGTGCGGCAACCCCTGTGCTAAGACCGGGCCATGAGTAACGCATCACCCATCCTACTCAGTGTCGTCGTCCCCGCGCTTAACGCGGCGCGCACTTTGCCGGCGACGCTGCGGGCCTTGGATGACGGGTGGCGGAGCGGCCTTCTCGGCGAGGTTCTGGTTGTCGATGGCGGCTCGCGCGACGAGACCGCGGAGGTGGCGCAAGCGGGCGGCGCGCGGGTTCTACAATCCGCGCCCGGCCGGGGCGGACAGTTGGCGGCGGGTGCGGCGGCGGCGCGGTCTCCATGGCTCCTGTTTTTGCACGCCGATACGGTGTTAGGCGATGGCTGGACGGTGGCGGCGCGCGGTTTCATGGAAGCGCCCGGGGGCGAGGAGCGGGCGGCGGTGTTTCGCTTTGTCCTGGACGATGCCGATCCGCGCGCCCGGCGGGTTGAGCGGCTCGCGCGTTGGCGTGGCCGGGTCCTGGCCTTGCCCTACGGCGATCAGGGTCTTTTGATATCGCGCCGTCTCTATGACGCCCTGGGCGGTTTTCGACCCCTGCCGCTCATGGAGGATGTCGATTTCGTGCGCCGTCTAGGCAGACGCAGGCTGGTCGAACTGGAGGTGGCCGCGCTCACCTCCGCCGCGCGCTACCGGGCCGGGGGCTGGTGGCTGCGGCCCCTGCGCAATCTCACGATCCTCTGCCTTTATTTTCTGGGCATGCCCCCAGGCACCCTGAAGCGGCTTTACGGATGACCCCGCGATGAGTTTGCCGCCGCATCCCCCCACCCTAACCCTCCCCCTCAAGGGGGGAGGGAATAGAAGGCCGATGCGGCCCCTTGCGCCCGGCCCATCAGTGGAGAGACTCCCCCGCGTGGCTCTGCTTTCTTCTCCCTCCCCCTCGAGGGGGGAGGGCCGGGATGGGGGTGACCTTCCGGACCCGGGAGCCGGGCTCGCATGACCCGCCGCGCGCATCTGGTGGTCATGGCGCGCGCGCCGCGTCTGGGCGCGGTTAAGCGGCGTCTGGCCCGCGATATCGGGCCGCTCGCGGCTTTGCAGTTTTACCGGCGCACTCTGGCGGGCTTGTTGCGCGACCTGGGTCGCGATCCGCGTTGGACGCTTTGGCTGGCCATGACTCCGGATCGCGCGGCGCGGCGCACCCTGCGGCGGGGGCGATACCGGGTCGTCGGGCAGGGGCGGGGCGATCTGGGCGCGCGCATGGGACGATTTCTGCGTGGCCTCCCACCCGGCCCCGTGGTCATTGTCGGCACCGACATTCCCGATCTGGGGCGTGACCACGTCGCGCGGGCCGTGCGCGCCCTTGGGGCGCATGACTGGGTCTTCGGCCCGGCCGCCGATGGCGGCTATTGGCTGATCGGGGCGGCGCGACTGCGCCCCGGCCCGCGCGACCCCTTCGCCGGGGTGCGCTGGTCCAGCGCGCATGCCCTGGCCGATACGCTGGCGAACCTGCCGGCGGCGCGGACCGCCTATTTGGAGGAGCTTGCCGACATAGATACCGGCGCCGACCTCGCGCGATACCTTGGATAGGGGAAGGCAATCTTCTCTAGGTATCGAGGCGCCTAGGTCGATCGCTGGCCGATGTGGTTTACGAAACGGTAGGACATTCACTCCTAATATCGCCGGAACCCGCCGAGGCCCTCGGCCGCTCAATTCTCAGCGTGCAGGACAGGCTTATCCATGTTGTGTGGCACCAATTGTCAGCCGAGTGTCGTGCCGAGCGCAAGCCAATCCAGTTGCTCGCCGGATGGTCCTGTGATAAGCGAAGCCAAGCGCAAGAGCGGTTAAGTATTTATGGCCAAAGCCCAAGGCACGCACGAGAGATTCGACCGGCCGGACCAAGTAAAAGTCGGGTCCGAGCGGACGTTCGGCTTTGTTTTTGCAGGATTTTTTTCCATCGTGGGTGGGGCGAAGGCCTGGGCCGGTCATGATCCGGCATGGGTTGGGGCCTGGTTCGCGGCGGCCGCGATCGTGTTGCTCTTGGCCTTGGCCGCGCCGCACCTGTTACGGCCCTTCAATATCGTTTGGTTCAAGTTCGGCTTGCTGCTCCACCGTGTCGTGAGCCCCGTGGTCATGGGGCTTATGTTCTTCGCTGTCGTTACGCCGACCGGGCTGGCGATGCGCGCCTTTGGTAAAAGGCCTTTGAATTTGCGCTTTGAGCCGGATCTAGAGACGTATTGGATAGCGCGAACGCCGCCCGGTCCGCCGCCCTCCTCTATGACCCGGCAGTTTTAGGAATATCATGTCGTTTTTGCGCGAAATGCTCTCATTCATGCTGGCGCGGAAGAAATTCTGGTTGCTGCCGATTATGGTCATGCTGGTCGTGTTCGGCGGGCTGGTGGTCCTCAGCCAAGGCTCGGCGGTGGCGCCCTTCATCTACACGATTTTCTAGCCGGCGCCGGCCGCGCCGCCATCAAAGCAAACTCTCGGACCTGGACATGCGAATCCTAGGGCTTTCCGCCTTTTACCATGACAGCGCCGCGGCGTTAGTCGTCGACGGCGAGATCGTCGCGGCCGCGCAGGAGGAACGCTTTACCAGGAAAAAGCACGATTCCAATTTTCCGAGCAAAGCGATCGACTATTGTTTCTCCGAGGCCGGGATCGGCCTAAACGAAGTCGACTACGTCGCCTTTTACGACAAGCCGTTCCTAAAGTTCGAGCGCCTGCTTGAGACCTATGTTGCCTTTGCGCCAGCCGGGTTCAATTCGTTTCGCATGGCGATGCCCGTTTGGCTGCGCGAGAAATTGTTCCAGAAAGACCTGCTGGGCCGCGAACTGAAAGACGCCTTCGGCAAGGGGTTTGACGTCGAGAAGAAGTTGCTGTTTTCCGAACACCACTTGAGCCACGCGGCGAGCGCGTTTTATCCCTCTCCTTTCGAGGATGCCGCTGTCTTGACCATGGACGGTGTCGGTGAGTGGGCGACCACCTCGGCGGCGCAGGGACAGGGGAACAAACTGGAAGTCATGAAGGAAATTCATTTCCCTCATTCTCTTGGGCTTTTGTATTCGGCGTTCACCTACTATACCGGGTTTAGAGTTAACTCCGGCGAGTACAAATTGATGGGTTTGGCCCCCTATGGGGAGCCGAAATACGTCGACCTGATCATGGACAATCTGATTGACGTTAAGGCCGACGGGTCGTTTCGTTTGAATCAAGATTACTTCAGTTATTGTACCGGCCTGACCATGACGAACGACCGCTTCGCCACGCTTTTCGGCCAACCGGTGCGTAAGGCCGAGGATTTGCTGACCCAGTTTCACATGGATGTTGCCGCTTCGATCCAAGCCGTGACCGAGGAAGTTGTTTTGCGCCTGTGCCGCGGCTTGCGCCGGGACACGGGTGCGAAGAACTTGTGCTTGGCGGGCGGCGTGGCGTTGAACTGCGTCGCCAACGGCAAAATCCATAAGGAAGGTATTTTCGACGAGCTTTGGATACAGCCGGCCGCCGGCGATGCGGGCGGTGCGGTCGGGGCCGCGCTGGCGGCTTACCATATAAACTTGGAGAGGCCGCGCACGGTCTCTAGGTCGATGGACGGCATGCGCGGTTCCTACTTGGGCCCGGCTTTCGCTCAGGATGAGATCGAGCGCCGCCTGTCGGACCAGAAAGCGGTATTCACCGTCCTCGACGAGGCTGACATGCTTGAGGAAACCGCGAAGGCGCTGGCGGAAGAAAAGGCCGTCGGCTGGATGCAGGGCCGGATGGAATTCGGCCCGCGGGCGCTCGGCAATCGTTCGATACTGGGAGATCCACGCAGCGAGGCGATGCAGAAATCGTTGAATCTGCGCGTCAAGTACCGGGAATCGTTTCGCCCCTTCGCGCCTTCCGTGGCCTGCGAGGATGTATCGGACTGGTTTGAGTTCGAAGGGCAGTCCCCGTATATGCTTTTGGTCGCCCCCGTGAAAGAGAGCCGGCGGCGCGAGATGACGGAGGCGGAGAAAAAACTATTCGGAATCGATAAGCTGAACGTTCCGCGCTCCGATATTCCGGCGGTCACGCATGTCGATTACTCGGCGCGCATACAAAGCGTCCACCCGGAGACGAACCCGCGTTACTACGCGCTGCTCAAGCGCTTCAAGGAAGCGACCGGCTGTCCGGTTTTAGTCAACACGAGCTTCAATGTCCGCGGTGAGCCGATCGTATGCACGCCCGAAGACGCGTTCCGTTGCTTCATGGGCAGCGATATCGAGGTGTTGGTCGTGGGCAACTGCTTCCTTCGAAAAGAGGAACAGGACCCGGCCTTGAAGCTAGATTACAAAGACGCTTTCGAACTCGATTGAGGGTCGCTTTCAGCGAGATTTGGTATCGGGGAGCGATCTTTTTTTAGGTATCGAGATGCTCTTTCAGGCGCGGCATGAGCTCCGCCAGATTGCAGGGCCGGGTCCGAATATCCAACTGGTGACGTAAGATATCCTGCCAGCCGTCGCGGCAGGCGGAGGGCGAGCCGGGGAGCGCGAAGAGATAAGTCCCGCCGGCGACGCCGCCCAGGGCGCGGCTTTGCATGGTCGAGGTGCCGATCTTCTGGAAGCTGAGCCAGCGGAACAGCTCGCCGAAACCCTCGATCTCTTTCTCCATCACCTGCTTGAAAGCTTCGGGAGTCGTGTCGCGCCCGGTCACCCCGGTGCCGCCGGTAGAGATCGCGACGTCGATCTCAGAATCCTCGATATAGCCGCGCAGGCACGCGGCGATCGCCGCGATGTCGTCCTTCACGATCTCGCGCCGCGCGACGACATGGCCGTCCGCCGCGATCATCTCGGCGAGCGTGCGGCCGGACTTGTCGTCGTCGAGGGTGCGGGTATCGGAAACCGTCAGGACCGCGATGCGGACCGGAAGGAAGGGCCGGCTTTCGTCAATACGGTTCAATATTGGCCGGTTCGACGATGGCTGGCTCAATGACGGCCGGCTCATTGCTGGCAAGCTCCGGCGGCATCTTGTCGAGCGGCACATAGAGCGGCCATCGTCCAGCGGCGATACCGTCCAGAGAGGGCGCGTCTTGGCCCAGGCGCATGCGGTAAATCCATAGGTTGGTCAGCACTCGTTCGATGAAAAGCCGGGTCTCTTTGGACGGCAAGCTCTCGATAAATAGCAGGGGATCGTCGCCGTAGTCCATCTTGCGTTGCCATTTATTGAGATTGCCCGGCCCGCCATTGTAGGCCGCGGTCAGGCGAAACAAGTTGCCTTGCACGTAGGTGTGCTCCAGCAGATGCGTGATATAGCGCTGGCCAAGCTCCAGGTTGGTCCCCGGATCGAATAGCTGGCGCCGCTTGGAGCGCCGGAATCCGCGATCGCGCGCCATGTAACTGGCGGTGCGCGGCATCAACTGCATAAGGCCGCGCGCGCCGTCCGGGCTCTTGGCCTGCGGATTGAAACCGGATTCTTGGCGAATTAGGGCATAGACCAGGGCCCGGTCGATCTTGAAGCCGCTTTCCGGCCGCCAAGGCGGGATCGGGTAACGCGCGACATCGAGCGTGCCTAGCGCCGCATCCGGATGCTCGGCGAGCGCCAGGCGGTTGCCTAGGCGGAAAGCCAGCTCCGCCATTTGCGCGCTCTCGGCCAGGGCCAGGAGGGCACGTGTCATATCCTCGTCGGCCCAGCCGTTCATGCCGCGCAATTCCAGCTCGGCGCGTCGATTCTGTCCAATCTGCATGAGCGCGAGCGCACGGGCGCTGGCGGGCTCGGCCTCGAGCCGCGCGATCATCGCAGGGTCGAGCTTACGCTCCGCGAACTCGAAGCTCGGTTGCAGGCCCAGGGCACGTAGCGCAAGCAGGCCATAAAAGGTGCGTGGATATTGCGCGGCGCGGGTGAGCCATTTGCTCATCTCGCTTGGCCGGCGCAGCTTGAGGTTTGCGCGTGCCGCCCAATAGGCGCCGGAAGCTGCGTTCCAACTCGATACCTGATCCGAAAGGGCTAAGTCCTCAAAGTGCGCCAGGGCTTGCTCTAACTTGCCCAGGCGCCAGGCCGCCAGACCGGCGGTCCAGTTGGCGATCGCGACGTATTCACCCGATCGCGCGGTTGCGGCGCTAGCCAGGGTGTAGGCTTTTTCGTCGCGCCCTTGATAATACCAGCCGGCCGCGACATCGGCGAAGGCCTGGTCGAGCTCAACCGCGTCGAGCAAGACCTCGGCCTGGCGGCTATTGAGCAGTTGCTCCGTTACCGATAGCCGGGTGCGCAAGACGTTACGCCGGATCTGGCGTTTCAGTTGCCGGGCCTGGCGCCGCTGCTTTGCGCCCAGGCGCTTGGTCGAGCGGTAAGTGTCTGTTGGCCGATATACCGGGCTTCCCAGGCTGGCCTTGCGCGCCATCGGCGGCGCCGGCCGCAGAAAGTTCTTGGGCCGCCGCTTCACGGCCAGCTTGTAAATTCGGCGCGCCTCGGGATGGTCGGCATAGGCGGCCATCCAATTGCGCAACTCCTTATACTTCGAGCGATACGTTCGATGCAGATAGCGCTGTCCCAGGACATGGCCCATGAGGCGCTGATCCACGAGCTGCGCGGTGAGCGCGTCCGCCGCCTTCCACTTGCCGTCTTCCTGCAGGGCGAAGATTTCGCGGTACAGTCTCACGTCTTCGTCCGACAAGACCGGAGGCAAGCGCAGTCTATTGTGCGAGGAGACGCTAGCAAGCGTGCCGTCCGGCGCCGGGATCACGACCAGCGATCCGGACGGCGCCACCGTCTCGGCGACCGCAGGCATGGTGGCCAGGGCAACCCAAGCCACCCCAAACCCAAAAACGCAGCGGCGAACCGCCCGAACCTGCCGGGAATTACGAACCAGACGCACTCTCCGCCCCCTGTTGTGGGACACGTTAACTATTAGCTCAATGCGAGGCAACTCATGCCGCCCCGATTCCCTTATAGAATCGCGGTTCGGCGTGAATATCGCGTTAACGATTAGCCTATTAACAAGGGGTCCTTGCCCGATCGGATCGCCGCCTGAAGGGCCATAAGGTCTTGCCATGCCAAGCGTTTTTGGCCCGGCTGGCGCAGCAAATAAGCCGGGTGGAGGCTTGCCAAGGCGGGGATCGGGTGGGACATGCCGGAGGGCTGATAATGGGCCCATTTGCCGCGTAGACGCAGAATGCCCTCGCTACGGCCCAACAGGGTCTTGGCCGAGATTCCGCCGATCAAGAACAAAAACGCGGGGTCAACCAACTCGATATGCCGTTCGACGAAGGGCAGGCATGTGGCAAGTTCGTTTCCGGTTGGGGTGCGATTGCCCGGCGGGCGCCAGAACAGCACGTTGCTGATATACACGCTGGTCCGGTCCAGGCCGATGCAGGCCAGCATGCGATCGAGCAGTTTGCCCGAGGCGCCGACAAAGGGCAGGCCTTGCCGGTCCTCCTCCGCGCCCGGTCCCTCGCCCAGGATCATGATCCGCGCGCGCGGATTGCCATCGGCGAAAACGAGGTTGGTCGCGTCGTGGCGCAGGGTGCAGCCATCGAAGGACTCCAAGGCGGCGCGCAGCTGTGCCAGATCCTGCGCCGCATGCGCCAGGTCGCGTGCCGAGGCCAGGACGGCGTCGTTTGAAGCTAGGCTTGGCGAGGACGGCTTGGCTGGGCTTGACCTAAGTGCCGTGCGTCTAACGGGTGCGGTCGCGCGACGGGCCATGCGGTCATGCGCGACCTCATCGACGGCTTCGTCCGCCCCGGCTTCGACCAGCCAGCGCAAAGCGGCGAGGGATGCTTCGCTTGATTCCATGACGGCAGCATAGCAGTCCCGCCGCGTGTGGAAAATGCGCGCAACGATCTTGACCTAAATCAAGGCGTTCTGCGCCGAATGGGCGTTTCTACCTTTCGATGGATTTCGTTCAGTTCGATTTATGCGTACAGTGGTGGACGCGATCTTCCGTTGGACAACAAGGGAAAGCATTAAATGATCCGAACATTCAGAGGATTTGCCGCCGGGGGGGCGGCGCTGGTTTTGATGGCTGGTTTTTCCGCTGCGGGCTTAGCCGCGTCGCCGAGCGATTGGTCCAAGGTTCCGACCACTACCGTGAAACTCTTCTATCCCGGCCAATCCAGCTACCAATGGCTGACGAGTCCCGGCCACCCGGGTGCCGCCATCAAAGGTTTCGAGAACCTTGCCTGCGTTACCTGCCACAAGGGTAAAGAAGAGGCGATGGGTAAGGCGATCGTGTCCGGCGGAGAACTTGAGCCTCACCCGATCGATGGGAAGCAGGCGGTCATCGATCTCAAGGTGCAGACAGCCTACGATAGCGAGAATGCCTACTTCCGGTTCCAGTGGAAGACGCGCAATGCCTTCCCCGGGACCGCGCACCCGCACTGGCGTTTCGACGGCAAGGAATGGAAGCAGATCGGCTGGCCGCGTCTCCATAAGAAAGTGTGGGGAGAAAATCAGCCGGCGATCTACGAGGATCGCCTGTCGATGATGGTCGATGACGGCAGCGTGGATAATTATGCCAAACAGGGTTGTTGGCTGTCCTGTCACACATCGATGCGCGATATGCCCGATGTTGCCAAGGGCGAAGACGTCAAAGCGCATCCGTTGCTCGGCAAGGGTCTGAACAAGAAGGATGTGCGCAAGTATCTGCCGTCGACCCGCACCGACGATGACGCCAGCTGGGACAAGACCAAGACGGCGGAAGAAATCGCCGATATCAAGGCCTCCGGCGGGTTCGTGGATCTCATGCAGTGGCGCGCTCATAGGTCGCAACCGATCGGCATGGCGGATGACGGTTACGTCCTTGAATACCGGCTCACCGACGCCGGAAAGAACATATTCTCCAAGAATTGGGATAAGAAGAAAAAGCAGCCGAAGTACATGTTCGACGAGAAGAAAGTCGGCTTCAAGTCGCGGACCATGGATCAGATCCGCGATACCTCGCAACCAAGCTCGATCATCGCCGAGGAAAATGCCGTGGCTTTCGATCCCAACGCGGGATGGAAAGAGGGCGACATGATCCCCGAGTATTATGTCAGCCGCGCCATGGCCAAGGGATC
Source organism: Kiloniellaceae bacterium (assembly GCA_021776115.1). GTDB lineage: Bacteria > Pseudomonadota > Alphaproteobacteria > Kiloniellales > J153 > JAJFGN01. The sequence continues at coordinate 15,671 of JAJFGN010000062.1, read as the reverse complement.
GGCGGCAGACAACAGCAACGCCAAGGGGACATGGGAAAACGGCATATGGACCGTCGTATGGGTTCGTAAGTTGGACACAGGTAATCCCCAAGACGACAAGATCCTCAAGGAGGGTAAGGCTTACACCTTCGGTTTCGCGGTACACGACGACAACATCACCACCCGCGGCCACCATGTGTCGTTCCCGATGTCGGTTGGGTTCGGCGCGAAGGCGGATATCGAGGCCACCAAGGTAAACTGACAGCGCCGGAACGGCCTCCCCCGGACATTCCGTTCGGGAGGAGGCCGTTGGCCTATCCCCACCGTTTGCACCAAAGCAAACAGGAGACTTCGCCGTGCGAATCTTCAAATGGCTGAATCACGGCAGGTTGCTGGCTGCCTTCACTGCTTTGGTTGCCGGCGGGATAGCGGTCCGCCGTGCCGCTTAAATGGAACACTGCACGAGCACGAACGAATTCTGCACGTCTAGCCATCTGACCGGAGGTCACATCGCCAAAAGTGAGACCTATTTAACGTTTTCCCATCAAGCCGGCACGCAAGCGAAAAAAAATAGTATGCGGAGGGGCGCGGCGGGCATGACCTGTATTGCGTGCCCCTACAACCTCGTCCACGATGAGGTCGAACCACGCGAGAGCTTTCTTGATCGCTCGAGCAATAGGGATGGAGGTATACAGTGAGTCTTGAGCAATCGGTGATCGAAAGCGAACGCCGCCCGCCGCGACGGCGAGCCGTGGCGGCGCACCTTCCCCCCTATCTCGAAGAAACTTACGATTGGGCCTACCTGAACCCCCGCAATCTGAAACTGCTGGATCGGCCGCTGATCGTCTCGGCCATTCTTTGGGGCAACTACCGGAAGCTGCTACGCGCGGCGCTTGCTGAACTGCGCCCCGGGCAGCGGGTGTTGCAGCCGGCTTGTGTGTACGGCGATTTCTCGCCCCGTGTCGCCGAGCACCTAGGGCCGGATGGGCGCCTTGACGTGACCGATATCGCTCCTTTGCAGATCGAGAACTGCAAGCGGAAGCTAAACCGCTTCGATAACGCCAACACACGCGTCAGCGACGCCGCCGATTTGCGCGGGGGCGCCTACGATGCGGTGTGTTGCTTCTTCCTGCTCCATGAAATGCCCGAGGACTACAAACGCAAGGTGGTCAACGCCTTGCTCGATAGCGTCCGTCCGGGCGGCAAGATCATATTCGTCGACTATCATAGGCCCCACTGGGTCCATCCGCTCAAGCCGGTTATGAGCCTCGTCTTCGATACCCTAGAGCCGTTCGCGAAAGGGCTCTGGGATCGTGAGGTTGCCGGTTACGCCGACCGGGCGGGGGGCTTCGATTGGTCCAAGCGGACCTACTTCGGTGGCTTGTATCAAAAGACTATCGCCCGCCGCTGCGATCTAGCTTGACGGTGCCGGTCTGGGTTCGCTCCCAATCGGCATAATCGAAGTTGTTTCGTGATGGCCCACGCCGGCCTTCTGTATTATCTGTAGCCATGGCGGCGCCGTTGGCTGTGCCCAGGCGCCGTCCGGGCGCGGCGTGAGTGGGGGACCGAGGCCATGGAACGGGAATCGATGGAATTCGACGTGGTGATCGTCGGCGCCGGCCCAGCGGGGCTGGGCGCCGCGATCCGCCTGCGGCAACTTAGTGCGGAACGCGGTCGGGACATCAGCGTGTGCGTCCTGGAGAAAGGCTCCGAGGTTGGCGCCCATATTCTCTCCGGCGCGGTTTTCGAACCTCGCGTGCTTAACGAGCTTGTCCCCGACTGGCAGGACAAAGGGGCGCCTCTGAACACGCTGGCCAGCGATGAGAAATTTCTTTTTCTGACCGAAAAGGGCGGGTTCAGCGTCCCGACCGGCCTTCTGCCCCCGCAGATGCAAAACCACGGTAACTACCTTATATCTTTGGGTAATTTATGCCGCTGGCTGGCCGAACAGGCGGAATCTCTGGGCACCGAGATTTACCCAGGCTTCGCCGCGGCGGAAGTGCTGTATGACGAGCAGGGCCGTGTGCGCGGCGTCGCGACCGGGGATATGGGTATCGGCAAGAACGGTGAGCGCAAGGACAGCTATCAACCGGGCATGGAACTCCTTGCCAAGTACACCTTTTTCGCCGAAGGCTGCCGCGGGTCGCTCAGCAAATCTCTAATGACGCGTTTCGGCTTGGATGAGGATGCCGATCCCCAAACCTATGGTATCGGTTTGAAGGAGCTTTGGGAGCTGGACCCGGCCCAGCACAAGCAAGGTCTAATCATGCACACCGCCGGTTGGCCGGTGGACCGGAAGACCTGGGGCGGCTCTTTCATTTATCACCTGGAGAACAATCAAGCCTCGGTCGGTTATGTCGTCGGCCTCGATTACCGGAATCCGCATCTTTCGCCGTTCGAGGAATTCCAGCGCTTCAAGACCCACCCTAAGATCCGCCCCATGTTTGAAGGCGGTAAACGGATCGCCTACGGCGCCCGCGCGCTGAATGAAGGCGGTCTGCAATCCGTTCCTAAGCTCGTATTTCCAGGCGGTTTGCTGCTCGGTTGTGCGGCCGGGCTCCTGAATGTGCCGAAGATCAAGGGCAGCCACAACGCGCTCAAGAGCGGTATGATCGCCGCCGAGTCGGTGTTCGATGCGCTGGCAGGCGGCGACACGGGCTACGGTGTCTTGGACAGCTATCCAGAACGGCTTCGCCAATCGTGGGTTCACGAGGAACTGCACAAGGCGCGCAATTTCCGGCCCGCGTTCACCCGCTGGGGTTTGTTGGGCGGCTTGGTTTATGGCGGTCTCGACTTGAAGGTCCTTGGTGGCCGTGCGCCCTGGACCTTGCGCCATAAGCATCGCGATCACGAAACTTTGAAACCGGCGGCCGAGGCGCCGAAGATCGATTACCCGAAACCGGACGGGAAGGTGTCTTTCGACCGGCCTTCGTCCGTCTTTCTGTCAAACACCAACCATGAAGAAGACCAGCCGGTCCACCTGACGCTTAAGGACGAAAGTGTGCCGATCGCCCATAATTTGGCGGTCTACGACGCACCCGAGCAGCGCTTTTGCCCAGCCGGCGTCTATGAGATCGTGCGCGATGCGGACGGCACGAATCCGCGCCTTCAGATCAACGCTCAGAACTGCGTCCACTGTAAGACCTGCGATATCAAGGACCCGACACAGAATATTAACTGGGTTACGCCAGAAGGAGGCGGTGGCCCGAACTACCCCAACATGTAGCGCCCTGGGCCGTCCCCAGGGGCTGGTGTTGGTTCTGGCCCGGACTCTGGGTGGGTGGCGCCCTTGTGCCGATGGCCGCGCGGTGCCAATTTGACGCGGTATCCGCGCCGATCGACCCTCAGCCAGGCCATGGATCGTTTGGATGCGGCAGATTGCCTGCTATCGCCACCGCGCAAACAGGGTCTATATATGAATTCAAGACGAAACGGACCTCGCCCCTTGCGTCTCTTGGCGTGTCTCCTGTTGTTTTTGCCTGCGGCTTGCGCCAGCGAGCCGGATATGAGCGACGGGCGCTCACCGGGCGGGTTGGTTCTGTTGGCGGCCGCTCAAAGTTCGGTGCGCAGCGACGCCGATCCCTCGACCGGTTCTCCTTTTGGGTCCTACCTCGCCGGGTTGTATGCGGGGCGCTCGCGCGACCTATCGGCGGCCGCGGATTTCATGCTGCACGCTCTTTCGTACGATCCCAATAACCTTCAGCTGCTCAATCGCTCGTTACTCTTGCTGGCCGGCGATGGGCGCTATGAGAGCGCGACCGAAATTGCCCGGCGGATCGAGGCCGTTAGCCCGAGCAACGGACTCGCAGCCCTTGTCCTGGCGATCGAGGCCGTTAAGCGGGGCGACATAGCAGAAGCCGAGTCACGCCTTGCCGGGATGCCGGAGCAGGGCTTGAGCGGCATTGCCGGGCCCGTGTTGCAGGGCTGGATTCGCGTTATGGAGGGCGATGGCGCCGGTGCCTTGGCCAAGCTGTCCCCGTTACAAAACAAGAACGGGTTTGGCGTTTTTTATAGCCTTCACGCCGCCCTTATGAACGATTCCTCGGGCGACGCCGACAAGGCCCGCACCGAGTTCGAGCAAGCCTTGGAGGTGGCCGGGCAACCGAGCCTGCGTTTGGTTTGGCTGGCGGGCAACTTTTTCGAACGAAACGGAGATCGTGCGCGCGCGATCGAACTCTATGAGGCGTTTCTCGGCGCCAACCCGGAGTCGAGCGTAATCGGCGGCGCCTTGACGCGCGCGCAATCCGGCCGCCAGGCGCAGTCGGTTTTGAGCGACGCGACGCACGGCATGGCGGAAGCCTTGTTCAATCTGGCCAGTCTGTTGTCTCAGGAAGGAGCCGAAGACGTCGCTCTTGTGCACGTGCACTTGGCGTTGCGACTGAACCCCAACTTCACGATCGCCAGGGTTCTTTTGGGGGAGATTCTGCAGGGCCAAGAGCGCAGCGCGGAGGCTATTGCCGCCTATCGCAACATCCCCTCCGATACGGCGTTCTCCTGGATGGCGGGCCTGCGTATTGCCGAGGAGCTGGAGCGCCTGGAGAAGATCGACGATGCGGCCGCCGAGCTGGAGGCTCTTGCCGCAGCGGAGCCGAAGCGCGCCGAATCCCTGATTAGATTGGGCAACTTGCTGCGCAATAAGGAACGATTCGCTGAAGCCGTTTCCGCGTATGACCGGGCGGTGGCACGTATCGGTAAGCCGACGCGGCGTTACTGGACCTTGTATTATTTTCGCGGCATCGCCCTCGAGCGGCTTTCCGAGTGGGCTCGCGCCGAAAGCGATCTCCTTACCGCCCTGGAGCTGGAGCCCGAACAACCCTTTGTCATGAATTACCTGGCCTATTCCTGGATCGAGAAGAAGCTCAATCTCGACAAAGCCAAGGGCATGCTGGTGCGGGCGGTGGAGCTTCGCCCCGACGACGGCTTCATTGTCGATAGTCTGGGGTGGGTCTATTACCGCTTGGGTGAATACAATCTGGGTGTGAAATACCTTGAGCGCGCGGTCGAGCTTCGCCCCCAGGACCCGGTGATCAACGATCATCTCGGCGACGTCTACTGGCGGGTTGGCCGCAAACAAGAGGCGCGGTTCCAATGGCGTCGCGCCTTGAGCCTAAAACCCGAGGCGGAAGAGGTCTCTAAGATCGAATCGAAGATTAACAAGGGCCTTTCGGACCAGCCCAAAGACATCTGAACCAATATGAACGGATCCTGCTCTAGCGGCGGGCTACGCGTCGACGCTTGGGCCAAAGTCAATTTGACTCTCCACGTCACGGGACGCCGGCCGGACGGTTACCATGAACTGGACAGCCTCGTCGTATTCGCCGGAGTCGGCGATACCCTAGAGATCGCGCCTGCCGAGGGATTGAGTCTGGCAGTCGATGGGCCTTTCGCGGCGGCCCTGGGCGATGTATCGGCGAACCTGGTCGTGCGGGCGGCCGAAGCCCTGCGCGCGCGTTATTCGCATGGGGCTGGAGCTCATCTGCACCTGACCAAGCGGCTGCCGGTGGCCGCAGGTATAGGCGGCGGATCTTGCGACGCGGCGGCAGCCTTGCGTGGCCTGAACGAGGTCTGGCGGCTGGGCGCGGCCGCGACCGACTTAATCGCCTTGGGCACGGCGCTTGGCGCCGACGTGCCGGTTTGCTTGGCGGCGAAGCCCAGCTTTGTCGGCGGTGTCGGAGAGCGGATCGATCCGGCGCCGGATTTGCCGCCGTTCTGGTTTGTCTTGGTCAATCCCGGCATTGCGCTTGCGACACCGGCCGTCTTCAAGTCTCGTTCCGGCCCATTTTCCGAGCCCTTACGTTGGCGCGATTCGCTGGCCAGCGCCCAGGCGCTCGCCGCGCGCCTGCGGGACGGGGGCAACGATTTAGAGGCGCCGGCGACCGTCATGGTGCCCGAGATTGGCGAAGTCCTGTCGGCGTTGCGCGGCACGACAGGCTGCCTTTTGGCGCGCATGTCGGGTAGCGGCGCGACCTGTTTCGGCATGTTTGCGGATGAGGGGGCCGCGAAGGCGGCGGCGGTGCGTATTCGTGAGGCTCGGCCTGCCTGGTGGATACACCCGGCGCCGGTTGTTCTAGCTGGGGACTAGTCCGTCCCGTCCATCATTTTGACCACTTCGCGCATGTCATCCAGCAATTCCGTCGAAGGTTCGCCATCGACCGGAAGGCCGGCGATTTGCTGATACATGCGGATAGCCGTTTCGGTCTGCTGATCGACGACCCCGTCGGGTTGGCTGGGTTCCATGTCCAGGCGCGCGAGCATGCGCTCCATCTCGACCAGTTCCAGCACCCTTAGCCCGCGCTGGAGATCTTGTTCCTGCTGTTCTCCGCGCGCGGTCTGGTTGCTGCGGACCGGCGGCATGGGTGGCTGAGCCAGTCGAGCGGGAATCTGTGGCCTAAGCTCGGGCGCCGCCTGCAGAGGGTCTTGCATGGGCGGTGCCTTGGCCGTCTGCTGCGTGCCCGCGTCGCGCCTGACTTCCGCGAGGCGCTCCAACGGCGACACATCCGGCGGCTCGCTCTTGTTGGCAAGCACGAGGATAACCAGGACGGCGGCAACAGCGCCTAGCCCCAAGACCGGGCTTTGCCAGGTATTGCGCTTCATCCGGCGCTTAGTTGTGTGCACCGCGTTTGTCGGGACCAGCTTATTGATCCGCGCCGGCGTATCGGCCGACTCCGAGTTTGTTTCACTCAAGCTCGGGCGCCAGCCCGGCGGGCGCGCCTGGTCGCTGCCCGAGGTCTCGGACGCGCCATTGCTGCGCCGCTCGCCAGAGGCGGCCACTTCCTGAGGATCGTATTCCGGCGGGGGGCCCGAGAGGGCCCGATCCAGGGCCTCAATGAGCGGGAGATTTTGGGTGATCGAGCCTTGATCGGGCCTGATCTTAGCGCCTGATTTGGCTGACTTTTTCTTCTTGGCGAAGATATTCTTGGGTTTTGCCTGTTTTGAGGCCGTCCGCGCGGCCGGCTTCCCAGGCGCAGCTTTCTTGGCGCCAGCTTTGGCGCCGCTCGCCTTAGCCGGCGCAGCCTTACGCTTTGCGGCCGTCTTGGCCGCGGTTTTTCGCGCCGGCTGGGATTTCGACTTTCGTTCCACGCTCAAGGGTCTCCGCCCACCTGTGACAAGGCTGAGGCATGATGCCTCACCAGGTCTTAAATGCAGATTAACCCTCGGAAATCACTTAACCATGGCACACCGCTTGCGGCGGTGCCGGACGCCGCCTAAGTTGCCCCGGCATGAGCCATAACACCTGGATTCACCGAACCGTGCGCGTTGCGGTGCGGCCCCTTGCCGCCACCCCGGTGACCCCCAATCAGATTACCACCTTGCGCCTGGCTGTGGGGATCGCAGCCGGCCTCGCTCTGGCGCAAGGCAGCGACTTTTGGCGGTACATTGGGGCCGGCTTGTTCCTGTTGAGCATGCTGCTGGACCGGGCCGATGGCGAGCTGGCCCGGCAGAGCGGTAAAACCAGCCCCTGGGGTCATACCTACGATCTGGTGAGCGATACTCTCAGCAACGCCCTCGCCTTTTTTGGTCTGGGCGTGGGACTCAGGGATGGCGCCTACGGCGATTGGGCGCCGGTCATGGGCTTTGCAGCGGGACTAGCGATTGCCGGCATTCTTTGGCTGGTCATGAAAATGGAGGCGCTGCATGGCGCCCGGGCTGGGGAACTGGGTGGATTCGCCGGATTCGATCCGGACGATGCCCTTCTGGTGCTGCCCTTGCTCGTCTGGCTCGGCCAGTCGGAGGGGCTGCTGGTCGCCGCGAGCCTGGGCGCCCCGGCCTTCGCGGTCTTCATGCTGGCGCTGTTTTGGCGGCGCTTAAGTGGCACACGGCAAAGTTAGTGTAAGTCCGGCCGGTCGGGCGCCTATGGCCCAGGCGGCACGAAATTTTGGCGGTAGGCATTCAGCAGCCGCGTAAGTGTCCAGAGGCAATAAATCACCGCGCCGGTTGCGGCCAACACGAAAAAGGGCGTCAGCCATCCGAGCCAAGTGATGGGAGCAATAAGAAATATCCCATCTTCGAGAGCGAATCCGCCAAGTGCCGGGTAACCCACGCTTTCGTTGTCCCCGAGTTCGCTTTGGCGGTCCAGGCGGACGTTTAGGAACGCGGCCACGATGGCTGAAGCCGCCCCGGCGCCACCCGCGACATAGGCCCAAGTGCCCAGTGCGCTACCTGCCAATCCGATCCCTATGCACGCAAAAAGCGCTGTGTAACTGAGCACGCCGGTCACGTAGTCGAAGTAGTAACCGAATGTCGTTCGCCGGTCCGTGACCGCGGCGAGCCGGCCGTCTACCTGGTCCAGAAAACGCGCCAAAACGAACAAGCCGGCGCCCAGATTCGCAGCCCAAGACGCGCCGGCCGCGAACAGTCCAGCGCCCAGAAGCGCGAAGCAGAGCGAGACAGCAGTAACATGATTGGGGTGAAGGGTTGTTTTGGCAAGTCGTACCGCCAGAACGCCCGCGAGGCGTTGCGCGTAGGGTTCCATAGGCATGGCCTGGCGCTCCCAACGGCGAAGGTGTTGCTACAGCGTAATAAAAACTAGGTTCCGCAAGTTGTCGTTTTCAACCCCACCCCATGTTGTTTGCATGCTGGGCCGGGGTTATAAGCCGCGGCATGCCGCGCACACCAATTTTCAGCTTCGGTTTCGCTCCTTGTTCGGGCTGACGAAAACACTAGGCCAGGGTGGGTTGGCCCGTTGGGTCGGCCTGGCAACGCGGCGCCCGATCTCGGTGCTGGTGCTTGCCGTTGCGCTGACCCTCGGCGCCGGCTATGCGACGATCACGACTATCGGCATCAACACGAATACCACGGACATGCTGTCGGAGGACTTGGCATTCCGGCGCAACGATGCGGCAATGCGTGCGGCGTTTCCGCAGTTTACCGATGTCCTGTCCATCGTAGTGGAGGCCGAGTCGCCCGATGACGCCGCGGCGGCCGCCGCAAGTCTGACCCAGGATCTGAGCGCGCGCCCCGAGCTGTTCCGGAGTGTGTTTTATGCCGAGGGAGAGCCATTCTTCCGGCGCAATGGGCTTCTTTATTTGGATCTGGCGGAATTGCAGGCCTTGAGTGACCGCCTGGCGCGGGCCCAACCGCTCCTGGCCGCTTTAAACGAGGATCTATCCCTGCGCGGCTTAGCGGAGGTCATGGATCGCGCGCTCAAGGAGGCTTTGGCGCCGGGCGAGCAAGCGGTCCTGGCGCCGATGCTGGAACGCATGAGTGAGACAGCGCGCGCGGTCGCGGCCGCGCAAGGGGACACTCAGCCAGTGCGGCCCATGTCTTGGGCGAGCATCCTGAGCGGGGTCGAGCCGACGCCGCATGACAAACGCCGGTTTGTCCTGGCCCAGCCTGTACTGGACTACACCTCGTTGGAACCGGCTGCCGACGCGATCGACGCCGTGCGCCGCCGCGCCGCCGCGTTGGGCCTGGACGAGCGCGCCGGCGTGCGCGTGCGCCTGACCGGCTCAACCGTCATGTTTCAGGACGAGCTGCGTAGCGTGCAAAGCGGCATGGGCCTGGTCGGTCTTTTGTCTCTGGTCTTGGTCTCCGTCCTGCTGGCTATCGGACTGCGTTTGCCGCGTTTGATCTTCGCGGTCCTTGCGACCCTGATCATGGGACTGATCTGGACCGCGGGCTTCGCGGCCCTGGCGGTGGGTGAATTAAACCTGATCTCGGTCGCTTTCGCGGTCCTCTTCATCGGTCTTAGCGTCGATTTCGGAATTCATTTTGTCCTGCGCTACCGCGAGGCGGCGGATAAGGGCATTGCCGGCGATGCCCTGGTGGCGGCGGCACGCGGAGTGGGCGGGCCTTTGACGCTCTCGGCGGTGGCCGCGGCGATCGGGTTTTTCGCGTTTTTACCGACCTCCTATCGGGGCTTGTCGGAACTCGGTCTCATTTCTGGGGCAGGTATGTTCATTGCTCTGTTCGCCAATCTGACCGTGCTGCCCGCGATTCTGAGCCTGTTTCCCGCCTTGAGAGATCGGGGCGCCAGAGACCGGGACGATCGGGCGCCATCCGCCCGCCAATCCTTCGGCAGCCGGATGCAAGGGGCCCTCGGCGCGCGGCGGCGGGCGGTCTTGGGCGGCGCTCTGGTTCTGGGCTTAGGCGCGCTCATGGCGCTTCCCTTTGCTCGTTTCGACGACGATCCCTTCAATTTGCGCGACCCCGACACCGAGTCCGTCTCGACCCTGAACGACCTGATCGAGGACCCGCGCGTTCAGCCCTATAGCGCCGATCTCTTGGCGCCCAATCTCGCGCGCGCGGAAGTTCTAGCCACCGAGCTTGAGCAGCAGCCGGAAGTCGAGGCCGCGATCACGATCGGCGATTACATACCCACGCAACAGGACGACAAGCTGGCTATTGTCGAAGAGATGAGCTTTTTCCTCCTGCCGCTCTTTCAGGGCGCCGGCCCAGGGCAGCTTGGCGCGCCGCCTGACGCCGCGGCACGTCAAGACGCCCGGAACCGGCTTCGCGACAGCCTGCGGCGGGCCGAGGGGAGACTCGCCGCCCCGGCCGGCCTCTTGATCGCGGCTCTGGACGAAATCGGGCCAAATCCGCAGCGTTTAATGGTCTTGGAGACCGCCTTGCTTAGCGGTTTGCGCTCGCGTCTCGACGATCTGGGCGAAGCTTTGGAGGCGCGTCCTGTCGGTCTGAAAGACCTGCCCGCTGCGTTGCGGGACCGAAACCTCACGGCCGATGGCCGCGCCAAAATCGAGATCGTACCGCGCAATGATCTGCGCGATGCGGCGGCACGGCGGCGCTTCGTGGATGCGGTCGTCGCCGTGGCCCCGAGCGCGAGCGGCGCGCCGATTACCATCACCGAGGCCGGCCGTGCCGTGGTGCGGGCCTTCCTCGAGGCGGCAGGCATCGCCGTAGTTGCGATTGTCGTGTTGTTGCTGACGGTTCTGCGCAGCTTGCGGGACAGCGCGCTGGTCCTGGCCCCGCTCTTGCTCGCCGCGCTCTTGACGGTCGCGGCGACGGTTGTGTTCGGCGTTCCCTTCAATTTCGCCAATGTTATCGTACTACCGCTGTTGTTCGGCCTGGGCGTGGCGGGCGGGATTCATGTCGTCGTCCGCGCGCGCGATGCTGGCGCCAGAGGTCTCGCCACGACCAGCACGCCCGGCGCGGTTGTCTTGAGTTCCTTGACCACCATCGCTTCTTTCTGCGCCTTGGCGCTTTCCAACCATCGCGGCACCTCGAGCATGGGTGTCTTGCTGACGATCGCGATTACCTTGACCTTGGTGACGACGCTGGTCGTCCTGCCCGCCCTCTTGGTACAGGTCGAGCGGACCCCGAACCGGAAATCAAGTTGATCGCGATGGCCCGCCTTTTAGCCCTTCTCCTCGGCCTCGCCCTCTTGGGCTTCATCGCGTCCCAAGCCGATTTGGCGGAAGTTTGGGCTGCCATGCGCGGGATCGGTTTTTTGGGGGTACTCGCGGTTCTGGCGATTTTTATGGCCGCCTTCGTCGTCGACAGCGCTTCCTGGCAGCTCATGCTGCCCAGTGCCCGGCTCGAGTGCGTTTGGTTGCTGCGCTTGACCAAGGTGCGTGCGGTCGGTGAGGCCCTCAACCTCGTCGTGCCGGCCGGATCCTTGGGCGGCGAGCCGGCCAAGGCATGGCTGCTCAAGCGCCTGCACGGCATTGGCTACCGCGAGGCGGCGGCCTCCCTGATTATGGCGAAGACGGTCAACCTCTTGGCCTTGATTGCATTTTGCGCCGTTGGACTCTTCCTCATATGGCGCGAGCCGCGGCTGACGGATGCCTTCCGCATGGCTGTTGCCGTGGGGCTGGGGGTTCTCGCTCTGGGCGTGTTTGGATTCTATGCGGTCCAGTATTGCCGCGCCGCCAGCCGGCTCGCCCGGCTGGTCGCGGGCTGGCGCTTCGCCGCCGCCCTGGAGCGCTACCTCGCGCATATCCACGATGTCGACGACCGCTTTCGTGCCTTCTACGGCGCCCGCCGCGGCCGTTTCGCGCTCGCGCTGCTGTTGGCCCTGGTGAACTGGACGATCAATATGGCCGAGGTCTACGCCATCCTGTGGTTCCTAGGCCAGCCGATCACCTGGGCCGAAGCCTGGGCCATTGAGACCGCCGCGCAACTGGTGCGCGCTGGGGCCTTTTTCATCCCCGGCAGCCTGGGCGCCAGCGAGGCGGTCATGGTCGTGATTTTCGACGCGTTATCTGGGCGCCCGGCGCTGGGACTGGCGGTCGCCCTGATCCGCCGCGGACGTGAAGCCGTCTGGATTGCCTGGGGCCTGGGGCTCGGTTGGCTCTATTCCGTGACCCCGGCCAGTTTGCCGGCGGCAGTGGCCACTAGGGGCAAGTCCCCATCTAACCCGGCCGATTCGAGTAAGCCCTGATGCCGCGATGCGGCCGTTGCGGTAGCGGCGCTTCGGCGCTAGGTTTCGCCTGCTTGACCCAGGCGTCTTGGGGCGTAGCCAAGTGGTAAGGCAGCGGGTTTTGATCCCGCGACCCCAGGTTCGAGTCCTGGCGCCCCAGCCAAGCGGTCTTGGTCTCACCTCACCATTTCCCGACTTTCAACGACGGGCCCGCAAAGGGCCGCATTTTGCGCGCACTTGCGCGGGGCCTGCTCGGATGTGCGACCGGGAGAGATCCGACAATCGGTGAGCGCACAGCCAAAGCCGGGCCAATTTCTCCGGCGGCCAATTTCCGGGTCGCACTGAGCCCAATGTTCGTGGGCCCATGGATCGAAACCGTCAGCAAGCCCCTCGGATAAGGTCGCAATCTTGAATTCCCTGTTAAACAGGGAAATAACAGGGAATTTCACCGAAATTGGGCTTATTGTGGCCAAAATAGCCGACCCAAGGCATTGATATACTGCCAGAATATCGAAGAATTCCCTGTGTGGGGGAACAGGGAAGATTATTGGTGGAACAGGGAAAAATTCATCGGGATCAGGGAAATATGGTTCGGCGGGGCCGAGACTTTTATCCCCGCTCAAGCGAATCCGAGTACCCGCCTTTGCTCACCCCAATCGAGCGGCAGCGGGGCGCCTTGGAGGAGCCGTTTCGCGTTGAGCCCAGGCGGCTGACGGCCGTCGAGTATGGCTTCCGTAATGTTAGGGGCAAGGTAAGCTAGCCTGAGTAGGCGTCCAATGTAGGACCGATGCACGCCCTCAGCTGCCGAGATATCGCTGATGTTCGTCTGGCCGGCGGTGAGCTTCTCATTCAACTCATGCGCCTTGGCAACGAGCTTGATCAGGTTCGGATCGGGCGAGGGCTTGCATGTCCCCGTGTCCGGTCCGGCGATCACCATCCGAACGTCCTTGCCGACCCGCGTGAAAGCCGCCGCCACGGATAGGGTCAGGCGCTCGCCGTGGTTAGGGAAGGCGTGCGCGGTTGGTGGACCGTCTGGACCGGTACGGAGGACATCGCAGAGCGCCGCCGGTACCAAATGGACCTTGACCTCCGCCGCCAGGACATCAATGCGGGCGACAATGGTGCTCAGGATAGAGCGCACATCTGCCGGCGATAGCTCAAGCCAGGTCTTCGCAAGCTCGCTCGCGTTCCTGACCAGCAGCTGTCGTTCGGCCAGATCTGCTGAATGCCCGCCGATTGCGTCGAAGACCTGCCCCTCGTCGGCCAGGAGCGCGCGCACGCGGTCAAGGACCAGCCGGTCGGCCTCGGCGGCCGGAATGCGGCGTCCTTGAAGTGTGCTGGCTTTGACCCCGGCGCTCAGGGGCCGGGAGATATAATAGCGGTAACCCGTTCCATTCTTCACGGTATGGCTCGGCGTCATGGGGTGCCCTTTGCCATCGAACAGGAGGTCGGCCAACAGGCTTCGGCCTCTGGCGTTGCCATGGGTCTTGCGGTCGATCCGATTTCCCGCGAGCCGAAGCTGGACCGCTTGCCAAAGATCTTGACTTACGATCGGGTCGTGGTCGCCCGGGTAGCTTTTGGTTTTGTGGACGATCTCGCCCAGGTAAATCCGGTTCTGCAGTATCCGGTAGAGCGCGCCGCGCGCCAGAGGTTGTCCGCCCCAGCATCGGCCTGATTGGCTCACTCTGGCCTTGCCGACGATTCCCTGTGCGTCGAGTTCCGCTTTCAGGCCATGAACCGAACCGAGGTCGACGTAACTTTGGAGGATGTGCTGGAGGGTCTCTGCCTCGGCCTCGTTAACAATGAGTTTGCGATCCCTGACGTCGTAGCCAAGGGGCGGGAAACCACCCATCCACATGCCTTTCTTCTTGGAGGCGGCGATCTTGTCGCGGATGCGCTCGCCGGCGATCTCGCGCTCGAACTGCGCGAAAGTGAGCAGCATATTGAGGGTCAATCGGCCCATCGAGGTCGTCGTATTGAACTGCTGGGTGACCGAGACGAGCGACACGCCGTGTCCGTCGAATACCTCGACGATCTTGGCGAAGTCGGCGAGCGAGCGGGTCAGGCGGTCGACCTTGTAGACCACGACGGTATCGACCTTGCGCGCCCGGATGTCGGTGAGCAGCCGTTGCAAAGCCGGCCGGTCCATGGTGCCGCCCGAAATACCGCCGTCGTCGTAACGCGTGCGGATCGGCTGCCAGCCCTCTCCGGCCTGACTCTTGATGTAGGCCTCGCCGGCCTCGCGCTGGGCGTCGAGCGAGTTGAAGGCCTGCTCGAGGCCTTCCTCGGATGACTTGCGGGTATAGACCGCACAGCGTGCCCCCTTGGTGACCTTATCGGCCATCGGTACCTATTGCGGCGGACGATGCGCGATTCCGCAGGCCGAAGAACAGCGGTCCGGACCAGCGGGTGCCGGTGATGGCCAGGGCGATCCGCGAGAGGCTGGCGTAGCGGGCGCCGCAATAGTCGAACCCCTCGTCGAGCACGATCACCTGATGGACTTCGCCGTGCCATTCCCGCACCAGCCGCACCCCAGGCTTGAGGTGGTTGGCCGGCGATGTCGCAGCTTGGATTCCCAAATCATTGGAGTCCGCGAGCTTGGCGAGGCGTCGGAGGGCGGCCGTGCTCAGGCCGCCCTCCGCTTGCGCCTGCACCTGGTAGGCGAGCGCGCGCAGGAGCAGGTCACGGCTCATGTGCTTCGGAGCGGGGCGCCCGAAGGTCTCGTCCCACCGTGCCCGCAGCGCCGGTGTATCGAGCCCCTGCAGCCCCGCGATCTTCTCACCGATCGTCTTGCTCATCGCGGCTCGCCTCGCCTGCCGGATCGCAGGTCACGCTTTTGGTCGGCGCCTTCCTGCGATCCGGCCGCGTCTTGCCGTCGGCCGGCTCGCGCTGCACCTCCTCGTAGCTGCGCAACGGTTTCCGCAGGTACGGGCTGACGGAATCGCTTTTCTTCTTGGGCATGGCACCGCGTCCGGAAAGCAATGATGTCATGTCAGCCTCCCACCACGATCCGGTAGACCCGGCCGCGGCCGTCGACCTTCTCCGAGGCGACGGCGAATCCAAGCTTCTTCTTGAGGGTACCGCTGATCGCGCCACGCACCGAGTGCGGCTGCCAGCCGGTCGCCTCGACAATCTCGGCGATCGTGGCGCCGGATTTCCGGCTAAGGAGGTCGATCAAGAGGGACTGTTTTGTCATCGGATGACTGTTCGAAGGCACAGTCTCGGTCTTGGCTTTCGCGTCAGCCCGCTTTCCAGCGACGCCTTGGCGCTGTGTATGCACTCGCGCCTTGGTCGCGGCAGGCCGCTTGTCCGTTCCCGGTGTGGGCTCGGCGCCGAGCACCCGCAGGCCCGCTTGGGTTATGACCAGCATCAT
>JAJFGN010000061.1 GCA_021776115.1 Kiloniellaceae bacterium | reverse complement strand
CTCGGGCTCGGGCTCCGGGTCCTTCTCCGGCTCGGGTTCCGCCTGCTCGGATTCCTCCTCCGGCTTCGGGTCCTCCTCGGGCTTCTCTTCGGCCGGGGGCACCTCGCTGCTCAAGGTTTGAAAACTCTGACCTAAGTCCCGGAAACTGGTCGCGCCAAGATCTGGGGCCCCGCCCACAACGCCGTCTATAACCCCCGAGCGGGCCAAGCCCTCGCCATCGGGACCGCCGAAGTCTGGGTCGCCCATGTTCTCTTCGTAACCGCCCACGGCCGATGTCAGCGCCTGCTCCGGCCCCGTGGCGGTTTCCAGCGCCGGCTCCTCATTCAGGCTCTTCATGGCCGCCATCAGGGCCTCGGCGCCGATGATCGAGCCGTCGCCCATGACTATGCTTGGCGGCGAAGCCGAGCCGGCGGCTTCGACAAAAAAATCGAGGCGAACGGCGCCCCCATTTTGGAACAGGAGATGTAGGTCCGGTCCGCGCAAGGCGGCCTGACTATCTGTAGGGGAGAAACCGAACTTCAGGATATCGCCCGGCTCCACCGGGACCCTGATCGTCTCACCGGCGGCCGGTGGGCCGATCGCCACTTGTTGTCCCGCAGGGACATCGGCCGACGTGCCGCGCGCGCTGTGCTCAGAAGTTGTTTCAGCCACAACACCTACTCCTCGCACCAAGCAGCGAGCCCCATATCCAAGATCTGATGAAATAATAAGCTATATCGAACAAATAACAGATTAAATAACTAAATTAATTTATCATTTTTATTATAAGTTATTTTAGATTAAATCGCTCTAATCGAAAAAATCTTGATAAATCAAACAATTAACGCTTATGTTGCGCTTGACCTGTTCCCGGCTGCCGGTTGAAAAGCAGGATGGGAACGGCGGTAGCTTACCTCCTGCTTTATAGGAGACACTCGAATAGCTTGCTGGCGAATAGCTTGCTGGGAGGAAGACCTCACACGGCGCTGCCGGTGCGGCATGGCGCGAGCGAAAAGCGCCGGCGCTAAATTGTTGGCCCCAGTGGGCAGACGTTAAACTTCGATAGTTTTCTGTTAAGGATTGTTGTGGTAGCTCAGTCCTGGTATCGACCCCGGTATCGACGGGTTTGGTTCCAGGTCAAGTCGAACTTCATGTAGTTTCGGCGATGATTAGACAAAATGCGACCCGAAGCTCCCTTGTTAAGTCGATTCGATATTGAAAAACTTGTTGGGTTCTGTCATGATCCCGACGCGTAAGGGCATAAGTTTGCTTTAACAAAGCGGCCAGGAAGGCTGAAAATGACTGAGAAATCGGGACCCGAGGGGAGTTATACGGGGAGCGGCGTTCCGGCGGAAAGAGCAACGGCGGAAGCAAAGCGCTTGTCCGCGCGTCGACGTTTTCTCTTAGGTGGTGCCGCCGCTTTGCCGGCGATTGTGACGCTAGGCCAAAAGGAAGCCTGGGCGGCCAGCGCGGCTGTTTGCCAGTCGTTGAATATGTCGTACGATAAACGGTACGTCTGGAAGCGCCTGAAAGAGCAATATGGGGACGACTCTCGCAATTGGCCTAGGCGCACCGGATTGGCGGCCTCGTTGTATTGCGACCCAGGCAGGCGCTGGAGCTAGCCGGGCTAGAAATTCCCGCCGGCGTTGTCTCGTCTAAGCTTTGGGATCGCGCCATCACCAGCAACAAATCGTGGAGGCTTTGCGCTCGTGGAAGCGAGTTGGCTTGCCGTCAGTGGCAAGGCGACTTGGTTGTCTTCAATCCGATTTCGGGCGCCACACACCTGCTCGACATTGTCAGCGGCGAGGTATTTCGAGCCCTGATGGAGGGCCCGGCCGGGGCCCGCGATCTGGCGCGCCGCATTGCAAAGCTGCTTGAAGTCGATTGCAACGAAGAGACCGTCGCCGCGGCCGAGCGTATTCTCGACAACCTGGACCAACTAGGCTTGGCGGAACCGGCCGGGCCGGATGCGCCGTGATCCTGAGTGACCTCAGCGTCGCGGCCCTGTCCGCGCGATTGCACGACCCGGGGCTGGTGCTGAATACCGGCGCGTTTCGGGTTCGCCTTCGCAGCGACGTCGAGGGCGTGGCTAGAGAGTTAGCCGCCGCCTATGCCAACCACCGGATCGAGTCCGACCCGGCAATCCATCATATGCGGATAGAGATTCGCCGCGGCAGATGGCGAGGCTTCGGCCGCGACCGGGGCGTTGTGGCGAGCGTAAACGGCCAAGCGATCCTCGGCCCCTTCCCGACCTACCTGGCATACCCAATGCTGGAGTCGATTTTTAACTGGTGCATCGCCAAGTCCGTCTTGCGATTTATCGTCTTCCATGCCGGCGCCGTCGAGCGTGACGGCCGGGCGCTCATTCTCACCGGCCCTTCGGGTTCGGGCAAAAGCACGCTTTGCGCCGGCCTCTCGCAATCCGGGTGGCGCCTAATTTCCGACGAACTGATTCTGCTGCGTCCGGGCGATCCCGCTTTGGTCGGCAATCCTCGGCCCATCTCTCTTAAGAACGAAGCGATAGATCGGATTCGGGACCTGGGACCGGCGGCCAAATTCACCGAGGTCTACGAAGGCACGATTCGAGGCACGATTTCCTTTCTTTGTCCGACAGAGGAATCGGTTGCGCGGGCCGGAGAGCCGGCAGTCCCAAGCCGGGTCATATTCCCAAGCTTTCGCACCGGCAGCGCCACCGAGGTCAAGGAAATCGAGAAAGCCCAAGGCTTCATGCGATTGATTGAGAACTCGGTCAATTATGTCACGACCTTGCGCACGGGTTTCGAGGCGGTGGCGGGCGTGACCGATATTTGCCGGTTTTACGAACTCACCTTCGGCGATCTTGAAACCGCCTTCGCCGCCATAGAGAAGATTGCCGAGCCCGAACCCACCGGCGCGGGCGCCGCGCCAAAACCCACCGGCGCGGGCGCCGCGCCTTTATGACTCAAGACGGCGAAACCTTAGTCCGTGTCCTGCGCGACGCGCGCCAAGTCCTGACGTTAGGCGCCGCGCAATGGAACGGGCTGCTGGATTGTGCCGGGCGCCACGCCTTGCTCGCTCGTTTGGCGGTGATTTTCGAAGAGTCCGGCCTGCTCGATGAGATACCGCAGACCGCGCAGGATGTCCTGGCGGACGCCCGGGCGGCCGCCAAGGCAAACCACGCGATGCAACGCTATGAGGCGAACCGCGTACTGCATGCCCTGCGCGGATTGGACTTGCCCGTGGTTTTGCTCAAAGGGGGTGCCTACCTGCTTGCCGAGCTGCCGCCTTCGCGCGGCCGGCTGTCAGGCGATCTCGACATCCTGGTCCCGCGCGATCGAATTGAAGAGGTCGAGCAGGCCATGTTGGACCACGGCTGGCAATCCCTGGTCACGGATGGCTACGATCAGCGCTATTACCGGGAATGGAGCCATCAGATCCCGCCTCTGCGCCACACGGAACGAGAGTCGGAGCTTGATGTCCATCATACCATCGCACCGCCGACGGGCCGCGCCGCACCGGATGCTCAGGCGATCTTGCGCGATGCCCGGCCTCTGAAGGATGACCGGCTGCGCGTGCTCTGTCCCGCCGACATGGTCCTGCACAGCGCGGTGCATTTGTTCAATGAACAGATGACGACGACCTTGCGCGAGCTTATCGATATGCACGACCTGCTAATCTGTTTTGGCCGCGACGACGCCTTCTGGCGGCAGTTGATGGCGCACGCCGGCGCCTACAAGATGCAACGGCCGTTGTATTACTGCACGCGCTACTGCCGCCGGTTTCTGTCTACACCGATACCGCAACAAGCCGAAAAAGAAATCGAGGCCATGGCGCCGAACGCCGTGGTGCGAAACCTCATGGATTGGCTGGTCGCGGCCTCACTGATCCACGAGCGTCCGGACCGCCCATCGCATGGGGCGGATTTCGCGCGCTGGATTTTGTTCGTGCGCGCGCACTGGCTGCGCATGCCGCTAGGCATGCTGATTCGCCATATCTTCGTTAAGACCGCGCGCCGGGCAAAGCGCGACCCCGATTCCGAGCTCTTACCGCAGCCGTAATCCAAGAACTTGTTGCGGTCACTGCGGCGGCCAGGGCCAGTCCCGCGGTATCGACAGCCAGATCGGTGACACTGCTGCTCCGCGTTACCACAAACCATTGCAGGCTTTCTGTGGCCACGGCAAAGCTCACCAGGCACAGCGTCCGGCCATACCAAGACGAGCGCGGGAACGCCGCGAAACAGGCGATCCCCAATAAGAGAAAGACGAAGAAGTGGCCAGCCTCTTTGAAACTAAAGGGGTAGTCGGGTGGCGGTGGGGCTACGACGCGCATCAGCTCCGGGGCTGTGGGCTTCGAAGCCCGCGATCGTTCTGGGGCTGCTGGCTTCGAAGTTTGCGAGTCAGCGGACTCCTCGACCGCGCGGTCCGCCGGGCGCCCTGCCTCGGCCCCACCGCCGGTGACACTTGGTGTGCCCGCGGCCCGCCGAGACTGCGGCGGGGATGAAAATCGATGCCCGATCAATGAATCGGCAACTTCTAGGACTAGGGACTCGACCGGCTGAACCGCGGTGCGGAATGCGGGTTGCGGCGCCAAAGTACCGGCTAACGCCAATACCGCGGCGCTAAGAAGAGCTCCGAAGCGCAGCGACGTCGAGGCCCTGCGCGCCACGGCCCATGCGGCCCACAACCCGGCCGCGATCCACGTCAATATTAGAGCGCCGCGTAAGAACGCGAAGGCCGGCCTTTCGTAAACGGGAACAATCTTCGGCAACCCGATTCTTAGAACGCCAGAGTCCGCACCATTGTAGATGCGGACAAGAACGCCCTTAAGATCCTCCCGAAGCGGCATGGTAGCAGACACCGGGCCAAGCGGCCTATCTGCCGAAACGACAATGATATCTTTGGGCCAGTACCAAAGGAGATTTCCAGCCCGGCCAAAGCTCAAGAATTGTAGCCGCGCGTTTTGCCAAGGCTCCCCCCCCGGCTCAAGGTTCTCGGTACCGATTCTCAGCTCGACGCGCAAGCCATCGGCGCCCTCGGGCACCACGATGGCCGCCTGCACAGCGGCCACCCCGCGCTCATGTCGCGCCGCCAGACTTACTTCGGTATTGGCCCCCTGTCCGGAAAATGTCAGTCCGCGGGAGGAATGCTGCCAGCGGCGTAAGTCTTCAGGCGGCGCCATCTCCGGCGTGAATCCAGCCTGAACCGCACCGTAACGTGCGGAGGAATTGTGGGCGCCGTAGGTGGCGGCGCTCAAAATTACCAAGAGCACGAAAACGGGTAGCGGCCAAAGACGGCCGCCGGCCAGGCGTACGAAAGGCGCCCTTAAACTCATTGCCATAAACACATGTAGTAACTATAAGAATTAAACAATGTAAATAAAATGCAGCATTATAACTATTAATCGATTGTTACTTTTTACATATATCTTTTCGTGGACTTGTGATACAAGTTTTGTCGAATCTAAAGATTCGCCCGGTAATTTATAGTATCTAAGACCGCGCGGCCGCGGACGCGAGCGATCCGACGGTTGGAGCAAATCTGGTAAGAGGTCGGGCACCGTATTAAGAAACTTCCCCCGATTACTTGGGACGCATGGCGCTACATCTGGAACTGCCTTACCCGAGTCCTTTGGAACGGCGCTGGAGAGAGGCCCTATTAAGTCCATGAACAGTGAACGGTCTTGCAATGAGTATCCTTTAAAGTGCATGATTCATTTGTTGCCTAGCGTTTGCTCGCCGGTCCGCAATGTTGCGGAGGCCAATCTCAGATTTTTTAAAGTTCGTTCGGAGACCGCTCGATGTCATTAGGTACGATCAGCCTTGGAAAAGCCATTCGGCAAATCGCCGTTGCTGCAACATTGGTGCTTGGCGCCTGTGCCGGAAATCAGGAACTCCCATCCGCTGTCGACGTCGGATCCGCGCCGGAACCGCAGTATAAGATCGGCCCGGGCGACGCCTTGACGATTTTTGTGTGGCGCAATCCGGATCTCGGCATTTCGGTTCCGGTTCGCCCGGACGGCCGTATCTCGGTCCCGCTTTTGGAGGACGTCGACGCGGCCGGAAAAACGGCGACCGAATTGTCGCGCGAGATTGAGGAAAACCTGGCTCAGTACATTCAGGATCCTCTGGTGACGGTCATCGTCACCGGGTTCGTTGGCAACTACACCGAACAGGTCCGGATTGTGGGTCAGGCCGCCAATCCCCAGGCGATTCCCTACCGCGCGAAAATGACGTTGCTAGACGCCATGATCTCGGTCGGAGGGCTGGCCGAGTTTGCCGCGGGCAACCGCGCAACCCTGGTGCGCAGTGTCGGCGGCGAGCAAAAGCAATACCGCCTACGCGTCGCCGATCTAATCAAAGACGGCGATATCTCGGCGAACGCCAGCTTACTGCCGGGGGACGTGATCATTATCCCCGAGAGTGTTTTTTAGAGAGAGTTGGAGTAGGGACGGGAGTGGATTGAGTTGGGCGCGCAATAAGTCTCGCAGGGGGTCGCCCCGGCGGGGATCGTACCTTGACCGGAACCTAGGTCCGGCCGGGTACTGTGCGAGATACTCGGTACGCCGATTCGATTGTGTCCCCTTGGCTAGGTTGCGGCGCCCGGGAGCTAACGATTTGCAGAGCAAGGCAATGAGCTGGCGCGCGGTGTCCTTGAGCGCTTTAGGTCCAAAGATAGTCAGGTAGGCTATATGTCGGATATCATCACTCAATTGCTGACGCACGCCTTCGCGGTGTGGCGCCGCCGTGGAATTGCGATCACGGTTGCCTGGGCCGTGGCTATGGCCGGTTGGGCCGTGGTTTCGCTGATGCCGGATAAATTTCGTTCCCAAGCGGTCGTCAACGTGGACACGGCAAGCGTGCTGGAACCCCTGCTGCGCGGATTGACAGTCGATCTCGATCGCGAAGCCGAAATTGGGCTTATGCAGAAAACTCTGCTCAGCCGGCCCAATATCGAGAAGGTGGTGCGCGACACAGATCTGGACCTGAGCACAAAGACCGAATCGGATAGCGAACGGCTGATTCAAAACTTGACGGGACGGATCGACGTCCAGCGGCAGGGTCGAGACCTTTTCGCGATCAGCTTCGAGGACGAGAACCCGCAACTGGCTCATGACGTGGTTCAGTCGCTCTTGACCATATTCGTTGAAAACAATTTGGGACAGAGCCGTGGCGATATGGACGCGGCGCGGCGCTTTATCGAGGATCAAATCGTAGTCTACGAGACCAAGTTGTCGGAGGCCGAACGCAAGATAGCCGAGTTCCATCAGAAGAATGTGGGCCAATTGCCCGGAGCAGGCTCTGAACGGCGCTCCTTCGATGCCACGCAGGATCGCCTGGAACAATTGGAATCCACACTGCGGGAAGCGCAGTTGCGCCGCCGGTCTCTGAATGCCGAACTCAAGGCTATCCCCCGATTCTTCGCCAGCCAGTCGTCGGGTTCCGGGCCCCCGACGGACACTGCGATCCAAATTCTCACGGCGCAAAAACTGCTCGACGATCTCATGGCGAGCTATACGGAAAAGCATCCCGACGTTGTCGTCGCGAAGCGGCGCCTGGAGACCTTGTTCGAGCAGCAGAATAAGGAAATTGAGGCGGTCGCCAATTCCGCGCCGCCGGGGGATGACCAAGTAACCGAAGAGACCGGCATCTCAAACCCGGTCTATGAGCAGATCAAGCTTCAAGTCGTCGAGCAAGACGCCAAGATCGCGGCACTGAAGGACCGCGTCGCGAGCGCCCGCGCCGAACTCGAGAAGTCGAAAGCCCAAGCGTCCCGCCGCCCCGAACTCGAGGTCGAATTGGTACGCTTGAACCGTGACTATGAGATCCTGACGGCCAGCTACAATCAACTCCTGGCCAGCCGCGAGACCGAGCAGATCTCTCGAGCCCGCGACAACCAGGCCGAGTCGATCCGGTTCCACGTTGTCGAGCAACCTGTCGTGCCCGCTATCCCGTATGGACCCAACCGACCCTTGTTCCTTGCGCTAGTACTGGTCGTCAGCCTTGGATCGGGAGTCGGTTTCGTTGTGCTCCTCGCGCTATCGAGCGAGACTTTCTCGAACGCCGCCGAGTTAAGAGCCGTATTGGGCATCCCAGTTCTGGGCAGCATCTCCACGGCCGCCGGTAGCAATCGCGGCGCGCTGGTTCACGGCAAATCGATAGTATTTTGGGCGATGATTCTCACTTTGTTCGCGACCTTCGCGGCCCTGTGGTTTATCGAATCGCGGCTCGGTCTAAATGAGATCGTGTCTGGAGAGATACTTTCACGCTTGCCCAGAAGCCTATTGCAGCGCTTGCCAACGTTCTGACACGGCAGCGCGAAACCGGCTATACATGTCGAAGTAGACGGCCGGTAATTGGAAATTGAACCCACTTGGAACCGATATGACCGAAACGCGAGAGAAAGTTGAAAAGCCAGGCTGGCGCGATCGCCTACCGTTGATCGAGCGCGCGGTCGGTTCGATTCAACCCGGCGAGGAACCGAAACGCAATGGACCCCCGGTGGTACCGCCGGCGGCGCACGCCGTTGCCCAGGGAACGGTTCCGGCGCGCGCGCCCACCATTGCACCACGGGTTGACGACAAGAAAACCTTGACCGCGCGGCAAAGCCGCTACGCCGAGATCGACCTCAAACGCCTCGAAGAACTAGGCATACTGACTCCCAAGGCGGTGCGAAGCCGGATTAAGGAAGAGCTCAGAGTCATCAAGCGCGGAATCCTGCAGCACGCTTTCAGTCAAGGCCCGCGGCACGGCTTGCCGGGAAACCTGATCATGGTGACCAGCGCCAAGCCGAACGAGGGTAAGACCTTCGCGGCGATAAACCTGGCCATGAGTATCGCGCTCGAGCGTGACTATACGGTTCTGTTGATCGACGGCGATTTCGCACACCCAAGCGTCATGAGAACGCTGGGCTTGGAGTCGGACAAAGGCATGGTCGACGTGCTGGAAGACCCCTCGATCGACCTGGCGGATGTCATGATCCGAACCAACGTCGACAAGCTTTCGGTCCTGCCGGCCGGAATATCGAACAGCTTGAGCACGGAATTACTTGCCAGTCACCGCATGAGCGCCGTGGTTTCGGACATTGCCCAGCGCTATCACGACCGGGTCGTCATTTTCGACGCGCCGCCGATTCTGGCGACGAGCGAGCCCAGCGTGCTAGCCATGCATGTCGGCCAGGTCATCATGGTAGTTGAGGCTGGAAAGACGCCGAAATCGGCGGTCAAGGAAGCCTTGGACATGATCGATACTGGCGCGCGCGTGGGCGTGGTCCTGAACCGATGCACACCGCGCTTTGGGCAGGCCCAGTTCGGCTCTTACTACAATAATGGTGAGTCCTAAGCCACCTGAGGCCCATCGGCGCCGAGATTTTACCCTAGCGATAACCCTGCTGCGGCCGCACTAGTTAGCTGGCTTGGCCTCCTCGGGGCTGCGTGTTCGCCGCTGCCGGCCTAGGCCGATACGCTTGGCCAGTTTACGGCGTTGTTCCGAATAAGTTTCAGCTACCATGGGGTAATCGGGCGGCAGCTGCCACTTGGCCCGGTACTCTTCCGGCGACATCCCGAATGCCGCACGAAGATGGCGCTTCAGGGTCTTGAGGCGCTTACCGTCCTCCAGGCAGATAATATATTCGGTCCTAATCGAATCGGCGATCGGCACCGCCGGCGCCGGGCCCGGCATCTGATCCTCACCCAACCTGGTCAAGGCCTCATGCACGCCGCTAATGAGCTCCGGCAGATCAGCCGCATGGACGGCGTTGTTCGACACGTGCGCAGAGACGATGCGCGAAGTTACCTCAAGCAAATTAGCGTCGTTCTCTTTGGCCGGCATGTTTCCCCCGAATTCATTTGTTTTTCTATTACAAAGATTGAACTCCACGTACCGTATGCGGCATTTCTTCATTATGTAGCTCATAGAGACTTTAGAATTACCTTATGCAAACTGTCAACAGGATTGAGAAGCTTGTGCTTGTATCCGGCGTTTTATACCCGCTTATACCCGAACTTGGCAGTTTTCCGGACAATTCGACAAAGTAAACCGAAGGCTGACTCGGTTAGCGGCCTAGACGAATCGGCGCATCGGGTAACAACTCTCAAGCGCCTCAGAATCGGCAATCCGCGCCATAACGAATTCTTGAAAGATTTCGTTTACGAATGCGGTTCAGCCCGCCGCGTGGGGAACGGAGGCAAAACATCCCTAATACCAAGGATCGCTGACAATGACCCATAGAGATCGCCTAGGCGGCCCGTCGGGCAGGAGGGAAGGCGCAGGCGATGCGGTGCATCGTCAAGGCTTTCCGACGCCCTCCGACGGGCCGCCTAGGCGACCGGGACGGCGGCTTACCAAAGCTTTCGGACGGCGTCGCGCACGCCTCGCGATGCCCCGCATCGCCACGGCGCACGCTCCTGGCCGAAAGCCTTGGTAAGCCGTCTCTATGGGTCATTGTCAGCGATCCTTGGTATAAGGCCGAATCACGTATGAAAGCCGGTGCCCTCAAAAAGGTGGAGCGCGTCAACCAAGTCTGGCTGAACGAAGCCGCCGCGTCGCATCTGGCCTACATTCAAGGCAGAGCGGGGGGACGCCGGATGTCTCTCAGCTTCAAGGACGCCCGGCATCTGGATTTCAGCGGCCACGATCTGGCGACGGTTGAAATGGTAGCCGGCCAGCTCGGGCAGGCGCGCTTTGCCGGCGCCTCGTTAGCGCGAGGAGATCTATTTGGCGCCAACTTCGAACGCGCCGACATGCATAGCGCCGACCTCACGCGCGCCGACCTGCGCGGCGCGAATCTCTCCGGCGCAAATCTGGAAAACGCCAATCTGTGCGAAGCGGATATTCGTAACGGTTTCATTTTGGTCCAAGATCAGGATGGGAATTTGGTGCCGGTCCGCGACGGAACTTCAGATATACAGGGCGTAAATCTATCCGGCGCCAACCTGAGCGGGGCGCGCCTTAGCCGGGTCTTCGGGTCGCGAACCAATCTCACCAACGCCATCTTCAAGAACGCGAAGTTGATGGCCGCGAACCTTTCGGATTCGGACCTGCGCGGCGCGGATTTCTCCGGCGCGGACCTAACGGATGCGAACATGAGCGGCTGCGTGTTTCAGGGCGCGATGTTGAGCGGCGCGATCCTGACTAACACCAATCTCGAGGGAGCCGACCTGACGGCCTCGCACTTCGTGCCCGCCGACCTGCGTTACGCCAAGGCGAAGAACGTTGTTCTCCCTAAATCCCTGACCGACCTCGACAAGACCATGCTCGAGATTGTCGAGGATCACGGGCGTTGGGTGAATACGCTCGGTGCGACCGGCAACCAAGCCGACCTTTCGCGCGTCGATCTGCAAAACATAGACTTCTCGGGGGTCGATCTTCAGGCGGCTATCTTGTCTTTGACCAACCTGTCGTACACGGCCCTGCGCGCGACCCGGCTGATTATGGCGAATATGAGCGGCGCGCTCGCAGTTGAAGCCGATTTCAGCGATGCCGACTTGCGTGGCGTACGCCTGGACGGCGCCAACTTGGTGCGCGCGACACTGCGTGCCGCCAACCTCGGCCCCTTGTCGCTCATCGGCCTGGAGGGGCACAGCGTCTGCAGCAACCTCTGCGATTCAAAGTTGGACGGCGCGGATCTTTCCGGCGCCGACCTCGAGAAAGTCAACCTCTCACGCGCAAGTTTGTGCAACGCCAGCTTGCGGGATGCCCGCTTTCACGAAACCTGCCTTGTCGATGCCGATCTGACCGGCGCCGATCTGAGAGGCACGACGATCGAACTTGCCGATACGCGCGGCGCGATCGGCCTGCGCCTTTAAAACCCTGAAAAGCAACCGCGAGGGGACCGCACATGAAGGGATGCCGCAGCTGCTCTTATTGGCAGAACCTCGAGATTGAGGTAGATCGCATCGATCCCGCGACCGCAAATCAAAAGGTCCAGCTAGGCGTTTGCCGACGCCACGCGCCACGGCCCGGAACCACGGCGGCGGCTAGCTCCGACGGCGTCGAGACCATGCCTTGGCCGCGGGTCGCCTCGGACGACTGGTGCGGCGACTGGGAACCTCACTTCAGCTAGTGTGGTGGAACAGAAATTCGTGGCATCTAGGACGCCGTTGCAGGGTTCTCGGCTAGGCGCGTGGGTCGCCGTGATGCTATCGCATCACAAGGCCCGCGCAACGACGGCCGAGGGGCCTGCAACGGTGCCCGAAGGGTCGCTTTTGCGGTCCTCTGGAGGGCGTCACCGCCGCTTGACGATGCTTCGGCATCGCCGGCGCGACGCTTCCTACCCAGAGGACCGCAAAAACGATCCTAAACGCCACGAATTTCTGTTCCACCACACTAGGCACCCAAGGCCCCGGGGGGCCGATTGAGATGCATCAAAGCAGCCAAGCCCTAGATTTTCTAAAATTCAGTTCTATTCCGTGGTATCCTAAGGGCACCGCGCGATGAGTTGCAGCACGGAAAGGGGATACCGTGAGCGTAATGGAATGGACCTCAAAGATGAGCGTCGGCCTGGCGGAGCTGGACGACGATCATAAGCAACTTATCCGGTTCATAAATCAGCTGGGCGCGGACTATTTGGAAAAGGACCGGCGGGCCGCGATTCGTCAGTCTTTAGTGGCCTTGCGCCGCTACGCGGAGTTCCATTTCGCGCGCGAAGAGAATGTCATGATGGCCTGTGCCTACCCCCACCTGGAGGAACACCAGGGCGAGCACCGCGATTTCGTTCAGCGCATTCAGGAGCTGACGCGTCAGTTCGATGCGGATCCCGAAGATATGGCCATGATCGTCAACAAGGACCTTCTGGAATTCTTGCGCGATTGGCTAAACCACCACATTTTGATCGAAGACATGGCCTATCGCCCCACCATCGAGAACAACCCGGCCGCCAAGGACGACGCGAAGGGCTTCCAAAGCACTCAGGTTTGGTGGAGCGGGTAAACTTAACCGGCCGTGAGTTTCGGCATCTCCTCCCACCGTATTTCTACTAAAAAATAGACCCTTGCCCTCGTGGCTGGCGACCGGTCAAAACAGACTGACGCTCGACAGCATGAGGGGGAGCCAGCGTGTCTTTACTTGGACAATCGGCGATTTTTTTCGGGGCGGCGATCCTCGCCGTGCCCTTGACCAAGCGGTTAGGTCTGGGTGCCGTTCTAGGTTACCTGGCGGCTGGCGCCATGATCGGGCCCTGGGGCCTGGGCCTCATCGGCGACGTCGAAAGCATTCTGCATTTCGCCGAAATAGGCGTGGTGCTGCTCCTGTTCCTGATCGGTCTCGAGCTCCAACCAAGCCGGCTTTGGACAATGCGCAAGCCGGTGTTTGGCCTGGGCACCCTGCAGGTGTTTATCAGCGCCGCCCTCCTTGGGCTTGCTGGGGTCGCCCTTGGCTTATCCTGGAAGATCGCCTTGGTTGTCGGCTTCGCGCTCTCTCTGTCCTCGACCGCGTTCGCGCTGCAAACCTTGGCCGAGAAGGGTCAGTTGCCGACACGTCACGGCAGGGCCGCTTTCTCTACCTTGCTGTTCCAGGACCTCGCGGCCATTCCCATGTTAGCGCTGCTGCCCCTCCTCGGCCCTGGCGGGTCCGGTGCACAGACGGACACGCCCCTGTTGTCGGCGGCCTTGGCGATTGGCGCGGTGGCGGCGGTTGCCGTCGGCGGACGCCTGGCGCTGCGCCCCGCCCTACGCCTAATCGCCACGAGCCGAATCCGAGAGGTCTTTACCGCTTTCGCCTTGCTGACGGTGATCGGCACCGCCCTGATTATGGAGTACGTCGGGCTGTCGATGGCGCTGGGCGCGTTTATCGCCGGCGTGCTCTTAGCCGATTCGGAATACCGGCACGCCCTGGAAGCGGATATAGAGCCCTTCAAGGGGTTACTTTTGGGCCTCTTCTTCATGGCCGTCGGCATGTCGGTGAACATTGGCCTTCTGGCGGAAGAACCGCTTTTGATCGTCGCCCTGATGGCCGGGTTGGTCGGCATCAAGATGGCGGTTCTCTTTGGTCTCGGCCGGTTTTCAGGTTTGAGTCATGCGTCTGCCTGGTATTTGGCGATCGCGATCTCGCAGGGCGGTGAGTTCGCCTTCGTCATCTTTAACATCGCGGTCGGCGCCCAGGTGCTCGAACCGGCGTTGTCCGAGTTGCTGATTCTGGTCGTGACCATGTCGATGGCCGTGACTCCCCTCCTGATCCTGGTCATGGAGAAAGTTGCGGCCGCGAGGCGCAAGAGCCCGGTGGCGTGCGCCCCCGCCCCGGTCATCGAGGAGGATAATCTGGTTGTCATCGCCGGCTTCGGCCGCTTCGGCCAGATCGTCGGGCGCGTGCTGCGCGCTAAGCGAATCGGCTTTACGGCACTCGAGGTCAGCCCGGCGCAGGTCGAGTTCGTAAAAAAATTCGGCAACAAGATTTACTTCGGCGACGCCTCGCGACTCGATCTCCTGCGGGCCGCCAAGGTCGATAAGGCGGTCGCCTTCGTCCTGGCGATCGACGATGTCGACGCCTCTGTGCGCACCGCCCAAACGGTTCGGGATAATTTCCCGGACCTCGCCATTTTCGCCAGGGCGCGCAATCGCAACCACGCCTATAAGCTGATGGATATGGGTGTGGAGCACATTAGCCGCGAAACCTTCTCGTCCAGCCTTGAGACCGCGCGCGATGTACTTACTAGCCTTGGGTTGTCCGATGCCGACAGCGACAAGGCCATCGAAACCTTCCGGGGTCACGACGAAGGCCGCCTGATGGCGCATCGCGATATCCACCACGACGAAGACAAAATGGCGGAGTTGGCGAAAGCCTGGGCCAAGGAACTGGAGGAAATTTTCGAGGCCGATGCTAAACAGGACGAGACCCGAGCGGGTGGGCGCTGAAACTTACCTTAATTGGGCTTTGGTAAATTCGGCCAGCGCTGCGATGAGACGAGTTATGTTGGCCTGAAGCTCGGCAAAGCCATCGGTCTTCTCGAAAGTTTCTTCGTTCATGTAAAGGCGCCGGTTGATTTCGATTTGCAGACTGTGCCGCCCGTCCTGCGGCGCCGACCAGGCCCGCACCAGCTCCGCTCCCTTGTAGGGGTCGTTCACGGTCACATGGTAGCCCTGCGCCGCGAGCACCGCACGCACGGTCTCGGTCAAGTCTGCGGCGCATGTCGTGCCGTCGCGGTCGCCGAGGGTGAAGTCCGGACGCGAAACCCCCGGCCCCTCCGCCGCCATTTCGTTGCTGAGGGCCGGCATGGAATGGCAATCGATGTGCCAGACGACGCCGAAGCGCGCGTGTGCCGTATCCAAGGCCCCGCGCAGGGTGTCGTGATAGGGCCGGTGATACCCCTCGATCCGGCGGCGCACCTCGGCCACGGTCAGCTTGCGCCCGTAAAGGGGTAAACCGGGCGGATAACGGCTCCACAAGAGGCCTAGGCCCAAGGCGCTCTTCGGACTGGGCGCGAGCGGTCCAACCCACTCGCCGTCGATCATCGACACATCCAGATCCCCGGCGGCGCGGTTCGGGTCGATATAGCTGCGCGGAAACAAGGCCCGCAAGAAGGTCGCACCCTGGGCCGGCGCGGCCTCGTAGAGTTCGTCCACGAAGGTATCCTCGGCCTTGCGCACCGCGGCAACAGGCGCGAGATGATCGAAATCATCCGGATAGTCGGTCCCGCTGTGCGGTGAATCGAAGACCAAGGGCAGCGCGGCTTCGGACGGCGCCTGTATTTCCAACACGCGTGGCACAAATTGATTTTTCACGTAAGTCAGATCCCATCGTTCAAATGACATGCGGACAGGCGGCCCGCCGCGACCTCGCGCAAGCGCGGCGCCTCTTCGCGGCACCGCTGCATCGCATGCGGGCAGCGGGGATGAAAGTGACAACCGCGCGGCGGATCGAGCGGCGAGGGGATTTCGCCTTCGATCGGCAGAAAGTCCGAATGCCGGGTTTCGAGGCGCGGCACCTCGCGCAGCAAGGCCCTGGTGTAGGGATGGTTCGGCGCCGCGAACATATCCTCGGTCGAGGCGGTCTCGACGATGCGACCCAGGTACATGATGTAGACGCGGTCGCTGATGTGCTCGACCACCCCCAGATCGTGACTGATAAAAAGATAGGTCAGGCCAAGGTCTTCGCGCAGCTTAATGAAGAGGTTCAGGATCTGCGCTTGAATTGAGACGTCGAGGGCGGCCACCGCCTCGTCGCAGACGATGAAATCCGGCTTCACCGCCAGCGCCCGGGCAATGCCGATCCTCTGGCGCTGACCGCCGGAGAACTGATGCGGAAAACGGCGCTTGTAACTGGCATCGAGACCGCAGCGCGCAAGTACATCGTCGAGGTAAGACTCGAACTCGCCGCGCGAAACCAGGCCGTGGACCAAGGGCGCTTCGCCGACGATATCGCGCACCCGCATACGCGGATTGAGCGACGCGAAAGGGTCTTGGAAGATCATCTGCACCTTGAGCGCAACCGCCTTGGCCTCGGCGGGCGTAAGCGAGGACACGTCGCGGCCATCGTAGAGAATGCGGCCATCGCTCGGCTTCAGAATACCGGCGACGATCCGCCCCAGGGTCGATTTGCCGCAACCCGACTCGCCGACCAGACCGACAACCTCGCCCTTGGCCACGGTCATGTCCACGCCGTCCAGCGCGTAAACCGTTTCCTCGCGGATCGAGGAGCCAAGCTTGCTGGCCAGTTTGCCCGCCAGGTCCAGCGACTTCACGAAGCGCTTGGAGAGACCTTGCAGTTCGACCAGGGCGGGCCCGCTCATGCCTCCGCCTCTGCATAAGGATGAAAGCAGCGCACCGCACGCTCCGGCACGGGTTCGCTTAGACCCGGTTCTTCCAGGCACGCCGGGTCCGCGCGCGGGCACCGCTCGCGGAAGGCGCAGCCCGGCGCCAAATTGAGCAAGGCGGGCGTCGTGCCGGGAATTTGATATAAAGGCGAGCCGCGCTTGTTACGGCTGGGAACGGAACCGATCAGCCCCTTGGTATAGGGATGGACAGGATGATCCAAAACCTGGTCGATCGCGCCCGCCTCCACAATTCGCCCGGCATACATGACGCTGACCTTATCGGCCAGGCCGGCAACGACCGCTAAATCGTGCGTGATCCAGATCATGGCCGTGCCCCGCTCGCGGCATAGCTTCTGCGCCTCGTATAGAATTTGCGCCTGAATGGTGACGTCGAGCGCGGTGGTCGGCTCGTCGGCGATGATCAGATCGGGATCGTTGAGAAGCGCGATGGCGATCGCCACGCGCTGGCGCATGCCGCCGGAGAATTGATGCGGGTAAGCCGCGAGGCGCTCGTCGGGCGAGGAGATGCCGACCTGCCCCAGGGCGTCGCGCGCGCGCTTGCGGGCCGTCTCCCGGTTGACCTCTTGATGCGCCAGCACCGTTTCGACCATCTGGGTCTCAATCCGCAAGACCGGGTTCAGGGTCATCATCGGATCTTGAAAGATCGTCGCGATGCGGTTGCCGCGCAAGGACTGCATCTGCGCCTCGCCCGCGTTCGCGATATCCTGGCCATCGAACAGGATGCGCCCGCCAACCACCCGGCCCGGCGGATCGACCAGCCCCAGGATTGAAAAGCCGGTGACCGACTTGCCCGACCCGGACTCGCCGACTAGGCCGAGGATCTGCGCCCGCTCGACAGAGAAGCTGACGCCGTCCACGGCCTTGACCACACCCGCCTTGGTGAAGAAGTGGGTCTCGAGGTTCTCGACCCGCAAGGCCGGTGCGTTCGCCGCCATGCTTATCTTTGCAGGCGCGGGTTGAGGACATCGCGCAGCTGATCGCCAACCAGATTGATCGTCACGATGGTGATCAGCAGCGCGACACCGGGAAAGATGCTGATCCAATACTTTTGGCTCAGCATGTATTCGAAACCGTTGGCGATCAGCAGGCCCAGGGACGGCTCGGTCACGGGCAGACCGATGCCGAGGAAGCTGAGCGTCGCCTCCAACGAGATCGCGTGCGCGGTCTGGACGGTGACGACGACGATAAGCGGCGGCAGACAGTTGGGCAGCACATGGCGGAACAAGATGCGCCGATGATCGAGGGCAAGGCAGGTCGCGGCCTCGACGTATTCCTTGCGCCGCTCAACCAGGGCGCTGGCGCGCACGGTTCGGGCATAGTACGCCCACTGCACGGCGACCAGCGCGACGATGATCTTGTCCACGCCCTTGCCAAGCAGGGCGAGCAGGACCAGCGCGACCAGGATTGCCGGAAAGCTGAGCTGCACATCGACAATGCGCATAATGAGCGTATCGGTGCGGCCGCCGAAATAGGCCGCGACCAGGCCGATCGAACTGCCCATGACCATGGCGATCAACCCGCTCATCACGCCGACGCTAAGGCTGGTGCGCAAGCCATAGAAGATCGCGCTCAGGATGTCGCGCCCGGCGCCGTCGGTGCCCAGCCAGAAAGTCATTCCGGTAAAGCCCTCGCTGCCGGGCGGCAGCCGGTTGTCGAGAATGTCGACGGTGGCCAGATCGTAGGGGTTGGTCGGCGAGATCCAGGGCGCGAAGAGGGCGATGAAGACAATGCCCAACAAGGCCGCGAAGGCGACCGTGGCCACCCGGCTTTCGAAAAAATCGGCCAGGAAGCGGCGCAATGGCGAGTCGGCTTGGCCAACGCCCTGTTCGGCCCCGTGGTCGGCCCCGTGGTCGGCGAGCGCGGTCATGCGCGCATGTCCTGCAGGCGAACCCGGGGGTCGAGTACGGAATAAAGTACATCGACCACCAGATTGATGAACACGAACATCAAAACCGTGATCATGAGATAGGCGACGATCACCGGACGGTCCAGATTCTGAATCGATTCGATGATCAGCTTACCCATGCCGGGCCAGGCAAAGACGCTTTCGGTCACAACGGAGAACGCGATCAGGCCGCCGAACTCCAACCCGATGACGGTTACGACCGGTATCATGATGTTCTTGAGGACATGGACCATAACCACGCGGCGCGAACTGAGGCCCTTGGCGCGCGCGAACTTGATGTAATCCTGATGCACGACCTCGCGCGTCCCGGCGCGCGCCAGGCGTGTGACCAGGGACATCTTGAAGAGTGCGAGATTGACGGCCGGCATGAGCAAATGACTGAGCCCGTTCAGGGTCAAGAAACTAACCGGAACGCCGAACAGGGGCACGGTCTCGCCCCGCCCGGTCGAGGGCAGCCAACCCAGAATAACCGCGAAGATCATGATCATCATCAAGCCAACCCAGAAGGTCGGCAGGCTAAAACCCAGAATGGAACCGGACATGATCGTCTTGCTGGCGAGGGTATCGGGGCGCAGTCCGGCGTAAACGCCCAGCGGGATGCCGATCAGGACGGACAGGAACAATGCCGAGAAAGCCAGCTCCAGCGTCGCCGGCATGCGCTGCACGATAAGTTGGAGCGCCGGTTGGCCGAAAATGAAAGAGCTGCCGAGGTCGCCCTTGAAGGCGTTGACCAGGAAGTACCAGTACTGCTCATGCGCAGGCCGGTCGAGGCCCAGCGCCCGAATCGCCGCCTCGATATCGGCTTGATCGGCCTCCGGATTAATCAGCATGTCGACCGGATCGCCGACGATGTTAACCCCGAAGAAGACGATCAGGGACATCACCATGACGACCGCGATGCTTTGCAGCAGGCGGCGAATGACGAAGGCCGACACTTAGGTTTTTCTCTCGTGCGGAAATCCGGTCCAAAATGAACGGATCTGTTTCAGTGGTTTGCTGAAGTCTAGTCCCATTTCCTTTGTTACCCTTGGACTTGTGTCACCCTCGGGCTTGACCCACGAGTGTCCGGCTTAGAGTTGAACGGCGAGGCCACGTATCCCAAGAACTCGACTGCCTCCATCGCGGTCGGGACATGGAAGCAGCGTCCCCTCTCCCAACAGGAGAGGGTCAGGGTGAGGGGTATTTGTTTTCTTGCGCCGCCGATGCCGGGTCATCGTCAATCGTACAGGAATCCAGCGCTCTCGAAACCAACGCCCCCTCACCCTCCCGCTTCGCGGGCCCCTCCCTCTCCCGGTGGGAGAGGGTAAGAAACGCGCTTGACTGAAGTTAACCGGGCGGCAGGCACTCCGCCTACCGCCCGGCTCGACACGGGCCTAATTCGAATAGACCTCGGAGTACAGCGTGCGCTCGTCCGTGCGCGGTGCGTACGACAGGCCCTTGCGGGCGGCCCAGGTGCTGACCTGATAGTGCAGCGGAATGATGGCCAGATTACCGATGGCCTGTTCCGTCGCGTCCTGCAACAGCGCTTCGCGCTTGGCGTCGTCGACCGTGGCCAAGGCTTCCTCGATGAGGGCATCGATCTTGGCGTCGGAATGACGTCCGCGATTCGACGCGCCCATAC
The DNA here is from genome assembly GCA_021776115.1 of Kiloniellaceae bacterium. Classification (GTDB taxonomy): domain Bacteria; phylum Pseudomonadota; class Alphaproteobacteria; order Kiloniellales; family J153; genus JAJFGN01. The sequence continues at coordinate 8,252 of JAJFGN010000061.1, read as the reverse complement.
CGCGCGACTTATCGTAGGTATGGATCAAGGACTTGAGCGGCGAAGACGCTTCACCGGTGCCCGCGCCCCAGCCGACCAGAACAAGGCTGAATTCCGGCGATCCGTCCGGGCCACCGCGTGACGCGCGCTTAAAGTAAACGCTCTTGGGCATGGTCTCGACCGCGGTATCGATGCCGACACGGGTCAACATTTGAGCGATCGCCTCAGCGATCTTCGCGTCGTTGATGTAGCGGTCGTTCGGGCCGTGGATCGTCAGCTTGAAGCCATCCGGCACGCCCGCTTCCGTGAGCAAGGCCTTGGCGCCCTCGGGGTCGTAGGCTTCCGGCTTCAGCTTGTCGCTCACGCCGAAGAATCCGTCGGGCAGCAATTGCCCGGCGGCGATCGCGACATCTTCCATGACCCGCTCGACGATGGCGTCGCGGTTGATCGCCTTCGAGATCGCCCTGCGTACGCGCACGTCTTTCAGGGGATTCTTGATCGGCCCGCCATCCTTGGCCCGCACGAAGGGGGAATCGTCGCGGAATTGATCGAGGTGCAGATAGATCACGCGGTTCGACGGCCCTTGGCTAACCGATAGTTTTGGGTCGTTCTTCAGCCGTGCGATGTCGGGGGTCGGCACTTTATCGATGAAATCGACATCGCCGGCCAAAAGCGCCGCGACCCGTGCCGCGCCGTTCTTGATTGGCTTAATGACGACGCGCGACCACTCGGATTTTTCACCCCAATAGTCCTCGTTGCGCTCCAGGACCAAACGGTCGCTCGGCACCCACTCGACGAACTTGAAGGGGCCGGTGCCGATCGCGGCCTTGCCGCTGTTGAAATCGGCGGTCGAAGCGCCCGTGGCCGCGGCCTTGGAAATAATCTTCACCTGCGAAATATCGTTCGGCGTCAAGGGATGCGGCTTCTCGGTCTTAACCTGGATCGTGAAATCATCGACCTTGGACAAGGTCTTGCCCTTGGTGAAGGTCGCGAAACCCGAGGGACTGTTCGGCACGTCGGGCGCCCGCTCGAAACTGAACAAGACGTCGTCTGCGGTGAAGGCCTTGCCGTCGTGCCACTTGACGCCCTGGCGCAGCTTGAATTCCCAAGTCGTGCTATCGAGCGCTTTCCAGGAGGTTGCCAAACCGGGCAAGAGGCGCTGCCTGTCGTCCTGCAAGATCAAGGTATCGAAAATGCTGGCCGTCAGGGCGTTGTTGGGGGTCAGGTTGTGATAATGGGGGTCGATCGCGGTCGGCTCGTTAGCCAGCCCGACCCTAAGCTCCTTGGCTCCCGCCGGCATGGCGCCAAGCATGGCGAGCGCCACGGTAGCTCCGAGTACGGCTTTCATGATGCGCATGAGGTGTAATCTCCCTTTGAAGGCAATTATTATTCGCTGGCCGCTCGAGCACTCGGCGGACCTATTCCGGCATCCTGCAACAAAGGGGGACAAGCGACAACCGATTAGGCTCGCCCTGGCGCGGCTTCCAGCACCGCGAGGTGGGCGTGGCAGCCCCCCGAATTGCCACGTTTGTGCGGCTTTCCGTAGGGTGCGGATATTACAAAGCTACCCTCTAGAGGGGATCAGAAAGGCCGGAGGCTCAATTTTCCTCGCCGCCGCCTAGATAACCTTCGGCGACCCATTCGACCAAGGGGGCGCAAAGCCCTGAAGCGACGGCGGCGGCAAGAACGGTCGTGGCCATCACCGCCCACCACATGGGATTGAAGGGAAGACCGTAGAACACCAGAACGACGACCATGGCCGCGGCGCAGGCAGCGGCGCCGAGGCCTCCTAAAAAAAGGCGCAAACGCCGGCGCCCCTCTCGCAAAGCGGAGTCCTTTGGCACGGCTAGGTGCGTTTGATTCATATCTGGCCCCCTTGACGAGCGTCGCAACCGAGAATCGCGTGGACTTGGGGCCTATCTTGCCACTTGCCTCGTCACTCGTCACGCCCCACCCAACGCACACCGACCAAACGCAACCTGACCCAATGCGGAACCGGTGTCAGGGCGGCCCGAATACCGAACTGAAAACACCCTGCATACGCTGATAGTTACGCTTGCAGCGATCGTACCCGGCCAGCCAACCGACGCGCTGGGGATCGCTCTTGGGCGGCGCTTCCGCTTCCTCCAGGGTCCGGTAGAGCGGGCTGCCGGCAACCGCGTATCCGGCATCGCACCCCTCGGAGTAGCCCGCGCGGTACGCCGGCGTGCCCGGGGGCATGGTGAAGCTGGGTGTCGTACATCCGGCCAAGACGCCCAGCGCCATGGCCGCGGCCATTCCTCTCATCCGCATCGAATCCGCCCCCGTGGCTTCCGGCATCCTAACGCGCCAGAACGCGGCGCGGCCCTTAATTTGTCGCTGGCCGGGTAAAGAAGTGATGAATGCCCGGCCAACCCCAGCCTAGCGCCAGGGGCATCCAAACTCCAGTGGCCAAACTCCAGCGCATAGGACCCGCTCAGGACGGCGGCGCCGAGGGCAGCAGTGGAAACGGCGGCAGACCAGCCGACTTGCGGGTCCGGAACCATTCACTCTCACCGAGATCCTGGGGCTCCATACCGACCACTGTGTTATTTTTGAACTCGGCGGGCGCGGCATTCCGGACCGAGGACAGCCGCGTCGTGGTGCGCAAATCGCTAATGAAGAGGTTGCCCTCGATCAACGCCGGGCCGGTGCTGTGGTCTTTGTCGTAGTCCGTTTCAGGGCCGCGCTCCAGCCCGATCCCGATAAATTGCGGGTTGGTGCTTCGGGGGCCTTTTTGGATCACATTGCGCCGGATCACGATCTCGCCGGCGTTGGGTATATCGATCTGCCGGCTGTCGATCCCATCCAGCGACGCAATGACGTTGTCCTCGATAATCGTGCGCTTTGCCCGGCTCTTGACTTCGTGCCCTTCCTCCTTGGACGCCAGGATCTTGCTGCGCCGCAGGATTAATTCCTCCGCCTCATGGCCGATGTAGATGGCGTGTGCGTGCCCGATCCGTGTCGCCCGGTCGCCGCCCAAGCGCTCGAAGCGGCTGTCCTCGATCAGAATACGTCCTCGGCCACCCAGAATACCCTCCTGGCTGTGGTGAAAATAGACGCCGCGCAGCGTCAGGTTGCGGCCTTCCGCGCGCACGCAGGCGCCGTTGCCATGGGGAACCGCGATCCCGGAGCATTCGAGGCCCTCGATCAGGATATCGTCGCCCTGGACGACCAGCGCCGCTTTCTCCTCGGCCGCGACCCCCATCATGTGGGCGCCCGGCTCGGCGCGGATCGTCAAGCGGGCGGCGCGCAGAATCGCCGCCTCGCGGTACACACCGGCGCGCAGGACCAAGGTGTCGCCGTCTTCGGCATTCTCCGCCGCCCCGGCAATGCTGGTGAAGTCACAATCGCCGGTCACCGCCGTTGCCGAGCATACAATCACGACCCGGCGTTCGCGCGCCGGTTCCGCCAAGTCGGTGCGCGCCCACGCCGGTGTCGCCGTCCAGGCGGCAAGGATTGCAAAGAAAACCGGCAGTCGTTTCATCGCGGGGCTCCGCAGCGCAGAGGAAATATGGGAACAGTCTAGGCGAGACCCGACAGGAGAAAAGGCACGATCGCGTTAGCGCACCGACTCGATCCTCAGCGGCCTTTCCACAAGGGGTCGCGCTTCTCCGCGAAGGCGCGCGCGCCCTCCAATTGGTCTTCGCTGGAATAAAGCCGATCGACGCTGGGCAGCTTGCGCCCGGTCACCTGCTCCATCGCGTCTTGAAAAGGCATGGCTTCGGTCTCGCGCGCGACTTCCTTGATCGCGGCATAGACCAGCGGCGGGCCGCTCGCCAGGAGGGCCGCCAGCTCCCGGGCCCGCGTCATGAGGTCGGCCGCCGGCACGATCTCCTTGACCAGGCCCCAGCGCGCGGCCTCCTCGACCTCCATCCAGCGCCCGGTGTAAAGCAAATCCATGGCGACGTGATACGGGATACGGCGCGGCAGCTTGAGCGTCGCGGCATCGGCGAGAGTGCCGGCCTTGATCTCGGGCAGGCCAAAGCGCGCGTGATCGGCGGCCAGAATCAGGTCGGCCGACAACGCCAGTTCGAAGCCGCCCCCGACCGCCATGCCATTGACCGCCGCGATCACCGGCTTGTTGAGGTTCGGCAATTCCTGAAGTCCGCCGAAACCGCCGACGCCGTAGTCGGAATCCGGAACCTCGCCACCGGCCGCCGCCTTGAGGTCCCAGCCGGCGCAAAAGAACTTCGCGCCGCCGCCGGTCACGATGGCGACCCGCAAGTCCGGATCGTCGCGATAAGCCGCGAAGGCGGCGCCCAGCTTGCGGCTGGTCGCGGCATCGATGGCGTTCGCCTTGGGCCGGTCCAGCGTGACCTCGAGAACAGCGCCATCGCGGCGCGTGCGGACCACGTCGTCAGTCACCTTCGGTCTCCTTTTTCAAGCCGATCAGGACGTCGGCGGCCACGGCGCCAAGGCCCACGGGGCGCACCATGAGCGGGTTCACGTCCAATTCCAAGAGCCGCCGCGCATTCGTCAGGGCATAATCCTGCACCGCGAGGATAGCGTCGACCGCGGCCTCGATATCGCCCGCCGGTTTACCGCGATAGCCCTTCAGGAGCACGCCCACCTTAAGCGAGCGAAGCGCTTCGGCGATCTCCCCGTGCGCCGCCGGCATCAGCAATACCCTGCTGTCGGCGACCAGTTCGACCAGGACACCGCCGGAACCGACAAGCAGAAAAAGCCCCACCGCCGGGTCGCGCTCGACGCCCACGATTAACTCCGCCACGGCATCGCCGACCATGGCCTCGACCAGGAGAGCCTCGCCCAGGCCAAAGATGTCGCGGGCCGCCGACGCCACCGCCGCGTCGTCGCGCAGGTTCAACTTGACCGCGCCGATCTCGCTCTTGTGCAGGATGTCCGCGCCAACCGCCTTGAGGGTCACCGGAAAGCCGATCTCCCGCGCCGCCGCGACAGCCGCCTCGGGATCCTTTACCAAGCGGCCGTCCGGCACCGTTAAGCCATGGCCGCGCAGCGCCTGCTTGGCGTCCCATTCGTTCAGGAACCGCGCCGGTCCCGACTCCACATGGCTCTCTATGTCTAGCTTGGCGTCCCGCGCGCCTTGCCCCACCAGCTCACCTGCTTTGACCGCGGCTTCGATGGCGTCGAGCGCTTCCTCGATCCCCGCGAAGGGCACGATCCCGGCCGCAACCAGGGCCTCGGCGCGCGCTTCCGGCATGGCCTCGGGCAGGCTCGCGACCACGGCGGCGCGCCCGCCACTGCGTTTAGCGGCCGCCGCAAGCGCGCGGAGCGTGAGATCCCAATCGGCATCGTCGCAGCGGTCCCGGCGCGGAAAATCCAAAACCAACAGGGTCATGTCGAAGCCCGCCGCCATCATGGCCGCGAAGGTCTCGGTGAGCGCCGCCTCGTCGCCCCAGGTAAAGGTGTGATAGTCGAGCGGATTGGACACACTGACCAGGGGTGGCAAGGTCAAGGCCACGGCGGCGGCCTGGGCGCCATCCAGATCGCGCAGGCGCAAGCGCCGCGCCACCGCCGCGTCGGCGATCAAGGCCGCCTCACCGCCAGAACAGCTCATGGACGCAATATCGCCGCCCGGCAGGGGGCCGCAGACATGGAGCAGCTTGAGCGTCTCCAAGAAGGCCGGGATCGAGCGCACCCGCACGACACCGCAAGAGCGCAAGAAAGCATCGACCACCGCATCCGCGCCGGCGATCGAGGCGGTGTGGCTGACGGCGATGCGCGCGCCGGCTTCCGAATGCCCGGTCTTGAGCGCGACGATGGGCACGCCCTTGTCGCGGGCAAGTTTCGTCGCGACCTCGAAATCGGCCGGATTATCGATGCCTTCGATATGCAGACCGACGGCGCTAACCCGTTCGTCCAAGACCAGGGCCGCGATGGCGTCGGCAAGACCGACCACCGCCTGGTTGCCGAGCGTGACCATGTAACCGATCGGCAGGCCGCGTGTCTGCATGGTCAAGTTGAGCGCGATGTTGCCCGACTGGGTGACGACACCGACGCCGCGCGCGACGCGCTTGCCGCCGTGTTGATCGGGCCACAGGAGCACGCCGTCGAGGTAGTTGATGAAGCCATAGCAGTTCGGCCCCAGGAACGGCGTGCGGCCCGCCGCCTGCACGAGCCGGTCTTGCAGGTCCCGGCCTTCCTCCCCCACCTCGGCATAGCCGGACGCGTAGGCGACCACGCCCCCTGTCCCGCGTTCGGCGAGGGCGGCCATCAAGTCCACGCTGGCGTGCCGGTTAACCCCCAGGAAGGCCGCGTCGGGTACGTCGGGCAGATCGGCAACGCCGTGAAAGGCGCGCCGCCCCTCGAGCGTCTCAAGGCTGGGGTGGACTGGCCAGATTTCCCCCTCGAAACCCATGCGGTCGCACTGCCGGACGACCTCGGCCGCGAATTTCCCACCCAGAACCGCGAGCTTGCGCGGCCGCAAGAGCCGGGACAGATCGGGCTGAAGGCCGGGCACAGGCGTCACGCGTCTCAGGCCCCGCGCGGCCGCAAGAGTTCGCGAGAGATGATGTGGCGCTGAATCTCGCTGGTCCCATCCCAGATGCGCTCGACCCGCGCGTCGCGCCATAGTCGCTCCAATGGCAAGTCGTCCATCAGGCCCATGCCGCCGTGAATCTGAAGCGCCTCGTCGGTAACCCGCGCGAGCATTTCGGAGGCATAGAGCTTGGCCTGCGCGATCTCGCGATTGGCGTCCAAGCCCCGGTCCAAACGCCAGGCCGCCGATAGGGTCAGCCAATCCGCCGCGTCGATCTCGGTGATCATATCGGCCAGCTTGAAGGAGACGCCCTGGAATTTGCCGATGACCTGCCCGAACTGCTTGCGCTGCGCGGCATAGTCGAGCGCCAAGTCGAAGGCGCGGCGCGCACGGCCGATGCACATCGCCGCGACCGTCAGGCGGGTCGCGTAGAGCCAGGTGTTGGCGACCTCGAAACCCCGGCCCTCCTCACCCAGAATCTGCGCCGAGGGCAGGCGGCAATCGTCGAAGGTCAGGATGCTGTTGTGATAGCCGCGGTGCGAAACCGAGCTGTAACCGGTCCGGATCTCGAAACCGGGCGTGCCCCGGTCGACCAGGAAGCAGGTGATGCGCTTTTTCGGCCCGCGCGGCGTGGCCTCCTCGCCGGTGGCGATGAACACGATGACGAAATCGGCGAGGTCGGCGTGGCTAATGAAGTGCTTGGTGCCGTTGACGATCCAGTCGTCGCCGTCTCGCCGGGCCAAGCATTTCATGCCGCGGATATCGGAGCCGGCGTCGGGTTCGGTCATCGCCAAGGCGTCGATCTTTTCTCCCTTCACGCAAGGGATCAGATAGCGCTCGCGCTGCTCCGCGTCGCAGGCGCACAGGATATTGGAGGGCCGCCCCCACCAAACGGACAGCGCCATGGCCGCGCGGCCCAACTCACGCTCCAACAAGGTGAAGGTCAGTTGATCCAGCCCGCCGCCGCCGAATTCCTCGGGAATGTTGGGGGCGTAAAATCCCAGATCGATAACCTTACGCTTGATGTCTTGGCCCACCTCCGGCGCGACCGTGCCGCTGCGCTCGACTTCCCGCTCCAGCGGATAAAGCTCGGTCTCGACAAAGGTGCGAACGGTGTCGACCACCATCTGCTGTTCGTGGCTAAGTCCGAATTCCATCACGCTAACTCCGTTAAACCTCGTGCTTGCAAGCGGCGGCGTCATCCCCACCCCGACCCTCCCCCTTCAAGGGGGAGGGAGAAGCAATACCGGCCAGCCTCAAGTTCCCTACCCTCGAAGAGGAGGGGGACGAAGCGTGTGCCTGTGCTCTATTCCCTCCCCCCTTGAGGGGGAGGGTTAGGGTGGGGGGCGCGCTGGAGCGCCGTGGCAATGGCGGTGAGTACACCATCGAAATTCTCGAAGACCTCGTTGTTCCAGAATCGCAGAGTTCGATAGCCGCGTGCCACGAACCAAGCATCCCGCAAGTCATCGTCTTTGGCCCGCTTGGCATGCTGTCCGCCGTCGAGTTCGATAACGAGCCTGGCGGAGAAGCAAACGAAGTCCGCGACATAGGAGCCAAAAGGCACTTGGCGGCGGAACCGGGCATCGCCGACTTGCCTTTGCCGCAACGCGGTCCAAAGGCGGCTTTCCGCCTCGGTCGGGTTCTTGCGCAGATGCTGGGCGCGGGGCGAGGCCATGCCGTCATCCTAACAACCAGGCACGGCGGCACGATACCCCCCACCCCGGCCCTCCCCCTCAAGGGGGGAGGGAGTAGAAGGTTGCGCCTGCCCTCTATTCCCTCCCCCTTGAGGGGGAGG